>CAZDQL010000134.1:0-13269 GCA_964507325.1 uncultured Planctomycetaceae bacterium | reverse complement strand
AGTCCGGATCTGGAGAGGGCCCTGGGAGCGAAAGCTCCCGGGGCTACTCGACAGGGCGGAGCCCGGTGGGCCGCCGAAGTCGATCGAGGTGACGGGACCACCGCTGGACGCCAGGAGGGCTTCATCTGGCCCACAAGATGGCTAGGAAAGCGGCCGGATCGGGTTGAACGGATGCGGACCACCCCTCTCTCGACATCCGGACCCAACCCGCGGCCCACGGCGTCGGCCGTCGGAGCAGACCGACACCGTCCCGCACGAGCACGAGACGCGATCGCCGTCAGCACCCGGAGGCCGCCCACGGCGGCGACCACGCCTTGCCAAGTCGGCCTCCCGTCGCTACAAGAGTCGGTCTGTCTTCGGCCAGAAACCCCCACCCAGAAGATCAATCAGATGTTGAGCAAAATAGGGCTCATCGGCGGCGGCTACATCGGTGGCGTGCTCGCCCAAGAAGTCGCCAACCGCCGTCTAGCCAGAGAGGTCGGCCTCGTCGATCCGGCTCCGTTCATCAATCCGGAAGACCCGCCCGACCGGCAGGAGATCAGCAAGAAGCAGTCGGTCTCCATCGGCAAGTGCCTGGACATCGCCGAGGGGCTCCCGACGATGCGTCGCGACGTGACGCTCGTGGGGTCCAAGGACTACTCCTCCCTCAAAGGCGCCGAGCTGGTCATCAACACGGCGGGCGTTCCCCGCAAGGCCCGCCCCGACGGCACCTTCCCCACGCGGGAGGAGCTGCTCGCGATCAACCTGAAGGTGACCGACGCCGTCGCTGAAGGAATCCAGAACAACTGCCCGGACGCCACGATCATCTCGATCGCCAATCCGCTCGACGCCATCGTCTACACGCTGAACAAGCGCCTGTCACCTTCCAAGAACAAGCTGATGGGGATGGCCGGCGTGCTCGACTCGGGCCGCTATTGCTACTTCGTCGCCCAGGCGGCCAACGTCTCGGTGGAGAACGTCAACGCGATGGTGCTGGGAGGCCACGGCGACACCATGGTCCCCGTGCGCTCCTCGTGCCTGATCGGCGGAATCCCCGTCGAGAAGTTCCTGGACGCCGAGACCTTGGCCGCCATCGAGACCCGCACGCGCAAGGCGGGCGGTGAGGTCGTCGGGCTGCTGGGCTTCGGCTCCGCCTTCGTGTCCCCCGCGATCTCCGCCCTCGAGATGGCCGAGGCCATCATCTACGACAAGCGCAAGATCATGCCGGTCTGCGCCAAGCTCGAAGGCGAGTACGGTTGCGACGGCGTTTTCGTCGGCGTGCCCGGGATCATCGGGAAGAACGGGGTCGAGAAGGTCATCGAGCTCGACCTCACCGACGAGGAGAAGGCCGCTTTCGAGCACTCCGTCGGCGCCGTCCGCAAGACTTGCGACGAAGTCGACGGGATGCTGATGTCGCTGTAGCGGCGCCGCGCGAGGACCCGTCCCTCAGGAACGAGGGCGCCGCCGAGGCGGCGCCCTCCGCCGCCCATTGAAGGTCGCGGGAGCCCCCGGCCCCTCCCCTGGGCGTCGCCCGTCGTTGACCACGCCCGTGCCGCGTGCGACAACCCTGCCCGTGGGCCCCCTCGACGACTCCGCCGGCGCGCCGCGCGAGCCCCGGGTGATTCCGGTGGGGGCGCTCACGCGCGCCATCGCCGAGCGTCTGGCGGGGATCGGGCGAGTGGCGGTGGAGGGGGAGGTGGGCGCTCCCAAGCGCGCCGCGTCAGGGCACCTCTACTTCACCCTGAAGGAGCGCGGCGCGGCCCTCTCCTGCGCCATCTGGCGCAGCCGGGTGTCCTCCGCCCTGCGCTTCCGCCTCGAGGAGGGGATGCGCGTCGTCTGCCACGGCGTGCTCGACGTCTACGCGCCGCGGGGCAGCTACAGCCTGATCGTCGAGCGCGTCGAGCGGCGCGGGATCGGCGAGCTCCTGGCGGCGCTCGAGAAGCTCAAGGCGCGGCTCGCGGCGGACGGGTGGTTCGACCGCCGGCGCCCCCTGCCCCCTTGGCCGCGGGTGGTGGGGCTGGTCACCAGCCGCGAGGCGGACGCCCTGCGCGACTTCCTGCGCACGCGCGAGAAGCGCTGGCCCGACTACCCCCTGCGCCTGGCGCCCACCCCGGTCCAGGGGGCGGGGGCGGCCGAAGAGGTGGCGGACGCGATCGCGCGCCTCGACGCCAGCGGCGTGGACGTGATCTGCGTGGTGCGCGGCGGTGGCTCCCTGGAGGACCTGTGGACCTTCAACGAGCTCCCGGTGGCGCAGGCGATCTGGCGCTCCTCGGTACCGGTGGTGACGGGGGTGGGTCACGAGTCGGACACCACCCTGGTCGACCTGGTCGCCGACCACCGGGCCCACACGCCGACCGACGCCGCCCAGACGGTCTTCCCCGACCGGCGCGCGCTGCTCGAGCGGATCGAGCGCTCGGGGAGCTACCTCCTGGCCGCGATGGAGCGCCAGCTCGGGACCCGCGCCGAGCGGCTCGACCGG
Organism: uncultured Planctomycetaceae bacterium; assembly: GCA_964507325.1. Taxonomy (GTDB): domain Bacteria; phylum Planctomycetota; class UBA1135; order UBA1135; genus CAZDQL01. The sequence goes on along the minus strand of CAZDQL010000134.1, from coordinate 10,811 downwards.
CTGGCGCAGCGCCGCGTCCTGCGCGACGCCGGCCGGCTGCTCGAGGAGCGCCACGCCGCGGCGCTGGCGCTCGGCTCCAGGCTGCTCCAGGGCGTCCAGGGGCGTCTCGTGCGGGAGGGTGCCGTCGCCGAGCGCCTCGGCGCGCGCCTGGCCCGCCAGCACCCCGCGGAGAGGCTGGCGCGCCGTGGGGGCCTCCTGGAGGCTCTCGGCGGACGGCTGGAGGGGGCCGCGGCGGCCCAGCTCGAGGGGCGGGGGCGCCGGCTCGAGGTGCTCGAGCGGGCCCTGGGGGCGGTCTCGCCCTTCGCGGTCCTGGGTCGCGGCTACTCGATCACGCGCCGCGCCGCGGGGGGCGCACCGCTACTGGACGCCGCCGAGCTCTCCCCGGGAGAGCGGGTCGAGACCCTGCTCGGGCGCGGCTCCTTCACCTCGACGGTGGCCGAGGTCGAGGAGGAGCAGCAGTGAACCCGAGCCGAGAGGGCACCTGGGCGGTCGTCGTCAACTGGAACGGCGGCGAGGAGAACCTCGCCTGCCTCGCCTCCCTCGTGGCGGCCGGCGTCTCTCCCGCGCACACCGTCTTCGTCGACAACGCCTCCAGCGACGGGTCGCGCGAAGCGGTGGTGGCGCGCCACCCCGAGCTGGTGCTCTTCGAGAACCCCTCGAACCTCGGCTACGGCGCGGCCGCCAACCGCGGCGCCCGGGCCGCCCTCGAAGGGGGCGCCGAGGCGGTGCTCTTCCTGAACAACGACGCCACCCTGGTGGGGGAGGCCCTGGGCCAGCTCCTCGCGGTGCTGGCGGAGAAACCGCGGGTGGGGATGGTGGGTCCGAGGATCCTCCTGCCCGGAGAGCCCGCGCGCGTCTGGGCCGCCGGGGGGCGCGTGGTCTTCGGCCCCAACCTCTCGGTCTTGCGCGGCAACGGAGCCCTCGACGGGCCGCAGTGGCGCGGGACGGTCGAGGTGGACTACCTCCCCGGCTGCGCGCTGCTCGCGCGCCGGGAATCCCTGGAGGAGGTGGGGCTCTTCGACGACGCCTACTTCGCCTACCTGGAGGACGTGGACCTCGGCGAGCGCGCCCGCCGCGGCGGCTGGCAATCGTGGTGCGTCGGCGAGGCCCTCTGCCTGCACGCCGCCTCGAGCGCCACGGGGGGCGGCTACACGGCGCGCCGCAAGTACTTGAACGCCCTGAACTCCCTGCGCTTCCTGCGCAGCCACGGGACACCCGGGCGCTGGTCGGCGTTCCTGCTCTGCGACGTCCTGGCCTGGCCGCTGACCTTCCTCGCGGCCCTGCCCACCGGGCGCGGACGGGCGGCGGCGGCCAAGGGGCTGGGGATCCTGCACGGCCTCCTCGGGCGGCGGGCGAGCGCCGAGACTATGGAGGCGGGGGGGACCGTGCTTTGGTGCGGGGGGTGGGCTCCCAGGCCCCTCGCCGTCGGATCTCGCTCTTCAGCCTTCGCCCGCCTCGCCCTCGAGTTCGCTCAGGATGCCCGCGCACCCGTGCTCCACAGCGCGTGCCTCCACGGACTGGCGATCGTACGGGGTTGGATCGAGGAGCATGCCGATGACATCTCTACGGCTCTTCTCGCTGCCATCGCGAATCCAGATCAGCTTCGAGAGGATCGCGTCCGCCTTGGAGACGAGCGGGACTTCGTGGCCACCGAAGAGAGGCTGCGACACGCACCGGTCGAGCTCTCCCTCGATTCGCTCACCGACGTGAAAGTCGACTCGGATGAGCGTCTCCCTGTGGAGAGCCTGGAACATCCGGCGTTCTTGCACGGCCGTCTCGACGAAAGCGGCGTCGACGATGAAATCCCGGTCGAGCAGAGCGACGAGCTCGACGACCGACTGTGCTTCGAGCCCGACGACCAGATCGATGTCCTGGGTGAGTCGCGGCTCGCCGTAGTACGACGAAGCGAGTCCGCCGGTGACGTGAAACGGCACGCCAAGGCGCTCGAGCGCGGCGGTTGCACAGAGCAGGGTCCGCTCGAGGTCGCCGTCGCCGGTCATCGTCGCAGACGGGCGAGCAGGTGCATCGTCGCGGCGTCGGTACGGTAGAGGCACTCGGCGATGCGGATCCGGACCTCTCGCTCATCGAGATCGGGCTGACTCGCCTCGACCTTCCTGCGCAGCATCGAGCGGACCTCGTTCAGGAGAGCGACCGAGCGGGCCACGCGCCGCTGACCCGTCCACTCACCCAGCCGCTGACGGTAGGTCCTCTCGAGTGCGTCCACGAGGACACCATACCACCTCCCCAGGCGTGGAGACCGATGGTCGCCTCGCCCTGACCTCTAGGGAGTGAAGGCCACCCGGATTACGTCGGTGAAGTTCGAGGTGCCCACGTCCCGGTACCAGTATTGGAAGCCCCAGACCTGACCGGGCTGGAGCTGGCCACCGGGGGGATTGGGGAGGTGGCCCGCGCCGCCGCCGACCGCGCCTCCGATCAGGTCGGTCGCGAGCAGGCCGAGGCTGCCGGTGACGCCGACATCGGCGGTGTAGCGTCCGATCCCCGGGGTGGACCCCGCCAGGCAAAGGTCGCCGGCGGCTCCGGGTGGGTTGGAGATCACGCCGCTGCCGTTGCCGATCAAGAGGTAGCCCGCCTGGTGGTGGGGGAGATCGCCGGCGGTCACGAGGATCTCGTCGGCGGCCAGCGAGCAGGTGGTGATGGCGATCAGCCCGGGGTGGCCGGTCGAGTTGGGGACGGCCGGGTAACAGGTGCGCTCGTCGACGCAGGGGGGCAGGCAGGGGGTGGAGCAGTCGGTGCCGAGCAGGAGGTGGAGCTGGAATTCGGGAGCGGGAGGAGGGATCCCACAACCTATACCCGGGAAACCCGGTGACCAGATGCACGATCCCCCCCACGGGTCACCCAGCGTGAGCAGGTCATGCTGCCCCAGGCCGGTCGCCGTCGTGCCGCAGACGAAGGAGGGCGAGTAGCACGTCCCGTCTCCCTCCGGGGCGTAGGGGGGATTGCCCGCAAACATCGGGCCGGCCGGGCTTCCACCGTTGTCGTAGAGAAAGCCGAAACCGAAGAAATCGAATGCGAAACCATGGGTCTGCCAGCCTGGAGCGCACGGAGCGCCGTCCGCCTGCATGCAAAACTCGGACCCACCGCTCAGGTCGACGGTCACCGTCCAGCAGGCCCCACTCGTGGGGAGTGCGGGGAGCAGGATCGTCGGGTTCGCCTGGTGCATGCAGTGGTCGGGATCGTCCGGGTTGTCGCAAACCCGGAAGGCGTCGTAGAAGCGCAACTCCCAATCGATTCCGCCGGCATTGGTCTCCGCGCAATAAGCGAACTCGAAGGAGTCGATGAGGTAGGCGTCCTGCGGACCTCCCGAACCGGCCCCGTGGGGTTGCTCGCTGCTCGGCCCCGGCAGCATGCCTTCGTCGACCGCGAATATTCCCTCGAGGCCGTTGCCGAAGTACCCCGTCCACGCGTCGTTGCGGTAGATGACGTCGGCCCCGAGAGCGGCCGTTCGAGACCGACCGCGGGTCCAAGTCCCCGTCGCCAGGTGGTAGACCCCTGCGTCGCGCATCGGAGACAGAGCTCGTCGCACCTCGAGCCGCGGGGCTGTGTCGGTGTCCCCTGCTGGGCCGTAGCGACCCCCGCCAGGAAACTCGCCAAGCCCAGGACACTCGGGACGGTGCTCGTCCACTCTCGCTGCTTGGAGTCCATCGCGTTCCTCACAGCCAAGGTGCCTGAAGGCTCGAGATTCCGCTAGTACGCGGAGATCCCTGGCGCAGGCTCCTCATGCCCCTACGCCAGGGGATAGGCGGTCGTGGGCCGCAGGGCCTCGAGGCGGTCGGCGAGCTCTCCGTCGAGGCGCGCCACCAACTCCGCGCGTCGCTCGAAGAGGCGGTAGCCCGCGGGGTCGCGCAGGTAGCCCGCCGCCTCCGGGTGCCGCTCGATGAGCGTCTCACGCCCCAGCTCCTCCTCCAGGGCCGCCAGACGTGCGCGCTTCTCGAGCAGGGCGCGGGTCAAGATCGGCATGACCGTCGAGTAGTCCGCCTGCATCGACTCGCAGTGGGAGCGGTAGGTCTCCTTCTCCACCTTGCCCCAGGTGACCGCTTCCGCCGGCGGGCAGGAGGAGAGGGAGCCGTCGCTGACGGGGGCCGTCGTGATCTGGATGTCGTAGAGGTAGCCCTCGACCTCCTCGAAGCAGAGCACCTGGGAGAGGGCGGGCTCCGGCTGCAGGTTGAAGTTCTTCGGCACGCCTCCCCCCAGGATCAAGGTCCCCAGTCCCCGCGCCGGCTCCTGGTCCTGCCCCCAGAGGTGGTAGGCGCAGCTCTCGAAGACCTCTGCGTGCAGGTCGAGCTCGAAGCGGTAGGGCTCGCCGCGCGCGCGCGCCAGCGCCCAGAGCTTCATCGAGTTCAGGAAGATCGAACCGTCGGAGGGGGCGCCGACGAAGACCGGGATCGCCTTGCGGTGGCAGAGGGCGAGCAGCCCCTCGGGGGCGCCGTTGCGTCGCTCCTGGGCAGAGAAGCGCTCTCCCAGGAGGTGGCGCAGCTCGGTGCCCGACATCGAGCGCTGGAACTCGGGGCGCAGGAGGCAGGCGGAGAAGAAACGGTCCTGCTCCAGGAGCACCTCCTCGTCGAAGCCGATGTCGGTGATGCGGATCGTGCGCTCCTCGCGCAGGGCGGCGTCGTCGCCGTGGATCGCGACCTCGTGGATCGGGTGCCGGGGCGCCCCGTCGAGGGCCCGGTGGCCGTCGTGGTAGCAGACCGCGTCGGTGGTCGAGAGCAGGCAGAACCAGCCGCTGTCGAGCAGCGGATTCAGCCACGCCAGGTGCTGCCCGGAGGCGGTCACCGGCCCGGCGACCGCCAGGGACAGCGGCACCTGGCGGCCGATCGCCTCGTCGAGCAGGGTCCAGACGCGCCGCAGGTAGCCGGCTCCGAAGCTGGGCAGGCACTCTTCGAGCAGGCGGTCGAGTCCCTCGACGTCGGCGACGGAGCGGTGGCGCAGGGGCTCGCCCCCCCGCGGGCAGGGGGCGCGTGGGTCGTGGCGGGTGGGGGGCATGGGCGGAGTGTACTCTCGCCCCGCCCTCGCCCCCATGGCAGGATGGGCGCGCACCGCTCCCCCAACCCAGACGATGACCGAATTCAGCCCCAGCGCCGCCGCCGGCTTCGGCGTGCAGGACTACAGCCCCCAGCCCTCGATCGAAGGGGTCGAGGTCATCCCCCTGCGCCGCTTCAACGACGACGGGGGGGCGATGACCGAGCTCGGCCGTCTCGACCAAGGAGTGCACCAGCTCGCGAACGGCTTCACCGCGCGGCAGGTGAACTACTCGGTGATGGAGCCGGGGGTGATCAAGGCCTTCCACCTGCACCGGCACCAGACCGACCTCTGGTTCGTGCCCCCCTCCGACAAGATCCTGCTGGTCTTGGCGGACGTGCGCGCGGGCTCGCCGACCGAGGGGCTCCTGCGGCGCATGGTCCTGGGGGACACCAATTCGAGCTTGGTGCGCATCCCCCCCGGAGTCGCCCACGGGGCGCGCAACCTGCGCGCCGCGAGCCCGAGCGCCATCGTCTACTTCGTCGACGTGCAGTTCTCGGTGGGGGAGGACTGCGACGAGGGGCGCCTGCCCTGGGACCACTTCGGCGCCGAGGTGTGGGAGATTGAGCGCGGCTGAGCGGCGTCAACCCGCCTCGGTGATCTCGATCATGCGCTCCAGCGCCGCCCGCGCGTCGGCGACGAGAGCGTCGCGCTCGGCGGGCTCCAGGCGATCGCGCGCTCCGGTGCGCTCGTTGACCGAGTCCCCGGGCAGGACCCGGTTGGCGTCGGGGGCCTGGCCGCGACGCAGGAGGTCGAGCATCCCCGCCAGGTGGGGGGGGTCGTTGCGGCTCATCGTCGCGCAGCCGCAACCCGCCGCCGCGCCGTCGGGGGTGGGCACGTCCGCCAGGTGCACGACCTCGATCCCGCGCCGCGTGCCCTCGGTGCGGGCGTTGCGCACGAAGTGCCCCTCGGTGCCGATCGCCAGGCGCGACCCGCGGGGGGCGGCCATGATCTCGCTCCAGAGGTAGTTGGTGCTGCCCTGGCCGTCGGCGGCCTCGACCACCTCCAGGGGGGACTCGGGGTGCACCAGGACGCGCCAGTCGCGTTCCTTCCAGAAGCGCACCATCCCGGCCGTGAACACGGTGTGCACGCCGCAGGCCGAGCCCCACAGGATCATCGAGGCGTCGTCCAGGGCGGCCAGCCCGCCGTCGACCTCCTCCAGGGGGAAGCTCCCGCCGCGCACCCCCGGCTCGGGCAGGGTGACCAATCGCTCGAGGTCCATCCCGAGCCGCGCCGCGGTGTTGCGCCCCAGGTGCTCGTCGGGGACGAAGAGGATGCGCTTCTCTTGCCGCCGCGCCCAGTCGACGACCAGGTGGGCGTTGGAGCTGGTGCAGGCCGCGCCGCCCGTCTGGCCCGCCAGGGCCTTGATGCGCCCCGACGTGTTCATGTAGGCGACGATCAGGAGCTCGTCGCCGTAGCGCTCCAGGAGCTGGTCGACCACCGGCTCGACCATCCAGTCCTTGGCCAGCATCTCCATCGTGCAGCCGGCCTTGGGGTTGGTGATCCAGACCTCCTGCCCCGGGTTGGCCAGGATGGCGACCGATTCGGCCATGAAGTGCACCGCCGACTCGACGATCACCCTCTTCTCCGGGTGGTTGCGCGCCTGCAGCGCCAGGGCGTAGCTGTCGGAGACGGAGCCGCCGTAGCGCTCCACCAGCTTCACGATCTCCCCCCCCATGTAGAAGTGCGCCAAGAGCAGGAGCGCGTCCCCGAAATGCTCCCGCGCGGGCGTGACGTAGCCGTCGAGCCAGTCGAAGACGGTGGCGGGGGTCCGGTCCGGGAGCGCCAGGTACTCCTCGGCGTAGGGGCGGAACTCGCTCTGGTACCAGTCCAGGGGCAGGTCGGACTGGCAGATGGGGATCGACGGCTGGAGCTCGATCCCGGTGGGGGGCGGATCGCCGGCTGAGTGGGTGGTGGTCACGGGATAGGGGGGTGGAGGGTCCGCAGAGAATAGCGCTCCGCCAAGCGCCGCGCCGGTGTTCCTTTGCGCAGCCTTCTCCGTCCTCTTAGGCTCTGCGCCACCACTGGAGGTGACATGCACCGACGACTCCCCCTCCCCGTTCTTCTGCTCGTGGGGGCCTGCGCGGGCACCCAGACGTCTTCTACGACCTCCGCCGACGCGAACTGGCCCCAGGGCCGATCCCTGCGGGTGGCCTCCGACCTGGCGCTACCGGAGGGAGAGTACCTGCGGCCGCCGCTGGGCCCGGATGGGTGCAAAGGGGTGATCGTCTTGGAGGGGGCTCGGGGAGTCACCCTCGACCTCGGGGGCGTGCAGCTCAGGGGCCGCGGCGTCGACGAGGAGCGGGAGGGCGACGTCGGCGGGGGGATCGTCCTGCGCGGCTGCCGGGACGTCACCCTGCGCGGGGGGGAGCTCGGCGGCTACCGGGGCTGCGTGGTGGTGCTCGACTCCAGCGGGGTGACGGTGGAGGACGTGCGCTTCGACGGCTGGTTCGGCCAGCGCCTGCGCTCGACGATTGCGGCCGAGAGCGGCGAGGACTGGCTCTGGCCCCACCACAACGACCAGGAGGAGTGGATCACGAACTACGGCGCCGCGATCAGCTTCACCGACTGCCGGGACGTGGTGGTGCGTCGCTGCCGGGGGCGCCATGGGCAGAACGGGATCCTCTTGACGCGCACCAGCGGGGCGGAGGTCTACGACAACGACTTCTCCTTCCTTTCCGGCTGGGGCATCGGTCTCTACCGCAGCTCGCGCAACACGATCAGCCACAACGTCTTCGACTACTGCGTGCGCGGCTACAGCCACGACGTCTACTCCCGCGGGCAGGACTCGGCGGGGATCCTGCTCTTCGAGCGCTGCTGCGACAACGTGGTGGCCTACAACTCCGCCACCCACGGCGGGGACGGCGTGTTCCTCTTCGCCGGCAACGACCTGGTCGGGGGGCGCGCGGCGGAGCGCGGCGAGGAGGGGGATCCGGGGGGCGGGGACCGCAACCTCTTCTACGGCAACGACTTGCGCTTCTCCCCCGCCAACGCGCTGGAGGCGACCTTCTCCAACCGCAACCTGGTGATCGAGAACGACCTCTCGGGGTGCTACCAGCACGGAGTGTGGGGTGGCTACTCGAGCGAGATGTTGATCCTGCGCAACCGCATCGACGACACCGTGGGTGCGGGAGTCACGATCGAGCACGGCCAGGAGAACGTCATCGCCGAGAACCGGTTCCACGGCAACAACATGGCGGTGGAGTTCTACTGGGACTTCGGCGACAACGACCGCGACTTCATCGAGGGGCCCTTCGGAGCGGTGCGCGAGACCTCGAGCCGCCGCCCCTGGCTCTTGATGAACACCTTCTCCGACAACGCCCAGGACGTGGTCTTGCGCAAGACCACCGAGGCGGTCTTCTTCGAGAACGACTGGGGGGACAGCGGCCGGCGCCCCTACATCGACGGTCTGCGCGCCGCGGGCGAGGAGGAGATCGACGACGAGACGGTGCGCGGCTGGATGGCGGACCGCAAGGGCACCCTGCCCACGGGGCACATCGCCGAGAGCACCCTCTCCCCCTGGGAGGGGCGCTACCCCCCCGTCTACGACGAGTTCGCGAGCCTCTCCCCCCCCGACGTCCCGGGCACCCAGGTGGTGCGCGCCGAGGAACGCGGGGTGCCCACCGGGGACCGCTCGACGATCGTGATGGGGCGCTACGGGCCCTGGGACTACCGCTCGGGGGAGCCGCGGCCGGAGCCGGTGCTGCCCGGGGGCCTCTTGCGGGAAGTCGAGTGGGACGCGCTCTGGTTCCGCTGGGATCAGGGGAGCGACCCGCGCGCCGACCTGGAGGTCTACCGCGCGCGGGCCGAGAAGCCCCTGGTCACCAAGCGCGTGGCGAACTTCCTGCACCCCTGGGGGGACGAGGAGGTCAAGGCCGCGGTCGGCAGCGACCGCTTCGGCCTGCAGGCGCGCGGCACCGTCGTCATCGCCGAGAGCGGGACCTACCGCCTGGGCGTCCTGTCGGACGACGGCGTGCGGGTCACGCTCGACGGCGAGGTGGTGTTCGAGGACTGGACGCACCACGCCCCGCGGCGCGGTGAGGTGGAGCTCGAGCTCTCCGCGGGAGAGCACGAGCTCCTGCTCGAGTACTTCCAGATCGACGGGGCGACCGCGCTCTCGCTGGATCTGGAGTGAGCGCCCCTCCCGCTCAGCCCATGAAGGGGTAGCGGTAGTCCGTCGGCGGCACGAAGGTCTCCTTGATCGTGCGCGCGGAGACCCAGCGCTGGAGGTTGAGGAGCGAGCCCGCCTTGTCGTTGGTGCCGGAAGCGCGCGACCCGCCGAAGGGCTGCTGGCCGACCACCGCCCCCGTGGGCTTGTCGTTGATGTAGAAGTTTCCGGCCGCGTAGCGCAGCACGTCCATCCCCTGGCGCACCGCCGCGCGGTCGTTGGCGAAGATGGCGCCGGTGAGGGCGTACTCCGAGGTGGTGGCGCACAGTTCCAGGGTCTCCTCGAGGCGCGCGTCCTCGTAGACGTACACCGTCAACAGGGGCCCGAAGAACTCCGTGCGCATCAGGTGGTGCTTGGGGTCGCGGGTGGTGACCACCGTGGGCTTGACGAACCAGCCTTGGCTGTCGTCGTACTCGCCGCCACAGACCACCTCGCAGTTGGGGTCGGAGCGCGCCAGGTCGATCGCCTCCTTGAGCGTGCGGAAGGAGTTGGCGTCGATCAGGGCGCCCATGAAGTTCTTGTAGTCGCACACGTCGCCGACCCCGATGTCGGCCACCATGGCGCCGACGCGCTGGCAGACGTCGTCCCACAGGCTGGCGGGGACGTAGGCGCGGCTGGCCGCCGAGCACTTCTGCCCCTGGAACTCGAAGGCTCCGCGCACCAGCGCCACCGCCAGGCCCGCCGGATCGGCGGAGGGGTGGGCGAAGACGAAGTCCTTGCCCCCGGTCTCGCCCACCAGCCGCGGGTACTGGCCGTAGCTGGCGATGTTCTCGCCGATGGTGCGCCAGATGCCCTGGAAGACCTCGGTCGAGCCCGTGAAGTGCACGCCCGCCAGGTGGCGGTCCGCCAGCACCGGGTCACCGACCTGGCCCCCCGAGCCGGGCACGAAGTTGATCACGCCCGGGGGCAGTCCCGCCTCTTCGAACATCTTGGCCAGGTAGTAGTTGGAGAGCACCGAGGTGCTGGCCGGCTTCCAGAGCACGGTGTTGCCCAGCATCGCCGGGGCGGTGGGGAGGTTGCCGGCGATGGAGGTGAAGTTGAAGGGCGTGACCGCGAAGACGAAGCCGTCCAGGGGACGCTGCTCGACGCGGTTCCACATGCCCGCCGCGGACTCCGGCTGGCCGCCGTAGAGCTCCTGGGCGAAGTGCGCGTTGTAGCGCCAGAAGTCGATCAGCTCACAAGCGGCGTCGATCTCCGCCTGGTGAACCGTCTTCGACTGGTTGAGCATGGTGGCCGCGTTGATCGTGTCGCGCCAGGGACCCGCCAGGAGGTCGGCCGCCTTGAGGAAGACGCTGACCCGGTCCTCCCAGGGCATGGCGCCCCAGGTGCGGCGCGCCTCCTCCGCGGCCTCGACCGCCTGGGCGATCTCGGGCCCGCGCGCCTGGTGGAAGCGCCCCATCACGTGGCCGTGGTCGTGGGGCATCACCATCTCCCTGAAATCACCGGTGGTCACCTCGCGACCTCCGATCAGGAGAGGGATCTCGACCGTCTCGGCGGCCATGGCTTCCAAGCGGGCCTCCAGCGACGTGCGCTCGGGGCTGCCGGGCGTGTAGTCCTTGACGGGTTCGTTCTTGGGGATGGGGGTTTCGAATACGCCGTGGGT
>CAZDQL010000133.1:1009-13453 GCA_964507325.1 uncultured Planctomycetaceae bacterium | reverse complement strand
ATCGACACGCCGGACACACCCGCGTCCCACCCTCGTGAATAATTCGGGCTAGCCGCCGATCGTGGAGCGGGCGCGTACTTCTACCGCGTCGGGTCCAGCACGCTCCCGTTGCGCGTGGTCGCGTCGAGGATCCTGTTCCGTGACAACCAGTGCATGAAGTCCTCCGGCGGGACGTACACCGGGGACGGCGGCGCGCTCTACATGAACCAGTGCGGCGACAACCTGTACTGGTACAACGTCACATTCGACGACAACCGGGCCGTGCGCGGCGGCGGGGTATTCAACAACCAGCCGGCGAGCCAGGTGGACTTCCAGAACTGCCTCTGGATGAACAACGAGGCCTGGGTCGGTGGTGGCTTCTTCAACAACGGGGCGGCTGTGACGAACCTGGCGCACTGCACCCTCGCCTACAACAAGGCCACCACTCCGGCGGGGTACTCCCAGGCGGGGGGCTCGGCGTTCTACAACGCGGTGAGCGGGGGGACGCAGTCGATCGGGAGCAGCATCCTGTTCCACAACCAATACACGCAGTTGCAGAGCGGCGGCCCGCCCCTGGTGAGCGCCGGGACGATCGGGGGCGTGACGTCGACGGTGAGCGCGACCTACTCCTGCGTGGAGCTGGATGCGCTGCCGGCTCCTCCCTGGTTCGGCTCTGGGTGCATTGCCTTGGACCCTCAGTTCACGAACGGACCCGCGAGGATCTTGACCCTGCAGAGCTCGTCTCCGTGCATCGACGCGGCCGACGACACCGACCTGCTACCGGACTACGCCGATCTCGACGGCAACGGCACCACCGGGAACGAATGGACTCCTCTGGACGCCCGCAACAACCAGCGGGAGGTGGAGGTCGTGGCGGTGCCAGACACCGGTGTGGACGGTGGGAACATATCGAACAAGATCACCGACATGGGTGCCTTCGAGGTCCAGTAGACGGCAGCTCAGTTCCTTGATTCACATCGACCTCATTCCAAGACGGTCCCCGGCCCGTTTCCGCGGGTCGGGGATCACGAGGCAATCAGATGCAGCGCCTGCATAGAATGATCCAGTCCTTCCGAGGGAGGTCGATCCCGAACCTCCTCGTCGCCTGCGCAGTCCTGACGCCAGCACTGATGGCTCAGAGCACGAAGACCACCGAGACTCAGCGGTTCGTGGGACAGAACGACGAGTTCCAGGACTTCTACGGAAGAACCGCTGCAGTCTCCGATGGCTGGCTCTTCATCGGTGCTCCGAACGAACCGGCGCCGTGTGGGCCACCGGATCCGCGTGCCGGAGTCGTTTATGTTTATCGAAGGGGCCTGGGAGGTTGGGCACATGTACAGACGCTGGAATCTCCCAGTGTGACGGCCCACTCCTTCGGAGATGAGCTAGCTGTCTCCGGCGACATCCTCGTTGTGGGGGACTTCCTCGACTCCTGGGCGGTGCTCAAGTCGGGGAAGGTGCTTGTCTTCGAGTTGGTGGATGGCCGGTGGATCTTCCGTCAGGAACTCGTCGGGCGTTCACCAGGGCTACCCGACGGCTTTGGCTTCGGAAGCTCGGTGGCTGTGGACGGCGATCGAATCGCCGTTGGTGAGCCGGGTGAGGACTCCCTCGGCCTGGGCTATGACAACGGAGCCGTACACGTCTTCGACCGGGGACCTACCGGCTGGGATCGCACGGCCTGCCTTCTCCCGGTCGACCGCCCCGGCATGCATGCCGGCGGCTTCGGAGCCCGCGTGGCGGTCAGCGGGGATCAGTTGCTCTCTCAGGTGGGTGGCTCTCCCAAGCAGGTGCAGGTGTTCGAGCTCGGCCCGCAGGGGTGGGAGTACGCGGCGACCCTGGTGCGCCCGGGGGGATCGCCCCATGACCACTTCGGTGACGCCACTGCCATCGACGGCGACTGGATCGCGATCGGCGAGCCGGCGATCGCGCTGGTCTTCCCGCCGAGGCTGGGCAAGGTGGCGATGTTCGAGCACACCGGCAGCGGGCCCTTCGGCGGCTGGGAGCTGCGGCAGACGCTCTACGCGAGCAACGGCTCCTCCTCGGGCTTCTACCAGACCGACTCCTTCGGCTACTCCCTGGACCTCCAGGGACGCCGGCTGGTGGTAGGCGCACGCTACGGTTTCTCGGGAGCGGGCCACCCCCACGGTCAGGCCTACCACTTCGAACTGGGCACGAACGGAAAGTGGACGGAGACGTGGCGCTTCTCGACGAAGGCGGCCGAGAGCGGACAGACCCAGGAGGCAGGTATGGGCTGGGATGTGGCCGTGTCCGACTCGGTCGTCCTGGTGGGAGCTCCCACGGACTACGGCCGCTCGGGGACGGTCAGCGCCGGGTCCGCGTACGTCCACGAACTCCCCCTGGGGACGTCGGACTGCCCGGGGGCGAGCAACTCGACCGGCGGGGGAGCGACCCTGACGGTCACGGGGGTGGCGAAGGCGGGGGTGAACGGGGTCACCGCGCGAGCGGAGGACCTGCCGCGGCAAGCGTTCGCCTTCGTCCTGGCGGCGCAGTCGAACGGCATCCCGGTGATGCCCCCCGGCTCCCAGGGTTGGCTCTGTCTGGGCGATCCGATCCGGCGCCTGGGGCACACCCTGAGCCAGGCCACCCCGACCGGCTCCTGGACCGCCCCCCTGGACCTCCCCCAGGTCGGAATCGACCCGCAACCGGGAGACACCTGGATCTTCCAGCTCTGGTACCGGGACGCGAACCCGCACCCGACCTCGAACCTCACGAACACCGTCCGCGTGACCTGGCACTGACCCCCGGATCCCGCGGGGAATCCCGCCCAGGCCTGGCGCCTGGGCCGGGTCGCGGCTACCCTCTTTCGCTCGACCGCCCCGCCGGGGCCTCCAGCCATGAAGATCAAGCTCCGCAACAGTGCCATCAAGCGCAAGCGTAAGACCGGCTTCCGGACCCGCCAGAAGACCGTCGGCGGGCGCAAGGTGAACAAGCGCCGGCGGGCGCGCAGCGGCCGCATCTGAGCTCGAGCCGGGGGGTGCTGCCCCCGGGACGCGCCTCCACTGGGCCCCCCTTCTCGCCGAGGGGGGGCCCAGTTCCTGCTAAGCTGGACCGCGACGTTCCACGGCCCGACCACGAGGAGGTCCCATGAAGCTGGGAGTGCTCGCAGCGGCGGCCCTCGCCGCAGCCCTCGTCCCGCCCGCCGACGCCCAGAAGGTGGGCTCCCGGATCCCCGCCAGCCTGCCGCTCTTCGACTTCGCCGGCACCGAAGCCGCCACCTTCGAGGAGTACGCCGGCCGCGCCATCCTGCTGGAGTACTTCGCCCACTGGTGAACCCCTTGCGCCCGCTCGGTGCCCGAGATCAACGAGCTCCACGAGAAGTTCGCGACCAAGGGCCTGAGCATCCTCGGCGTGACCGGGGAATCCGCCTCCAACATCGAGCCCTGGATCGAGCGCCACGAGGTGGCCTACGCCTGGGCCTACGATCCTCCGCTGGCGACGATGGAGTACTTCGGGCGCCGCGGTTTCCCCTCCGCCGTGTTGATCGGCCCCGACGGCACGGTCGTCTGGAAGGGGCACCCCGCCTCGCTCGACGAGGAGCTGCTCGAGAAGACGCTGGAGGGGGCGCGGGCGGTGCCGATCTTCGAGCTGCCCGGCTACGACCGGAAGCTGCGCGAGGAGCTCGCCGAGGAGCACTACACCAAGGCCTACAAGCGCATCGACTCGGTCGACGATCCCGACCAGCGCGCCGAGCTGCTCGCCGGGGTGGACACGATCGTCGACCGCCGCCTGCGCGATCTGGAGACCCTCTTCGAGGTCGAGGGCGACTACCTGACCGTCAAGGAGCGCTGCAAGTTCCTGAAGAAGCGCGTGGGCAAGCTCCCCATGGCGGAGCGCGTCGCCGCGCTGCAGTCGAAGCTGCGCGGCAAGCAGGTGACCCAGGTGCTGCGCGCCCAGGAGAAGGTGCGCAAGCTGCTCCCCGAGGGGAAGCGCCTCAAGGACAAGCAGCGCATCAAGGTGATCAAGGAGCTCAACCGCATCATCGAGAGCTACCCCGACACCGGCGCCGCCCGCGACGCGCAGGCGGCGTTGCGGCGCATCAGTCGCTGAGGCTCGTCTTCAGACCAGCGCCCGATCCGGCGTGGGGTGCGCGGCCAGGATCTCCGCCAGGATCGCCAGGCCGCGGGCGACCTCCTCGCGGGAGCCGGGGGTGCCGAGGCACAGGCGCACGGCGTGGGGGGCCTCCCCGCGGCCGACGACGAAGGTCTCGGCGGGCGTGACCAACACCCCCCGCCGGCGCGCCGCCTCGGCGAACTCCTGGGCGCGCCAGGGCTCCTCGAGCAGGAGCCAGGCGTGGGAGCAGCCCGGGTGGGAGTCCACCCGCGCCCGGGGGAGGGCGCGCTCCAGCAGCTCGCGCCGCGCCCGCGCCTCGAAGCGCTTCCAGGCGACCATGCGGTCCGCCGCCCCGTCGGCGATCCAGCGCCGGGCGAGCTCGGCGGAGAGGGGGGCCGCCATCCAGGAGATTGCCGCCACCCGGGCGGAGAGCTGCTCGACCACCTGCGGGTCCCCCTCGGGGGCCAGCAGGAAGCCCACCCGGCTCCCCGCGGCGATCCCCTTGGAGGTGCCGGTCAGGAAGTAGGTGCGCTCCGGGGCGTGCGCCTGGATCGGCGCGGGGGGCTCGGGGAGCAGGAAGCCGTAGGAGTCGTCCTCCACCACCCACAGACCGTGGTGGCGCGCGATGCGGGCGATCTCCCGCCGGCGCTCCGGCGACAGGATCACGCCGCGCGGATTGTGCAGGTTGGGCATCAGGTAGAGGACGCGCGGCTGGGCGCGGCGGCAGGCGCTCTCCACAGCGTCGGGCAGGATCCCCTCGCCGTCGATCGGGATCCCGCGCACGCGCAGGTGCAGGACCGATGCCAGGGCCTTGGCCCCGGGGTAGGTCAGCTCCTCGCAGAGGATCAGGTCCCCCGGCGAGGCGAGGGTGGCGCAGGCCAGGGTCATCGCGTGCTGCGCGCCGCCGGTGACGAGGGTGCGCTCGGCGGCCGCGTCGACGCCGGAGCGCGCCAGCCAGTCCGCCCCCGCCTCGCGGTGCTCCTCCAACCCCGCCGCGGCATAGCCGCTGAAGGTGAGCCGCGCCGCCGTGCCGGGCTCCGCACTGAGCTCCGCCAGGGTCCCCTCCACGTCGAGGATCGAGGGGTCCCCGGCGGGGAGGTTGAAGTGGAAGTCCACCACCCGGGCCTCCCCCGGCGCCTCCAGGAACTCGCGCGCCGAGCGACCCTGGGCGCGCACGAAGGTCCCGCGCCCCACCTCCCCCTCGACGAGACCGCGGCGGGCCGCTTCGGCGTAGCCGCGGGTGACGGTCATCACGTTCACGCCGAGGTTCGCGGCCAGGGCGCGGTGGGTGGGCAGGCGATCGCCGGCCCGCAGGCGCCCGTCGGCCAGATCGCTGGCCAGCGCGTCGGCGATGGCGACGTAGAGGGGAGTGCCTTCGGGGAGTCCTTGGGGGCACCAATCGTCCATGGGGTCAATCGTGCGTCGACCGGGCATTGTCCGCAAGTCGTCCTAAGGGCCGTACCTCCGTTTGCGCCCTGAATGTCTGCATGCGGCCGCGCCCGAGCCGCCTCCGGACCCGCCATTGGGGGCCGCCCGCCGCCGCACTCCTGCCCGTGGCTCGTGGGGTGGGTGGGGAGTAGACTCCCCGCCTCCAAAAACCGGCATACCCTGCCCGAAAGCCCATGAAGATCCACGAATACCAGGCCAAGGAGCTGCTCGCGAAGTACGGCCTCGCGGTGCCCCGCGGCCGAGTCTGCGAGACCCCAGAAGAGGCCCTGGAGGCCTACCAGAGCCTCGGCGGCGACCTGGCGGTCGTCAAAGCCCAGATCCACGCCGGCGGGCGCGGCAAGGGCGGGGGCGTGAAGCTGGTGCGCAGCGCCGACGAGTGCCGCGCCGCCGCCGAGGAGATCCTCGGCATGAACCTCGTCACCCACCAGACCGGCCCCGACGGGCAGCTGGTGCGCAAGGTGTGGGTCGAGGAGGGCTCGGCGATCGCCAAGGAGTACTACGTCGGCATCGTCATCGACCGCGAGTGCCGCCGGCCGGTCCTGATGGCCTCCTCCGAGGGGGGGATGGACATCGAAGCGGTGGCGGCGAACACCCCCGAGAAGATCCTCACGGCCCCCTACTCTCCAGGCGAGGGCTTGAGCGAGAGCGACGCCCGGCGTCTGGCGCAGGGGATCGGGATCCCCGCCGAGCTGGTGGACCAGGCGATCGAGTTCCTCACGGGGCTCTCCAAGCTCTTCTGCGACCTCGACTGCTCCCTGGCGGAGATCAACCCCCTGGTGCACACCGACGACGGCGCGGTGCGCGCCCTCGACGCCAAGATCAACTTCGACTCCAGCGGGCTCTTCCGCCACCAGGAGCTCGAGGAGCTGCGCGACCTGCACGAGGAGGACCCCCGCGAGGCGGAGGCTGGCAAGTACGGCCTCTCCTACATCTCCCTCGACGGCAACATCGGCTGCATGGTCAACGGCGCGGGCCTGGCGATGTCGACGATGGACGTCATCAAGCTCTACGGAGCGGAGCCCGCCAACTTCCTCGACGTGGGGGGCGGAGCGACCAAGGAGGCGGTTGCGGCCGCCTTCCGCATCCTGCTCGGTGACGAGAAGGTCAAGGGGGTCCTGATCAACATCTTCGGCGGCATCATGCGCTGCGACGTGATCGCCGAGGGGGTGGTGGCCGCCGCCCGCGAGGTGGAGGTCGGGGTGCCCCTGGTGGTGCGCCTTGAGGGGACCAACGTCGAGGAGGGGCGTCGCATCCTCGCGGAGTCGGGGCTGGCGCTCGTGCCCGCCTCCGACCTGGACGACGCCGCCCAGAAGGTCTGCCAAGCCGTGCAAGGAGTCACCCAATGAGCATCTTCGTCAACTCCGACACCAAGGTCATCTGCCAGGGCTTCACCGGGCAGACCGGCACCTTCCACTGCCAGCAGGCGATCGAGTACGGCACCCAGCTGGTCGGAGGGGTCAACCCCAAGAAGGCCGGGACCGAGCACCTGGATCTGCCCGTCTTCGGAACGGTGGCGGAGGCCAAGGCGGCCACCGGCGCCAACGCCACGGTGCTCTACGTCCCGCCCCCCTTCTGCGGCGCGGCGATGATCGAGGCGATCGAGGCGGAGATGGAGCTGGTCGTGACGATCACCGAGGGGATCCCGGTGCTCGACATGGTGCGCGTGATGGAGGCCCTGGAGGGCTCCCGCTCGCGCCTGATCGGCCCCAACTGCCCCGGGGTGATCACGCCCGAGCAGTGCAAGATCGGCATCATGCCCGGCTACATCCACAAGCCGGGCCGGGTGGGCGTGATCAGCCGCTCCGGCACCCTGACCTACGAGGCGGTCTGGCAGCTCAGCACCCGCGGCATCGGCCAGTCGACCTGCGTCGGCATCGGCGGTGACCCGGTCAACGGCACCAACTTCATCCACTGCCTGGAGGCCTTCAACGCCGACCCCGACACCGACGCCATCGTCATGATCGGCGAGATCGGGGGCACCGCCGAGGAGGCCGCCGCGGACTACATCCGCGCCAACGTCAAGAAGCCCGTGGTCGGCTTCATCGCCGGCCAGACGGCGCCCCCCGGCAAGCGCATGGGCCACGCCGGCGCCATCATCGCCGGAGGCAAGGGCACCGCTTCGGAGAAGGTGGCGGCTCTCGAGGCCGCCGGCGTGACGGTCAGTCCGAGTCCCGCCCGCATGGGCGAGCTGATGGAGGGCAGGCTGAAGGAGGCGGGGCTGCTCGAAGCGGCTACCGCTTAGAGCACGCTGGGAGGTGCCCGCGGCCCTCGCACCGGGCTCGTGGGCACCTGTCAGGACATCTGATACCATCCAAGGGCGGGCCTGGCGACGACCCTCCCAGCTTCGAGGATGTGATCATGCCTGTCTGTCGTCGGCTCCTCCGTGCGGCGCTCGCTGCTTCGTGTGTCCTGGTCCTGGCCCCGGTCGGGGTGGGCCAGTCGGATCCGCCCGCTGCGGAGGTCGCGGTTCCAGAAGGTCTTTCGGTCGATGACTGGTCCGGCATTCGGGCCGCGTACGAGGCAGGGCGTCACGCCGCCTACGAGGTCGAAGGCGGCTACCGGGCGCACAATCCAGGGCAGCGGTGGTCGACGCGCTTCGATGGCCGCGGATTCACGACGGTGCCGGACGTGGGCGGCTGGAGTTGGGGGCTTGAGCTCCAGAGCTTTGGCTTCGCCGGTGGCGAGCGGGAGGTGAACGTCCCCGCGCGCATGGACGCCGATGGCGGGCGCGTGACGTACGACTGGGATGCGACGCTCCAGGAGTGGTACGTCAACGACCGGCGCGGCTTGGAGCACGGCTACGTCGTACGGCGGCGACCTGCGCGGAACGGGGAGGGAGATGCGGGCCCGCTGACCTTGACCCTCGAGGTGCGCGGCGGGCTGCGATCCTTGGTGAACGCGGACGGGCGCGGGGTGCGCCTCGTGGACGACGAGGGGGCGGCGTTGCTCACCTACTCCGGGCTCGTCGTGTTCGACGCCGATGGCGAGGAACTCCGGGCGAGCATGGCCAGTGTCGGCGAGAGGCTGCGCTTCACGATCGAAGAACGCGGCGCACGCTACCCGCTGACGATCGACCCCATCGCGCAACAGGCCTATCTCAAGGCCTCCAATTCGGACGCATTCGACTACTTCGGCTATTCCGTGGCGGTGTCAGGTGACACCGTGGTGGTCGGGGCTCTGTTGGAGGACAGCAACGCCACCGGCGTGAACGGCGATCAGAGCGACAACAGCGCCCCGGAAGCAGGAGCCGCGTACGTATTCGTGCGGAATGGGCCGATCTGGAGCCAGGAGGCCTACCTCAAGGCATCCAACACGAACCGATGGGACCACTTCGGCTACTCGGTTGCGGTGTCGGGTGACACGGTAGTGGTCGGAGCGGAGTATGAACGCAGTGGTGCTACTGGCGTGAACGGCGATCAGAGCGACAACACCGCCTACTATGCAGGTGCGGCCTACGTGTTCACGCGGAGCAGTGGGATCTGGAGTCAAGAGGCGTACCTCAAGGGGTCCAACACGGAAACGTGGGACCTGTTCGGCAGGTCGGTGGCAGTGTCGGACGACACTGTGGTAGTTGGCGCGCCCGGTGAGGCCAGCGGTGCTACTGGTGTAGACGGCAACGAGAACGACAACAGCCTGACGCAAGCTGGCGCCGCCTACGTGTTCAGGCGAAGCGGTGCGAGCTGGAGCCAGGAAGCCTATCTCAAGGCCTCCACCACGGACAAAGGGGACTTCTTCGGAAACTCGATCTCTGTGTCCGATGACACAGTAGCTGTCGGGGCTGGCGGAGAGGCCAGCAGTGCCACCGGTGTGAACGGAGATCAGAGTGACAACAGCGCCTACCAGGCGGGCGCGGTCTACGTTTTTCGGCGGAGCAGCGGAACCTGGAGCCAGGAAGCCTATCTCAAGGCATCCAATACGGATCCGGGTGACCTCTTCGGCTGGTCAGTGTCAGTGTCCGGTGACACGGCGGTGGTCGGGGCCTTCCGGGAGAGCAGCAGCGCGACGGGTGTGAACGGCGACCAGAGCGACAACAGCGCTACCTGGTCAGGTGCGGCCTACGTGTTCGCCAAGAGCGGTGGGAGCTGGCACCAGGACGCCTATCTCAAGGCGTCCAATACGGATGCAGACGACTGGTTCGGCTGTGCCGTGGCGCTGTCAGATGACGTGGTGGTGGTTGGGGCCTCGGGGGAAGACAGCGATTCCACGGGTGTGGATGGCGATCAGAGCGACAACAGCGCCCTGCAGGCCGGAGCGGCCTATGTGTTCAGGCGGGACACCACAGGCTGGATTCCAGAGGCGTATCTCAAGGCATCGAATGCCGCCTCAGATGCTAGGTTCGGCTTCCCAGTGTCAGTGTCGGGCGACACCGTGGTAATCGGGGCGCAATACGAAGACAGCAATGCCACGGGCGTGAACGGCGACCAGACCGACGACAGCGCCGAACAGGCAGGTGCGGCCTACGTTTTCGACCTCGATGCCCCCTCGATCGGCACCAACTACTGCGGGTCAGCGGTGATCAACTCCTCCGGGCTCCCAGGGATCATCACCGCCTACGGCTCCAGCGCCGTGGCCGCGAGGTACATCACATTGGTCGCCAGCCAACTCCCCACCGACGAGTTCGGCTACTTCCTGAACTCCCAGACCCAAGGCTTCGTCGCCAACCCCGGCGGCAGTCAGGGGAACCTGTGCCTCGGCGGCGCTACTGGACGGCACCTCTCGACCCTGGGTAGCTCGGGAGCTGCCGGTGAGCTCCGCGCCGAGATCGACCTGGCTCAGTTGCCGACCCCGCTCGGCCCCTACGCGGTGCAGCCCGGCGAGACTTGGTGCTTCCAGTGCTGGTTCCACGACCACAACCCGCACGCGACGTCGAACTTCACCGACGCGGTCTCGATCGTCTTCAACTAGGCGCCCCGTCCGACCTCCACCCCGAGCTCCGCCAACTGCCGCTCCGCGGCTTGCCGCCAACCGCGGTTCGCGGCGGGGCTGGCGGGGGAGGGGTGCAGGACCGTGCCCACCGGAGGACCATCCGGTCCGAGGGCGGCGCGGGCGCGCGCTTCGGCGAAGCGGCCGATGCCGATCACGAGCTCCGGTCGCAGGCACTCGACGATGCGCACCAGGGCGCGGTCGCAGACCTCGAAGAGCGCCGCCCGCTCCGACGCCGGGAGCTTGTCGGGGGTGCGGTTGCGGCCGCTCTCCTCGAGGAAGACCAGGGGGCAGTAGTTCCAGACGAAGAAGCGCGAGAAGAAGCGCTCTGGCGTCGTTAAGCGCTCCCGGGCCCAGCCCCAGAGACGGGCGCCGCTGACCTCGCTGCGCGGGCAGGCGAATCCCAGGACGGGACGCTTGGGGTGCTCCAGCGCGGGACGCTCGACCTCCACCTCGATCCCCAGCCACTCGCGGACCGCGTTCACCTCGCCGAAGGGCACCCCCGTCTGGGCCATGCCGAAGGGGCCGGGGTTCATCCCGAGCAGCAGCGCCTCGATCCCCTCGCGGGCGAAGCGCTCCACGTAGAGACGGGTGGCCTCCCCGGCGTAGACCAGGGGGTCGTAGACGTGGGTCACCGGCGGACCGAAGTCGAGGGGTTCGACTCCGCTGACCAGGTCCCGCAGCACCTTCAGAGCTCGCACGGGTGCGAGCTTACGCCGCCGGGGGTGGGCCACGGTTTCCGGAGGGGGTGGAAGACGTTTCCATCCACTTCCCCAAATCCTTGGCAGATCCGTGCTTAGGGGAAATCGCAGCAAGTCGCGCTTTGCCCTAATTCCCCCCGACGGGCGGCCGATAACGGAAGCATGAAGATCTCCGCCTCCGAGGCTGCCCGCGCTCAGGCCGCCCAACAATTCAATCGCTCGCCGGGGACCCTGCCGCCCCACGATTCGCGCCACGCCGAGCGTACGGACGCCGATCACCGCTCGGATCAGGTCCAGCTCTCCAACCCCGGTGAGGGCATGTCCCCCTCCGAGAGGACGGCCGCCTACGCCGACAGGATCCACGAGCGCCTCGCGGCGCTGGCGGAAAGGACGGGCCTCGACCTATCGGCGATCGAACGCGAGTTCGACAAGAACGTCGATCGCATCCAGGCCGCGTTGGCGGATGGGACCCTCGACGCGCGCGGGCTCGCACACAGCCTGGGCGCGACCACCGATATCGTCAAACATGACGTGAAGGCCGCACTGGCCGCGGATCGGGGGTTCGCGGGTCAGGGACTCGAGGGCGGCGACGAGCAGACGACCGCCGCGCGCGTCGAGGCCTTGTCGGAGTCGATCAACGAGCGCTTCGCGGCCCTCGTCGCCGAGCTGGACGGAGCCTCCGTGGAAGGGTTGGAGATCGCCCAGGAGCGCTTCGAAGGCCACGTCGACCGCCTGCTGAACGCCCTCGCCAACGGTGAGCTCAGCGGTGAGGCCCTCGAGCAGGGCGTCAAGAACATCCTCGACCTGGCGCGCAGCGACGTGCAGCGCAGCCTGGCCCTGTCCGAGGTCCCCGACGGTCAGCAAGCCCCGGTCGACGGGTCGACCGAGGCCTCGACTGCCGAAGCGCGACTCGACGCCCTGGCGGACAAGGTCGATCAGCGCTTCGAGAACCTGGACACCAGTGGGATGTCCGCCGAGCAGTTGGCCGAGCTGCGCGACCTGAAGGCCGGTTTCGAATCGGCGATGGAGCGCCTGAGCGACGCCACCTTCGAGCAGGGTGCCATCGGGCGTGAGCAGCTCGGCGAGATCCTGGGCGACATCTTCGACGCCCTGAAGGAAGACATGGCGGGCCTCTTCGGGTCGCCGGCGGACGGCGCGACCCTCTACCACCCGGTGACGGGAGTTGAGGACCTGGCGGGCGGAGTCCTGCCGGAGCTGGACCAGACGGCCTGACGAGAGTCCGACGGAGAGTTGGGAGAAGAGCCGGGGGGGGGGGGGGGCCCGCCCCCCCCCCCCCCCCCCCAAAGAAGGCGGGGGGCAG
>CAZDQL010000133.1:0-999 GCA_964507325.1 uncultured Planctomycetaceae bacterium | reverse complement strand
CGGCCGTGGCGGGCGGTGCCGGGCGGGCGCTGCCCCTGCCGGCCTGCCGAGAGTCCGCCGGAGTGTGGGGAGAAGCGCGGGGGGGCGGGGCCCCAGGACCCGCCCGCCACCTTTTTCTGGGCGCGTAGAATCGAGCCCCGATGCCTCCCCACGCTTGGCTCCCCCTGCGCACCGCCGACGGCTCGACCACGCTCCTCTCCCGGGACCTGGACCAGGCCTGCCACAGCCGGCACGGCGCCTGGAGCGAGGCCTGGGAGCGCTACGCCCAGCCGGCGCGCCTGGCGGAGCGCGCGCGTTCGGAGAAGCTCGAGCGCTTGCGCCTGCTCGACGTGGGGACCGGACTGGGCTGGAACCTGAGCGCCGCCCTCGAAGCTCTGCGCGGAACGGGGGTCGTGCTCGACGCCCTGACCCTGGAGCTGGACCGGGGTGTGATCGAAGCCGCCCTGGCCCTGGCCCGATCCGGTGAGCTGGCTCCACCCGAACTCGCGCGCCGCCACGCCCCGGTGGCGGCCGCCCTCGAGCGAGCGCTCGCCGATCCCCAGGTGGGGGAGGCGGGGGTGCCGCTGGGAGAGGCCGGCCGGCTGCGTCTTCTCCTGGGAGACGCGGCTCGGCGTCTGGCCGCCCTCGAGCCCACGGAGCACTTCGACGCCGTCTTCCTCGATCCCTTCTCCCCGCGGGTCGATCCCCCGCTGTGGGAGGAGGGGTTCCTGGCGGAGATCGCGGGCCGCATGGACTCCGGGGCGATCCTCACCACCTACAGCGCCTCCATGGAGGTGCGCGCCCGGCTGGCGCGGGCCGGGCTCGAGGTGGGTCTGGGGCCCCGGGTGGGTGGGAAGAGCGAGGGGACCCTGGCGGGGCGGGGGGTGAACCTGCCGGAGCTGCCCGAACGAGCCCGGCGTCGGTTGGCGCGGCGGGTTGGGGGGGGCCGGGGGGGGGGGCGCCGCGCGGGGGGGGGGGGGGGGGGGGGGGGGGGGGGGCGGGGGGGGGGGGGGGGGGGGG
>CAZDQL010000132.1:0-13689 GCA_964507325.1 uncultured Planctomycetaceae bacterium | reverse complement strand
CGGCGCGGAACTTGGCCACCTGCTCCCAGAGGTTGCCGTGGATGTCGAAGTTGAAGGAGAGCCCACCGGCGAAGGAGTCGACGTCCAACCCGCGCTCCAGCACCCGGTCGACGTAGGCGCGCGCGATCGCCAGGCCGTAGGCCATCTCCCCGGCGGGGTCGGCGCCGGACTCGCGGATGTGGTAGCCGCAGACCGACACCGCGCTGTAGCGCGGCACGTTGTGGGCGCAGAACTCGATCGTGTCCCCCACCAGCCGCAGCGACTCCTCGACGGGGAAGATCCAGGTCCCGCGGCCGACGAACTCCTTCAGGATGTCGTTCTGGGCGGTGCCGCGCAGCTCGGCCAGGTCGTACCCCCGGCGCCGCGCCAGGGCGAAGTACATCGCCATGATCGGAGCGGCGGCGCCGTTGATGGTGAGGGAGACGGTGATCTCGTTCAGGTCGATCCCCTCGAAGGCCTCCTGCATGTCGACCAGGGTGTCGACCGCCATCCCCACGCGCCCCACCTCCCCCTCGGCCATCGGGTCGTCGGAGTCGAGGCCGCACTGGGTGGGCAGGTCGAAGGCCACGTTGAGGCCGGTGTTGCCGGTCTCGATCAGGTACTGGAAGCGCTCGCGCGTCTCCGCCGCCGTGCCGAAGCCGGAGTACTGGCGCATCGTCCAGGGGCGCTTGCGGTACATCAACGGGTGGATGCCGCGGGTGAAGGGGTACTCCCCCGGCGCTCCCACTCCCTGGGAGCCACCGCTGCGCTCGAGGGCGGCGGCGTCGTAGACCGGCTGCACCTCGAGTCCCGACTCCCAGCGCAAGGGCGCCTCACCGTTTCCGCTCACGACTGCACCTCCTTCTGGATGAAGCGCACGATCTCCTCGAAGGAGGAGCCGGTGGCGAAGACCCCGGCCACGCCGAGCTCCTTCAAGGCGGCGTGGTCGGAGGCGGGGATGTTGCCCCCCACCACCCAGAGCACTCCCTCGCCCGCACCGCGCGCGGCTAGCTCCTGCCCCACCTTGCGGCACAGCGGGAGGTGCGCTCCGGAGAGGATCGAGAGGGCCAGGACGTCGGAGCCCTCGCGCTCCAGCGCGTCGACGATCGACTGCGGAGATTGGCGCAGTCCGGTGTAGACGACCTGCATCCCCGCCTCGCGCAGGGCGCGCACCACCACCTTGGCGCCCACGTCGTGGCCGTCGAGCCCCGGCTTGGCCACCAGCACTCGGATCGGCCGGGTGCTCTCCCTCTTGGCACTCATCGCGTGAGCCCCCTGGCTATCCCCACCCGCAGGATCTCGGAGGTGCCGCCACCGATCAGGGTGAAGCGCACGTCCCGCAGGTAGCGTTGGATCGGGTAGTCGTCGGCGAAGCCGTAGCTGGCGAGCACCCGCGCGCCGCGGTCGCAGATGCGGGTGGCGGCCTCGGAGGCGAAGAGCTTGGCCATCGCCGCCTGGTCGACGTTCTCCAGCCCCTGGTCGCTGCGCCAGGCCGCCCAGCGCGTGAGCTGCCGCGCGGCTTCGAGGTCGGTGGCCATCTCCGCCAGGTGCGCCTGGACCGCCTGGAAGCGGTTGATCGGCCGGCCGAACTGCTCCCGCTCGGCGGCGTAGGCCACGGTGTCCTCCAGCGCCGCGCGCCCCACGCCGATGGCGAGGGCCGCGGTCATGACGCGGATCTCCGCCAGGATCTCGCGCAGGTAGGCCATGCCCCCGTGCAGCTCGCCGAGCAGGCAGGTGGCGGGGGTCTCCTCGAAGGCCACCTCCGAGGTGAGAGAGGCGCGCACCCCCAGCTTGTCGATCCTGCGCCCCACCTCGAGCCCCGCCGCGCCGCGCTCGACCAGGAAGACGGAGAGCTGCTTCTCGCCCGTCTTGGCGAAGACGGTGAAGAGGTCCGCCACCGGAGCGGAGGTGATCCAGGTCTTGCGCCCGCTCAGGTACCAGGTCCCGTCGCGCTCCTCGGCGCGGGTCACGATCGAGCCCAGGTCGCTGCCGGCGTCCGGCTCGGTCATGCAGATGGTGCCCTTGACCTCGCCGCGCAGCGCCGGCGCGAGCACGCGCTCGCGCACTTCCCCCTGGGAGAAGCGTTCGATGAAGTGGGTGCCCATCAGGGACTGCATGCAGGCCGCGGCGGCCACGGAGAGGTTGCCGCGCGCGAGCTCCTCCACCGCCAGCACGTAGGAGACGACGTCGGCGCCGCTGCCGTGGGGCTCGGGGTAGCGCATGCCGTAGAAGCCCAGCTCGCCGATGGCGGTGATCAGCTCGTGGGGATAGGCCTGCGCTTCGTCCAGCTCGCGCGCCCGGGGGCGGATCTCGCGCTCGGAGAAGGTCGCGAAGGCCTCCTGGATGGCGCGCTGTTCTTCGGTCAGGGAGAAGTCCATGGCTCGGGGCTCAGTCCCTCCTCTCCACGATCTCCAGGGTCTCGGGGTCGAGCAACACGCCGTAGAGCTCGCGCGCCGCCTCGATCGAGACGATCCCGTCGCGCACCTCCTCTTGCACCTTCTCCGCGGGGCGCTCCCGGGGCGGCCCGTAGCCGCCGCCGCCCCCCGCCTCCTGCAGGTAGAGGGTGCCGGCGGGGACGTCGGTGACCAGGTCCTTGCTGGTCGCCACGTAGCGACGTCCGTCCTCGTAGTGCAGCTCGATCCGGTTCAGGCTGCCCGGACCCCCGCCGAAGAGCCCGAAGGCGGGCTCCACGTCCCCGTCGCCGAAGGTCACGATCTGGGTCCCGTCGCTCCCCACCCGGTAGCGGGTGCACACCCCCAGTCCGCCGCGGTGCTTGCCCGCCCCCGCGGAGTCGATCAGGTACTCGTGCTCGATCAGCCGGTGGGGGGTCATCTGCTCGAACATCTCGTAGTCCTGGTCGAGCAGGCCCCCCGACGCATCGATCATGCCGATGTGGTCGTAGCCGTCGCAGACCCCGGTGGCTCCCGACCCGCCCTTCAACCCGATGAAGCAGATGTCGACGTAGGTGTCGCCGCGGTGGGGGTGCGGCCCGGTCGAGAGGGAGCACAGCAGCTGGTTCCAGCCCGCCCCCACCCGCTCGGGGATCACCGCCGCCAGGGCGCGGATGATGGCGTCGGCGTTGGGGGGACAGAGGTGGTTGCCGAAGGTGGTGGCCGCGGGGTAGGAGGCGTTGAGCAGGGTGCCCTCGGGGATCACGATCTCGATCGGCTGCAGCATCCCGTCGTTGTGCGGGATGTCGGGATTGACCATCTGCAGGAAGGTCAGGATCGTGGCCGAGGCGCTCGAGGTGTAGGTGCCGTTGACGAAGCCGTCGGTCTGGGGGTCGGTCTTCGAGTAGTCGAAGGTCACGCGCTCGTCCTCGACGCGGATCTCGACCCGGATCTTGTAGGTGGAGCCGGGGGTCTTGCCGTCGTAGTAGACGGTCGCCTCCCCGTCGTAGCTGCCGTTCGGGATCGAGCGGATCTCCGCCTCCATCATCTTGCGCGCCGCCTCGAAGAGGTAGCGCTTGTGGGCCTCGAAGCGCTCGACGCCGTACTTCTCGATCAGCGCCACCAGCCGCCGCTCCCCCACCGTGCAGGCGCCGATCTCGGCCTTCATGTCCTCCTGCACGATGTCGAGGCGGATGTTGGCGAAGATCAGGTCCCAGACGTCGCGGCGCAGCTCGCCGCGCTCGTAGACCTTGACCGCGGGGATGCGCAGGGCCTCCTGCCAGACCTCGGTGGCGTTCGGGTTGTAGCCGCCGCGCACCGCGCCGCCGATGTCAGCCTGGTGCCCCTTGGCGGCCGCCCAGCCGACCAGCTCCTCGCCGACGAAGATCGGCTTGAAGGCGGCCACGTCGTTGTTCTGGTTGCCGAGGGAGAAGACGTCGTTGTGGAAGAAGACGTCCCCGGGGTAGACGCGCCCGCGGAAGGTCTCGGCGATGTGCTGGCAGACGGGGCTGAGGGAGAAGGAGAGGATCGGCAGGTTCTCCGTCTGCTCCAGCATGCGCCCCTCGGCGTCGTAGAGCCCGGTGACGAAGTCCTTGGCCTCGCACAGGATCGGCGAGCGCGTGGTCTTCTCCATCGTCAGGCTCATCTCGTCGGTGATCGCCTTCAGCGCCCGACCGATGATCGCCGCCAGGACCTTGTCGACGGATTGGGAGTCGCTCATCTCCACCCCTCCGTGCGCTGCTCGAGGAGCACGCTGCCGTAGCTGTCCACCAGTGCCCCGAAGGAGGCGCTGACGAAGATCGTCGTGTCCACCCGCTCGATCAGGACCGGACCCGCGATCGCGTCGCCGCTGCCGAGGAGGTGGCCGTCGTAGACCGGCACCTCGCGGAACTCCTCCACCTCGGGGACGAAGGCGCGGCGCGTCCCGCGGTGGGCGACGGCCCCCGCGCCGTCCCCGGGCGCCAGCTCGGGCAGGGACGGCTTGGCGGTGCGGCCGATCGAGCGCACCCGCAGGTTGATCAGCTCGAGCCCCGTCCCCTCGGCGGCCAGGTCGTAGCCGTAGAGGCGGTCGTGCTCGCCGTGGAAGGCCTGCGCCACCGCGGATAGGTCCCCCGCCTCCAGGTCGGTCCGCTCCAGCGGCACCGTCACCTCGTGGTACTGCTTGAGGTAGCGCAGATCGAGCGCCAGCTCGTGCTCCAGGGCCTCTATCTCCTGCCCCGCGAGGCGCGCCTCCCCTGCGGCGATCAGCTCGCCGGCGAGCGCGGCCAGATGGGCGGGGTCGATCGTGGCCAGGGGGCCCACGCAGGAGCGCACGAAGTCGTGCTGCAGGTCGCACTGCAGCATCCCCGCCGCGCAGAGGGTGGAGGCGGTGGCGGGCACCACGATGCGCGGGATCTCGAGCTCGCGGGCGATCATGCAGGCGTGCAGGGCTCCCGCACCTCCTGCCACCACCATCGGGAACTCGCGCGGGTCCAACCCGCGTTCGACGGTGATCTCGCGCACGCCGTGGGCCATGTTGGCGTTGATCACGCGGTACATCCCCGCGGCGGCCTGCTCCGGGTCGAGCCCGAGGGGGCCGGCGATCTCGCGCTCGATGGCGGCGCGGGCGCGCCCCTCGTCGAGGGCGAGCTTCCCGCCGGCGAACGCCGCGGGATCCAGGTAGCCCAGCAGCAGGTCGGCGTCGGTGCAGGTGGGTCGCTCCCCCCCGCGCCCGTAGCAGGCCGGCCCCGGCGCCGCTCCGGCGGAGGCGGGGCCCATGCGCAGGAGCCCCCCCTCGTCGATCCAGCCGATGCTGCCGCCGCCGGCGCCGATGGTGGTGATCGCCAGCATCGGCAGCGCGATCCGCAGGCGGTCGATCTCGCTCTCGCTCTGCATGGCGGCGCGTCCCTCGCGCACCAGCGAGGCGTCGAAGCTGGTGCCCCCCATGTCGACCAGGATGCAGTCCCCCTGTCCCCCGAACCCCGCGTAGGTCGCGGCGGCGCGCGGTCCGGCGGCGGGTCCCGACAAGAGGGTCGAGGCGGCGCTGCGCACCGAGCGCTCCGGCGAGGCGACCCCGCCGTTGCTCTGCATGATCAGGAGCGTGCCCGCGAAACCGCACTCCGCCAGGCGTGCGGTGAGGCTCGAGAGGTAGCGCTCGAGCACCGGCCCCACGAAGGCGTTCAGGACCGTGGTCGAGACCCGGTCGTAGAAGCGGATCGTGGGCAGGACCTGGGAGGAGACGGAGAGGTAGGCCTCCGGCAGGACCTCGGCGATCGCCTGTGCGGCGGCGCGCTCGTGGGCGGGGTTGGCGTAGGCGTGCATGAAGCAGACCGCCACCGCGGCGACCCCCTCCTGCTTCAGCCGCAGCACCTCGCTCCTGACCTGGTCCAGATCCAGCGGCTCGAGCTCCTGCCCCTGGAAGTCGAGCCGCCCCGCCACCGTCCGTCGCCGGTGGCGCGGGACCAGGGGCACGACGTTCTGATAGCGGTTGTCGTACTGCCGCTCCCGTATCCCGCGCCGCATCTCCAGGGCGTCGCGCACCCCGGAGGTGGTCACCAGACCGGTGCTGGCGCCGCCGCGGGTGAGCACCGCGTTGGTGGTCACCGTGGTCCCGTGCACGATCAAGGAGGTGGCGCCGGCGAGCTCGGAGAGCTCCATCCCCCGCGAGCGGGCGACGAGCTCCAGGCCCGCGAGCACTCCGTCGGAGGGGTCGGCGGGGGTCGAGAGGACCTTGAAGGTCTCGGCGTCCCCCTCCCCGCCCTCGGGCCACAGGAAGAGGTCCGTGAAGGTCCCTCCGACGTCGATCCCGATCTTGAAGCTCACCCCTGCACCGCCTCCTGGCCCAGCGCGAACGCCCGCCGGTTGACCTCCCTGGCCTCCGGCCGGCTGCGTCCCTCGATCGCCGCCAAGAGTAGCGCGGGTTCGAAGGGGAGTCCCCCCGACCCCGCGAGGGCCCCCAGGAGGGCGGCGTTGAGGGCGCGCTGTGCGCCGAGCTCCGCGACCAGCGCTCCGCCGTCGACGACGACCAGGCTCGCCGCCGCTGCTCTCAGCTCCGCGAGGATCCCCTCCACCTCCGGGTAGGGGGTCCGGGTGCGCACCAGGTTCGGCGGCACCACCGGGACGCGGTTGACCACCGCCAGGGTGTGCCCGGCGAGGGCGTCCCGGGCGCGCAGCCCTTCGAGGGGCTCGAGGGCCAGCAGCGCGTCCGCGCCCCCCTCGGGGACGAAGGAGCTCTGGCCGGGGCCGACGAGCACCGTGCAGCGCACGCTGCCACCCCGTTGGGACATGCCGTGCAGCTGCCCGACCACCACCCCGCGCCCGGACGCCAGGGCCGCGTCGCCGAGGCAACGGGCGGCGGTCAGCACCCCCTGTCCGCCGACCCCCGCCACGACGATGCAGTAGCGCTCGCCGGGGCTCACCGTGGGTCCTCCAGGGGGTTGGCGACGGCGTGGATCGCGCCCGCGGGGCAGAGCTCCACGCAGCCGCCGCAGCCGTTGCAGGCGGCGGGGTCGACCTCGATCCCGTCGGGTCCCTCCCGGAAGGCGGGGCAACCGAAGAGCTCGATGCAGGCGCGGCAGTTGCCGCACCGCCCACAGGAGAGGCAGCGCGCGGCCTCGGCGCGGGCGTCGCTCTCGGAGAGGGTCCCGTGGATCTCCTCGAAGCTCGTGGCGCGGGTGGACGGCGGTGACGTGGGAGGACGGCGCCGGGGCTGCGTCTCGGGGGGACGGGGCAGCGGGCCGGCGTCGAGCTCGGTCTCGAAGCGCGGCGGAGCGGGGCGGGCGTCGGCCGCCTCCTCGCCGCGCAGCATGCGATCGATTCCCCAAGCGGCGCGCAGACCGGAGGCGATGGCGTCGGTCACCGTGCGCGGGCCCGCCACCAGGTCGCCGGCGGCGAACAGGCGCGCCTCCGAGGTGGCGCCGCTCTCCCGATCGACGACGAGGCACCCCTCGCGGTCGACCTCGAGGCGCTGCCCCCACTCCCCCAGGACGGCGAGGTCGGGGAGCTGGCCGAGCGCCAGCACGACGCGCTCGGCGTCGAAGGCGTGCCTCGGGCCGCTTCCGTCCTCGGGGCGATAGAGGGCTCCCGTCGTCGTGAACTCCACGGGGCGCAGGGCGGTCTCGATCGCGACCCCCTCCTCCTCGGCGGCGTCCACCTCCTCCGCGATGGCGGGCATCTCGGCGCGACGCTCGAAGCAGACCAAGCGCACGTCGTCGACGCCGCGGCGCAGGGCGAGGCGGGCGACGTCCACGGCGGCGTTGCCGCCGCCGATCACGAGCAGCGATCGGTCGGCGGAAGCCCGGTCGTCGGCGATGTAGTCGAGGGCATCGATCGGCTCTGCGCGCGCCGCGCCGGGGAGCTCGAGCTCCCGCGGGCGCCCCGCACCGAGGGCGAGCACCACGGCGTCGTGTCCCTCGGCGAGGAGCTGATCGAGACCGACCTCCGCCCCGAGCCGCACGCCGCCGCGGAACTCGACTCCCAGGGCGAGGATGCGCTCCACGTCGCGCTCGAGGGGCCCGGCGGGGAGCCTGAAGCGGGGGATGCCGCTGCGCAGGAGCCCCCCCGGGTGCTCCGCACCGTCGACCAGCACCACCCGGTAGCCGCGCGCCCGGAGCTCGGCGGCCGCCGCCAGCCCCGCCGGCCCCGCGCCCACCACCGCCACCGAGCGGTCGTGGAGCGTCTCGAGCTGCTCCTCGGCCAATGCTCGGCCCTGTGAGCGCCCCCACTCGAGGAGGAAGCGCTTGAGGTCGTTCACCGCCACCGGCTCGCCCTCCTCGAAGTGCACGCAGCGCTCCTCGCAGGGGCGGTGGCAGACGCGACACACCGACTCCGGCAGGGGGAGCCGCGCCAGGACGTGCTGCAGCGCCTCGGCGTACTCCCCGGCGGCCACGTGCCCCGCGTAGCCCTGGATGCACAGCCCCAGGGGACAGGCGCTGGCGCAGGGCGCCACTCCGGGAGGCATCGCCTCGGGGGTGGGGCGCCCGCGGATGCGCCCCCGCACGAGGTTGAGCTCGAACTCGCGGGTGACCGGCACCGCGCAGCGCGCACCCGCGCACTCGCGGCCACAGCTCTGGCAGCGCTCGCGGTCGATCCGGTAGACGACCGCCGGCGGCTGCGAACTACCGCGGGCGAGGTGGGAGGGGCAGGGGGCGCGGGAGATCACCACGCTCACCCCGCTCGCGTTCCGCGCGCGAGCGAAGGCGTTCACGGCGGCCTGGAGGTCGAAGGGGTCCACCACCTCCACGTGTCGCACGCCGAGGGCCCGCACCACCTCCTCGATCGAAGCCCGTGGTGGCTTCGAGACGCTGGCGGAAGCGGGGCTCTCCTGAAAGCCGGTCATGGCGGTGATCTGGTTGTCGAGGATGACCGCCACCACCGGCGCGTCCTCCTTGACCAGGTTCAGGAGCGCCGGCATGCCCGCGTGGAAGAAGGTCGAGTCCCCCACGAAGCCGACGGCGCGCTCACCGGTCACCCGCGCGAAGCCACCCGCCAGGGTGAA
Source organism: uncultured Planctomycetaceae bacterium (assembly GCA_964507325.1). Taxonomy (GTDB): domain Bacteria; phylum Planctomycetota; class UBA1135; order UBA1135; genus CAZDQL01. Next base: position 4,845 of record CAZDQL010000132.1, on the reverse strand, counting down.
GCCCGCACCCATGCAGAGCAGGGCGTCCGCCGTCTCGTGAGGCGGACCGTAGCCGAGGGTGTAGCAGCCGATGTCGTTGAAGAAGAGCTGACTGGAGTCGAAGGCCAGGCGCGCCGCCAGGAAGCTCGAGCGGTGGGGACAGCCGGAGCAGAAGACCGGCGGTCGTCCCGGCAGGGGAGCGCTCGGCCGCGGCTCGGCGGGGGCGGGTCCCACCCCCAGGGCGGAGTGGATCGCCGCGCCGACGATCGACGGGTCGTACTCGAACTCGTGGGGCAGGTGGCCGGTGTGCTTGCCGAGGATCTCGATCTCGAGGCCCCGCCGTGCGCAGATCAGGGTCACGGCGTCCTCGAGGAAGGGGGAGAGCTCCTCCACCACCAGCAAGCGGTCCAGGTCCCGGCAGAGGTCTGCCAGCTCCTCCTCGGGGAGGGGGTGCACCCCCCCCACTGCGATCGAGCGCACTTCCTCCTCCAAGCCGTGCTCGGCGAGCCAGTCGGCGCAGGTCGCCGCGGGCGCGCCGGCCGCGAGGATCCCCGAGCGCCCCGACCCGCAGGCGCGCAGGAAGCCGGCGTCGCGCAGCCACTCCCGCGCGGCCTCCAGCCGCTCCGGGATCTGGCGGCGCATGACGCGCGCGTTGGCGGGCATCGGCACGTAGCGCGGGGGATCGCGCTGGAAGGAGCCGACCCGGGGCGGCAGGAGCGCGCCGTAGCGCACCGGCGCGCGGGAGTGGGCCACCCGGGCGGTGGTGCGCAGCAGGACCGGCAGGTTGGCGCGCTCGGAGAGCTCGAAGGCGCCGCGCGCCATGGCGCAGGCCTCCTCCGGCGTGCTGGGGTCGAGCACCGGCAGGTGCAGCATCGGACCCAGGTGGCGCTGGTCCTGCTCGTTGGGGCTGGTGTGGCAGGAGGGATCCCCCGCGCTCACGATCACCAGCCCCGCGCCGACTCCCACGTAGGGAATGGTCGAGAGGGGATCGCCCGCCACTCCGAGCCCCAGGTGCTTCATGGAGCAGATGGAGCGAGCGCCGGCCAAGCAGGCGGCAAAAGCCATCTCCAAGGCGACCTTCTCGTTTACCGAGTACTCGAAGGTGATTCCAGCGGCGCGCGCGATGCGCGCGAAGGAGTCGGTCACCTCGGAAGAGGGCGTGCCCGGGTAGCCCGCGGCGAAGGCCACTCCCGCCTCGAGGGCCCCGCGCACGATCGCCTCGTTGCCGAGCAGAACCTCGGTGTGCCCCCGACGATCGACGAGCAAGCGCTCATCGGGCCGCGGAGCATCGGCAGGCAGGGGGGCTTCGGATCGCGGTGTCTGCACGGATGGCTCGGCCCACTCGGCGGTTCGCCGGTCGACGCCCCGCCCGCGCGAACGAAGCGAGTCTAAGGACGCGCAAAGGTTCCCGTCAAGCTTCGCCGACCTACGCACAAGGTCCCGGTGCACCGGCCGTCGAGATGACCTGTGAAGGGATCGATCGCGCGCTAGACTCGCCCGCTCCACCGCCACTCGCAGTCCCCACTCACAGACCTCCGGACGAGCCGCGCCGATGTCCGTCGAGACCTTCCAGAACCCGCTGATCGCCACTCCCTCTCGGCCCCTGCCATCCAGCGTCGCCATCCTCGGCGCGGGGACGATCGGACCCGACATCGGGTATTACCTGAAGAGCAACCTGCCGGAGCTCGAGCTGATCCTGGTGGACATCGACGAGGCGCCCCTGGAGCGCGCTCTGGCGCGCATCGAGGGGTACGTGGAGAAGGGCCTCAAGAAGCGCAAGCTGAACGAGAATCAGGCGGCGGCGGTGCGCCAGAAGCTCGTGACCACCACCGACTACGGGGCGATTGCGCACTGCGACTGGGTGCTGGAGGCGGCCACCGAGAACCTCCCGCTCAAGCGCGAGATCTTCGCCAAGGTCGAGGGATTGGTGCGGCCCGACGCCCTGATCACCTCCAACACCTCCTCCCTGCCCGCCAGCCGCCTCTTCGAGGGGCTCGAGCACAAGGGGCGCGCCACGGTGACCCACTTCTTCGCCCCCGCCTTCCAGAATCCGGCGGTGGAGGTGATCCGCTGGCAGGACGGGGACGACGAGGTGGTCGAGTACCTGCGCTGGCTCTTCTGCGCCACAGGCAAGGTGCCGCTGGTGACCGCCGACGCGCTCTGCTTCATGCTCGACCGCGTCTTCGACAACTGGTGCAACGAGGCGGCCTACCTGCTCGATACCGCCAGCGCTCCGGAGGTCGACTCGGTGGCGCGGGAGCTGGTGCACGCCGGGCCCTTCTTCGTGCTCAACCTGGCCCACGGCAACCCGATCATCATCGAGACGAACACCCTGCAGATGCAGGAGGAGGGCAAGCACTACCGCCCGGCGGAGATCTTCCAGTCGGTGGAGACGTGGCACACCCTGGGGCCCAGGCAACGCCTCGAGGTGGCCCCGGAGAAGGCCGGCGCCGTACGCGACCGGCTGCGCGGCGTCCTGCTCTCCCAGTCGGTGGACATCCTCGACCGCGAGATCGGCACCCCCGCCGATCTGGATCTCGGCTGCACCCTGGCGCTGGGCTTCAAGCGCGGCCCGCTGCAACTGATGTCCGAGCTCGGGGACGACGAGGTGGGTCGCATCCTGTCGCGCTTCGCCGAGGAGCGTGCGGGGATGCCGATGCCCAAGGCACCCCTGGCGCAGTACCTGGACTTCGAACGCCACCTCCTGGTCGACCGCATCGACGGGGTGGTCGTGCTCACCATGCGCCGCCCCCAGGCGATGAACGCTCTGCACGACGAGGTCACCGACGAGCTCCTGGCGGTGATCAGGAAGTACGAGGACGACCCCGACGTGCGCGGCTTCGTGATCACCGGCTACGGGCCGCGCGCCTTCTGCGCGGGGGCCGACATCGGGCGCTTCCCCGAGCTGCTCGGCAAGGCGGAGGAGGCCGCCGGCTTCGCCCGCGACTGCTCGCGCCTGCTGGTCCACCTGGACGCGATGAAGAAGCCGGTGGTGGCCGCCCTGAACGGCATGACCCTGGGCGGTGGTCTGGAGCTGGCCTTCCGCTGCCACGCCCTTGTGGCCACGCAGAAGGCCTGGCTGCAGCTCCCCGAGGTCAGCCTCGGCATCGCGCCGGGAATCGGCGCCCTGACGATCCCCTACCGGCGTTGGCCCGCCGCGGCGGAGGTCTTCCACGGCATGCTGCGGCTGAACGAGCGGCTCACCGCCAAGCGCGCCCGCGAGCTCGGGATCCTCGACGGAGTGGCGGACGACTACGCCGAGCTGATCCGTTTGGCCGTGGCGCGGGTGGGCGAGCTCGAGGGCTCGGTGGGTCCCGCCCCCGGCGGCGCGATCGAGATCGCTCCGATGGCCGCCGTGGAACCCGTGGCCGGGAACGGACAGGTCCTGAGCCGCGAGGTGATCGGGATCATCGAGAACGCGGTGAGCGACTGCGCCGCCGCGACCACCCTGGAAGAGGCGCTCGAGCGTGGCTACCGCGCCTTCGGCGCCACTGCGTGCACCGCCGCGGCGAAGGAGGGCGTGGGCGCCTTCCTCGAGCGCCGCGCGCCGGACTTCGAGACGACTGGCTGAACGCGCGAGAAGGGGCGCAGAGCCCCAATAGGAACGACCATGCCCCTCGACAACGTCTACATCCCCTACGGCGCCTACTGGACCACCCCCTTCTGCCGCTGGCAGGGTAGCCTCGCCGGCTACCACGCCATCGAGCTGGCCGGGCGGCAGACCACCCGCTTCCTGGGCACGCGTGAGATCGATCCCGGGATCTTCGACTCCCTGGTCTTCGGGATCAGCGTCCCCCAGCGGTCCTGCTTCTACGGCGGCCCCTGGCTGGCGGGCCTGATCGGCGCCGGCGGCATCACCGGACCGACGATCGCCCAGGCCTGCGCCACCTCCACCCGCATGCTGGCCTCCGCGGCCCTCGAGGTCGCCACCGGCCAGCGGGAGTGCGTCCTGGCGGTGGCCTGCGACCGCACCTCGAACGGCCCCCACGTCTACTACCCCGACCCCGGCGGTCCGGGGGGCACCGGCAAGGCCGAGAACCCGGTCATGGACAGCTTCAACGCCGACCCCCTCACCCGCTCGGCGATGATCGTCACCGCCGAGAACGTGGCGCGTGAGGAGAAGATCAGCCGCGAAGAGCAGGACGAGGTGGCGCTCCTGCGCAGCCAGCAGTACGCCCAGTCCCTGGAGGACGACCGCGCCTTCCAGAAGCGCTACATGCTGCCGGTGGAGCTGAAGCGCGGCCGCAAGGTGGTCGGCGAGCTGGAGGCGGACGAGGGGGTGCACCCCACCGCCGCCGAAGGGCTGGCCAAGCTGCGCCCGATGCTCGACGGAGGCACGGTGACCTTCGGCAGCCAGACCCACCCCGCCGACGCCAACGCCGGGATGATCGTCACCACCAAGGAGCGCGCGGCGGAGCTCTCCCGCGACGCGGCGGTGACGGTGAGGCTGCTCTCCTACGGCGAGGCGCGGGTCGAGAGCGCCATGATGCCCCGGGCCCCGGTGCCGGCGGCCCAGCAAGCGCTGGAGCGCGCCGGCACGCGCATGGAGGACCTGAAGGCGATCAAGACCCACAACCCCTTCGCGGTCAACGACGTCTACTTCAGCCGCACCACCGGCGTGCAGGTCGCCGACTTCAACCGCTACGGATCGCCGCTGGTCTACGGCCACCCGCAAGCGCCGATGGCGATGCGCGTGGTCGAGGAGCTGATCGAAGAGCTGGCGCTCGCCGGCGGCGGTCGCGGGCTCTTCTCCGGCTGCGCCGCGGGGGACACGGCGATGGCGTTGGTGGTGGAGGTGGACTGAGCCGCGAGTGCGGGACTACCGCACCGGGCTCCTGCCTCGGATGTTGACGGGCAAAGCGGTCC
>CAZDQL010000131.1:0-13865 GCA_964507325.1 uncultured Planctomycetaceae bacterium | reverse complement strand
AATACCCTCCAACACCGCGACGATGACCGCCACCGCATGCTTGCACCTTGTGCCAACGGGGCATGAGCAGGAGGACTCCAGGCGACTCCGACCTCGACCTCCCGGCCCCGGGGGCTCACACCGGACGCGCGTCGCGTAGCGCGATCCACCAGCGACCCAGGCCACGAGTTCGCCCTCGGGAGACATTCCCAGCTCGTGCACAGAGCCTCGGTTCTGGTAGCTGCGCCCCCTCGTCACGGCGCGCGAGCCCGCCCAGTCGTTCAGATCCGCCCAGGTCAGATCTGACCAGCGTTCCTCATGACTCCGCTTCGGAGATGTTCTGGCTCGTTTCTTCTTCTTCACTGCGATTCCCAAGGCATGAAAGTCCGTCGAACCATGCAGGGAGAGGGCATCGCTTGCTCCCTGCCGATGACCGGTCACCTACTCTACCGGGAGCCCTCCGTCAGTACGGCTTCCTCACCTGGGGGATTCCTCCGGCTTCGCTCCCAGCGACCGGCCGCCGTCAGGTTCCACGACGAATCCGACGCCATGGAGTGTTTTCTGCCGTCGCGACTGCATCCGCGTGAGAACCGGGACGGAGCCGTCGTCGTAGTCGAAGACGGTGACCGTCGTCTTCTCCGGGTGCGACCTGAGGACACGCCCGACGTACTGGATGATCTTGCCCTTGAAGGAGATCGGGAAGGGCAGAAAGAGCGTGTCGAGCCTCGGAAGATCGAAGCCCTCGCCAACGAGCTGTCCGGTTGCGAGTACGAGCGTCGGGCTCTCACGCGGAGCATCCTTCAGCGAGGCGACCCGAGCCTGCCGTTCCTTCTTCTTCAAACCTCCGTGCAAGACGACTGCGGATACTTCCGCGGCCTCGAGCTCCTCCGCGATCCGCGCCAGATGCTCACGCCACTCGGTGAGGACCAAGCAGCACGCCCCTCCCGCGAGCGCTTTTCTCACGTCGGTGCAGATGAGGTGATTGCGTTCGTTGTCCTCGATGAGGGCTCGGTAGACCTCCTGGATCGCAGGCTCCTCGGCGAGCTCCGGATCGAACGCCGTCTCCCGGACGATGAGCCGACGCCCAAGAGCCGTGTTCCGAGACCCGGGGCCGCCGGCGCCCTCCTCGAAGCGATGGCGAACAGCGCCGCAGCGCATCATGATCAGGTCTCCGAGCCCATCCCGACGATAGGGTGTCGCCGTCAGGCCCAGGACAAAGCGGGCCGGGGCCTGACGGATGAGCCCATCGAACGACACGGCCGGAAGATGGTGGCACTCATCGACGACGATCTGCCCGTAGTCGTGTAGTAGCTGCCAGGACTCTTCGCTCCGAAAGCTCTGGATCATGGCCAGGTCCACAATCCGGCTGCGGCGCTTGCGCCCCGCGCCGAACTGCCCGATCTCCTTGGACTCCAGGCCGAGGCAGTTCTGCAACTCCAAACGCCATTGATCGAGAAGGGGCTTGCGATGGACGAGGACGAGGGTCGGAGTGCTCCTGGCGGCGATCACCGCGCAGGCCATTCGCGTCTTGCCCGCCCCAGGGGGCGCGACGAGAACGCCCTCGTCATGCCGCAGCAGGTCTCGTACGGCAGCATCCTGATGTGGGGAGAGAGGCTCGCCCAGGATCAGATCAAGTCCACCTGGGTTCGTTCTGGCCTCCTCGACCTCCAGCTGGCTCCCCGCATCGCGGACAACGATCCCGAGTGAAGCCAGGATTCCACGCGGAAGGTGGAGGTGCGTCAGGTCCTCGTCATAGCAGCGCACGAAACGCGGCGTGCCGTAGACCGAGAGACGCAGTTTCTGCCGCTTGTAGTACTCGGGATTGTGCAGGCAGGCGAGGTGCTTGATGCGCGACAGGAGCGACGGCGGTAAACCCGAACGCTCGACGGAGAGTCGCGCGCCGCGCACGCAAGTGATCCTCTCTGGTGGCGGCGCTTCTGGAGCCGCTCCGCGACCGAGGGCCGAGAGAGTGGTCGCTCCTTCGAATCCAACAGTCACCGGGGGCAACTCCTCCAGCAGGGCTTCGAGTTCCTCCGGCGAGAGACGCTGGACATGGCTGAGCCCGCGCCACGGATCTGGCCAGGGGTTCAACTCTCGATCGACGAACTCTGTGTTCCCGAGTGTGCGGGCCTTCTTCTGCAGCGGCAACGCGATCAGGTTGCCGAACCCTCCCTTGGGCATGAAGTCCTGGTTCGGGAACAGGCGGTCGTAGCTCGCGAGTTCCATTTCCGCCCGGGCGACCATGGTCTCCCGCAGAAGGCTCGTGCCCAAGCGCCGGGCATGGACGGCTGTGACCGGGCGCGTGAAGAAGATCCAGACGTGACCCCCTTGTCCCGACCGTGACCGTTCGAGGTAGACGGGAACTCTCCATCGATCGGCCGCCTCCATAAAACCCAAGGCGTCGGGTGCCCAGGTGGCCCCGTCGAAGTCACACGCGAGGAAGAAGCACGTGTCCCCGTGAAGGAGCGCGTATAGCCCGACGATGTGCTCGCCCGCGAGGTGTCGGTAGAGAACGTCGTCGGTCAGCGGGAGGTAACTCTTCGCGCCGCCGAGTCCCTGCGAGCGACCGCTGGTGGCCGGCGAATACCCCTTCTTGCCAGTCCGCTCGTCGCACCAGTACCGGGCGTAGACATCGTCCCGGCCACGGAAGAGAGCACGAAACAGCTCGATTTTCTCCTGCGGTGACGAACGTCCATCCACTTCGGGAAGAGGAGCGTCCTCCGGAAACAGCCGAGGCGTCGCCGAGACGCCCGAGTCGGGAGGTCCGCCGGGAGACAACCCGAGCATCCCCCGAAGGCGCTCATTCTCCTCTCGGAGCCGCTCGTTCTCCTCTTCCAGTCGATCCAACGCCGAGGCCGGCTCCGAAGCGTCGTCAGCATCCATGCCGCGGGTCTCGCACATCCGGTCCTCCGAGGTGTTCGAGCTCCGCGGGCACGATCAGGTTCCAACGGCGGTGAAGAAGTCCGCCCCGACGGCTGCGATCCAGATACTGGGGCGAGGCCGGAACGCGCTCGGCGCAACGCTCGAGAACAGCCTCCGATGCATGGAAGGTCTCGCGCGTGCGCTCCAGGAACCAACCGGTGGCGGCCCACAGGTTGGCCACGTCGTAGCGTGCGAGGACCTTGCCGAGAAGATCGAGGTCGAGCGTCGTGAACCCGCCGGCCGACGACACGAGTTCCTCGAGGCCGCCGGCCAGGCGTGGCCGGCGAAACGCTTCCACCAGAGTGCGCTCGGGTCCGGTGGTCTCGAGCAGGCGCCCGCGGCGTTCGACCTTGCGGGTCCCCAGCCCAGGGCCCGATCCCTCGGCCATCGCCGCGGGCACGTCGAGGAACCGCACGGTCGTGCCGTCGAGCGCGAGCGGGCGGCGCCTGGAAGAGGTGTAGGCCGTGCACTCGTTCCACACCGAATGTGCAGCTCCGAGCAGCTCGAGCGCGGCGTGGTACGAGAAGACGGCGTCGGGCCGCGCCGCCGCCGCCGCCAGGAAGGGATCCGGTCGCAGGGCGTCGTGTGCTGTCCCGGGAGGGACCACGGCGTACAGCCCTCGCCCAAGGAGCTTCAGCCGCCCGGTCGCGAGGTGGTGCTTCAGGCGCTCGACGGTCCCACCGCGGCCTCCGGGAGGCGCAAGCTCGCGGGTGGCCTCCTCGAGGGAGAAGACCGGGTTCTGGGCGAAGAACTCGGGAGTGCTGGCTTTACGGTGCATGGCGTTGCAGGGGAGTACCCTCCCCATAACGGCACGCAACGTCAAGCGCAATCGGGGCCTGGACATGCCCATGGGGCCGCTGCGGCCCGGCGCGGATCGGTGAACACTGGGCTCGGCTGGAGAGCATGCACCGCCCCCCTGCGGAACCAGAGCAGTCGGGGCATTGACGCTCGAGGGCTGTACGGGTCGGTAGGGCTGGCTAGACGCGAAGGACTCTGACCGCGGGTCGAGGTGTGCCCACCGCGACGGCAGCAACGGGGCGTACTGCCAGCATCCAGGACCTGGATGACTCCGAGTTCACCAGGCGAATCGTGATCAAGATCCGCAAGACGCTCCCCGGGAGGTCGAAGCAGCAAGACCTCACGGACGCCCTGAAAGCGTGGCGCACGAAGCGGAACAAACGCATCGCCCACAAGGAAGACACCTCAGTGGACCAGCTTCCTCCGACAACTTGGAAGCAAGGCCAGGTGCTTCTCGACGATGCCAAGCGTTTTCTCAGCCTCGTGGGATGGGGCTACCTGTCCCGGGTCTACATGTTCGACGACGACCGCTATCACCTAACCCGCGACGCTGAACGCTCTGCTCTGGCCCTACGCCGGTTGCTCAAAATGGCCGGATCGCGGGAGTGACTCCCGCCGGGCTAGATCAACCCGCTGATGATCGTCCGCATCGCCGCCTTCAGCCCATCGAAGGTGAGCTCAAGCCCCTTCTTCCCAAGGTGTTCCTTCGCTCGGTTCCAGACGGTGGCCTTCCGAGCCTGGTCGAGGAACTCGTGACCCTCCCAGGTGAGCTTGTTGATGAGGGCAAGATCCGGGATCTCCGTGTACGACCGCGAGGACCGCTTGATCGTGCCCTCCGCCAAGCCCGCCTCAATGAGCAGCTCCCTGTGGTACTTAACCTGGTCTTCCGTGAAGCCTGAGAGGTCCACGTCGGAGTCGCCCGCCACTTCGAGCAAGAGCTGCCGGATCAGATCGAAGTCTCTCTTCATGCCTACCATTCTCCCTGGGCAATCCGGGGCAACTCAGCCATGGTCCCCTTTCCGCTTCCTCTTCGGTGTCGTCTTCCGCAACGACTCCGCCAGCTTCTCGTTGACGAACATCGCCTGCAGCAGGCTCTCCACGATGTCCATGACCTGATCCAGTTCCTTGGCGGTCGGCGAATGGCCGCGATGGATGGCGGCGTGTCCTGCGTCGAGCGCTGCTTCGAGCACCTCCCGGTTGCGGGGACTGAGGAAGCCCTCGGACTCCAGGGCATCAAGACCCCGGACGAACGACCTCTGGTCGCCCACCTTGTCCAGGATCACCATGTCGATGAGTGACCGCGCCCCCATCGTCGCCAGCCGCCGGCTGTCCGAGTGCAACGCCAAGTAGATCTCGCTGAGCAATTCGCGGGGATTCGCGTCGAGATGATCCGCCCAGCTCGGCTCATCCCGTGACACGGCCGGCGGGAAGTACTCGTCCTTGATCCCCGGTGTCCGGCCGACGATCTGCGGGAAGGGCCCAGGTCCCCCGTACTCGTAGTCATCCCACTCAGACAACCAGGTCCGCTTGCGGAAGGTGACCCCGTCGCAGCCCTGGCACTTCAGCATCTCGTGGGTGACCGACCACTCGACCATGTCCTCCTCGCCGCTCTCCTCATCAGCTGCGACAACGAGATGATTGGTCTCCCGTCCGCAGTCGTTGCAGTGAGCCTTCAGCTTCTTCGCTTCGTCGGACATCGATCGCGCGGGTCCTCCGCTCTGACCTCCCGGGATCATAGCCACTTCCGAGCGGGAGCATGCTCCCGCTCCGTCACTCGCGTTTCACCAACTTCAGGAACTCGCGGGTGAAGCCAGCCACGTCAGCCACAAGGCTCGTGTCCTGCTCACGAGAAAGGAAGGCCGCGACGCGCATGGCTCCGACGGAGTCCGACGTGGTGAAGTCCTGTTCGAGTACCACGAGCGCTTCGCTGGCGACGGGATCATCGAGGAGAGGTCGAAACAAGTCGGCAACGCTCCTCGGCCCCTCACCATGGTTACGGAGCACGTAGTAGAGATCGTAGGCGTCCTTGTTCTCGCCCCTGGAACGGAAGGCCAGCGCCTTCAGGACCAGGTACGCTGCTGGGCCACAGACCCACAAGTCCCGCACTACGCTCTCATCCAACAAGGTCACGCCCTCGAGGGTCAGCTTCAATCGATCGCGAAAGGCAAGCGGTAGACCGGGGGCGATGAGGGCGGCGAAGTCTCCCTCGAGGTTCCTGATCCTCCCGCCTTGGTCCTCTGGGGCGCTGGGGGGAATCAGGAAGTCGATGGACACGCCGAGGGCTTCCTTCCAGACCCACCGCTGGCGGGTTGCTCGCCCTTTCTCGTTGGTGTCGGGTCCGAACCCGGCGCGCCGAAGGCGCTCGCTCAATTCCTGGTAGCGTCCTTCGTCGAGCAGTCCCAAGGCGAGCCCCATGTCCACGTCCATCGTTCCGACGTGCCGCTCCGCACCTGTGGGGAGATTCTCCTGGCTCACGATCAGTGAAGGAACGAGTCCGCCGACGACGACAACTTCATCGGTCATGTCACCGATCACCGTGGCCACGTGAAGGCACGTCCGGCGTGACCGCTCGAGGAAGTCCGGTCCGTAGCCCTCCGCGGTCGTCGGCTTGTCAGGCATGGCTCCCCCAGTCGAGGAGAGTCTTCTCGAGATGCTGGGCCGCTTCCTCGGACCGTTCCGGATGGCCCTTCAGATCGAGCCACACCTGAAGGGGATGAACACAGGGGATGCTGTCCTTCACCTGCAGGCCGTGGAAGACACCGGCGTCCTTGGGAAGCACAAGCCACAGGTTGGCGCCTTGCTCGTCCTGGTGAAAGCCGAGAGCATCGAGCAGGTCTTGGTCCGGGATCTCCCCGACGTAGCACGTGGCCGTTCGATAGCCCGCGAAGTGCGTGAGCAGCCATGCGCCCGCGAGACCCGTAGCGGCGTGCCGGATTCGCGCGTCCGACAGGGCGCCTGACGCCTGACGGAGAAGCTCATCTCCAGAACGGGCAACCACGTGACCGCGGAGAATGTGGTGGCGCTCGAAATCGTATTGCTCGGCCCAAGCTCGGAGGAGGAGACGAGGATCCGGAGCCCGAACCTCGCCGAGATCATTGCGCTCGATCAGCCCAAGCTGTTCGAGTCGCCGCACGATACGGCTGGTGAACCCCTCGCCCATCTCGGTTGCAATCGCGATCTCACGCTGAGCGTGGTATTCGCCGGGATGGATGAGAAGCCAGCGCGCGATGCGCGAACTCTTCGGAGCAAAGGGGCTCGGGGGGCGTCCCCGACGCTTGAACTGATTCTCTTTGCCTTCGACCCTGATGTGTATTCCGGGAGCCTCGATCCGGGCGTTCCCGGAGAGGTCCAGCCAGCTGACTCCGTGCTCACTGCAGATGCGCTGGCCGGCCTCCCCCATGAAGGGAACGGCCATGACCAGAACTTCGTGCTCGCGCCCTCCCGATTCCAGTTCGGATCGCCCCCCGGTTCGGAGTAACTCCAGCTGCCTGACTCCCGCGCCCACGGCAGCAGCGTCCCCCGACGCCTTCCACTCGACCAAGAAGAGCCTCCCAGCGACCCGAATCTCGGCGTCGACGCGGCTCGATGCGCACAGGCCCTCCGACGTGTCCAACCCGGCCGGAACCTCCAGGAGCTCCTTCAGGTGCTTGGTGATCTCGCGCAGGGCGGTTTTCTCGGGCGGGACCTGCATGCTTGACTAAATATAGCCCGTTCACCCACGGGTGCAGTGATGTATTTACAGCTTCCTCGCCGAGTCAGGTACCCTCTCAGATCGTGCCCGCCCACCCCAGGCACCCTGCACCCCAACACTGTCGCCACTCTTCCGGCTTTTTTCTTGACATTGTCACGCCCTGGGAGTGTGATCCCGGCTGGCCATGAGAGACGACATCCACAAGTCAGCCCCGGTCCCGGCCCACTGGCGGCGGCTCATCCGCGATTGCGCCCGCACCGCCGGCTGGCAGGACACCAGCAGGCAGAGCGCCAATGCCGCGGTGGCTCAGGAGCTAAACCGGGAGATCGCCGCTGGACTGATCACCCACTGCCGCTCAGCCCTGGACAGTGCTCGAGAGTCCCTGTTCTCAGCCGATCTGCACGTGCAGCCAGTCGCCCAAAGCACCGGGCCAACCCCAGGAGCTGAGAGACTGGTAGGACACCTGCAACGAATCGTCGGAGAGGGTGGCGGCTGTGGCGACTGGGATATCGCTGTTCACAACGTTCTAGCTCTTCACAATCTCGCAACAGCGTCGACGCTCCCAGCCACCTCTCCCTTGATCCGGCATGCCGCATACGAGGTCTGCTCAGATGCGTCCACGACTAACGAGTGCGCGTCATTTCTCTTGGCCCTGCTCGAATCTCACTCCGAGGAGTGGTTCACCTTCCTGGACTCAATGTCCTCCGGTTGTTGGATTCGCCGACTTGTGGAGTGTGCATCATGAATCCCCTTGAGGGAATAGAACCCGCGGAACTCAGCGAACGGCTGCGTACGTCGAGGTCACTTGCTGGTCTCACGCAGGAACAGGCGGCTGCAAAACTGAGATTGGCTAGAACCACCCTTGTGGCGATCGAGGGCGGCACGAGAAGAGTGCGACCGGACGAACTTGTGGCGTTCTCTCGGGTCTACGACGTGTCCACGAATCACCTGCTTCGGCCATCCGCGATTCATGTGGACTTTGTGACACGCTTCAGGCGCACGAGAGCGGCTTCCGAAGAAGGAGGCGCATCGGATGATGCCGTTCGCCTGCTGGGGCGCCTTGTTGCGACGTCAACCGAGCTCGAACAGCTTCTCGGAAGACCACTTCAGGCCAACTATCCCCCCGAGTACCCCTTGGGCCGCGGGGATGTCGATCGACAGGCAGAGGATGCCGCACTCAGCCTGCGCAGCCAGCTCGGGCTCGGTCTCTCCCCCATTGCGGACGTCGTTTCCCTTTTTGAACTGGAGCTGGGGGTGAGGATCTTCGTGCGACCGTTGGACTCAGCAGTCTCTGGAGTATTTGCGTTCTCGCCAGAGACGGGTGCAGCGATGTTGATAAACGCCAAGCACCCGCGAGAGCGCCGGGCAATGACGGCCGTCCATGAGGGAGGGCACTTCATGGTGAATCGCAATGAGGTCGACGTTTTCCATGAGGATGAGAATGGAAGTCGCAGAGAAGAACGCTTCGCTGTCTGTTTCGCTTCCTCATTCCTGATGCCTTCCACTGCAGTGCGGCGCCGCTTTCGGGATTACTGTGCAAGTCAGGATGCTTTCTCAGCACGCCACCTGATTCTGATGTCTCACGCCTTCCATGTGTCTCCAGAAGCGATGTGTCGCCGACTCGAGGGGCTCGATCTTCTTCCCGAGGGAACGTACTCACTCTTAAGGGAACGAGGCTTCTCCAGAGAGACCGTGAACTCCGTACTGGGCGACCCTCCTCCGGAACGGCGTAGTGTCACGCCACCCCGCCTGGCCTTACTAGCGGCGGAAGCCTATCAGCGTGAACTGCTAAGCGAGGGGCAGCTCACCGAGCACTTGGGACTGGATAGAGTCGAGGTGCGACGGTGGCTGGATCAGCTGGGGAGCGAAGAGGTCTTGTAGACTTGTCATGCTTTCTTCGCTCACGGACCAATGCCGCCCGCTTATTCTCGACGCGAGTGTCCTCATCAACCTGATTGCCACGAACGCATTCGAGGAGGTACTCACCTCGCTAGAGATGCTGGTTGTTGTTGAGGATGTTGCTCTTGGAGAAGTGACGCGAGATCCGAGGAACGGCTTGTCTCCCGGGCAGGTTGTAGTGAGCGCGAGAGACAAGAAGCTCCTTCTCGTGGAAACAATGGGCGCAGAATCCGCCGGGCTGTACCTGAGCCTCACCGGCGCTCCCCCGCCGAATGACCTCGGAGATGGAGAGGCCGCGACGCTCGCACTCGCCAACGCCAAGTCCGGCTGCGCCGTCATAGACGAACGGAAGGCCGCTCGAATCGCCCGAGAGCGCTTCCCAGACGTCCCTGTGCTCACCACTTTGGATATCCTCTCAAGTGAACGGTTTCTGGATTGCGTCGGGCATGAGCGGGCCGCCGACGCCGTCTACCGAGCCCTCACGGCGGCGAGGATGAGAATCCCCTACGATTCTCGAGAGTGGGTTCTGGAGTTGCTCGGGCCTGAGCGGATCCTCGATTGCCCGAGTTTCAAGCGCGCGTGGATAGAGTGAGACGCGCACGACACCATGTTCCTCTATCAGCATGCCACGCTGGCAACGTGCGGCCGTGCCCCGCCCTATCACGCAAGGCCAACCGAGTCCTCATCCTCTCGGGCGCTAGCCTCGAGAAGGGGTCGGAAGTACCGCATGGGGATTGCTCTGATCGTATTAGGCTGGTTCCCTGCTCGGCAAACGAGCGCAACGGCGTTTCCCTCCTGGTCAACTATCGGTGCGCCACTGGTCCCCTTCAACCACTCATCCCGGTGACGGTCGGATGGAAGCTCGAAGACGCAGAACTCGTCCTCATCGCATGCATACCGCAAGCCGGAGTACGCGACCTGTTCTGTCGCGAAGTACAGCTGTCCGCGATGGGTCTCACGCGAGAGCTGCACGTTGCCCGCGAACCCGTAGTCCCTTTGCCCACTGGGAGCTGTGAACGAGAGAGACGCCAGCTCGCGAGGCAGATCAGTAATGAGGTTTCCAGCGGCGTTTGCCGGCTGCCAGCGGGGAACCAGGTCCACAGGCACCTTCACGTAGGCCAAGTCGAGCGCACGGGCATTACCACACCCGAGCTCTCCGAGGGCGGCGAAGTTCATGGTGCCCAGTTGGTAGAGCCTCGTGCCTCGGCCTGGCTCGAAGCCGCACTCCACAGCCCAGCAGCCACCATCACCTACGGCATGTGAGACCGTCAGGATCCACCGGCATCCGAGGTGGTCGACCAAGCACGCGGACGCCATGCCGCCGTCGGGAAGCCCATCGCTTCCCAGTCTTCGTAGCGGGATACTCCGCAGCACCAGGAATTGGGCGAGCGCCTGACGCGCCTTTGCTGACGGTGATTGATGCCGACGTGCCATGAGCCTTGTACATGTGTTCCAAGAAGCGGTGCTGGTCTCTGGAATCTCTGAGACGGCGGGCGCGTCGAGGAAGCCCGATCAGCCGTTACCATCCGCTGTCGGACACCCCAGGAGATGAGATCTCCTTCCTCAGTGTTGCCGGAGCCATGGTGACCTAGCGCGTCCCGAATCCTCCATCCTTTCCGCCATCGCCTCTGGCGCCACCGCGTGGAACGCCTCCGCCGTGCGAACCGCCGTCGACTCCTGCGCCGCGGATGTGCCCACCACCTCCCTGCCAGGTGACGTGCCCGCCGCCCCCGCCTTGCCGAGTAACGAATCCACTGCCGCCGCCTTGGCGCGTCTGGTATCTCGACGTCGATCCTCCAGATCACCAGTTCACCCGGCGATTCGAGATCGAGCCCATGGAGTTGCAGGGGAGCCGGGATCTCGGGGAGCTAGCGCTTAGTGATCCGGAAGAGAGGCACACGGTGCACCTGCTCGTCCAGGCTGAAGACGGGGCACCGATTCCGAGTGCTGTCGCCGGCACGGACTCCGATTCTCCGATCAGTGAACCAACTGATGAAGCCGGCCGAACGTCGCTCACCGGTGTGATCCCCGGCAAATCGACAATTCACGTCTTCGCCGCTGGCTGGGAGGTGAAATCTGTGGACACTCCAGCAAGGCTGCCCGCAGAATTGGTGGTGACGCTTCGCAGAGGTGCGACCTTGGAGGTGCGATTCCGAACCCCCGATGGGGGACTCGCCTTTGGCTTGACCGCGCGTTTCTGGGCAACCCAGGACCCGTACCGAGTGACGCAGTCGAGCCTGTACAGCCTGTACGGGGCCTACAAGGCGGCTGGCTGTACCATGCCCATAGCGATCCTCTCCGAGAACGGGATGGTAGTGGCCCGTCTCCATGCAGGGAAGGACGGTCGCGTTCTGCTCAACGATCTTCGGCCTGGCCTGCCCCTATCTCTGCGCGTAGAAGGACTGTATGGAACCCCGGTGCACAAACAGGACATTGGCCCGCTGAGTCCAGAGGAATGGCGGGTCCTCGACGTGGAACTTCCGCGAGGTCCACGCACGCTACACGGTCGGGTCGTCGACGAGATCGGGCGGCCGCTGCTTACGGCCAGGCCAAGTGTGTCGTTTGCCCCAGCCGACTCTCCCGGAGGCCTGACGTTCGGAAGCAGTGGAGGAGTGGACGAAAACGGAGAGTTTGAGGTGACGCGTATCTTCGCCTCGCACATCAGCCTCACCATCTCAGCACCAAAGGACTATCCGTTCCTAGATGGCCGAGTCCGACCCGGCTTCCGCAGTCCACGAAGATCTCGCCTTCCGACTGCTCGAGGGCGATAGGACCGTCGTCCCGGATCTCGTCCGGGCCTACGGACCGAAGCTGAGATGGATCCTGCGGGACAGATTCGGGGACCTTCTCCCGGATGACGAGCGCCACGATGCCATGATGACCACGTTCATGAAGGCCTGGAAGTACCGCGACCGCTACGACGAGCGTCGCGGCACGCTTCCCGCCTGGCTGGTGACAGTCGCCCTGAACTCCGCGAAGGACATCTTGAAGGGACGCCGATCAGTGCCTACCACCACCCTGGAGTGTCCCGAGGAGGCCATCGATGACTACGATAACGAACCCCTATCGCCAGAGCGACTGCGGCTGATCGACGACGTGGAGGAATTCGTTGCTTCGCTGCCCCCAAAGCAGCAAAAAGTCGCTCGGGCCGACCTAGCGTCCCCGGATGGAACGGCTGACTCAGCGTCTCTGGCCAAACGCATCGGCAGTACGCAAGGCGCAGTGCGCGTCCACCGTCACCAGTACCGAAAGAAGTTCCGAGAACACTTCGCCTCACGGGGCTACGAGTAGGTCATGAGCCAAGAAGCGGACAGGCTTTGGGAACGCGTCGCCAAGAAGGCTGAAAGCCCTCGAGTGCCCACCCCGCAAGAAGCCCATGAGCTCTTCGTAGATGCTGGCACGGAACCGTTCTCAGCAGCGCAAGTCGCCTCGATTGCCGCACACGTGTTGTCTCTTGAACAGGAAACTCCACGGTCCCCTATGCCGCCTTCCGGCTACGTGAGCGAAGAGGAGCAGCGCTATATTCGTGACGGGGTCTTTCAGCTCAATAGAAACCAGGGCGATGCGGACACTGAGGACGACGCTCTAATGGACCGGCTACGTTCTGAGGCCCTCATGGACGACAACCACCTTCCCGAGGATGAGTGATGGCACCCGATTGGAAGACAGTCCATGCTCACGAGAGAAAGGCAGCACTTGTTGCAGAGGAGTTTGTCGAGGGACTGGAGCTCTCAGGCCCCCCCATAGACCCCTTGGCCGTTGCTGAAGCAGAACGACCCTACCTACGGACCATCGGTCACGATCTGGGTGCTCGCTTTGATGGTCGCCTTGAGTATCACCCCAAGCAGGACTGCTTCCTTCTCTTCTACAATACTAGGTACGACCACGGCCAACGGGAGGGCGCGCATCACCCTCGCACCAGGTTCTCTCTCGCCCATGAGCTTGGACATTTCCTCTTAGACCAGCATCGCGCCTACCTGCTCTCAGGAGGTGAGCCGCATGGCTCGAACAGCGAATACACGGCAGATGATCTGCTCCTGATTGAACGTGAAGCGGATGCTTTTGCCGCAGGTTTGCTGCTTCCAAGCAGCCTTGCAGGCAAAGAGATAAACCGCGGTGAATTGACCCGAGCGACAGTCAATGGCATCGCATCTGAGTATGCGACCTCGAGACTATCTACTCTAAGACGCTCAGTGGAACTCTCTCACTTCCCGTGCGCTGTTGCGGCAATCAGGCAAGGCTCCGTTGCATGGAGGCGCCACTCAGCGAGCCTGGTTGAAGGCGGCTGCTGGCCGAGCTCATGGCGCGAACTTCGGTCCGAGGAGGCGAAGGCCGCTTGGGAAGAATTCGCACGCACGGGACAATGTGAGCTTGAGTCCGAAGGACGCATAGGCGATTGGTTCGAAACATATGATCGGGATGACCTGGTCGACGTCTACGTCACTGAGCAATTCTTCCCGATACCGGTGATGGGTACCCTGGCACTGCTCCTAACCTTGGACGAGGACTTCGCATCCTAGCCCTGGATCCAGCGCCGCCAGATAGCTGAGGAGGGGAGATTCACCTGGAATGCCGC
>CAZDQL010000130.1:0-14233 GCA_964507325.1 uncultured Planctomycetaceae bacterium | reverse complement strand
TTCAACTTCGACATCCACGGCAACCTCTGGGAGCAGGTGGCCAAGTTCCGCGCCGGCCGGCGGCTGTGGGCCAGGATCATGCGCGAGGAGTACGGCGCCCAGAAGCCGCGCTCGATGCAGTTGCGCATGATCGCGGGCGGCGGCGGGGGCGGGCTGACGATCCAGCAGCCGGAGAACAACATCGCGCGCGGGGCCTACTACGCGCTGATCAGCGCCTTGTCGGGGACCCAGACGATGGCGCTCTGCTCCTACGACGAGGCCTACACGATCCCCACCGAGAAGGCCGCCCGCATCTCCCTGCGCACGATGCAGATCCTGATGCACGAGATGGGGCTCACCGACACCGTCGACCCGCTGGGGGGCTCCTGGTTCGTCGAGACGATGACCAACGAGATGGAGGCGGAGATCGTGGCGCGCCTGGAGGAGCTCGCGGCGCAAGGGGGGATCGTGAAGGGGATCGCCAGCGGGCGCGTGCAGGCCGAGGTGAACCGGCAGGCCTACGAGCGGGAGCGCGCCATCGCCGCCGGCGAGCTGCGCAAGGTCGGGGTCAACTGCTTCGTCGAGGAGGAGGAGGAGCGCTCCGTCGAGTTCCACCCCTACCGCGCGGCGGAGGGAGAGAAGCAGCTCGAGCGCCTGGTGGAGATCAAGCGCACCCGCGACGCCGACGCGGTCGCGGCCACCCTGGCGCGCGTGCGGGAGTCCGCCGCCTCGGGGGAGAACGTGATGGAGCCGATCATCGCCGCGGTCGAAGCGCTGGCCACCGTGGGGGAGGTGTGCGGCGTCCTGAAGGAGGTCTTCGGGACCTACCCGGAGCCAATCCGTTGAAGGAGGAGGGTCGGTGAGCACCGAGGATCGCACCCCCGTCGTCCTCAGCGTCGAGCAGGCGCTGAGCCTCTCCTACGGCACCCTGCGCTGCGTGCACCAGGGCTTTCGGGTGATCCGCCTGGAGCCGACCCCGATCGAGGGCAGCCCCCGCGCCGGGGACCCGAACCGCTCGATCGGACGCCCCGTGGCGGGGCCGGACCGCCACAGCTACTACGTGGCGCCGAACGTGGGCAAGGAGGCCTTGGCCCTCGACCTCAAGCAGGCGGAGGGGCGCGAGCTGCTCTTGCGCCTCATCCGGGAGCTCCCCGTCGACGTCTTCTGCACCAACACCCTGCCCGCGCGCCACGCGCGGCTGGGGATCGACTACGAGACGCTGGCCGCCGCCAAGCCGGACCTGATCTGGTGCTCGATCTCCGCCATGGGCTGCGCGCACCCCGAGGTCCCCGGCTACGACCCCGCCCTGCAGGCCCTCTGCGGCTACATGGACATCACCGGCCCCGCCGGCGGCCCGCCGATGCAGTGCGGCCCCCCCCTGATCGACCTGCGCGCCGGGGACGAGGCCTTCACCCAGATCGTCTTGGCCCTCGCGGAGCGCGAGCGCACCGGGCGCGGCAGCAAGATCGACCTCTCGATGGCGCAGCTCGCCGTCGCCTGGCTGCAGACCTTCCTGCCGATGCTCGACATGGGGAGCCCCCCCGCGGAGCTGAAGCGCTCCGGCAACGAGCACCGCCAGTTCATTCCCGTCAACGCCTACGAGACCCAGGACGGCTACCTCTACGTCGCCATCGGCAGCGACGTCCAGTGGCGGCGCACCGTGGCCCAGCCCCTCTTCGCCGAGCTGGAGGACGAGCGCTTCGCCACCAACGAGGGGCGCCGGGAGCACAAGGTCGAGCTGCACCGGCGCATCGAGGAGATCAGCGCGCGCCACCCCACCGGCGAGGTCGCCGCTGCCCTGGAGGCCGCCTCGGTGCCCCACGCCCCGATCACGCCCATCGAGGAGGTGGCGGGACTCGACTTCGTGCGCGAGAGCGCGCTCTCGACCGAAGCCCCCGACGGGCGCCGCATCGGCCTCCCCCCGCCGGCGGTCTCGACGCCCCACCTGGAGAGCCTGCAGCGCAAGCTCCCCTTCGCCCCCGCCTACGCGGAGCACAGCGAGGCCCTGCTGGCCGAGGTGGGGATCGACCCGGAGCGCATCGCTCGACTGCGCGCCCGCCGCGTCCTAGCCTGAACGCCGAGACGGACCTTGAGACAGACCTTCGACTACCTGCGCCCCACCTCGATCGAGGAGGCGCTGCGTCTCGGCGCCGAGCCTGGGGCGCGCTTCATCGCCGGGGGGACCGATCTGATGGTGCGGCTGAAGGAGGGCGCGGAGCAGGCCGGGACCCTCGTCTCGCTGCGCTCGGTCCCCGGCCTCTCGGGTGTCGAGGAGAGCGCCGACGGTGCGCTGCGCATCGGCGCCGCGACTCCTCTGGCCGAGATCGAGGGGTCCGCGCTCCTCGCCGGTCGCTACCCCGCCCTGGCGCGGGCGTGCTCCACGGTGGGCAGCGTCCAGATCCGCGGTGTCGCCACCCTGGGGGGCAACCTCTGCAACGCCTCCCCGACGGCGGACACCCTGCCGGCGCTCCTCGTGTACGGCGCCGAGGTGGAGGTAGAGGGGGCGCAGGGCGCGCGTCGGGTGGCCCTCGATGAATTCGTCACCGGCCCCGGTGAGACGGTCCTCGGCGCCAGCGAGCTGGTGGTCGCCCTGCGCCTGGCCGCGCCGCCGCCGGGGCGGCGCTCACTCTTCGAGAAGTTCGGTCGCACCGCCCTGGACCTGGCCCTGGTGAACCTGGCGCTCGCGTTGGAGCTCGAGGAGGGGATCGTGCGGCGCCCGCTGCTCGCGGCGGGCGCGGTGGCGCCCACACCCCTGCGCCTGCGGGCGGTGGAGGAGGCGATCGACGGGCGCCTCCTCGACGACGCGCTCCTCGATGAAGCCGCGGGGCTCGCCCGGCGCGAGGTGACTCCGATCGACGACCTGCGCGCCAGCGCCGACTACCGCCGCCACCTGACGGCGGTCCTGGTGCGGCGCGGTCTCGAGCAGTTGGCACGGGGGTGTGCGACGTGACGCGCCAAGAGCTGACCTTCATCTTGAACGGCGAGGAGGTGACTGCGGCGGTCTCCGGCAGCGACCTCCTGATCGACGTCCTGCGCCGCGACCTGGGGGCGCTCGGGACGAAGGACGGCTGCGGCAAGGGGAGGTGCGGCGCCTGCACGGTGCTGGTGGACGGCGTGCCGGTGAACGCATGCCTCTACCCGGCGCCGGAGGTGCAGGGCAGGAGCATCGTCACCATCGAGGGGCTGGCGGGCGCGGGCGGGACCCTCTCGCCGGTGCAGCGCGCCTTCGTGGAGCGGGGCGGGATCCAGTGCGGCTTCTGCTCCCCGGGGATGATCCTCTCGGTGCAGGCGCTCCTGGAGCGCGACCCCGTCCCCAGCGACGCCGCCATCTCCGAGGCGCTGGTGGGGAACCTGTGTCGCTGCACCGGCTACAAGCAGATCTTCGACTCGGTTCGACGCGCGGCCGAGCTTCTGGCGCAGGGGGGTGGGGACCGTGGCTGAGCTGACCTACATCGGGGCGGACACTCCGCGTCCGGACACCCCCGCCAAGGCCGCCGGCACGGCGTGCTACATCCACGACCTCTCCCGGCCGGGGATGCTCCACGGGGCGATCAAGAGGAGCGAGCACCCCCACGCCCGCATCCTGCGCGTCGACACCGCCCGCGCGGAGAAGCTCCCCGGCGTGCGCGCGGTGATCACCGGCTTCGACACCCCGGAGCTGCGCATCGGCTTCCAGCGCGACAACGTGGCCCTCAAGCGCGACAAGGTGCGCGCGCTCAGGGACGAGGTGGCGGCGGTGGCGGCGATCGATCCCGACGTGGCGGCGGAAGCGTTGGATCTGATCGAGGTGGAGTACGAGCCCCTGCCGGCGGTCTTCTCGCCGGAGGAAGCCCTGCGCCCCGGCGCGCCCCTGGTGCACGAGCAGAACGCCGACGGCAGCCCCCGCGGCGACAACCGCCTGAACCTCACCTTCAGCCACGCCTCCGGCGACCTGGAGGCGGCGCGCCGCGCCTCGGCGCACGTGGTGCGGGGGACCTTCTCCACCCCGCGCATCCAGCAGTGCTGCATGGGCACGGCGGGCTGCATCGCCGAGTTCGAGGCCTCCGGCAACCTGACGATGTGGGCCAAGACCCAGATCCCCTTCCTCGCCCAGCGCGACTTCAACTGGGCCCTGGCCGCGATGGGGCTCGCTGGCAGGAACACGCGCGTCATCGTGCCCGCCCTCGGCGGGGGTTTCGGCTCGGGCCTCGACACCCACGTCTACGAGTACATCGCCATCCTGCTCGCCTGGCGTAGCGGCAAGCCGGTCAAGGTCCTCTTCGATCGGGACGGGGAGTTCACCCACCTCTCGCCGCGCCAGTCCGCCACGGTGACGATCGAGCAGGGGTGCGACGCCTCCGGGCACCTGACCTTCCGCGACACGCAGGTGGTGCAGGACAACGGGGCCTACGCCTCCTGGGGGGCGACCTACCCCAGCGTGATGCTGCTGCCGGCGACCTCCCTCTACCGCGTCGACGCGGTGCGCTTCGACGCGGAGCTGGTCTACACCAACAACACCTACTGCCAGGCGATGCGCGGCTACGGCAACCCGGAGCTGACCTGGGCCCTGGAGAGCGGTCTCGACGAGCTGGCGCAGGCGGCGGGGATCGACCCGGTGGAGCTCCGGCTCGCCAACTGCAACCAGCCCGGCGAGCTCACGCCGATGGGGCTCCAGGTGCGCACCTGCGGGCTGCGCGAGTGCCTCGAGCAGACCCGCGACAAGCTCGACTGGAGCGTCAAGCGCGGCCGGCAAGGCAAGCTGCGGCGCGGGATTGGACTCGCCTCCCTGATCCACGTCGGCGGCTCGGGGCGCATCTACCGCTCCGACGCCAGCGGCATCATCCTGCGCCTCGACGACTTCGGGAACGTCTACGTCGCCAGCGGCGGGGTGGAGATGGGGCAGGGGCTGCACTCGGCGCTCACGCTGACGGTGGCGGAGAGCCTGGGGGTCCTGCCGGAGCGCGTGCACATCCAACAGACCGACACCGCCACCTGTCCCTGGGACGTGGGCACCCACGCCAGCCGCGGCGCCTTCACCGCCTGCAACGCGGCCCTGATGGCGGTGGAGGAGCTGCGCGGGCGCATCCAGGAGATCGCGGCGCAGCACTACCCCGCTGAGGTGGCGCGCAATCGCAAGCGCGCCAAGGGCGCGGAGCTGGCCGCCTACGACCCGAGCGGCGCTCCTCCCGAGGGCTTCGAGATCCGGGACGGCCTGGTGCGCCACGCCGACGCCCCCGAGGAGCCCTGGGCCGCCGTGCCCCTCGAGCGCCTGCTGCGCGCCGCCCACTTCCGGAAAGGGGGGCAGATGCTCGTCGCCGAGGCCTTCTACGACCCGCCGAGCGAGCTCCCCGACTGGCAGAAGGGGGTGGGCAACATGTCCGCCACCTACGTCTACGGCACCCAGGGGGTGGAGGTGGAGGTGGACGTGGAGACGGGTCGCGTGCGCCTCCTCAAGGTGGTGGCGGTGCACGACGTGGGCCGCGTCCTCAACCGGCAGACCCTGGAGGGTCAGACCTACGGCGCCCTCGCCCAGGGGATCGGCTACGCCCTCTACGAGGAGATCGTCTCCCGCGCGGGTCGCATCGAGAACCCGAACTTCACCGACTACAAGATCCCCACGGTGGTGGAGCTGAACCTGGACATCGACCTCGAGTTCCTCGAGACCGACGACGAGACGGGCCCCTTCGGTGCCAAGGGGGTGGGGGAGCCGGGGCTGGTGCCGACGGCGCCCGCGATCGCGAACGCCATCTACGACGCGGTGGGTGTGCGGCTGCGCGACCTGCCGATGACGCCGGAGAGGGTGCTGGCGGCGCTGGTCGCCCAGCAGGGGAAGGAATAGCCGCTTTGTCGGGTTTGCCGCAGCAGAACCCGGCTGCGTGGCATCTCTTCCAATGGACCTGGCTTTCGACGTTCCCCGACCGAGGAGGTTCCATGCTCCGCGTCTGCGTTCCCGGTGTCCTGCTACTCGCCTTCCCCGCCGCCGCCCAGCTCGAGTACGACGCCGGTCTGGCCGGAAACCCGCCGACCGCCCCCTCGCCGACCACCCAGGGCTGGTCGGAGACGCTCACCGGCAGCGCCGGCGTCACGGACGTCTCCCCCGACCCCGACTTCCCGCACCTCAACGCCTGGCAGGTGAACGACTCCGGCTCCGGGATGGTGCGCTACGCGGACGAGCGCTTCCTCTCCCAGCAGGAGTTCGAGGTCGAGGTCGTGATGCGGCCCCTGGCGGGCACGCTCTACCTCGAGATGGACGGGGGGGAGCTGCTCTTCGACTCCCTCTACAAGTACGAGCTGCGCCTGGTGGGCCAGGACGTGCACGTGGTCGAAGAGGCCTCGGGGACGAATCTGGTCTGCCCCGGCGCCGCGGACGGCTACCACTCCTTCCACTTCCGCTGCCGCAACGGCTGGGACGACACCGAGGTGCGCTACGACGGCGTCTACCTCGGTGATCTGCCCGACACGAGCATGGGCGCCGCGGGCACCGGAGAGGGGCTGCGTTGGGGCACCCTCGACGGGGTGGCGGGCCGCGCCCGCTTCCATCGCGTGCGCCTCGATCTCGTCCAGCCGCGGCCGGTCGGGGAGAGCTACTGCGGTCCGGCGGTGCCCCACTCCGGCGGCTTGCCGGGGAGCATCGTGGCCTTCGGCAGTCCCTACTGGTGGGTGAACGACGTCGAGCTGAACGCGTTCGACCTGCCCACCAACCAGTTCGGCTACTTCCTGGTCAGCGCGACCCAGGACTTCGTCGTGGCCCCCGGCGGCTCCCAGGGGAACCTCTGCCTGGGGGGGGAGATCGGTCGCTACGCCTCCGACGTGGCCAGCACGGGGAGCGCGGGACTGCTGCAGCTCCAGATCGAGCTGACCGCCCTGCCGACCTCTCCGCCGTCGAGCGTCCAGACCGGGGACGTCTGGAACTTCCAGGCCTGGTTCCGCGACCAGAACCCGGACCCGACGTCGAACTTCACGGACGGGGTGTCGATTCGGTTCTGAGGATCCGCATCTTGCCCGCGCTGCGGGGCAGTTGGATCCGGGAATTCGGTGCCGCGCAACGTCTTCCCCAGGGCTAGCTCCCCGCACCTTCCCACTCGAACACACGGAGAGTCGTTTCTTCCGAGTTCCTGCCGCGGATTCCGGTTCGGGAGGATCACCGTGGCAGAGACCTCTCACCGACACATCGTCCGCGGTAAGTCCGCTCGCCGCCCGGCCCATCGAAACACGCATCGCAAATGAAGCACCGAACCTCGACTGCCGGCCGCTCTTGCCTCGCTGTTCTCCTTCTCTCCGGAGTAGCTACCGGCGCGCCGCAGTACCTCTACGTCCTGGAGGACAGCGTGACCGGCGACGACTACGGCCATTCCGTCACCGGCCTGCCCGACGCGGACGGCGACGGCGTCCGCGACTTCGCCATCGGCGCGCCTGGGCACGCCTCCGATCTCGGCCGGGTCGAGCTGCGCTCGGGGGCCACGGGGGTGCTGCTCTGGAGCCGCGACGGCGTCGACCCCAATGGGCGCTTCGGCCATGCCCTGGCCGGACTCGAGGACGTGGACGGCGACAACCGCGCGGACCTCTGCGTCGGCGCGCCCTACGACGGGACCGGGGCGCCGAACGGTGGATCGGTCTTCGTGCTCTCGGGACGCGACGGTTCGACCCTGTTCGTCGAGCACGCCTGGTACACCAGCCAGAAGGTCGGCCATAGCGTGGCCGATGTCGGCGACTGGGACGCCGACGGCCGCGGCGATTTCGCCTACGGTATTCCCTACTCACAGCACGGACTCGTGCGGGTGCGCTCGGGCGCGACCGGTGCGCTACTGCTGGAGGTGGTGGGGGACTTGGGGGACTACACGGGATGGACCCTTTGCGCCCTCGACGACCTCTCCGGTGACGGCGTGCGCGAGCTCGCGCTCGGCGAGCCCTACGACTCCGGCGGCGGTTTGCACGCGGGACGCGTGCGCATCGTGTCCGGTGCCGACGGCACGGACTACGACGTGATTGGCGGCAGCAAGGGGGACTTCTTCGGATACTGCGTCGCGAACCTCGGCGACCTCGACGGCGACGGCGTGTCGGATCTCGGAGTGGGGTCGTTCCGCTGTGACAGCACTGGGCAGGACGCCGGCCGCGCCTGGGTGTACTCCGGTGCCACGCGTGCCCTGCTCTACAGCGTGGATGGGGACGAGGACTGGGCCAAGCTCGGCTACGCCCTGTGCGCGATCGGCGACGTCGACCTCGATGGACAGGACGACTGGGCCGTGGGAGCCCCCGGCCGGAACCGGGTGAGCTTCCGCTCGGGTGCGACGGGTGAAGAGCTCGGCTACCGCCTGGGTGCTGGGCAAGTGGACGACAGTACGGGCGCAGCACTCGCGGGTCTCGGCGACCTCGACGGTGACCGGCTCGGGGACATGGCCATGGCCTCGCCGTACTGGCAGGGGCCGGGCTGGCAGGGGGGCGGGCGCGTACGAGTCCTCTCCGGCATCTGCCCCGATTTCCACTTGCGGAGGTTCTGCTACGCGATCGAGGCCGGCGTGTCTTGCCCCTGCGACAATGACGCTTCCGAGAGAGGCTGCACGAATTCCACCGGCTACGGCGCCTTCCTCACCGCGCTGGGCAGCACGAGCATCGCCGCGAACGACCTGCAATACGTCGCAACTGGCCTGCCGAAGGACCAGCCGGCACTGCTCTTCGCCGGAACCGCCAGCCACTTCCCGGCCCTGATGTTCGGTGA
Organism: uncultured Planctomycetaceae bacterium; assembly: GCA_964507325.1. Classification (GTDB taxonomy): domain Bacteria; phylum Planctomycetota; class UBA1135; order UBA1135; genus CAZDQL01. The sequence continues at coordinate 5,559 of CAZDQL010000130.1, read as the reverse complement.
CGGCCTGAGGTGTGCGGGCGGTCGGCTGCGGCGCTTCGGCCCTCCGGTCTCCGCCCACGGTCTCCATACCTGGGGGCCCATTCCGGCTACCGTCGGGGGCTGGGCCGCAGGCGACACGCGCTACTTCCAGGTCTGGTACCACGATCCGGCGGGGCCCTGCGGGAGCGGCTCGAACCTGAGCAATGCGCTCGAGGTCCGCTACCTGCCTTGACCCTCCAACGGCGCGCGCTCCGGCGGGCTCGGTACTGCCCCGCGGCGCGCGCCTGGATCGCGAGGGGTTTCGACCTCGACCGCGGACCTTCAGCGATCGGTGGAGCTGAGGGTGCGGATCTGCTCGTGGGTCAGCTCGATCTGCTCCTGGATCATGTGCAGCTGCCGTTCCTGGAGCTCCAGGAGGTGCAGTAGGTGCTCGAGACCCGGGGAGGTGGGGCTCGGCCGAGCCTCCTTCGGGGTGGGGAGGGCGATCGGGGGGCGCTCCTGATCCTGCTTCCCGAGGAGCTTCGCGCGCTGGTCCTCGAGCTGCATCTTGCGGCGGACCAGCCGCGTGAGGACGGCGTCGACTCCGGCGCGCTCGGCCTGCAACACGACGACCCGCTCCCGCAAGCCGCTGTAGGCGGGGTTGGGGCTGCGCTCCACGGAGGCGGGGACCGTCTCCAGCATCTCTGGGGTCTCATCGATCTCCCGTGAGAGAGCTTGCAGCTGCGCCTTGATCGCCTCTCGCTTGCGCTCCAGCGTGGAGGCCGCGACGGTGCCTTCCACCAGCAGCAGGAGCTCCAGGCTCAACCGCTTGTGCTGCGCCGTCAGTTGCCTGTGGTGCGGATTGGGCGTCATGACCCCCGGCACCGGGACCTCGACGAATTCCTCTACCGACTTCAGGTACTTCGAGTAGCACTCGAGCTGGGCATCCAACCGGCACTCCTCGACCTGCATCTCGAAGATGCGTTGCTCGAGGTTCGTCAGCTCAGCTTCGATGCGCGCGAGGTCGGCGACCTGTCCGCCGCCGGCGGGGGTGAGGGCGCCCAGTGCGAGGGCGAGGGTGGCGATCTGCATGGCAGGCTCCTTGTCGTGCTGCCGAGGTACGTTCGGCCAAGGGGTGGCAGCCTCTCCCCAGCCGCTGGTCCACACCCGCCGAGCGTAGGTGGGCCTCGCGCAGGGCGCCAGGACCCTCCCCGAATCAGTCCCCCTCGACCACCACCAGCTCCCTCTCCGTCGAGAGTCGACCCGCCAGGGGCCCGCTGTCGTACTCGACGACCCAGCGGATTGGTCCAGGCTCCTGCGTCGGCGGCACTTGCACGAAGGCCGAGCAGAAGGTCCCTCACGCGAAGCCGGAGGTGGCCTGGCCGAGGATCTCTCCGGACTCTGCCTCGAGGACGAGCTCCGCCCTCCCGGAGGAGCTGGTGGTGATCTCCAATCCGGTCGAGGTGCGCAGGAGGGGCTGCACCAGCAATCCGTCCCCGGGCCGGCACTCCAGATGCACGGGACTCGCGAAGAGGCCGAACTCCAGGCGCCCGAGCACGTCGATCTCCGTCTGCCCGTCCCTCTCGACCGAAAACCAACGGGGGCGCTCGCCGACCCGGTCGGAGAAGACGTAGCTCACCGGACGTCCGTCCCCCTGCCTCAAGCTGAAGGCGAGCGTCCCGAGGCGGTACTCCCCGATCGGCAGCGTCGTGTCCTCGCCGACGGCGCCCACGAAGGCCGGGGAGCCGTCCCGACCGACGAGGGTCGCTTGGAAGTCGGCCACCGAGGCCCCCTCGCGGTGGGGGAGGTCGCAGGTGACACTCCCCGTCCCCTCCAGGGGCTCGAGCCGCAGCCAGTCCCCCCCCGGATCGCTCCGCACGACCCAGCGCTCGTCGCCGAGGCGCAGGAAGGTCGCGTAGGCGAAGCGTTCGGAGAGGGGATCGAAGCGCGAGTCCCCGTCCAGGTCGAGCAGGAAGCGGTCCAGGGGATCCGCGAAGAGCCCGTTGCCGTCGCCGTCGATGCGCACCGCGCCGACCGACCGCTCGCCGATCTGGGCGGGACCCTCGAGGTACCCCACAGTCCAGAAGGAGAGCACCCCCCCGCCTCGGCTGCGCCGGAGGGCGACGGTGCGCTCGGGCCCGGTGTTGCCCACGCCGCGCACGGCGGTCAGGGGCAGCCGCCACTCCCGATCGCCCGCGACGATGGGGTCGACGCGATCCGACCGCTGGATGCGCCGATCGCGATCGGCGTCGACGTAGAGGTCCGCTTCGGTGTTGGAGAGGAGGTCCAGCACCACCGTCACGCGGATCGAGTCGGGGCGCCCGTAGCGGATCTGGGCGTAGCGGCGCTGGGTGCCGCGGTAGGGGACCTCCTCGGTGACGTCGACGGGCGGTTCGGCGGCGAGGTGGAGCGCCCGCGGACGGGAGTGGGCGGGTCCGGACCCGCCGGAGACGTAGGCCCAGTCATCGGTGGGGGAGGCAGCCGCTCCCGTACCGAGGAGGGCGAGGGTGGCGATTCGCAGCGATTCCATGGTCAATCCTCCTCGTCGAGGTCCTTGAGTCTGACTCCCATTCGGACCGCGTACTTCGAGCGCTCCCCGCCGGCCCGGGCCAGGAGGCCCGCCACGGAGTAGCGGGCCTCCTTCGCGACCCGCCGCAGCTCCTCGCGCTCGGAGGCCTGCGCGCGGCGCAGCAGCTCTGCCCCCTCCCGCGGGTCGATGGCGGCGACCGCAGGGAAGAGGAGCCTCAGCTCGCCGCCACGGGTCGTGAGCTCGTGGAGGCGCTCCAGGTGGCGGTCCAGGAGCCGCCGCGCAACGCCCCGGTCGTAGCGGGCGAGGAGCAGGGCCAGGGTCGCGTCGCGGCCGAGCCCTTCCGTCCCGAGGCGGGGTTCGGGCCAAGGGGGGCGCATCGCTAGCGACCTCCAGAAGAACTCGGGGAGCCGCTCCGGCGCGGCCCGCTCGACGATCGGCAGCAGGGCGGCGGCGACGCAGGCGGCGTTCGAGGAGCCGCTCCCGACGTGCTCACCGGAGCACGCCTTCGCCTCCAGTTGCGCGTAGGCGGATTCCAGGAGCTCCGGAGCCACCCCTGCGGCGTCCCCGCCCGCGTCCACGAGGGCGAGGGCGATTCCCGCCTCGGCGTGGGCGCGCAGGTACGGCGACTCGATCGTCCTCGCCAGGCGACGCGCGCGCGGGAGGTCGACGGGGGCCATGCGGTGCACGACCCGGGGGAGGATCCGTTCCTGGTTCCAGTGTTTGACTCGGGCGAGGACCCGCTCCGCCGCCGCGGGGTCGCGATCCGCCAGCTCGTGGGCGATGCTGGCGAGGTGGCGCGCCGGGTCGGCCTCCAGCCGATCCGGGATCTCCGCCACCAAGGCGAGGGCGGTCTCGAGATCGTAGGCGGCGAGCTCCACCGCGCAGTACCCAGGGACGAAGGCGTCCAGATCGACGGGGGGGAGCTCCTCGGCGAGCTCGAGCGCCTCCGCCAGGATCGAGCGCGCCGCGTCGTGGTCTTCCACGTCGGCAAAACCCCCGGCGACGCGACTCAACTTGATCAGGCGACTGGAGGGATCTTCGATCGCCCGTGCCTCGACGAGCGCTTCCGCCAAGATCTCCCTGCGTTCCTCTTCCCGTTCCTCCCAGAGGATGGCTGCTGCATCGAGGAGGCTCCTGCAACGCCAACTCGCGCCCTCCATCGTCGCGGCGACCGCCAGGGCCTCCTCGACGTCGCTTCGCAGCAGAGTATTCGCCACCTTCCGTCGCAGGGAATCTCGGAACCAGGCTTGCGGGAGCGGTGAGGTCTTGAGCTCGTCGAGGACACCCAGGGGGTCGTACAGGGACCGGAGGCCGAGGGGCCGCAAGAGCGCGCCCCGGTTCCCGGATTCCCTCGCTTCTCGCTCGAGTTCGGCGTACAGCGCGCGCACGACAGCGAGCTCCTCCCCCCGCGGCAGGGGCGGAAGGGTCCCCGTCGGACCTGCCGGCGGCTCATCCAACCGGCGGAGCTCGATGCGCTCCGGGGTCGCCGAGCCCTGGAAGCGGTACCCCGTCTTCTCCGCGAAGAGCCAGACCGGGCCCGCCACGAAGCCGCCCAGCTCGAAGCGACCCTCCGCATCGGTGACCGTCTCCGTCGCTGCCGGCCCATCCCCCGACTGGAAGACGCGCGCCTCCGCCACCGGCGCGCCGTCGGAGTCGATGATGACCCCCGTGATCGTGCGGGTCCCCTCGAGGAGGAGGTCGGGGAGGTGGGTCGCCTCCGGGTCGGTGAGGTGCGTCCACTCCGTCTCCGCCGGTGGGTAGCCGGGTACCGAGACCGTCGCGCGGAAGGTGCCGCGATTCGGCAGGGGGCGCGGGGCTCGGAAGTGCCCTTCGGCGTCGGTGAGGATCAGGAGGTTGGGGTGGAATCGGAAGACGCTCTCGGTGCGCTCGCGCCCCCCCTCCTCCCAGCGCTCCCAGAGCTCGACGGTGGCGCCGGCGACGGGAGCGCCATCGGGGCCGAGCACCCGGCCCGCGGGGAGGACGGCGTCGCCCGCGGAAAGAGCGATCACGAGCGGCTCCTCCGAGTCCGGGTCCACGACCCGGGGCTCGGCGAGGCGCGCCTCCCGCCGCTGCGCGTCGACCTCCACCTCGCCTTCCACGGGGAGTCCGCACAGCTCGAAGCGCCCCGCATCGTCGGTGATGGCGATGAGCGGCCAGCCGCTGGATCTCCGACCCCCGCCGGCCCCCAGGGCCTTCACCCATGCGCCCGGGAGCGGTTCGTCCCGCTCGTCGACCACGGTGCCTCGCAGGGTCCGACCGCGTTCGAGGGTCAGGTCCTCGAGGCGGAGTTCTCCATCATCAGTCGTCGCGTCCTCGATTCGACGATGTGTGTTGCCGCAGTAGGGGAGGGGAGCTTGGGGGACGTACACCGAGAAGGTGGTGGTGGCGGTCCAACCCGCGAAGCGGCCCTCCCCGTCCGTCCGCCCGCTTGTGGCCGTCAGCGCGCCGAGCAGGACGTCCACTTCGGGAACGGGCTCCCCGCTGCCCGCTTCGACCAGACGGCCCGTGACCCGCAGCGCGCGTTCGATCTCGAGGGTGAGATCGAGGCGCCCGCCGACCTCCACTGCGAACTCCTCGGTGAGCGACCCACCCGAGGGTTCTGCGTCGGTTGGGGCGACCCAGAGGCGCAACGTCCCCGCCGCGATGGCGGGCACGGCGAAGTACCCCTCGTCGTCGGTCTCCACGGTGGCGCGACCTCTCCGGGAGCTGGATCCTTGGGGAGCGGAGGCCAGGGTGGCCAGCTCGACGGTACGCCCACCGAGCGGTCCCTCTCCTGTGAGCTGACCCCGGACACCACCGACGGGCAGAAGCACGATCGTCCCCCCGCGCGGTAGCTGGCCCCACGACTGCCAGCGCATGCTCTGGGTGCCGTAGAGCTCGGATTCGAAGCGCAGGACCGTGATCGAATCCAGTGGAATGCGGCCCAGGTGCGCCCACCCCTCCTCGTCGGTGGTCGCCGATCGCGCGGCTTCGAGCTTCTCGGTGAGATCAACGGACCCCATCGGGATGTGGAACACCTTCGGGACGACGCGCCCGCCCCCCTGAGGCAGGCCGACGGGCCCGCCGCCGCG
>CAZDQL010000129.1:0-14569 GCA_964507325.1 uncultured Planctomycetaceae bacterium | reverse complement strand
AACCCCTGACCTCTTGAATGCCATTCAAGCGCTCTACCAACTGAGCTAATCCCCCACGTGCCCCGCGGCTGCGCCACGAGGTGACCGGAGGGTGGGACAAGATGGCTCCGAGGCCGCCCTCCGTCAACTTCCCCGCGGCGAAATCCCCCCCTGGAGGGGTGAGGCCGGCGGTTAGACTGGGCCGCCCACAGGTGGCGCCTTCCCGCCCGGCGCCCGACCGCAACACCCCACGGGGCTCGCGCTGCCCCCTGGCCCCATCCGGAAGACGAGAGCGGCATGGCCGTCCTAGAGTCCGATCGCGCCCTGGATCTCTTGCGCGACATCGTCGAATCGAGTCCCGCGGACCAGACCGAGGCCGCCCTGGTGTGCGTGGAGGACCGCTTCGTGCGCTTCGCCGACGAAGGCCCCACCCAGACCGCGGACCGCGAACGCTACGACCTGATGATCCGCGTGCGGCTGACCCCCGAGGGCGGCGGCCAAGGGGTCTTCGCGGGCTGGCGCGAAGCGCGCGCGAGCACCGGCAGCATCGACCATGCCGACGCCCAGGCGGCCCTCCAGCGGGCCCTGACCCTGGCCGAGGTCAGCGAGCCGAATCGCGACCTGGTGCCGATGGGGGGACCGGTGGAGGTGCGCGAGACCGCTCCGGAGCGCCCCACGCTGGACCACACCTTCCGCGAGAAGGCGGCCTGGGTGCGCCGGGCGGTCGAGGCTTGCAGCGCTCAGGAGCTGGCGCCGGCGGGACTGATCCAGACCACCGCCACGACCCGCTCGCTGGTCAACTCCGCCGGCCGAGCGGTGCACGGGGCTCGTACGCGGGCCGCCTTCGCCTTGACCGCCTCCGCGCGGGGAGCGGGGGGGTCCGGGATGGCCGCCGTGATCCACCAGAACGTCGAGCGCTTGGACGTCGACGGGGCGATCGCGCGCGCCGTCGACAAGGCGGTGCGCAGTCGCGACCCCGCGCCGATCGAAGCGGGGGAGTACACCGTGGTGCTCGAGCCGGCGGCGGTCTCGGCACTCCTGCTCTTCGCCAGCTATCACGGCTTCGGCGCGCGCGAGGTGCACGAGCGCTCCTCCTTCCTGTGCGGGCGGGTGGGGGAGAAGATCTTCCCCGCGGAGCTGACGATCCACGACGACGCCGGCAACGACGTCTACCCCGGGGTGCCCTTCGACGGGGAGGGCAGCCCCCGGCAGCGCACCTGTCTCTTGAAGGAGGGAGCCTTGCAGGGGCCGGTGACCGACGAGCGCTGGGCGCGCAAGCTCGGGGTCGAGAACACCGGCCACGCGCTCCCCCAGCCCACCCCGCACGGACCCCAGGCGGGCAACCTGGTCGTGGGCCGCGGCGAGAAGAGCGTCGATCAGCTGATCGCCGGGGTGGAGCGAGGGCTGCTGATCAGCCAGTTCCACTACACGAACATGATCGAGCCACGGGACCTGGTCCTGACCGGCATGACGCGCAACGGCACCTTCCTGATCGAGCGCGGTCGCGTCTCGCGGGCGGTCCAGAACCTGCGCTTCACCCAGAGCTTGGTGGAGGCGCTGCAAGCGGTGAGCGGGATCGGCGACACCCCCGAGGTGGCCGGCGCGCTCTTCAACGGCGAGGTCGTCTGCCCGGCGCTGCGCATCGATCGCTTCCGATTCACCTCCACCGCCGACTTCTAAGGAGCGTTCCCGGATGATGATGGACACCGCGCAAGCTGCCGTCGAGAGCGCCCTCAAGGCCGGCGCCGACTACGCCGACGCCCGCGTCGTGCGCCTCTCGCGGGAGGAGCTGCTCTTCAAGAACGGGAGCCTGGAGGGGGCCGACGCCCCCGACGAGTTCGGCCTGGGGGTGCACCTCCTGAAGGGCGGCACCTGGGGCTTCGCCGCGGCTCCCGCACCCTCCGCCGACCCGGAGGGGAGCCTGCGCGCGCTCATTCCGGAGCTGGTGCGGCGTGCCGACAAGGTGGCCGGCGCCTGTGGCGCGGCGCGCACGACCGCGGTGGAGCTCGTCGACGAGGAAGGGCACGTTGGGGAGTACGCCACCCCCCTGGGCGAGGATCCCTTCGTGGTGCCCCTGGAGACCAAGCTGGACCTCCTGCGCGCCGCGGACGAGTCCCTGCGCGGCGCCGACGAGACGGTGGTGCGCCAGGCGGGCATCAGCCTGAGGCGCGAGGAGCAGTGGCAGGCCTCCAGCCAGGGCGCCGCCACCCACCAGAGGTTGGTGCGCAGCGGGGCGGGAATCTCGACCACCGCCGCCGCCAACGGGCAGGTGGAGACGCGCAGCTACCCGTCTGCCTTCGGCGGGCACTACAAGAGCCTGGGCTGGGAGTTCATCGAGTCCCTGGACCTGCCCGCCCACGGCGAGCGAGTGCGCGACGAGTCGGTCGCCCTGTGCTTCGCCGATCCCTGTCCCGGAGGCGAGCGCACCCTGATCCTGGGGGGCAGCCAGCTCATGCTGCAGATCCACGAGTCGGTCGGTCACCCCAACGAGCTGGACCGGGTCTTCGGTCACGAGGTCGACCTGGCGGGGAAGAGCTTCGCCACCACCGAGAAGCTGGGGGAGTTCCGCTACGGTTCGGAGATCGTGAACCTGGTGGCGGACTCGACCGTGCCCGGAGGCCTCGACACGCGCGGGTGGGACGACGAGTGCGTGCAGTCCGGTCGCTGGCACCTGGTGCGCGATGGGCTCTTCACCGGCTACCACACCTCACGGGAGTGGGCGCAGAGGATCGGCGAGCAGCGCTCCCGCGGCGCCGCCCGCGCCGAGGGGTGGTTCTCGCCCCCGATCATCCGCATGACCAACATCAGCCTCGAACCGGGGGAGTGGGACTTCGAGGAGCTCCTGGCGAACACCGAGGACGGCGCGGTCTTCGCCGACACGGTGCGCATGTGGTCGATCGACCAGCGTCGCTTGAACTTCCAGTTCACCTGTGAGATCGGGTGGGAGATCCAGGGCGGGCGGCTGGGCCGCATGCTGCGTCGGCCCACCTATCAGGGGAGCACGCCTCGGTTCTGGCGCTCCTGCGACGCCATCTGCAACCGCAAGCACTGGGAGCTCTGGGGGGTGCCCAACTGCGGCAAGGGCAATCCGATGCAGGTGGCCGAGATGAGTCACGGCGCGGCTCCAGCGCGTTTCCGCGGCGTGACCTTCGTGGACGTCTGAGGTCGCCGGGGGACCCGCGGGGACAAAAAAAACCCTCGAACCCCCCCTGGGCGCCTCGCGTGCCGGTATGAGGATCCGACCTAAGTCATTTACAGCAAGGACTTTAGGGGTCAGGGGCCGCCGCGCCCCCGAGTGGGGGCGCCAGGTGGTTGGATTCGGGTGGTGCTCCGGCAGGCCGGGTCGAACAAAATAGCGCCAGACTACAAGCCCGTTGCTCGGACATCGGTTCGGCCTCAGACGGCGTGCCCCCGGACGCGGTCTAGGCTCCCCCCAAGCATTGCTTCAAGCCATGCTCCGCACCAACGACTCCGACGCCACATCCTCCCCGCGGGAGACTCTCCCAGCGCCGCGGTGGGTTCGGGTGGGCGGCCTGGGGCTCGGCCTTCTCTTGGCCAGCACCCACCCAGGCCTGGCCACCTCCGTGCCCCCCTCAGCAGATCCCATAGTGGAACTCACCCTGGCCAGCCAGGCCGGGGGCGAGGAGGGCGACCGCCTCGTGGTGACCCTGCAGCTGTCGGCCGCCAGCGACGAGGACGTGAGCGTGCCCTTCACCCTCGGCGGGAGCGCCGAGGTGGACCTCGACTACGCCTCCGTCGACTCGCCGATCACGATCCCCGCCGGCCGGCGCAGGGCTTCCTTGGCGATCGAACCGATCGACGACCTCCTGGACGAGGACGACGAGACGGTGGTCCTCACCCTGGGCTCCCCCGACGGCGCGAGCCTGGGAGCCATCACGCAGCACACGGCGACCCTCGAGGACGACGACGCCACCCCGACGGTGACCTTCACCGACGACGCCCAGAGCGGGCCCGAGGGGGGCGCTGCGCTGGTGGTCACCGCCCAGCTGTCGGCGGTCTCCGGCCGCGACGTGACCCTGCCCTTGGTCATCACCGGCACGGCCGGCGACCCCGAGGACTACGGGATCGACAGCTCCCCGCTGGTCATCCCCGCCGGTTCGCTCAGAGCGACCCGGGCCCTGACGCCGATCCAGGACGCGCTGGACGAGGACGACGAGACGGTGGTCTTGACCCTGGCCGCTCCCGTCAACGCCACCCTGGGGGAGCGGACCGCGTACACCGCGACCTTCCTGGACGACGACGCCACCCCCACGCTGGCCTTCTCCGCCGCGGGGCAGACCGTCGCGGAGGACCGCGGCAGCGCCACCCTCACCCTCGCCCTGTCGGCGATCTCCGGCCGCGACGTCAGCGTGCCCCTCACGACGGGGGGCACCGCCAGCGAGGTCGAGGACTACGGCTGGGGCCCCTCCCCTCTGATCCTGCCCGCGGGAACCCAGAGCCTCGAGATCCCGATCCTGTTGATCGACGATCTGCTGCACGAGGAGGACGAGACGGCGGTGTTCACCCTGGGCGCGCCCACCCACGCGACGCTCGGGGGCACGGCCCAGCACACCCTCACGCTCCGCGATCAGGACGCCCCCCCGGACGTGTCCTTCGGAACCTCGAGCACCACGGTGGACGAGTTCCAGGGCAGTGAGACGATCGTCATCGAGCTCTCCGCGACCGCCGGTCTGGAAGTGACCGTGCCCTTCACCGTCAGTGGCAGCGCGGGGGATCCCGAGGACTACGGCTTGACCCCCTCGCCGGTCGTCATCCCGGCCGGGGAATCCTCGACCCAGTTGGTGCTCTCGATCGTCGACGACGCCCTGGACGAAGAGGACGAGACGGTGGTGCTCACCCTGGGTACGCCCAGGAACGCGAGCCTGGGGATCATCGACCAGCGGACGGTCACCCTGACCGACGACGACTCGCCCCCTTCGGTCGAGTTCGAGCTCCTCTCCCAGAGCCCCGGGGAGGGGGTCGGCAACGTGCAGGTCGGGGTGCGGCTCTCCGAGGCCTCGGGGCTCGACGTGACGGTGCCCTTCACCCTCGGCGGCGACGCCCGGGATCCGGAGGACTACAGCGCTCCCGGTGAGGAGCTGGTGATCGACGCCGGCTCCACGGAAGGCCTGCTGCAATTCGCGATCGTCGACGACGCCCTGCCCGAGGGCGACGAGACGATCGAGCTCCTGCTGGAGACGCCGGCCCACGCGACCCTGGGGGCGCAGACCAGCCACACGGTCACCCTGCAGGACGATGATCCGCCCCCCAGCGTCTCCTTCGCCCAGGACAGCCTGGTGGCCTCGGAGGGCGCCGGGCAGTTGGCGATCGGCGTCGTCCTCTCGCACCCCTCGGGGCTCGACGTGAGCGTGCCCTACACCATCACCGGCACGGCGACCAGCCCCGACGACTTCTCCGTCGATGCCAGTCCCCTGGTGATCCCGGCCGGGGCGCCGGGGCTCGAGCTGATGGTCGCTCCCGTCGACGACTTCCTCTACGAAGGGGACGAGGCGATCGAGATCACCCTGGGGGAACCGACCAACGCCACCCTGGGGGCCATCCCTGCGCACACCCTGACCCTGACCAGCGACGATCCTCCTCCGACCCTCTCCTTCGTCGACGAGTCCCAGTCGGTGGGTGAGGGGCTGGGCCAGGCGGCCGCCACCCTGCAGCTGTCGGTCGTTTCGGGGACCGACGTGCTCGTGCCGCTCTTCGTCTCCGGCAGCGCCACCGCGGACAAGGACTTCGCCCTGGAGGTCAACCCGGTGGCGATCCCCCAGGGGATGCTGACGGCCGAGGTCCCCGTCGCTCTGATCGCCGACGCTCTGCACGAGGCGGACGAGACCGTGATCCTGACCCTCGGGGTGCCGACGGGTGCGGAGGCCGGCGCGACCGCTGTGCACGTCCTGACGGTGAGCGACGACGATCCGCCTCCCTCCGTCGGCTTCAAGACGCACTTCCAGATCGTCGAGGAGTCCGCGGGCCTCGTGGGGGTCGGCGTCTCGCTGTCGGCCGTGTCGGGGCTGGACGTGACCGTGCCCTTCTACCACACGGGCACGGCGGAGCCCGGCGCGGACTACACCATCAGCGCCTCCCCGCTCGTGATTCCCGCGGGATCGCTCTCGCAGGAGATCCTGGTCACCGTGGTGGACGATGGGGAGAAGGAGTTCACCGAGCGGGTGCACCTCTGGATCGACAGCGGGGGGCTCTCGAACGCTTCCCCGGGTGCGCTCATCGAGCACCGTCTACGCATCAAGGACGATGAGTTCGAGTCGGAGCTCAGGATCCCCGGCCTCAGGACCGACGTCCAGGAGTTCCTCTACCCGCAGGTCAGGGTCGGGGAGAGCGACGGCCCACGCCAGGTGGTCGTCACCAACACCCAGGAGCTGGCGATCGAGCTCACCGGCGTGGTCCTGGAGGGGGAACACCCCGAGGACTACTCGGTGACCCCCGCCGTCCCCCTGCCGGTCGAGCTCCTGCCGGGGGATTCCGTGACCTTCGAGGTGGACTACGCTCCCCAGGAGGGGGGACCACGCAACGCCGTGGCGCGGCTCGTGCAGAGCCCCACGGGGGACCCCCCCAGCACCGTGGACCTGCAGGCCACCGCCCTCGGCCCCCGGGGCGCCGAGGTGGTGATGAACGCCGGTCCCGACGAGTACGTCGATCTCCAGGAGCGCTTCTGGGCGCGGGACCACGGCTGCACCGGGGCGAGCGCCTACCTGACCTACGGCGGCGACCTGCCCGGCAGCGGGGACGATCCCCTCTACGCCGTGGCGCGCGTGGGAACCGCCTTCGGGTACTGCTTCCCCCTGCCCGACGGCGCCTACGACGTGACGCTGCACTTCGCCGAGCTCGAGGCAACCGGGGCGCTGCAACGGGTCTTCGACGTCTCCCTGGAGGGGATCCTGACGCTGGACGACCTCGATCTGGCCGTCGTCGCCGGCCCCCTGGTCCCCTGGGACAGTGGGCCCCTGCGGGTCGACGTGACCGGGGGCCAGCTCGAGATCGACTTCGACGCGGTGGTCGGAGAGGCGCTGGTCGCGGCGATCGAGGTGCGCTCGGTGCCCTTGCTCGAGTCCGACGCGACCACGCTCGACTTCGGAAGCCTCGCGACCGGCGAGCAGGGCCACGAGCTCCTGACGGTGACCAACGCCGGGCTGGCGGATGCCGAGCTGGAGGGGATCACCTTCCTCCTGGACGAGACCTGCACGGGCTCGGGTTGTGCTTTCCAGGTGCAGATCGACGGGGTCACCTACTCCGGGGGCAGCTCGACGGTGGACCACGAGGTCGCCCTCACCCTGCCCGCCGGAGAGGCACTGGAGATCCCCGTCTCCTTCTCACCCGCCGAGTCCGGGGAGAACCGCCTCCGATTCCAGCTGCGCGGCGACTTCACCACCCTCGAGGTCGTGCTGATCGGAACGGGTACCACGGGGAAGGCCGGGCGGACTCCCAGGTAGTCCATGGCCGGCCAGGACGGCGAGTTCAAGAGCTTCAAGGACCTGCTGCGCGCCCGCGGCGGAGAACCGCCCCCCGCCGACGAAGGGGATGCGGGGCAGCGCGGGTGGACCCTCGAGTCGGACGACGGGTCGGCGGAGGTCTCCGACGAGGAGCTCGAGCGCCTCCCCGATCCCGACCGGGGAGCGCGCGGTCGCATCGCCCGCCGCCCGTCGGGGGGGGTGACGATGGAGGCGGGGCCCGCCTGCTACCGCGATCCCGACTCCGACGAGCTGGAGCTCCTGCACTCCTTTCGCCTGCGCTTGGCCTTCCCCGCGGACGTAGAGCGCGAGGTGGCCGCCCTGCCCGCCGATCCCCCCGAGGAGGAGCTCGCCGGCCGCGTCGACCTGCGCGACGCGCGCATCTTCACCATCGACGGGGAGGACGCCAAGGACTTCGACGACGCCATCTCGATCGAGGAGTTGGACGGCGGTGACCTCGAGGTGGGGGTGCACATCGCCGACGTGGCCCACTACGTCCGCCCGGACACCGCCCTGGACGACGAGGCCCTGGCGCGCGCCACCTCCGTCTACCTGCCCGACCAGGTGCTGCCGATGCTGCCGGAGAGCCTCTCCAACGGGCTCTGCTCCCTGGTCCCCGGTCGCCCGCGCCTGGCCTACTCGGTCTTCATGACCTTCGACGCCGAGGGGCGACGCACCGCGGCGCGCATGTGCAAGAGCGTCATCCGCTCCGCCAAGCGCAACACCTACCGCGTCGTCCAGGAGTTGCTCGACGGTCTGGACTCGCCGGAGACGCGCGAGATCGAGCACCTGCGCGGGGACCTGGAGCTCTTCGCGCGCTGGACGCGGCGCCAGCAGGCGCTGCGCGACGCCAAGGGCTCCCTGCGCATCCAGTCGCGCGAGCGCAAGCTGATCTTCGACGCCCAGGGGGAGGTGGCCGAGATCGTCGACGCGCCGCGCTACTTCTCCCAGACCCTGATCGAGGAGACCGCCCTGGCCGCCAACCAGGCGGTGGGGGACCTCTTCCGCAGCAAGGGGCTGCCCACCATCTACCGCGTGCACCCCGAGAAGGACCCCGAGGAGATCGAGGCGGTCTCGCGCAAGCTGGCGGAGCACGGCATCCGGGTCCCCAAGAAGGAGCGCCTGACCGGCCGCGACATCGGGCGCATGATCCGCGCCGCGCGCCGCAAGCCGAACGCCGAGGCCCTGATCCAGCGCATCATGGGCCTGGTGGAGCGCGCGCTCTACGAGGTCAAGGACCACGAGGACGTGGCGCGGCACTTCGGCCTGGCGCGCGAGGCCTACCTGCACTTCACCTCGCCGATCCGGCGCTACCCCGACCTGGTCGTGCACCGCTGGCTGTGGGCGCTCGAAGAGGACCAGGAGGAGACCGGCGAGCAACTCGCCTCCCAGGACCTGCTCGACGATCTGAACGACACCGCCGCCCACTGCTCGATCCAGAGCGAGGTGGCCGAGATGGCGGCCACGGCCGTCGGCGATCTGAAGATCTGCCAGTTCATGGAGCCCCACATCGGCGAGAAGCTCGACGCCCGCGTGCGCCGCGTCTCGCGTGGGGGGCTGGAGGTCGACCTGGTGGCCCTCAACGTCACCGGCTTCCTGCCCGTGCGGCGCATCGGGGATCGCCCCAAGGTGGAGGGCCCGACGTTGACGGTACGCGTCGGACGCCGCACCCTCTCCTTCACCGAGGGCTACCCCGTGGCCGTGACCGTCAAGGACGTCGACTTCCTGCGCCTGCAAGTGCTCCTGGAATTGGCCTGACCGTCGTAGCCTGGAAATCCACCCCGCCTCCAGCGCCATGAGTCGCAGCACGTCCGGTCCGATCCTCCTCGCTCTCGTCGCGATCGTGGGTTGTGGCGGAAGCTCCCCCGTCTCCCCGGAGAGCGAGGCGGGCGAGCGGTCGCCCGCGGGCCGGGTCTCGGGAGTGGTGCGCTTCGACGGGGAAGCCCCCACACGCCGCCCCCTGCGGGCACTGGCCGACACGGCGGGCTGCCTGGACCCCGACGCCGAGGCTCCCCTCGACGAACAGGTGATCGTCGAGGACGGCCGGCTGGCGGACGTCGTCATCACCCTGATCGGGACCGCGGCCGCGCCGCCCCCCCCGACCGAGCCGCTGGTGATCGACCAGGAGTGCTGCGTCTTCGTCCCGCACGTTTGCGCCGTGCAGGTGGGGCGCCAGGTCAAGGTGGCCAACAGCGACCCGATCGTCCACAACGTGCACCTGAGCGCGGTGCGCAACGAGGGTCAGAACCAGATGATCGCGCCCGACGGCGAGGTGCTCACCCTGCCGCCCCTGACCGCGCCTGAGCCGCTGAAGCTGACCTGCGATCTGCACCCCTGGATGGAGGCCTGGATTCTGGTGGTGGAGCACCCTTGGTTCGCGGTCAGCGATCGGCAGGGGCGCTTCTCGATCGAAGGGGTGCCGCCCGGCACGTGGGACGTGGAGGCCTGGCACCCGCACTTCGGCCGACTCGAGCTGGAGTCGATCCGCGTGGACTTCCAGCAGGGGGTCGAGATCGAGGTGGTCTATGGATCCTGACGGGGCCCTCCGGGCCCGGTTGCCGATCTGGGCCCTGCTGCTCTTGCTCGCGGCCCTGGCGGCCTCGCGCCTGGTGGCGGCGCGACGGGTGGTCCCCTACGACTCGACCTTCGTCACCTGTCGCCTGGCGGCCAACGCGGCCCGGGGTGATGGACTGCGCTACAACCCGGGGGAGGGGGCCGACCTGCAGCCCGACCTCGTGCTGGAGAGCCCGCTGCAGGTCGGGCTCCTGGCCGCCGCGGCCCGGATCGGCTGGGAGCCCGGAGCCGCCGCCGGCGGCCTGAACCTCCTGGCTGAGCTCTTGGCGGTGACCCTCCTGGCGTGCCACTTCGCCCGCCGCCCCGCCCTGGTGTGGCTCGTGGTGACGGGGCTCGTCGCTTGGCCCCTCCTGGCGCGGGTCTCGCTGGGGGGGGCGTCCGCCCCGATCGCGCTGGCCTTGGCGGCGGCCTCCCTCAGCGCCGGCGCGTGGCGAGCGAGCTTCGCCGCCGGTGCCTTGGGGATCCTGGCGGGATTGGCTCGACCGGAGGCGGCGCTGTGCCTGATCCCCGCCGTCCGCTGGCGGCGCTGGAGGCGCGATCCGGCGCTGGCCGGGGCGCTCTTCGTCGCCGCCGGGGCGTGGGGGGTCTCGAGCCTCTGGCCCGCCTTCCTCTCGGTCGCTTGGCTCCCCTCCCTGGACGCGGCGCGTTCCGGTTACCTGCTCGCGGCGGGGGCGCTGTGGCTCTTGGCCCTGCTCCTCGAGCGGCCCCTGTCGTCCCTCGTGACCCGATCGCCGCGCGCCCTGGTCCCGGCCTGTGCAGGGCCCCTGACCCTCGCCGCCGCGACGCTGGGCGTC
The DNA here is from genome assembly GCA_964507325.1 of uncultured Planctomycetaceae bacterium. GTDB lineage: Bacteria > Planctomycetota > UBA1135 > UBA1135 > CAZDQL01. Next base: position 3,747 of record CAZDQL010000129.1, on the reverse strand, counting down.
CTGGGTCAGAGCGCGGATCGCGACGCGCTGGCGGAGCGGGTGTGGCGCCCTCTCAGGAACTGGTCGCGGGAAGTCCGGCAGGCCGAGGGGCCCCACCACCTGTTGGCCAGCGAGCTGGGGACCGCCGGCTGGTTCGTGGGGGGGGTCGTCCTGGACGCCGGTCGAGAGCCGGCGGTCGTGGCGCGCCGCCTCGGGGAGCGGGAAGCCGAGTTCGTGCTCCTGCGCGCGCGACCCCCGGAGATACTGGGCCTGCGCTCGAGTGGCGACCTGGCGCGCAGCTACTACCCCATCGAACGCTTCAGTGTCGAGGGATGGACCGATCTGGAGCCCGACCTCGCGGACCTCTCCGAGGGTGGAGCCGCCGACTACCTCCTCTTCCGACGACGCCCATGATCTCCCCCAGCCTGACCCGCGCCCAGGTGCGCGACGTGGACCGGATCGCCATCGAGGACTTCGCGCTGCCCGGGATCGTCTTGATGGAGAACGCCGGCTTGAACGCCACGCGCGCCTTGATCCCGATCGCGGAGCGCCGGCCGGGGCCGGTGGTGATCGTCTGCGGGGGGGGCAACAACGGGGGGGACGGGTACGTGATTGCGCGGCAACTGGTCTGCCGCGGCCTCGAGGTGCGCCTCTACTCCACCAAGGGTGCCGCAGAGCTCAGCGGGGACGCGGCGACGAACCGCGCCGTGGTCGACACCATGGGGCTCGGCGTCGAGGACCTGCGTCCCCCCGAGGCCCTCCCGCGGGCGGCCGCAGCCTGGGAAGGGGCCTCCGTCCTGGTCGACGCGCTGCTCGGGACGGGCTTCCAGGGGGAGCTGCGCTCCGACCTGGTCCCCGTCGTCATGGCGCTGAACGCGGCGCGCGCCGCCGGGGGGGCGCCCGTGGTGGCGATCGACCTGCCGTCGGGGCTGGACTGCGACAACGGCCTCCCCGCGGATCCCTGCGTGCTCGCGGACTACACCTTCACCTTCGTGGCCCGCAAGCGGGGCTTCGACGCCGCCGGCGCCCACCACTGGACGGGCGAGGTGCGGGTCTTCTCGATCGGGGCCCCACCCGCCGCCTTGCAGCGAGCCCTGGCCAGCGACTGAGCGTCCCGTACCCTCTCCCGGGTGATGACCGCCGACGACCAGCGGACCGAGACCACGGACGCTCCCCGTCTGGGTCGCGCAACCTGGGCCTGGATCGTGCTCGGAGCCCTGCTCCTGCGCGGCGTCAACCTGGCCTGTGCCGCCTCCGCCAGCCCCTTCTTCGGGGGACTCGTGGTGGACGAGCGCTACTACCACGACTGGGCCCTGCGGTTGGCGGGGGGGGAGTGGGTCGCCGACCGGCCCTTCTTCCTGGCGCCCCTCTTCCCCTACCTCCTGGGGGTGACCTACTCCCTCTGCGGGGCGCTGCCCCTGGTCTGGATCTGCCTGCAGCTCCTGCTCTCCGCCCTGACCGCCGGGATGGTGGCCGTGGTGGCCGCGCGCCTGGCCGGGCGCAGCGCGGGGATCGCCGCCGGGGTCCTGGTCGCGATCCACGGGCCCCTGGTCTTCTTCACCGAGAACCTGCTCAGCGAGACCTTGCACCTGGCCCTGGTCTGGACCGCCCTGCTGTTGCTCGTGCGTCCCGCCGGCGAGCGTCGTTGGTTCTGGGGCGGATTGGCGAGTGGGCTGGCGACCCTGGCGCGCAACTACTTCCTGCTGGCCTTGGTGGGGCTGGCGCTGTGGGCGGCCCTGGGGCCGCGCGGGCAGCGGCTCCGCTGCGCGGGTCGCTTCGCCCTGGGGGCGCTCTTGGCCCTGGTGCCGAGCCTGGCCCACAACCTGGCCGCCAGCGGGGAGCCGGTGCTGATCACCACCTCGGCGGGCGCCAACCTCTACCTCGGCAACCACGAGGGCGCCAACGGGCGCATGCACTTGCCCCCGGGGTTGGCGGTGGAGCGCGTGAAGGACCCCGCGTCGATGCACGCCGCGCTCGGCGAGCTGGTCGAAGCCGAGCTGGGGCGCCCCGCCAGCGCCTCCGAGGTCTCCGCCCAGCTGAGGGGGCGCGCGCTGAGTTGGGCGTGGGCGCACCCCGGCGCCTTCGGCCAGCTCAGCGCGAGCCGCTTGCGCTTCACCCTGGAGGCGCGCGAGTACCCCGCCGAGCGCAACTACCACCAGGCCGGGCGCTGGTCGCCCCTCCTGCGCTGGACGCCCGGCCGCTGGCCGCTCCTGCTGGCGTTGGCCGCCGTGGGGCTCCAGGCCAGCCATTCGCGACACCGCCCGCGCCGGCCGCGCCCGAAGTCGGCGGCTCCCCTCTGGATCGCCGGCGGCGCGGCCCTGGCGGTCTGCCTCCTCTTCTGGGTCAGCGACCGCTTCCGCCTCTGTCTGGTTCCGGTGCTCGCGGTACCGGCGGGGGTGGGGGTGGCGGCTCTCGTGGCCGGAGGGTGGGGGATGCGCCGGCGCGCGGCGCTCTTGGGAGGAGTCGTGTTGACCCTCTCGCTCGGACTCTCGTGGGGCCAGCCGCGCGAGACCTACATGTCCCACTACAACCTGGCCCTGCAGTACGAGCGCCTGGGGCGCCACTGGCAGGCGGAAGAGGAGCTGCGCGCCTCGATCGAGCTCGCCCCGCGCTACCTGGCGGCGCACTCCAAGTTGGTGGAGGTGCTGCTCGCCCTGGGCCGCACGAGGGAGGCGCAGGAGGTCTCCCAGACCGTGCGCCGTCTGGCGCGGGAGCTGGGCCTGTCGGTGCAGCAGGCGCCTCGCAAGCAGTAGCCGCGAGCGTTCCGCTATAGTGGGCCGATCGGATCGAGTGAACCTCAGAGGAACCGGGAGACCTCAATGACCAAGTACGTACTACTCGTGCTCTGCATCGCCGGCCTGCACCTCGTCGGAACCGCCCAGGAGCGGAGCAAGCCGAAGGCCCCCCCGAGCTTCGTCGCGACCCTCGAGAAGGTGAAGAAGGACTGGGCCGCGGAGAACTACGGCGCCTGCATGCGCAACCTGCAGATCCGCTCGAAGCTGGTCATCGCCAAGCGCACCGAGGTGCTGCGCGCCGCCCTGCCGGCCGCCCCCGAGGGCTGGAAGATCCGCAAGGAGGACAGTCCGGAGAAGATGCTGGACAACCCCGCCATCGCGGTCCTGTCCGCCGGCGTCGGCAACCTCCTCGAGCGCCACTACCAGCAGGTGGACGGGCCCGGCAGCGTGGACGTCTCGGTCATGGTGGACTCGCCCGTGGTCCAGATGCTCTCGATCATGTTCGCGAATCCCGCCGCCGCGGGGCCGAACGCCGAGAAGATCGGCTACGGAGCGCACAAGGGACTGCTCCAGCCGGAGGGCAGAAGCCTGAGTCTGCAGATCCTGATCGCGGAGAAGCACGTCGTCGACGTGACGCTCAGGCCTCCGCGGGGAATGGAGACCGGGGCCGCCGAGGATTGGCTCTTCGCACTCTTCGACCAGGCGGCGGTGGATCGGATCGCCGCGGCTCTGGCCCGCTAGCGGGAGCGCCGGCCTCAGAAGCGGTATGAACTGCCCCCCTTCGTTGGGCATTCCCCAGGATCTCCCGCCGCAAACCCGTTACCGCCAACGACTTCGATCGTCCTCCTCTCTGAGCAGGCCCACCGGCCCGCCGAGAGGAGGACTATTCGATGTTCACGCCCCCCCGCTGCCCCTACCCCGACTGCCGCCGTCACCTCGCCCCCGAGCCCCACTTCTACCTCCGCCGCGGCACCTACTCCCCCAAGTGCCGCGCCCACCCCGTACCCCGCTTCCGCTGCAAGACCTGCGGCCG
>CAZDQL010000128.1:0-14898 GCA_964507325.1 uncultured Planctomycetaceae bacterium | reverse complement strand
GGCTAGGGTCTTCCCCCCGCAATCCCTCCAACCCCTGCCCGGAGTTCCCCGTGAAGATCCTGCTCCCCCTCGGTCTCCTGTTCGCCGCAGCCTCGTGCGCCTCCAACGGAAGTGTCGAGTGGGTCGACTACGGCGACGACCCGATGATGAACCCGCAGTACATAGAGGACGTGACCGCCGCCGGGACACCGGCTGCCCAGCACGAGGCACTCGCGGCTCGCGCCGGCACCTGGCAGGTCGAGGGCAAGGTGTGGATGGCGCCCGGCGCCGACTCGATGCCGATGATCGCGACCGCCAAGGTGGAGGTGCTGCTGGGCGGGCGCTCCGTGCTCGAGGAGTTCAAGAGCAACTTCATGGACATGCCCTTCGAGGGCCGCCTCGTGCAGGGCTACGACAACGTCACCGAGCGCTACTGGTGCCTGTGGACCGACAACATGAGCACGGGCTACTGGCTCTCCCACGGCACCGAGACCTCCCCCGGGACGATCGAGCTCAAGGGTACGGCGATCGACCTGCTCACGCCCAAGGGCCGTCCGGTGCGCATGACGACGATCACCCGCGAGGACGGCAGCTACACCATGAAGATGTTCGACCTCAACCAGGAGCAGGGCGAGTTCCAGTCGATGGAGCTGCTCTACTCCCGCAACTGAGGTATCGGAGCTCGCCCGCGTCGGTCCGCTCCAGTCCACGGGGCATCGGATCGGCTAGACCCTCCCCGTCTGCACGTCCGTCGCCCCCTCCCCGGGCCTCTCCCCGGGTCGGGCCCACCATCGGGTGAACGCCAGAATGCACGGGATCATCCGCCACGCCATCAAGAAGGACCTGCTCTTCTTTGGCATCCCCGCCCTCGTGGTCTTCTTCACCGGGCTGGTCGTGAGCGGAAGGGATGGCTATGACGGGTTGACGACGACCCTGTGGAGGCTCGCGACCGGGAGCCGACAGCTGTCGGAGCTCTCGGCCGCCAACGTCCTCGGACTCGCCCTCTTCGTCGTCGGACTGACGATCGCGCTCGTCGCCGTCTTCACCCTCAAGCGGTCCTACTCCTCGAGTCTGGTGATCCGAGAGAACCACCGGCTCGTCACGCACGGCCTCTACCGCTACGTCCGCCACCCGGTCTACTTCGGGGTGCTCATCGTGATCATGGGTGTGCCGGTGTACGCGCAGAGCGTGCTCGGGGCCCTGGTCCTAGCGGCGCTGATTCCGCTGGCCCTGATCCGGATCCGGATGGAGGAGGGGCTCCTGATCGAGCAGTTCGGAGACGAGTACCGGACCTACCGGGCGAGGGTGAAGAAGCTGATCCCGTTCCTCTATTGAGGCCGCCATCGGGCTGCCGGCAGAGCGGCTTCGAGGATGACGTCGACGGTGACGCAAGGGACACACGTCGTATCCATGCGGGGGGTGACGATCTGGAGACAGTGGACCGGCCCGGCTCCTCCCGTATCGACTCCGGCACGCCGGACGTGGGCCGGCCATGACGGACCAGGTTGTCGGCGGGCGGTCTGGGGGTTGCGCGGCAATTGCGATGTGGCAATAGTCTGCGTGACCGGGGCAATCGCGGGAGATCTCCAATGATCAGGTTTCGATTCACTCCCTTCCTCTCGATCCTCTGCGCGGCCTGTGGGGGCGGCGGGGAAGAAGCGGCCGTTCCGGCGCGTTCCGTCTCCAGCCTCCTCCTGTCGGAGACGGTGCCGATCGGGCCGGAGCGCTACACCGGCGTGGTGATGCCCTACCGCGAGACGGAGGTCGGATTCGAGGTGACGGGTCGCGTCGAGTACGTCCTCGATCTCGGGCGCGAGGTGCGTGGGGCGATCCTCGACAGCGACGGGAAGCCGCTGCTCGACGAGGCCGGGGTGCCCGTCGAGCCGGGGGAGATCCTGGCCGTACTCGATCCGAAGCGCTACGAGCAGAAGATCGAGTCCCTCGAGCTGCAGATCACCTCGGCCGAGCTCGAGCTCGCCTCGCAGACGATCGACCGGGAGGAGGTGGCGGAGCAGGACCTCACCAGCGCCCTCGCCCGCGAGCAGGCGGCGGTGCTCGCGGTGGAGGCGGCCCGGGAGCAGGTGAACGCCGCCCAGGCCACCTTCGACCTCGCCCTGGCGATGCTCGATCGCGCGCGCGAGCTCGTCGAGCAGGGGGTGCAATCCCAGGCGGATCTGGACCGGGCCGTCACGGAGCACGAGACGGCGCAGTCGACCCTGGCCCAGGCGCAGACCTCGGTCGAGGCCGAGCTGAAGTCCCAGGAGGCGGCCAAGTCCGACGTGGCCAAGGCGCGCGGCACCCTCAAGCTCAAGGAGGCACAGATCGAGACGACGCGCTCCGAGATCGCCCAGCTGCGCCAGTCCCTCGAGACCGCTCAGACGGACCTCGAGGATTGCGTCCTGCGGGCTCCCTTCTCCGGCCGCATCACCAAGGCCCACGTGGGTCGCGGCGCGCTGGTGCAGGCGGGAACGCCGGTGGTCACCCTGACGCTGCTCGACCCGATGAAGGTCGTGTTCACCGTCTCCGCGGCGGAGGATCGGCGCATCGGCGAGGGCACGGTGGTGCGTATCCACGTTCCCGGCATCCCGGAGGAGGAGCTCGCCGACGGACAACTCCCGGGCGTGGTGCGGGAGAAGGGGGAGGTCGCCGACCCCGCGACGCGCACCTTCGAGATCGAGTGCATGGCGCGCAACCGTCGCTACCGGGTCGAGGGGAGCGAGGAAGCGCGCTCCAAGAGGTCCTGGGCGGACCACCTGGCCCCGGTGGTCGACCGCTTCGCGGGGGAGGGCGGCGCCAAGTTCGTCTTCGACCGCTGCCTCTCCGGCGACGGGGCCTTCGTCCTGCGGGTTCCCGGCTGGAACCTGCTGCAGTCCAGAGGAGGGCTGCCGAGCCTCTTCGTGCCGGACCGCATTCCGGTGCGACTGGGGGAGGAGTACCTGACCTTCATCAACTGGACCTTCCGCGAGGTCGAGGCGGACGAGCTGCGCCACGGCGACATGCTCGTCGTGGATCCTCGCCCTGAGGACGAGCAAGGCGTACGCATCGCCCGTACGCAGTGGATCCTGCGACCCGGCGACCTGGTGCGCGTGGGGCTGGCGACGGAGAACCTGACGCGCGGCATCTACGTCCCCGTGAACGCGATTCGCGAGCGGAACGGGCTGACCAGCGTCTTCCTCCTGGAGGGGAACATCGCCCGGGAGCGGGAGGTGAGGATCGGCGACGGCTTCGGCGCCTACCGGCGCATCGAGGGCGAAGGGATCGCAGCAGGGGCCCGCATCGCGGTGCAGGGCATGCACTACCTGGTCGACGGCGCGCCCGTGCGGATCAGCGGCGTCGAGCGCGACTAGGGGGGTCGATACCGATGAACCTCTCCCGCTTCGCACTCCACCGGCGCGCGGTCGTGCTGGCGATGGTCGTCGCCTTGCTCCTCGCCGGTCTGCAGTCCTTCCGGACGATCTCGCGGCGGGAGGACCCGGAGATCACGATCCGCACCTGCAAGATCATCACCCTCTGGCCCGGAGCCTCGGCGGAGAAGATCGAGGACCTGGTCACGGACCCGATCGAGGAGACCGTCTACACGATCGACGAGGTGAAGGAGGTCACCTCCCAGTCGCGCATCGGCATGTCCTCGATCAGCGTCGACCTGGAGGACGGGACCTCCGGCCTGGGGATCGACCAGGTCTTCGACGAGGTCAAGAGCCGCGTCGAGGAGGCCCGCGGCGAGCTGCCCGCGGGCTGCGGCACCCCGCTGGTCAACACCTCCTTCGGGGACGTGGCGTCGGTCTGCCTGGCCATGTTCCAGGTCCCCCGCTCCGGGGCGAGCGGCATCGCCCAGCCCTACTCCTACCGCGAGCTCGAGGATTTCGCGGAGGTGGTGGAGAAGGACCTGAAGACCCTCGATTCGGTGGCCCGCTTGTCGGTCGAGGGGGTGCAGGAGGAGGTGATCACCCTCGAGGTCGACGCGGAAGCCTGGTCGAAGCTCGACCTCACCGCCGACGATCTGGGCCAGATCCTGGAGGCGCGCAACATCGTGGCGCCGGGTGGGCGGCTGGACACCGAGGAGGGGCGCTTCACCGTCAACACCAGCGGCGAGTTCACCGCCCTGGAGGAGATCCGCGACGTCATCGTCCACCGCCCCGAGAGCGGGGCGCCGGTGCGACTCAGCGATCTCCCCGTGCGCATCACGCGCGGCTACGCCGATCCCTTCTCGACGCGCGTGCGCTACCTGGGTCCGGAGCGCCGGGCGGAGCGCTGCCTTCTGCTCGCGGTGCAGATGAAGTCGGGCCACAACGTGGTGGAGATGGGGCGGGAGATCGGGGAGCGCATCGCCGCGCTGCAGGAGGAGATGCTCCCCGAGGACCTGGCCTTCGCGGTGGTCAACGACCTCCCCCGTCAGGTGGACGGGTTGATCAGCGGCTTCGTCGTGAACCTGCAGCAGGCGATCGCGCTCGTCCTCGTCGTGGCCCTCCTGATCATGGGCTGGCGACCGGCCCTGATCATGGCGGCGGCGATCCCGCTCTGCATGATCAGCACGATCGCGGTCGTGCGGCTCTTCGGCGTGCAGCTGGAGCAGTTCTCGATCGCCTCGCTGATCATCGCGCTCGGCATGGTGGTCGACAACGCCATCGTGGTGTCGGACAACAGCTTCCGCCTGCTCGGCGAGGGCAAGCGGCGCATGGAGGCGATGATCGAGGGGGCCAGCGGATTGGCGGTTCCGATCCTCACCTCCACCCTCACGACCGTCTTCGCCTTCCTGCCGATGCTGACGATCGACGGCAACTCGGGCGAGTACATCCGCAGCCTGCCGATCGTCGTGGCGACGACCCTGATCGTGAGCTACGTCGTGGCGATGTGCGTCGTGCCGATCTTCGGTTTCTGGCTCCTGCGGCCGCCTCGGCCCCGGACCCGCGCTCGCCGCAGTCTGCTGCCCAGCTTCGACTACGACCGGACGATCCGCTGGTGCCTCGACCACAAGTCGCGCACCATCGGCGGGGCGGCCCTCGCCCTGGTGCTCGCCGTGCTGCTGCTACCGGTCATCGGCACGCAGTTCTTCCCGGGGGGCCTGCGCGACCAGTTCTTCATCCACGTCTGGTTGCCGGAGAGCGCCTCGATCGCGGCCACCGAAGACGCCTGCCGGCAGATCGAGGACGTGGTGCGCGAGGAGCGGCGGAACGCAGAGGGCGAGGAGTGCCTCGTGGACTGCACGACCTGCGTGGGCTACGGCGGCCCGCGGCTGATGCTGACCCTCAACCCCGAGGACCGCGTGCCCAACTACGGCTTCATGGTCGTGAACACGCTCGGTCCGGAGGACTCCACCGCCTACGCCGCCCGGGTGCGCGAGCGCATGGGAGAGGTCGTCGGGGCCCGGGTCGGCGTGCGCACCCACGCCCTGGGGCCGTACGTGAAGAACGCGGTGGAGTACCGGCTCATCGGCCCCGATGCGGGGATCCTGCGCAGCGCCGGCGAGGAGATGCTCGGCGTGTACCGCAGCGTGGAGGGCGCGCTCGATCCCTCCCACGACTGGGGGGTCTCCAGCTACCAGGTCGAGGTCCTGATCGACGACGAGGCGGCGAATCTCGCGGGCGTGACCAACGCCGACGTGGCGGACACCACCGACAGCTTCCTCTCCGGCAAGCGCTTGACGACCTACCGCGAGGGGGACCGCCAGATCGACGTCCTCTTCCGGGTGCGCACCGAGCAGCGCACCCTGGACCGTCTCGACGGCCTCTACGTCGACGGGCGCTCCGGGAAGCTGCCCCTCGATGCGGTGGCGCACACGGTGGCCGGGTGGCAGCCCTCCATCATCCGCCGCCTGAACAACGAGCGCGTGATCCGCGTGGGGTGCCAGGTCGACGAGGGCTACCTCGCCAACGACGTCGCCAGCGCCGTGCGCCCCGGGCTGGACACCGTTCTGGACGCGCTGCCGCCGGGGTATCGGCTCGAGCAAGGGGGCGAGCTCGAGAAGACCGTGGAGAGCCAGGAGAAGATCGGGAGCGCGTTCCTGATCAGCTTCTTCCTGATCCTCCTGGTGCTGATCAGCCAGTACAACTCGATCGTCAAGCCCCTGATCGTGCTGCTGGCCGTTCCGCTGGCCCTGATCGGCGCCCTGCTCGGTCTCTTCCTGACGGGCTGGGCGATGGGCTTCATGCCGCTCCTGGGGATCGTCTCCCTGGCGGGGGTGGTCATCAACAACGCCATCATCCTGATCGACTTCATCGAGACGCGGGCCGCGGCGGGCATGGGGCTGCGCGATGCGGTGGCTGCCGCCGGGGCGGAGCGCATGCGCCCCATCCTCTTGACCACCTTCACGACGGTGGGGGGGCTGCTCCCCCTGGCCCTGCTCGCCGGTCCGATGTGGGCGGGGATGGCGTGGGCGATGATCTTCGGGCTGCTGCTCTCGACCGCCCTGACCCTGCTCGTGGTGCCGACGGTCTACGTGCTCTTCGTCGAGCGGCTGCGGATGAAGGTGGCCTGAGGGGAGGAGCGACCCTGCGCTACCACCCCTCGCTGCCCGGTTCGCCCTTGAACGGGCCGGCGAGATCCGAGGTGATCCAGCCGCCGTAGAAGCCGCCCGGCTGGGGGCGGGCGCGCTCGTCGTCGACGAAGCCCGCATCGAGGGCCGGCAGGTAGAAGGCGAGGCAGTCGCGCAGCTCCTCGAAGCCCGGGGTGGGGTAGGGATAGGACCAGGCGACGCGCTCGATGCGCCGGCTGCCGATCAGGACGTCGTGGTACTCCGCTCGTCCCTTCCACTCGCAGAAGGAGCTGCCCTGCGCCGGGGTCAGGAGAGCTGTGCGCACGTCCTCGGGCGGCAGGTAGTAGGTGGGCGGGTGGCTCGTCTCGAGCACGCGCAAGGCGCGCGTCGTGTCGGCGAGGGTCACTCCATCGGCCACGACGCGGATGCGTTTGCTCGTGCGCTCCAGGCGCGGCGGCCTCGGGTAGTCCCAGACGGATTCCTGCCCGGGTCCCGGCGGGATCGGTTGCGGTCGCTTCATGCCCTTCGTGCCTGTGCACCCCCTTCGCGGAGGCGGCGCGCGAGGGCGCTCCCGATTCCGCCCGAGGCACCGAGGATGAAGAGGGGCTGTTGCATGGGAAGGTCGGTACGCAGGGCGGGTCGAGGTGGGACTCCCCCTGCGTGAACATTCGCCGGCCAGGCCCCCGTGGATGCACCGAACCGCCCTCGAGCGGGCGCATTGCCGCCTCTCGTAACGCGCGAGTAGACTCCGGTCCATGTCGTCGGATCGGGACAGGCTCGTCGAGTACCTGCGCGCCGCGCGCCGCATCCTGGTGTTCACGGGCGCCGGCATCTCCACGGGCAGCGGCATCCCCGACTACCGCGGGCCGAGCGGCGTGTGGAAGACCCGCCAGCCCGTGTACTTCGACCAATTCCTGGCCTCGCACGCCAAGCGCGTCGAGTACTGGGAGTTCGTCCTCGAGAGCTTCGATGGCTTCCACACGGCGCGGCCGAACGTCACGCACCTCGCGATCGCCGAGCTCGAGCGCCTGGGACGCATCGGCGCCGTGGTCACGCAGAACATCGACGGTCTGCACCAGGACGCCGGCTCGAGCCCGGACAGGGTGGTCGAGGTGCACGGCACGAACCGCTGGGTCGACTGCCTCGACTGCGGCCAGCGCAACGAGCCGGCGCCGATGATGGAGCGCTTCCGCGCGAGCGGTGAACCGCCGGTCTGCGAGTGTGGCGGCTGGTTGAAGCCGGCCACGATCAGCTTCGGGCAGGCCTTGCGGCCGGAGGTCTTGGAGCGGGCGGCCACAGAGGCGGCCGCGGCGGACATGGCGCTGTCGCTCGGATCGACCCTCTCGGTCAATCCGGCGGCCAGCATCCCGCTGATCACCACGCGCAGCGGAGCGCCCTACGTCGTGATCAACCGGGGCCCCACCGAGCACGACACGCTCGCGGACCTGCGCATCGAGGGGGACGTGGGGGAGGTGTTGCCGGGCGCGGTCGAAGCGCTCGCGTCGGAGTCCGGAGCGGACTGAGGCCGTCCGCTCAGAACTCGTAGTCCTCGAGGGAATGGTAGCAGAACACGTAGGCGCCTTCGCCGACGTCGACCATCAGCTGCGCGCCGCGGCTCGTGGCGTATTCGATGTAGCCCGGGATCTCGCAGTGGTCGTCGTGGCACTCGCTCACGCCGGCCGGTGCCTCGCGGTCCTGCGCGCGGTCGTACCAGGAGAGACACATGTTCTCGCCAAGCCGTTCCTCGGCGGCGGCGTCGGCCAGGCTCTTGGCGACGTGGAAGTCCAGCTCGGACTCGTTCGAAGTGAGGTTCAGGGTCTTCATCATTCGGTGATATGGCCCAGGCGAATCATCTTGATGCGGTTCGCGGCCTTCAGCTCCTCGCGGGCGGCCCGAAAGGCGCTGCGGTGGGATTCGATTTGCGCTTCCAGGGCGCGCCGCCGCTCGGGGGACTCCTCTGCGGGCAGCGAGCGCAGCTCGCTGAGCAGCGGGTCCACCTCGCTGCGGATAGCGCGCATGCGCCGCAGCACCGCCAGCTCCTCGGCGATCACGTAGTCCTTGTTGCCGCACGCGGACAGGCCGCTCTCGGAGCTCGGAAGGACCGGGAGCAGCTCGCTGAAGTCCGGGCGGTTGGAGGCAGCGTTCATGTCGAGGAGGTCGTCGGGATCCGCATTGGGGGGATGAGGGTCACGGTGCGCTCGATTCCTCATTCGCCCATACCCCCGGGTCGGATGCGGAGGGGGGCTGGATTCGTGACACACACCGTACCAATTCCGCAAGAGAACCCTCACGAAGCCGGGCTCCCCGCCACTCCGCGGGACGGCGTTGGACGCCCCAAACCCGTTCCTCGACAATCCCGGCGGCCCACGGCCACTCCGCACCCCCGCTCGGAGGACCACGATGAACGTCTGGCTCACGCTGACCGTCAACGGCGAACGACGAACCGTCACGGGTCCACCGGAGCGATCGCTGCTCGAGGTCCTGCGCGAGGACCTCCAGCTGACCGGGGCCAAGTGCGGCTGCGGCGCGGGGCAGTGCGGGGCCTGCACGGTGCTCGTCGGGGGTCGCCCCGAGCGCTCCTGCCTCCTGCCCGTGGGGTCGGCGGTCGGGAGAGAAGTCACCACGATCGAAGGACTGGCGCACGAGGGCCGGCTGCACCCGGTGCAGGAGGCGTTCCTCGCGGAGGGCGCGCTGCAGTGTGGGTACTGCACCCCGGGGATGATCCTCGGCGCTTCCGCGCTGCTCGACGAGGATCCCGCGCCGAGCGACGAGAGGATCGTCGAGCGGATGAACGGGCACATCTGCCGCTGCAACGGCTACCCCAAGATCCTGCGCGCGATCCGCCGCGCCGCGAGCGAGTAGGAGGTCGAGATGATCACGCAGCAATCGACGGCCAGCGCGGGACCCGAGCTCACCCGGCGCGCCTTCGGGCAGCTCCTGGGAGCCGGTCTCCTGATCAGCGTCACACCCCGGCTGCGCGCCGCACAACGCGGCCGCAGCGAGGGCTTCGCCGTCGCGGCCCGCATCCACCTCGGAACCGACGGATCGATCTCGGTGATGACGGGCAAGGTCGAGGAGGGACAAGGCGCGCGAGCCGAGCTCGCCCAGGCCGCCGCCGACGAGCTGCGCGTCCCCGTCGAGCGCATCCGGGTCGTCATGGCCGACACGCAGCTCGTGCCCGACGACGGGATCACCGCGGGGAGCAGAACGACGCCCCGCACCGTGCCCGCCGTCCGGCGCGGCGCGGCGACGGCGCGCGAGCTCCTCACCCGGCTCGCCGCCGAGCGCTTCGGCGTCGAACCCGGCGCGCTCACCGTGCGCGAGGGAGCGATCCGTGATCCGCGGACCAAGCAGTCCGTGACCTACGCCGAGCTCGCCGCGACCGAGGAGCTGGCCGAGGCCTTCGCCGGCGAGGTGGACTCCGACGTCGAGCTCACGCCGATCGCGGAGTGGCGAACCCTCGGCGCATCGGTCCCGCGGCCGAACGCGCTCGACCTGGTCACCGGGGGGCACCGCTATCCCTCGGACGTCTCACGCCCGGGGATGCTCCACGGCAAGGTCCTGCGACCGCCGGCCTACGGGGCGCGGCTCGCGGCGATCGATCTCGAAGCCGCGCGGGCACTCGACGGCGTCGTCTGCCTCCACGAGGGGGAGTTCGTCGGCTGCGCCGCGCCTACCAGTCACCGGGCTCAGCAGGCGCTCGATCTCGCCGCGGCCACGGCGCAGTGGGAGCTCCCGGAGGGGGAGCGGCCCTCCAGCGACACGGTCCACGCCCACCTCGCCGCGAACGCCCGCGAGAGCGGGCGCTCGCGACCGGACGAACGCGGATCGGTCGAGGAGGGGATCGCCGCCGCGTCGCAGCTGCTCGAAGCGACCTACGAGATCGCCTACGTGCAGCACGCCCCCCTGGAGACGCGCGCCGCCGTCGCGGAGTGGAACGAGGACGAGCTGACCGTCTGGGCCGGCGTCGACTACCCGCAGCGCATCCAGGGCGACCTGGCACGCACCTTCGGCCTCGAGCGCGAGGCCGTGCGCGTCATCGTCCCCGACATGGGTGGTGGTTTCGGCGGCAAGCACACCGGCGAAGCCGCGGAGGAGGCAGCCAGGCTGGCGCGAGCGACGCAGCGGCCCGTCAGCGTGCAGTGGACCCGCGCCGAGGAGTTCACCTGGGCCTACTTCCGCCCCGCCGCCGTGATCGAGTGTCGCGCCGGGATCGACGAGGGCGGCCTGATCCACGCCTGGGAGTTCACGAACATCAACGCGGGAAGCTCGGGGATCCGCTCCCCGTACCGCGCTGCGAGCCACCGCATCGCGGCGCCGCGCTCCGACTCGCCGCTGCGCCAGGGCGCCTACCGCAGCCTCGGTGCGACCGGCAGCCACTTCGCGCGCGAGTCCTTCATCGACGAGCTGGCCGCCGCGGCGGGCATCGATCCACTCGCCTACCGCCTCGAGCACCTCGCCGACGATCGGATCCGGGCGGTGCTGGAGATCGCGACGAAGCAGTTCGGGTGGGAGGAGCGCAGCAAGCGCGAGCAGGAGAACGTCGGCATCGGCCTCGCCTGCGGGGCGGAGAAGGACTCCGTCGTCGCCGCCTGCGTCCAGGTGACCGTCGACCGCGAGCGCGGAGCGATTCGCGTCGACGAGGTCTGTGAGGCCTTCGAGTGCGGCCCGATCCTGAACCCGGCCAACCTCACCTCGCAGGTCCAGGGGTGCATCCTGATGGGCCTGGGACCGGCGCTGTGGGAGGAGATGCGCTTCGCGGACGGGCGCATCCTGAACGCCGGTTTCGGGGGGTACCGCGTGCCGCGCTTCGCCGACGTCCCGCGGATCGACGTACACCTCGTCCCGCGCAACGACCTCCCCGCCGCCGGCGGCGGCGAGACGCCGATCCTCGCCATCGCTCCCGCCATCGGCAACGCGGTCCAGCGGGCGACCGGGGTGCGGCTGCGGTCGATGCCGATGCGGGGAGCCGCGTTGAAGCGCGGCTAGGAGCTCAGCACGAGCTGCTCTCGCCCGACCTGCGTCGGGAACGGGCGGTCGGGTAGTGAAGATCGACCGGCCCGTGACGTCCACTCGTCGTACCATGCTCACACCATGAACCTGAGGACGCTGCCCCCGACCCTCGCCGGATTGCTCCCCCTCCTCGTCGTCGCCAGCGGCTGTGCGGCGACCTCCGACGAGGAGACCTACCACCACCTGCGCGACGGCTTCCTGGACCCACCGCCGGAGGCGCGCCCCGACGCCTTCTGGCCCTGGCTGAACGGTCACGCCGATCCCGAGCGCATCACCGAGGAGATGGAGGAGTTCCACGCCGCCGGCTTCTCGCGCCTGCAGGTCTGGGACGTGAAGGCGCACCAGGACCCCGACCAGTTCGTTCCGGTCGGGCCGCCCTTCCTCAGCGACGAGTGGCTCACCAACCTCGCCCACGCGGACCGCGAGGCGCAGCGGTTGGGGCTGGAGCTCGGCATGCTCGCGGCGAGTGGGTGGAACGCCGGCGGGACGTGGGTCCGGCCGGAGGACGCGGGGCTGGGGCTCTTCTCCTCCGAGGCGGTGGTTGGCGGGCCGGGGACGCTCGACCTGCAGCTCAACTTCCCTGAAATCCCTCAGCACTGCCCGCGCGGTCCGGACGACCTGCCCGCGTACTGGCGAACTGTCGCCGTTCAGGCCACGCCCAGGACGGACACGGGTCCCTTCCGACCCGAGAACGTCATCGACCTGACGCCAGGGGTGAGCTATGACGGGCGGCTCCGCTGGGACGCCCCCGAGGGGAGCTGGAGGGTGCGTTGGTTCGTCTTCGCGAACACCGGGCAGCGCCTGATCGTGCCCAGCCCTCGCTCCAACGGCCTGCAGATCGACTTCTTCGACGCGGACGACACCCGCACCTACTTCGATCACGTGGTCGCGCGGCTCGAGAGTGCGCTGGGCCCCCTCGAAGACACGGCGTTCTGCTACCTCGAGGTGGACAGCCTCGAGCTCGAGGGGGATCGCCTCCACGCTTGGACGGAGGAGATCCTGGAGTCCTTCGCGACGCGCTACGGGTACGACGCGCGGCCCTGGCTCACCCTGTTGATGCAACCGGAGCGCGCCGACGAGCGCGGCGAACGCTTCCTGCACGACTGGACTCGCCACGTCAGCGACTTGATGATCGAGAGCCACTACCGCCTCGGGGACGAGCTGCTGCGGGAGCGAGGGCTGCTCCTGGCCGCAGAGGCGGGCGGACCCGGACCGCCGATCTGGACCTCCTGTCCCGTGGACGCGCTCGGCGCCCTCGGGGCGGTGGGACTGATGCGCGGCGAGTTCTGGCCGAAGCACCGCTGCATGTACAACGTCAAGGAGATCGCCTGCGCCGCGCACACCTACGGTCAGACGATCGTGGACGCGGAGTCCTTCACCTCGTGGCGCCACTGGCGCGACACCCCGTACTACCTGAAGATCCTCGCCGACCAGGCCTTCGTCGACGGGTTGAACCACATCACCTTCCACACCGCGCCGCACGGGGGTGCGGAGCGGGGCCTGCCCGGCTACGCGTACCACGCGGGCACCCACATGGGGCCGAACCTGGTCTGGTGGCCGATGGCCAGGCCCTTCATCGACTACCTCGCGCGCTGCTCCTTCCTGCTCCAGGTGGGGCAGCCCGTGGCGGACGTGTGCTTCTACCAGGGGGACGGAGCGCCGGCGTTCCACCCCCTCGGCGAGGACTGGGATCCAGTGCTGCGCCGCGCGGGCTACGACTACGACCTGGTCGACGTGCGCGTCCTGACGAGGTCGATGCGCGCGCGTCGAGGTCGCATCGAGCTGCCGCACGGAGTGGGCTACGCCCTGCTCGTGCTCCCCGACCAGGAGTCGATCGACCCCGCGGCGCTGCGCAAGATCCGGGAGCTCGTGCGCGACGGGGCGACGGTCCTCGGGACGCGGCCGAAGCGCGCCAACGGGCTCGCGGACCACCCCGACTGCGACGACGAGGTCCGCCTCCTCGCCGCCGAGCTCTGGGGCGGGATCGACGGGGTGCACGTCACCGAGCAGCGCTGCGGGAGGGGGCGCGTCCTCCAGGGCCAGAGCGTGCTGGAGGCGCTCGGCGAGCTCCCGCCGGACTTCGCCTGGGAGGGCGGCGACGGGCGCACGCGCCTGAGCTACGTGCACCGCACGACGGGAGAGGTCGACGTCTACTTCGTCGTCAACGACAACGAGCGTTGGGAGGAGGTCGAGGGGCTCTTCCGGTTGAGCGGTAAGCGGCCGGAGCTCTGGGATCCGGCGACGGGAGCGGTCGTCCGCTCCCCCGCGTTCCGCACAGACGGCGCGCGGACCCGGGTCCGGCTGCGCCTCCCTCCGGGGGGCTCGACCTTCGTCGTCTTCCACGGCGAGCCGGGGCAATCGGAGTCGGGCCCGTTGGCGGTCGCGCCCCTGCCCAGGGTTCGCTCCACCGCTGCCGACGTCGCCCACGGAGATGCGCCCAACGGTCCGGCGTGGCTCTCCTCCGAGGAGGCGCCGGCGAGCGAGGAGTTCATCGTCTACGACCTCGGCACCCCGGTCGAGCTGGGCCACCTCGTGATCTGGAACTTCGAGGATCTGGCGCGCGGCCTCCTGACCCGCGGCATCCGCGAGATGGACCTCTCCGTCTCCGTGGACGGTGAGACCTTCGAGGCCCTGGGGCGGTTCGAGGTGCGCCGCGCCCCGGAGATCGGCGAACGAGGGCACGAGCAGCGCATCGAGCTCGCGACTCCCGAGGCGCGCTACCTCCGCTGCGACGTGGTTTCGAACCACGGCAACGATTGGTGGGGTCACACGGACTTCGTCGGGCTGAACCGCATCGCGTTCCTCGACGTCGACGGCAACGAGATCGAGGGCGTCCGGGTGCACGCGGTCTCCTCCGGGGTCGCGCACGATCCGTGCACCGATGCGCTGCGCGCGCCGGCGCCGAGGGGACTCGAGCTCTCCGGACCTTGGCGCGTGCGCTTCCAGGCCGGCCGCGGGGCGCCGGAGGAGGCGCTCTTCCCCGAGCTGCTCTCGTGGTCGGAATCCGAGCAGGAGGGCATCCGCCACTTCTCCGGGATCGCGGAGTACGTGCTGCGCTTCACCCCGCCCGCCGGGCTGCTCGCAGCGGGCCCCTCGGTGGAGCTCGACCTGGGGCGTGTCGCCGGCGTGGCGAGGGTCACCCTGAACGGCGAGCCGCTCGGAATCGCGTGGAAGCCGCCCTACTCCGTCGACCTGACGGGCACCCTGCAGGCCGGTGAGAACGAGCTGCGCTGCGAGGTGGCGAACACCTGGCACAACCTGCTCGTCGGCGACTCGGCCCTACCGTCGGAGGAGCGCATCACGCGGACGAACATCCGCAACCCCTTCCGGCCGGACACACCGCTGCTCGAGTCGGGGCTCCTCGGTCCCGTCCGGCTCGTCCCGGTGGAGGGGAGTGCGGACGAGTAGGCTCTCCGCGGATCCAGGTGCCTAGC
>CAZDQL010000127.1:0-14968 GCA_964507325.1 uncultured Planctomycetaceae bacterium | reverse complement strand
GTCAGGTCCTGCGCCCCCGCCATCATCGTCATCCCGATGGGGGTGGCCAGCATCAGGATGTCGTGCTCTCCCAGGAAACCCTGGTCGACGCGGTAGTAGCGCCGAGCGTGGATCCAGGCCACGAGCACGCTGGCCACGAAGATCAGCCCCCAGGCCGCGGTCAGGCGGTCGGCGGCGTAGGTGCCCCCCAAGACCTCGCCCACGGGCTCGACCAGGAGCTGCACGTGGCACCATCCGGCTCCCAAGAGGGTCAGGACCGCGAGCAGCGGCCGCACCGGGCGCAGCCTCTCGAAGAGCTCCACCAGGAGCAGGAGCAGCATCCCCCCGGTCAGGGTCAAGAGCGGCGAGAGGGCCGCCATGGCGTCGGCGTCGGCGTCGAAGTAGCTCTTGATCAGTTCGGCGTTCATCGCTCGTCCTCCGCCCAATCGCCCTGCAGGCGGTGCTCGGGGACCTCCAGCCTCCCGGTCCGGGCATCGCCCTCGTCCTGCTGCACCTGCTGCACCCCCTGCACGATCTGATCCAGGGTTGCGGTGGTCTTGTCCAGTACCCCCGCCGGCTGCACGCCGATCCAGAGGCACAGGGCGCAGAGGGGGATCACCGTCGTGAGCTCGCGCCCCGAGAGATCCCGGATCCCGCGGTTCTCCTGGTGCACCATCGGTCCGAAGAGCAGCTTGCGGGTGGCCATCAAGAGGTACACCGCGCCGAAGATCACCCCCAGCACCCCCAGGCCCGCCATCACCGGGCTGGTCTCGAAGGTGCCGAGCAGGATCATCCACTCCCCGACGAAGCCGTTCAGCCCCGGCAGCCCGACGCTGGCCAGCATCGAGAAGCTCCAGAAGAAGGCGAAGAGGGGCACGCTGGCCGCCAGCCCGCCGAATTGGTCGATGGAGCGCGTGTGCCGTCGCTCGTAGAGGATGCCGAAGAGCATGAAGAGCAGGCCCGTCGACAGCCCGTGGTTGACCATCTGCACGACGCTGCCGCGCATCCCGATCTCGGTCAGGGCGAACATGCCCAGCACCACGAAGCCCAGGTGGCTGACCGAGGAGCAGGCGATCAGCCGCTTCACATCGGTCTGGGCCATCGCCAGGAAGGCCCCGTAGAGGATCCCGATCACGCCCAGGATCATGAACCACGGCGCCGCTGCGACGCTGGCGGCCGGGAACATCTGGATCCCGAAGCGGATCAGGCCGTAGGTGCCCATCTTGAGCAGCACCCCGGCCAGGATCACCGAGCCGGAGGTGGGCGCCTGGGTGTGGGCGTCCGCCAGCCAGGTGTGGAAGGGGACCACCGGCACCTTGATGGCGAAGCCGATCGCGAAGCCGGCGAAGAGCCAGCCCTGGGTCGACAGGGGCTGGCTCGCCGCCCAAGTGGTGATCTCCGCCAGGCCGGTCTGGCCCGATCCGTACACCGCCGCGATGACCGCGATCAGCATCAAGAGGCTGCCGAACAGGGTGAAGAGGAAGAACTTGATCGTGGCGTAGATGCGCTGCTCGCTGCCCCAGATGCCCAGGATGAAGTAGAGCGGGACGAGGCTGATCTCCCAGAAGAAGTAGAAGAGCACCACGTCCAGGGCCAGGAAGACGCCCATCATGCCCGTCTCCATGACGAGCAGCCACACCATGAACTCCTTGTGGCGCTGGCTGACGTGCCCCGCGGTGGAGAGCGTCACGATCGGCATCAGGATCGCCGTCAGCGTGACGAGCAGGATCGACAACCCGTCGACCCCCAGGGCGTAGCGCACCTGGATGCCGCCCGCCAGGGTGAACCAGTCGAGGGTCTCGGTGAACTGGGGTGCGGCGACACCGCCGTCGAAGACGACGAAGAGCCCCACCCCGATCAGCGCCACGGCGCCGGTCACCGCCAGGGTGATCCCGCGCAGGAGCTTCGCCTCGGCGCTCGGCAGCGCGGCGATCAGGAGCGCCCCCAGGAGGGGCAGGAAGATCAAGAGGGAGAGGATCACGGCGTCAGACTCCCATCCACGTCCAGAGCAGGGCCAGGACCGCGGCCGCGCCGCCCATCCAGAGTCCGTAGGAGGCGATCGACCCGTCGGCGAAGCGCTTGAGCCAGGCGCCGCTGCGCTTGGCCCCCGTCGCCAACCCATTGGCGATGCCGTCGATACCGAGCTGGTCGATCACCACCGCGATGAAGACCGCGATCATCTTGGCGGGGGCGACGACCGCCTTGGAGTAGGCGTTGTCGACGCCCCAGGCGCGGCTCAGGAAGCCGGCGGCCTCGGGGTGCTTGGCCGCGAAACGCTCGTCCCCCGCCAGCCCCAGCTTGTGCTGGTGGAAGCCGCGGTGGGCGAAGAAGAGGGCGATCGCCGCGCCGAGTCCCAAGAGCACCCACTCCAGCGTGTGGCTCAAGTGCCCCGCGTGGTGCGCCGCCAGGATCGCGTCCCCGTCGTGGGTCACCGGCTCGAGCCAGTGGTGCAGCTTCTGCGACCAGGGCAGCACGTGTGGCAGGTTGAGCACCCCTCCGACCACCGCCAGCACCGCCAGGATCATCAGCGGCACGGTCATCGAGGGGGGTGACTCGTGGGGGTGGACGTGCTCGGAGTCGAAGCGCTCGGGCCCGAAGAAGGTCAGGGCCACCATGCGCCAGGTGTAGAGCGCCGTGAGACCGGCGGTGAAGATGCCGACCCCCCAGAGCAGGTACCAAATGCCCCCCTGAGCGAAGGTCAGGGCCAGGATCTCGTCCTTCGAGAAGTAGCCCGAGAGCAGCGGCAAGCCCGACAGGGCCGCCGCCCCCGCTAGGAAGGTGACGAAGGTGCGCGGCATGTGCCGGCGCAGGCCACCCATCTTGTGCATGTCCTGCTCCTCGTGCATGCCGTGGATCACCGAGCCCGCCCCGAGGAAGAGCAGGGCCTTGAAGAAGGCGTGGGTGATCACGTGGAAGAGCGCCGCCACCCAGGCGCCGACCCCCAGAGCCAGGAACATGTAGCCCAGCTGGCTGACGGTGGAGTAGGCCAGCACTCCCTTCAGGTCCCGCTGCAGGAGCGCCGAGGAGCCGGCGACCAGAGCCGTCAGCGCACCCACGATGCCCACCACCTGCATCGCCATCGGACTGGCGGCGAAGAGGGGGTTGAGCCGGATCACCAGGTAGATCCCGCTGGTGACCATCGTCGCCGCGTGGATCAGGGCCGAGACGGGCGTGGGGCCCGCCATGGCGTCGGGCAGCCAGGTGAAGAGCGGTCCCTGGGCCGACTTGCCGCAGGCGCCGCCGAAGAGCAAGAGCGCCGCGAGTCCCAGGAGACCCAGGTCACCGGCGTGGTGGGCCGCCCCCACGTGCTCCCCGATCCTCGCGTAGTCGAAGCTCCCGACCGCCTGCCAGACCAGGAACATCCCGATCAGGAAGCTCGCGTCCCCGATGCGGTTCATCACGAAGGCCTTCTGCCCCGCGACCGCGGGCCAGCCCTCGTCCTTCCCGTACCAGTAGCCGATCAGGAGGTACGAGCAGAGCCCCACGCCCTCCCAGCCGACGAAGGTCCCGACCAGGCTGCTGGACAGGATCAGGATCAGCATCATCGTCACGAAGAGGTTCATGTAGGCGAAGAACTTCGCCGTGCCCTTGTCCCCCTTCATGTAGCCGGTGGCGTAGACGTGGATCAGGAAGCCCACGCCGGTGACCACCAAGGCCATCGCTCCCGAGAGGCGGTCGAGCACGATCGCCACGTCCACGGAGCCCGCACCCCCCAGGGGAATCCAAGGCCAGGCGGGGCTGGTGAGGGCCTGCACCTCTTCGCCGCCGATCCTGAGCACGGCGACGATGGACAGGGCCAAGGAGCCCGCCACGGCCAGGCAGGCCACCCACCCCGCCAGCGCGGTGAGGCCCGGGGCGCTGGGGTCCTCCCGGCGCGCGCGTAGGGTCAAGAGGTGGAGGATGCCGCAGAGGACGCACCCCAGGAGGGGCAGGGCGGGGATCCCCCAAAGCCAGAGCTCGGTATCGGGCACGGGTTCAGTCCTTCAGCTCGTTGACCTGTTCGAGAGAGACTGTCTGCTTGCGGCGGTAGAAGGCGATCACCAGCGCCAACCCCACCGCCGCCTCGACCGCCGCGATGGCGATGACGAAGATCGCGAAGACGGGCCCCTGCAGATCGACGTCCCCGACGGTGGAGTGCAGCCGCGCGCCCGCCACGAAGGCCAGGTTGGCGGCGTTGAGCATCAGCTCGATGCTCATCAGGACCACGATCAGGTTGCGGCGGGTCAGGAAGCCCGCCACGCCGATGGCGAAGAGCAGGGCCGACAGGGCCAGGAGGTGTTCGACGGGGACGTTCACGGTCCCACCTCCGCCTGCTCATCGGTGGCATCCGTCGCCGCTCCGGGACGCTCCCGCTTGGCCAGCACCAGCACCCCGACCGCCGTCGCGAGCAGGAGCACCGAGGCTGCCTCGAAGGGCAGCGAGTAGCGCGTGAACATCGCCTGGGCCAGCCCCTCCAGGGGATCGAGCCCCCCCTCGGGGAGCGGCGCGCCGGAGCTCGCCAGGTGCTCGGCTCCGCGCAGCACCCCGATCATCCCCGCGGCACCGAGGGCCACCGCCACCGCCAAGCCGCGCACGGCACGGGCGCCCCCCAGGAAGAGGGGCTCGGCGGCGCTCCTGGATACGTCCTGGTCCCCCAGGTTGAGCAGCATGATGGTGAACAGGAAGAGCACCATCACCGCCCCGCCGTAGACCAGGATCTGGATCGCCGCCAGGAACTGGTAGCCCGCCAGGAGGTAGATCACCGCCAGGAAGAAGAAGCTCGCCAGAAGCGAGATGACACTGCCCACCGGGTTGCGTGCCAGGACCACGCCGACGGCCGACAGGACCGCCCCCAGAGCCATCAGGTAGAAGAGGAGTTCGGCCACCGTTGGTTGATCCGTTTGAGGTAGTCCAGGCGCGGTCGAAGCTGCGCGTCGGTCCGTTTCAGACCCTCGAGGTCGAAGATGAGCGACTGGCGGTCGTAGTCCGCCAACTCCAGCTCATCGCCCATGAGGATGGCGTCCTTGGGACAGGCCTCCTCGCAGAAGCCGCACAGGATGCAGCGCAGGGCGTCGATCTCGAAGCGGCGCGGCTCGCGCTCGATCTCCCGCTCCGTCTCGTGCCCGTCGATGGTGATGGCGTGGGCCGGACAGGCCGCCTCGCACAGCCCGCAGGAGACGCAGGCGATGTTGCCGTCCGGCTTGATTCTGAGTCGCGGCTGCCCGCGCGTGACGTCGCTCTTGGGCAGCGGCTCCTCGGGGTACTGCCGCGTGAAGCGCGGCTTGAACATCTTGCTGAAGGTTATCGAGAGCCCGCGCAGGATCTCCGGTAGGTAGAGACGCTCGGCCAGGCTGAGCTCTTTGCGTTTGACGATTACCATGACCTTCAGCTCCGGTCAGAGGGAAACGACCAGCCCGGTCACGAGCAGGTTCGCCAGGGCCAGGGGCAGGAAGCACTTCCAGCCCAGGGCCATGAGCTGGTCGAAGCGGAAGCGCGGCAGGGTCCAACGCACCCAGATGAACAGGAACAGGAAGAAGCCGGCCTTGGCCGCGAAGCAAGCCACCTGCAGGTACCACGGCGCGGCGGCCCAGTAGGGCACCTCGCCGCCTCCCAGGAAGAGGGTGGTGGTGAGGCAGGCCATCACGACCATGGCGCTGTACTCGCCCAAGAAGTACAGGCCGAACTTCATCGACGAGTACTCGGTGTGGAAGCCGCCCACCAGCTCCGGTTCGCACTCCGCGAAGTCGAAGGGGTGGCGGTTGGTCTCGGCGAAGGTGGCGATCACGAAGAGCACGAACGCCAACGGCTGCTGGAAGACGTTCCAGTCGGGCAGGAAGGCCAGGAAGGTGCCCTGTTGCTCCGTCACGATGCCGTACATGTTGAGGGTGCCCGACATGGCCACGATCGCCAGGATGACCATGATCAGGGTCAGCTCGTAGCTGATCATCTGCGCCGAGGCGCGCAGGCCGCCGAGCAGTGAGTACTTGGAGTTGCTGGCCCAGCCCCCCAGGATCACCCCGTAGACCGACAGCCCACCGATGGCGACCAGCAGCAGCACGCCGATGTCGACCTGGGCCACCGACAGGGGACCCCAGTCGACGCCGAAGAGCTCCACCTGCCCCGCGAAGGGCACCACCGCCACCGTGAGCATGGCGGGTACGGCCGCCATCGCCGGCGCCAGACGGAAGACCCAGCGGTTGGCGCCGTCGGGAAGCAGCTCCTCCTTGAAGAAGAGCTTGAGGCCGTCCGCCACCGGCTGGAAGAGCCCCCAGGGACCGACGCGGTTCGGTCCGTGGCGGTACTGCATGAAGGCGGAGAACTTCCGCTCGGCGAGGGTCATCAACGCCGCCGAACCCAAGAGGGCGCCGAAGATGACGCAGACCTTGATCAACGCGATGAGGAAGGGGCTCACGGTGCGGAGGCCTCCGGCTCGGTGGTGAGCAGCGTGTGCAGATGATCCAGAGTGCGCTCCAGGGTCCAGACCCCCGGCGGCGCCGGCCTAGCGGGGAGGATGCGGCCCTGGTGGCCGTCGACGTTGACCCAGTTGCCGCTGCGCTCCACGCAATCGGGGATGCCCACGGCGATGTCGATCGCGGGGGCGTCGCAGAGGTGGCACTCCAGGAGCAGCGCCCGCAGCGTCGCGGGGAGCTCCGCCAGCGCCTCGCGCCCCACGAGATCGAGCGCGCGCTCGCCCGCCAGGATCAGCGCCTCATGCCCGCGGGCGATCTCGAGCACCTCCTCGGCGGGCAAGGCCTCGAAGCCGAGCTCCGTCAGCCCGCGCCGGTTGGGGCAAGGGTCGCCGGTGTGCAGGAGGTCGTCCGCCAGGTCGTTCGGCTCGGGGGAGACGAAGACCGTCCGGGCGCCGAGGGTCTTGGCCAGGGCCGCCAGGGCCCCTCCCTCCTCCACGGTCAGGAAGGGGGAGGCCGCCACCAGCGCCTCGCCGCGCGCCGCCAGCATGTCGCGTGCCCGCTCGAGGGCCTCGGCGGTGGAGGCCTCGTCCCAGCCCCCGTAGCCGTTGCGCAAGCGCGCGCCGCTCAGCCGTTCGGGGCGGTTCAGCTCGTCGAGGGCGAAGCGCCCGGTGTCGCACATCCAGTAGCCGTTGACCTCGGGGTCGTGGCGCGGTCGCAGGCGCTTGACCTGCTCGTGACGCAGGACCTCGACCCAGCGGGCGCAGCCGCGGCTGCACTCGGGGCAGGTCCCGGCGGTCTGGGAGAGGTTCCAGACCCGCGCCTGGAAGCGGAAGCGCTTGAGGGTCAGGGCGCCCACCGGGCAGATGTCCGCCAGGTTGCCCTGGTAGTTGCCGGTCAAGGGGCGGTCGTCGTAGGTCTCGACGACCGAGTGCGATCCGCGGCCGGAGATGCAGAGCTGGGGGGTCTTCGGCACCTCCTCCATGAAGCGCACGCAGCGGCTGCAGAGGATGCAGCGCTCCTGGTCGAGCAGGATCACGTCCCCCAGGGACTTGCGCTTGGCCAGCTTGCGGCGCGGCTCGTTGGAGCGGCCCGTCGTCTGCCCCTCGTCGAAGGCGTAGTCCTGCAGGAGGCACTCCCCCGCCTTGTCGCAGATGGGGCAGTCGAGGGGGTGGTTCTTGAGCAGGAACTCCAGGCACTCCCGGCGCACCTCTCCCGCCGCCTGGGAGGTGGTGTTGACCACCATCCCCGGCGCCACCGAAATGCGACAGGCGGCGACGACGCGCGGGGGCATCTCCCCCTGCTGGACCTCCACCTGGCACATGCGGCAGGAGCCGACGGTGGAGAGCCCGGGGTGGTAGCAGTAGTGGGGGACGTGCACCCCGTGGCCGTGGATGGCGGCGATCAGGGGTTGCGTCGGATCGACCCGTACCCGCTCGCCGTCGATGGTGATCTCGACCGGATCGCTCACGCGCCCACCTCCGCTGTCGCTTGCTGGCCGTGGTAGGCACAGCCGCCCTTGGCGATGTGCTCCTCGATCTCGTCTCGGAAGTTGCGCACCACCGACAGGGTCGGGATGGCGGCGGCGTCCGAGAGGGCGCAGATCGTCTTGGCCGGGGTCATGCCGTTCGCCAGGTCGTTCAGGAGCTCGACATCCTCCGGAAGCCCCTGACCCGCCACGATGCGGTCGAAGATCTGGCGCAGCCACTCGGTCCCTTCGCGGCACTGGCTGCACTGGCCGCAGCTCTCGTGCTCGTAGAAGCGCATCAGGACCAGGGAGGCGCGCACCACGCAGGCGGTCTCGTCCAGCATGATCATCGCCCCCGTGCCGAACATCGAGCCCGCCTCCAGGATCGACTCCGCGTCCATGGGGGTGTCGATGGCGTCGGCGGTCAGCAGGCCGGTGGAGGAGCCGCCGGGGAACCAGGCCTTGAGTCGGCGCCCCTTCCAGACGCCGCCCGCGTACTCCTCGAGGATGGTGCGCGCGGGAATGCCCATCGGGACCTCGTAGACGCCGGGGCGCTCGACGTGCCCCGAGATGCCGCACAGAAAGTTGCCCGGGCTCTTCTCGGTACCCAGCGTGCGGTACCACTCGGCGCCGCGCTCGACGATGAAGGGCACGTTGAAGATCGACTCGACGTTGTTGACCGTCGTCGGCTGGCCCCAGAGACCGAAGCCGGCGGGGAAGGGGGGCTTGGGGCGCGGGTGGCCGCGCTTGCCCTCGAGGCTCTCCATCAGCCCCGTCTCCTCGCCGCAGATGTAGGCGCCCGCGCCCTTGTGCATGAACACCTCGCAGGAGAAGTCCGTGCCCAGGATCCTCTCCCCGACGAGATTCGCGGCGCGCGCCTCGTCGATGGCGCCCTGCATGCGGGCGTAGGGAACGCGGTACTCGCCGCGCACGTAGATGTAGACCGCCTCGAGGCCCATGGCGTAGGCCGCCAGCAGGCTGCCCTCGATCAGACCGTGCGGGTCCTCCTCGAGCAGCACGCGGTCCTTGCAGGTCCCCGGCTCCGACTCGTCGGCGTTGACCGCCAGGTAGCGGCGCCGCGAGTCCTTGGCGGGATCGGGCATGAAGGTCCACTTGAGGCCGGTGGGGAAGCCCGCGCCGCCGCGGCCGCGCAGCCCCGAGGCCTTGACCTGCTCGGTCACCTGCGCCGGGTCGACAGGGGTCTTGAGGACCCGCTCCAGCGTCTGGTAGCCGCCCGCTCCCCGGTAGACGTCCAGGGTGTGGGAGTTCTCCAGCTGGGTGCGGTCCAAGAGGAAGGTGGGGTGGCTCATTCGATGCCTCCCAGGATTCGATCCACGTCCTCGGGGGCCAGGTCCTCGTGGTAGACCCCGTCGACGACCATCATGGGGGCGTTGGCGCAGGCT
This sequence comes from uncultured Planctomycetaceae bacterium, assembly GCA_964507325.1. Classification (GTDB taxonomy): domain Bacteria; phylum Planctomycetota; class UBA1135; order UBA1135; genus CAZDQL01. Next base: position 5,732 of record CAZDQL010000127.1, on the reverse strand, counting down.
CCCTGGCACTCGACGCTCTCCAGGTAGAACTTCCCGTCGGCGGAGGTCTCGCCCGCCCCGGCGCCGGTCTTGGCGGCGGCGCGCGCGAGGATCTCGTCGGAGCCGCGCAGGTCGCAGGAGATATTGCGGCAGACGCTGACCACGTGTCGGCCCACAGGCTTCAAGAAGAACATCGGGTAGAAGGAGGCCACTGCGTAGACCTCGATCGCCTCCATCTCGAAGTACTCGGCCAGGTCCCCGATCGTCTCCGGGGAGAGCCAGCCGCCCAGCTCCTCCTGGCAGCGATGCAGGGCCGGGATCAGGACCGCACGGGCGTGGGGGTAGCACTCGCGCAGCGCGTCGAACTCGGAGAGCAGCTCGTCGGGTAGGGCCATCAGCGATCCACCTCACCCATCACGAAATCGAGACTTCCGATGATCGCCATCATGTCGCTCAGGAGCCGTCCCCGGGCGATCTCGGGGATGACCTGAATGTTCATCAGGCCTGGGGCGCGTATGTGGCAGCGCAACGGGTTGGCGCTGCCGTCGGACGCCACGAAGAAGCCCAACTCGCCCTTGCTCGACTCGACGCCGCGGTAGGCCTGACCGCGCGGCAGCCGCATGTCGGTCACGACCTTGAACTGGTGGATCAGCTCCTCCATCGACTGGAGCATGCGCTCCCTGGGGGGCAGCACGTAGCGCGGATCCTCGAGCAGGAACTCGCCTCCCTTGGAAACCTCGAGTCGATCGAGGGCCTGCAGGGCCACCAGGGTGGACTGGCGCATCTCCTCGACGCGTACCAGGTAGCGGTCGTAGCAGTCGCCCACCGTGCCGGTGGGGACCTCGAAGTCATAGGTCTCGTAGCCGCAGTACGGCTCGGCCCGCCGCAGGTCGTGCCCCACCCCCGAGCCGCGCAGGTTGGGGCCGGTCAGGGCCCAGGCCAGGGCGCGATCGCGGGGGATGACCCCCACGTCGCGGTTGCGCCCGTACCAGATGCGGTTCCCCGTCAGCATCTTCTCGAACTCGTCGATCTTGGAGGGGAACTCCTGCAACCACTGGCGCAGGCCGCTCGCCACCTCGTCATCTATGTCGGCGTACACCCCGCCCAGCCGGACGTAGGTGTTGTTCATGCGGTGACCGGTGTAGGCGTCGAGCAGGTCGTAGGCCTTCTCCCGCTCGACGAAGGTGAAGAAGAACATCGTCACCGCGCCCAGATCGATCGCCGAGCTGCCCAGGTAGATCAGGTGGGCCATGATCCGCGAGACCTCCATCAGGAGCACGCGGATCTCCTGGGCACGCCGGGGCACCTCGACCCCCGCCAGCTTCTCGAGGGCCAGCGCGTAGGCGCAGTTGTTGAGCAGCGGCTGCACGTAGTCCAGGCGGTCGGTGTGGGGGAAGAAGCCGCGCCAACCCAGGCTCTCGGCCGCCTTCTCCTTGCCGCGGTGCAGGTAGCCCACCACCGGATCGCAGCCGCGGATCGTCTCGCCGTCCAGCTCGAGCACGAGTCGCAGCACGCCGTGGGTGGCGGGGTGCTGCGGCCCCACGTTGAGCTTGAGGAGCTCGCCGTGCAGCGGGTCGTCGGGGTCCAGCCCCAGATCGGCGGGGCTGGAGGGGGTGAATTCGAAGGTCCTGGTCTCGCTCATCGCGGGCGCCCCCTCTCCCACTCCCGGTACAAGCGATCGGGCTCGATACCGACCTGGGGGAAGTCCTTGCGCAGCGGGTGGTAGTCGTACCCCTCGGGCATCAAGAGGCGGCGCAGGTCGGGGTTGCCCGCGAAGCGCACGCCGAACAGGTCGAAGCACTCGCGCTCCATGAACCCCGCCGCCGGCCACAGGTCGACGACCGAGGGGACCTCGGCCTCTTGCTCCGTCACGCGCGTGCGCAGGCGGATGCGGTCGCCGTGCTTGAGGGAGTGGAGCTGCCACAGCACCTCGAAACGCGGCCGAGCCCCGGCGATGGGGGGGGTGTCGTGGTCGATGGCGGTGATCAGGGTGACCGATTCGTAGTCGCAGTGCTGGTGCAGGGTCTCGAGAGCCGCCCGCGCGTCGGCGAGCGCGACCTCGGCCAGCGCGATGCCGTCCACCCCCGCGACCTCCTTCAGGGAAGCGGGCGCCCCCGCTTCCATCAGACGTTCCAGGCCGTTCATGAGCCCGCCTCCCCTTCACGCGTCTCCTCCGCGGGGGGGCGGTAGTCGACCTCCGGCGGGTTGGGCGGCATCAGGAACTCACCCGTCCCGGAGTCGTCGACCTCCCCGGGACCCTCGACCAAGCGGCGCAGAGGGGTCTCCCGCTCGATCTTGCGCTGCAACTTGATCAGGGCGTCGAGCACCGCATCCGGGCGCGGGGGGCATCCCGGCACGTAGACGTCCACCGGCAGGATCATGTCGACCCCCTGCACCACCGGGTAGGTGTCGTACATGCCGCCGGTCGAGGCGCAGACCCCCATGGAGATCACCCATTTGGGGTCCGGCATCTGGTCGTAGACGGTGCGCACCGCCTCCGCCATCTTCCAGGTGACGGTGCCGGCGACGAGCAGGACGTCGCACTGGCGCGGCGTGAAGCGCGCGGCCTCGGCGCCGAAGCGGGCGATGTCGAAGCGGGGCCCGAACATCGCCATCAGCTCGATGCCGCAGCAGGACAGCCCCATCGGCATGGGCCACAGGCTGTTCTTGCGCCCCCAGTTGACGAGGGCGTCCATGCGCGTGGCGAGGAAACCGCTCTCCATGGCGGTCCCCGTCTCGGCGGGGGTTAGCGATCCCACTCGAGGCCTCCCTTACGCCAGACGTAGGCCAGGGCGAGTATCAGGAGACCGACGAAGATCGTGATCTCCACGAAGACCAGCCCACCGACTCCGACCGAGCTGAAGTCCTTGGCCGCTGCGGCCCAAAGGACCAGGAAGACGACCTCCACGTCGAAGAGGATGAAGAGCACGGCCACCAGGTAGAAGTGGATCGAGAGCCGCAGGCGGGCGGTCCCGACCGGCCGCATGCCGCACTCGTAGGCTTCCCCCTTGCCGACCACCTTGCGGTGACCGCCCAGGAGGTCGGAGGCGATGATGCCGAAGGCGGCGAATCCCAGGACGACGCCCAGGAGTATGAGGATCGGTAGGTAGTGATCTAGCATCTCGGTCCCACGGCGACGGATCCCTACCGCCTCCTCGGACTGCGGGTGCATCTGCAGCGGAGCCGGGGGGGACCGAGCCGACGGCTACGGGTCAGTGCTGCCGGCGGCAGTCTACTGGCGGGTGTGGGCTGGACAACGCGGGGGTGGGTGAATCGGGGCCCTGGGCCGAATGGCCCTGGGATTCTACGCAGAGGGACCCGGGCGGCTCAGTCGAGGACCGGCAGGGTGGCGAAGGCGCGCATGGCGATCCGCTGGGCGGCGGCGCCGGCGATCTGCTCGAAGAGCTTGGCCGCGGGGGAGTCGGGTTGGGTCGTCACCACCGGGTCGCCGCCGTCCCCGCCCACCCGCAGGGTGGGGTCGAGGGGCAAGCGTCCCAGTAGCGGCACGTCGAAGCGCTCGGCGATGCGGTCGCCACCCCCCTGTCCGAAGAGGTGGGCCACGGTGCTGAAGCGCCCTTGTTCGTCGAGCTCGAGCTCCTCCTGCTTGTCGCCGAGGGTCAGCCGCACCCGCTGGGAGGGGCTGGCGTCCTCCACCACGCCCTCGATCACGTAGCCGGACATGTTCTCCACCACCCCCAGGACCGGCGTGTTGACCTGGGCGAACATGTTGACCGCCTTGGTGACGTCGAAGGTCGACACCGCCTGGGGAGTGGTGACGACGATCGCCCCGGTGAGGGGGACGAGCTGCGCCAAGGAGAGCTGGGCGTCGCCGGTTCCGGGGGGCATGTCGACCAAGAGGTAGTCGAGCTCGCCCCACTCCACGTCCCCCAGGAACTGCTTCAGGAGGTGGTTGATCATCGGACCGCGCCACACCACCGGCTGGTCCTCCGCCAGGAAGTAGCCCACCGACATCGTCTTGACCCCGAAGCGCTCCTTGGGGACCAGGACGGGGTGCTCCTCGCTGCCACCCGCCTCGGGGCGGCCTTCGATCCCCATCATCATCGGGATGTCGGGGCCGTAGACGTCGCAGTCGAGCAGGCCCACCCGGGCTCCGGTGCGCGCCAGGGCGCAGGCCAGGTTGACGGCGACGGTGCTCTTGCCGACCCCGCCCTTGCCGCTGGAGACCGCCACCACGTGCTTGATGTTCCCGGCGAGCTGGCGCTCCGGTCGCTGTTGAGCCGCGACCTCGGCTGTCATCTCGATCGACACCGTGCCGATCCCCTCGAGGGCCTCGATGCGGCCCTGGGCGTCGCGGCGCATCTGCTCCTTCATGGGGCAGGCGGGGGTCGTCAAGTTGATGACCACGTCGACGTCGCCGGTGGGGGAGACCTCGCACTTGCGGATGAAGTCGAGGGAGACGATGTCCCGGCCGAGGTCGGGATCGATGACGCCGCGCAGTGCGTCGAGGACCTGTTCGCTGGTGGGGTGGCTCACGGTGGACTCCGTGGAAGGGCTGTAGGGGGCGGTTGAGCCCGGAATCGGGGCCGATCAGGGTAGGACGCTGAACCGGGAACTCAACCACCTCAAGGGGATCTCCGCGGTCGGAGGGAAGAGCCGAGAGCATCGTGCGTCCCTGGCCCGCGAGGAGCCGGCGGTGACAGCACCGCATTCGCAAGCCCTAGCTTCACGAACAGGAGATCGATGATGACCCCTCTCGCTCTGTTGGCCCTGTGTCTGCCCATCGCCCAGATGCCCGCTCCCTCCGCCCAGGGCGGGGGTAGGGCCCCGGTGGTCGCGACCGATGGTCTCTTTCCCCTCCCGAGCGGCGATCTGGTGATCTGCGCCGGAGAAGCGGATGGACAAGGGGCTACGACGATTCTCGGCCTGATCGAGGACTACGCCAGGCTGACCGGACAGGCCGTGGTCTTCGATATGGAGACGCGCCAGCACCTGGAGCACTCGTACGTCGGCCTGGTCCAGGACGTGGTCGTCCCTCCCGCAGCCGTCCAGGGCTTCTTCGAGGCGATTCTGGCCAATTTCGACTTCTTGCTCACGATCCAGCGCCGGGCGGAGCCGCGCCTGCTGCGGATCACATCGTTGAACACCGGCGACCGCAACATGATCCGCTCCTCGGCGCTGAGGGTGGACGCCGACGAGCTACTGAGATGGCAGGAGCATCCCGCTCTGATGGTCACCACCACCGTGGACCTGCCCAACACCGACGTGCGCCAGCTCAGCAACTCGATGCGCACGATGATCACCGACGCCAACACCCAGCAGCTGATGGCAGCCGGCAACTCCAATTCGATGGTCCTGACCGGCGTTGCCACCCAGGTGGCTGGCCAAGTGAAGATGCTGCGCGCTGTCGACGCGGCGGCGGAGGTCGAGGATGAGCAGCCGATCTTCGAGCGCTTCGTGCTCAAGCACGCCGACGCCGAGGCGATCGCCCCGTCGGTGCAGGCCCTGATCCCGGCCAACAACATGGGGCCGCCCCAGGGGCAGCGGCAGCAGCAGATGATCGTCGTGATGCAGCTCCAGCCGCGCGTGATGCCGGATCCGCGCACGAACGCGCTGGTGGTGGTGTGCTTGCCCAGCGATCTGGCTGGGATCAAGCAGTTGGTGGCATTGTTCGACGCTGAGAAGTAGGGGGTGGTTGGGGCTCCCTCGCGGTCCGGACAGCGAGGACGCGAGGGGCCCCACCCCCCCCCCCCCCGCCCCCCCCCCCCCCCCCCCCCCCCCCCCCCCCCCCCCCC
>CAZDQL010000126.1:0-15033 GCA_964507325.1 uncultured Planctomycetaceae bacterium | reverse complement strand
GCGGTCTTCGCCTGGGGTTGGCTGCGCGTCGCGCGATCCGACTTCGCCTGGCCCTGGTGGTGGGTGGTTGCGGTCGTGGGGCTGGCCTTCGCCGCGATGCGCGCGTGGGAGCCGCTGGCGCTCATGGCCTGTGGGCTCGGCCTCTACGCCCAGTGGATGGGGTACGACCTCTTCCTCGCCGAGTCCGATTCAGGAGGAGCCGGTCCCGTCCTCGGTCACCCTACGTCGATGCTCGGCGTGGTTTCGGGGCTGCTCGCCGCCGCCGCGGTCGCCTTCGTCGGGCTCCTGCGATCGTGGGTCGGCGGCCGCCGTCGCCGAGGAGTGGCCCTCGGCTTGTTCGTCGGGATGGGGGCGCTGCTGTGGGGCTATCAGATGCTCGGCTGGGCAACGACCTGGCAGATGATCGACATCGGTCTCACGTGGCACAGCCTCGGCTTCGTCGGTTGGGTTCGCCTGGCTCTCAACGTCGCGGGGATGACCTGTCTCTGGGGATGTGTCTCCGTTTGGCTGGCGAGGGCTGGGCGGCGTCGACTGGCGATCGCCTTCGGGGCGGCAGGCTTGGTGGCGACCCTCTGGTGCGCGGGGTCGATGCGCGAGGGAGTGATCTCTCCTCGGGAGTACTGGCAGGCGTGCAACTACCCCTGCTCGACGACCGTGCTCGCCCCTCGGGCCGACGTTTGGAGGCCGGGGTTCGATCTGCTCGGGGAGGGTCGCTACGTGTACCAGCGCCGAGGCCTCGACGAGCAGGATCTCCGGGAGTGGTTGGCGAAGATCCGCCTGAATATGGAGCCGGACGAGTACATACATCTGGCCTCCTACCCGTTCGAGCCCGAGGTGTCCCTCCGCGACCTCGCCGCCGCGGCCCACATCGTCCGCGAGGCGGGGCTGGGCGCCCCCGCTCTGTGGGTCAAACCCCCTTTGGAGCCGCGAAGCTGGACGATGAGACTCCTGGACGTGGCATTCCTCGACGGCCCGGTCTGGTCGCTTCCGTTGCCGGAGATCGGAGAAGGTGGGGAAGTCGTGATCGCCGGTGCCGCGTCATGGCAGGACCTGGTCGATCTCCTCGACGAGCACCGGGAGCAGGGGATCGAGATCGAGCGGCTCTCGATCGTGGAGTGAGGAGGGCCTTCGATCGAGATGGAGAAAGAGCCGAGAGCGATCGGCACCCACCACCCGCCGGAGACTTGCGGGCCTCGATGGCGGATCTTCGACGCCTTGCTCCTCGGCTTGGGAGTGGCTGTCTTCGCCTGGGGTTGGTGGCGCGTCGCGCAGAGCGAATTCGCCTGGCCCTGGTGGTGCGTGGTGGCGATCGTCGGGTTGGTCTTCGCCGCGAGGCGCACGTGGGAGCCGCTCGCGCTCTTGGCCTGCGGGCTCTGCCTCTACGCCCAGTGGATGGGGTACGAGCTCTTTCGCGCCGAGGGCGACCAACCCGATGGATATGGCCCCATCTTCAGCTCCCCTCCATCGCTGTTGCTCGCCCTGCCCACGGGCTTCCTCACCGCCGCCGCGGTCGCTTTCCTCGGGCTTCTGCGGTCGTGGGTCGGCGGCCGCCGTCGCCGCGGGGTGGCCCTCGGTTGGTTCGTCGGGATGGGTGCGCTCCTCTGGGGCCATCTGATGCTCCACTGGTCCGTGGTCTGGGGGGCGCTCCGCCTCGACCCTGCGACGACCTGGCTCAGCTCCGTCGGTTGGGTTCGACTGGCCCTCATCGCCGCGGGGATGACCTGTCTCTGGGGATGCGTCCTCGCCGTGCTGGCGAGAGCTGGGTGGCGCCGATTGGCGATCGCAGTCGGGACGATCGGCTTGACGGCGACCCTCTGGTTCGCGGGATCGAAGCGCGAGGGAGTGATCACGCCCCGTGAGCACTGGCAGCATTGGTACCTCCCCTCTTCGACGACCGCGCTGGAGTCCCAGCTTGATGCCTGGGTACCCGACTTCTGGGCACCCGGGGCCTGGGCACCATTGGTTCTGGTGCTCGGCAAGGATCGCTACGGCTTCTATCGCCGGCTCCTCGACGAGCAGGACCTCCGGGAACTGACAACGAAGATCGAGCAGAGGCTGGCACCGGGCGATTCCCTACTACTGGCCCCGTGGGGGCGCGACCTCACTATCCGCGATCTCGCTGCCGCAGTACGAATCGTCCGCCAGGGGGGGCTCGACCACATCGCCCTGGGGGTCAAGCCCCCCTCCGAGCCGCGAACCTGGACCATGAGGGTCCTCGACGTGGCGGTCTGCGACGGCGCTCCCTGGACCCTCCCGCTGCCCGAAATCGGAGAAGGCGGGGAAGTGGTGATCGACGGCGCCGCGTCATGGCAAGATCTTGTCGACCTCCTCGACGAGCATCGGGAGCAGGGGCTCGAGATCGAGCGCCTCTCGATCTTGGAGTGAGGTGGGGAGAGGGGTTGCATCCGGTTTGCGCATTTCGTATTATTCCTATAGGATTACTCGGAATAGAGTGAGACACACCCGATGAGGATCTCGACCAAGGGACGCTACGGCACGCGAGCGATGCTGGCCCTCGCAGGCCGGTACGGAGGGCCTTTGATGCAGGCGGGGGAGATCGCCCGCGAGCAGGGGATCTCCCTGAAGTACCTCGAGAGCATCCTCGCCACCCTCAAGGCGTCCAGGCTGATCATCTCCGAGCGCGGCAAGCGCGGTGGCTACGCGTTGGCGCGTCCGCCTGAGGAGATCAGTCTGCACGACGTGCTCACGCCCCTCGAGAACACGATGGAATTCGTGCACTGCACCGAGGCCGGCGTGGAGGAGTGCGAGCGCGCCGACATCTGCGTGACCCGCGGGGTGTGGACCGAGCTCAAGGTGGCGATCGACGGGATCCTCTTGCGCACGACCCTCCGGGACCTGGTCGAGCGCAGAGAGAAGCTGGCGGCGAGTGGAATGCCCTGCGAGGGCGTGATCGCCTCGGAGTAGGCGCGCAGCTCAGCGGATGCTGAACCAGCGCATCCCGCCCGCGGGGACGCTCACCTCCACGCGCACCCGGTAGTCGCGCGTCAGGGGCAGGCGCTGGACTGCGCCATCCTCTCCCGAGAGCTCGACCTCGTCGGTCGCACCCGTGTAGTAGAGGTCGACGTCGAGGGTCTCCCGCACCGCCCGCTCCAGCGGGTTGTAGACCACCAGCATCCCCCGCTCCTCGAGGGCCGGGTTGACGTGCAGCAGCCAATCCAGGCCGCGGCCGTCGGCGCGGCGGCTGGAGGAGTGGGCGATGGGTGACTCGAGGATGTCGCGGTGGGCCTTGTACCAACTCACCCAGCGCGCCACGACCTCTCTCGTGCGTTCGGTGTCGTAGAGGCGCGGCCCGCGGTAGCAGGCCTGCACCCCGGCCCCCAGGTTGCTCATCAGCATGCGCTCGTAGTGGTCGAGGTGCTCGTCCAGGGGCTCCACCGTCGCCGCCGCCCCGCCGCCGTGGTACTGGGTCAGGGGCACGAACATCCAACCCATCGAGGGCAGCTTGTAGCGCGTGCCGTCGAAGATGTTCTGGCGCGTGTGGATCACCTGCTGCGCGCGCGGCAGGGACCAGTTGACCTCGCGGTAGCCCATGCCGGTCTTGTTCGAGCCGGAGAGGAAGTACCAGTCGGGGGTGTTGAGGAAGATCCCCCGCCCGCGGCACCAGCGGTAGAAGTCCGACGCGATGTGCCACTGCACCCAGCGCGAGTCCTCGACCCCCTTCTGCAAGGGCGGGCGCGCCGACGCGTCCTGATCGCCGGGGTAGGGACCGTCGTGCTCGAGCAGATCGAAGCCGGTCGCGTCGAAGAAGGCGCGCAGGGTGGCGAAGTAGCGCTGCCCCCAGACGGAGGCCAGGGCGGGGCAGAAGCCGTGGGTTTGCCCTCCCGGCGCGCCGGTCGCGGGATTGACGCAATTGTCGGAATCGGGCTGGATGCGCCGGCTGGAGAGCAGGGAGTAGCCGCCGATCTCGATCCCGCGCTCGTCGGCGTAGTCGGCGTAGGAGGCCATCCGCTCCAGGTTCTCCGCACGGGTGTCCTCGATGTTGAAGCCGCTGCCGAAGGTCAGGATGACCATCTCGAAGCCCACCTCGGCGCACTGGTCGATCGCGGCCTGGACCGTCTCGCGGTCGGCGTGCCGCACGTGCATCATGAGCGGGTTCTCGGTCACCCAGGGGGCGATGGCGCGGTAGGCGCGCGCCAGGGAGAGGCTGCGGCGGGTGACGTCGTCGGAGTCGAAGGGCAGCTCGAAGACGCGCACGCTCTCGAAGCGCTCCCCGGGGGGCAGGTCGGCGCAGGGGCCCGACGCGGGGTGCACTTCGAGCAGGCAGGGGGTGCGCCGCCGGTAGCTGACCTGGGAGGTGTAGCGGGGATCGACCTTCCAGTGCACGGCGTGACGCACCGCGGTCTTGGGCATCATGCCCCCCATGGCGTAGTCTGTCTCCACGTGGATGGGGGGGAGGCGCATCGGGATGTCACGCGAGTCCACGCGTGACTCCCCTTCGACCGCCGCCAGGATCTCGGAGGTGCAGCGATCGATGGTGAGCGTGTGCTGGGTGTGGTTGTCGACCGTCACCCACTTGCTGATCAGGGGCAGGCCGTCGTAGAGCTCGTAGTGCACGGAGACGGATAGGCGTGCGAGCTGCGCCGCGCGCTCCTCAGCCGCCGCCAATCCCGCCGCGTCGAGGTCTCCGAAGGCCGCCGCCGAGAGGATGCGCGAGCGCATCAGCTCGCCGACCGCCGAGTGGTCGCTCCCCTCTCCCCGCACGTCGAGCTTGCCGACCCGGAGCGCGGTCGGATCCCCCGCGGGGCGCTCGACTCGCGCGACCTGCAGCCAGGGGCCGCTCCCCGAGCGCGCCTCGAGGTGCACTTGGACGTCGTCGAGGACCATGCGCAGGGTCCACTCCGCGGAGACGTCGAGCTTCTCGTGTCCACCCGCCCGCGGGTGCTCGCGCGCTCCGTCGAAGACCCCGAAGATCGCCCCCCCGTCCCCACCCGTGGAAGCGCGCAGGTTGAGCTTGAGGGTGCGTTCGGGCCACACGAGGGCCATTCCGGGGCCCCAGCTCGCCGAGCGGTCGGTCCCCAGGTGCAGGCCCACCTCGACCACCCGCGCACCCGCGGGCAGGGCGCGCTGCGCGAAGACCGCCGTGTTGGCGGGGGTGTAGATCTCGCCCAGCTTGCCCTCGTTCAGGAAGGAGCTGCGCTCGTGGGCCAAGCTGGTGTGGACCCGCCAGCCTTCGTCGAGCTCGTCGAACTCCTCCTCGAAGAGGACTTGGCGGCCCGTGCCGCTCTCGGTGTCGGCCGCCTGCACCTCCTGCGGCGCGAGCTCGGGCAGAGCGAAGTCCAGTCGCAGCGAGACTCCGGAGGGGGGCCACTCCACGTCCGGAGCGCTGCGCCGGACGCGCTTCCAGGGGAAGCGCTCGTGGGTGGGGCCCACCTCGAAACCGACCAGGCGCAGGGCGCGGGGGTCGGGGCGCATCTCCTCCAGCCAGCGTGGATCGAGGTAGGCGTGGTTCGGCTGACCGAGCAGCCCGCCGACGTCGAACTCCAGTCCGTCGATGGTGAGCCGCGCCTCCGGTCTCACCGCGCGCAGCAGGGAGGCTCCGGTGCGCAGGTCGTCGAAGGCGACGCACGCCAGGGCGGGGCGCAGTCGGAAGGCGCGGCGGATCAGCCCGTTGTCGAGGATCAGCTCACGACCATCCTCGCTCCTGAATGCTCCCGCCGGGGTGGGGTCGGTCTCGACCAGCCAGTCGACGTCCTTGCGTCCGCGGTCGAGGATCGGCAGGGAGGAGAGGGATTGCGCGGCGTCCTGACCCGCCGCGAGGGAGGCGGCCAGGCACGCGAGGAGGAGAGCAGTGGGTCCCATGCCCCCGAGGGTATCCCGGAGTAGACTCGCTGCCTCCATTCTCGGCGCGCGAAGCAGGGAGACCTCGATGACCGGCACACCACGCGTGAGCTTCTGGGAGATCAACGCCGAGGACGGACCGGCGCTGGTGGCCTTCTACCGTCAGGTCTTCGGCTGGCAGGCGACCGAGGACACGGGGACGGGGGTCACCCGGCTGGAGACGGGGGACGGCACCGACGGCGGCATTCCGGGGGCGATCTTCACCGGCAAAGGGGCGCTGCCCACGCACCGCTGTCTCTACGTCGACGTGGAGGACGTGGACCGCGTGTGCGCGGCGGTCGAGGCCCTGGGGCAGCCGATCCTCCAAGGGCCCTTCGACTTCCAGGGCAGACTGCGCTTGGCGTTCTTCCGCGACCCGGAGGGGCACATGCTCGGGATCACGGGACCGGTTCGGGGTGGGGGGGGGGCAGTTGCCGATCCGTAACCGTCTGCCTGGAATGTGAGCGGTTTTGGAGCACTCCGAACCCTCGAGCGACCTCCCCTTCCCATCCCCGGCTCACGGGGTGAATTTCGAGTCCAGCCGCCCTGGGCCAAGCCGATAGGGATGCCGTGCCGCACGTCGCGCCACCTACTCCCCTGCACCAGCGCCTGCCCCTTTCGAACCGGAGGGAACCGCCGTGGAAGACACCCTAGTCCAGGAGACCGAGTTCTGGCGTTACATGGTCGAGGCCGGCGCCGTCGACAGCGAGCTCGCGGAGGAGTTCGCCAGCTGCTCGCGCAGCAAGTGGGTGCCCCTCGGCCAGGTCCTCATTCAGCGCGATGTCCTGGACATCAGCCAGGTCATGGGCCTGCTCAAGATGCAGGCCGACGAGCCCGAGCTCCGCTTGGGAGACCTCGCCATCCGTGAGGGACTCTGCTCCCACGAGCAGGTGCGGGATGCCCTCGCGGAGCAACGCTCCATGAGCCCCCATCCGATCGAGATGATCCTCAGGGACAAACGGCTCGAGCCCGGTTCCTTCTTCGGTCCGCTGATCGCTTACGTGCGCTTCCTGGAGGGGCGCCTGCACGCAGTCTCGAGCACCTGACGGTGGGGAGGCACCCCTGAGCTCCTCCCCTGCGGTGGCCCGGGCGCAGCCCTAGAATGCCCCCGTGTCCTCGAAGCGCCACCGCAGAAGGAACAAGCAGGCCAACGACCGGCTGCGCGACCAGGCCGTGCAGGCTGCGGCCGATGGTCGCCTGGACCGCGCCCGCGAGATCCTGCTCGACCTGATCGCTCGCGTTCCCTCGAACGCACGCTACCGCGTCGACCTCGGCCGCGTCGAGCTGCGCGCCGGGCGGGAAGAGGAAGCGGTGCGCTACTTCACACGCGCCCTCGAGCTGTCTCCGAGCTACACCTCGGCCGCGCAGGAGCTGGCGGCCCTGGGGAGAGACCTCCCCGAGGGGACCGCTCCCTCCACCACCCCGGACCCCCCCGACTGGCCCGAGCCCGCCGACGTCCGGCGCAGCGCGGCCTACTACTGGGATGGGCTGGACGAGCTCCTGACTCGCCAGGGGCTGGCCGAGCTACCCGACCTGCTCACCCCCTCCGAGCTGGAGGAGCTGACCGCCGCCGGCTGGGGGACGCGCCGCACCCTCGACGACGGAGCCAGCGAAGGCGCCCTCGAGCAGCTGCCGGAGACGCTGGAGGCCCTGCGCGCCGAGCTCCTCTGGCGCGTGGCGGCGATCGGCGAACACTGGCGCGGGCGCCTCTCCGGACCGATGCCCGCACCCACCCGGACCGACCTGGCGGAGACCAGTCGCATCGAGCTCGAAGCGGGCGCTCCGCCACTCCCCTGGCCGAAGCCCCCCGGGTCCTCCCCCTATCCGCTCGAGCTGGTGGTCCCCCTCGAGGGGCGCGTGGCGATCGAAGCCTCCGACGCACTGCCCGGCAAGCGCCGCAAGGTCTGGCGCATCGAGGCGGTTCCGGGGAGCGGCCTGCTGGTCGCCGCCGGCGAACGACCGGTACAGATCGGTGGCATCTGGGCGCGGCAGGGGCTGCGCGTCTGGACGGTGTCCTCCGACGAGCGCCGCCTGCTCTGGCGTTCGCGGCTGGGCTAGTACGGCGACGGGGGTCCGGTGGGATCCTCCTTGACGACGATCTCCTCCACCAGGGTCTCGCCGCCGACCGTCAGCACCACCTTGTAGGTGCCCGCGCTCACCCTGCGGCCGCGCCGGAAGCGCCGGTTGCCCTCGCGATCTTCGCGGGTGACGCCGCGGCGCAGGTCCCAGCTCACGCGGTGCAGGCCCTTCTCGGCCGAGGCCTCGAGCTCGCGCACGACCTCGCCCTCGGGGTTCTTCACCACCAGCTCGATCTGCTTGGCCTTGCGGCCCAGGGAGTAGTAGATCGACGCCGAGGAGGGGGGATTCTCACCCACGAAGCGTCGCGTCCCGCTCGAGCCCCGGGAGATCCCGTAGCCCCAGAGGTAGATCGTTCCCGGGGGATAGAGCTCGGCGTCCTCGCGGGTCGACTTGTCGCTCATCTTGCGCAGCGGCCGCACGTCTAGGATCCAGACCGAGCGCCCGTGGGTCCCCGCGATCAACTCCCCGCGCGAGACGTGCTGCACGAAGTCGTGCACCGGCACCGTCGGCAGCCCGCCTCCGAGCTCGGTCCAGCTATCGCCGCGATCGATCGACACGAAGACCCCGAACTCGGTCCCCAGGTAGAGCAGATCGCGGTTCTCCAGGTCCTCGTCCAGGTCGCGCACCGACCCGACCTCGTCCTCGAGGTTGCCCTTCAGGGACTCCCAACTCTCGCCGTAGTCGTCGGAGAGGAAGACCCAGGGGCGGTCGTCGTCGGAGCGGTGGCCGTCGAAGGTGACGTAGACGCGCGAGGCCTTGTGGCGTGAGGGAGTGATCGAGCTGACGTAGAAGCGCCCGGGGAGGAGCTGGTCGATGGTGTCCTTCTTGAAGCGCCTCTTCTTGGGCTTCTCCTGCTTCTCTTCGTCGTCCTGCTCCTCCTCGGGGGCGCTCTGCGTCCCCTCCAGGACCTCTTCGACCTCCTCCTCCTCCGCCGGCGGCGGTCCCGTGCGCTCGCCCGTGAAGCCGAAGCTGAAGGCTCCACCGGCCCCGGTGATCTCTCCTTCGAGGCGCCCCTTCTTCAGCTGGGCCTTGAAGGAGAGGGTGATCGTCTCGCCCTCGAACTGGAAGCGCAGTGCACCCTCCTCGGCGTCGAAGGAGACCTTCGAGATCGGACCCTCGCCGATCTCCGAGTAGAGCCTGCCGCTCAGCTTGCCCTCGGCGAGGACCAGCACGAGCTCGAAGCGGCCCTGCTCCGACTCCTCGATCCCCTCACCGCTCGCCTTGCAGCTCCAAGTGCCCGAGAGGGGATCGTCGGAGGAGACGCTGGCCGCGGTCTCCACGTCCTCGTCCTCCTCCTCTGCTTCGGGATCGTCGGCGGCCTCCTCTTCTTCGGCGCCTTCCTCCAGCCCCTCGTTCAGGGTCCACAGGTCGGTCCAGGTGTGTCCGCCGTCGCGGGTCACCCACAGCGCCCCGTCGTCGGTGCCCACGTACAGGAGGTCGCTGTCGACCGGCGACTCCGCCAGGGCGGTGGCGCTGCCCCTGTCCGTCTCCGTGATGTCGGGGGAGATGCGGCGCGCGGAGTTGCCGCGGTCCAGGGACCGGAAGACGTGGTTGCCCGCGCTGTAGTGCACGCGCGAGTTGTGGTGGCTGAGCATGAAGGGGGTGTTCCAGTTGAAGCGGTAGCGCTCCCCCCGCGGTGCCCGCGGCCGGATGAATCCCCCCTCGCCGGTGCGCAGGTTGCGACGGCCCATGGCGCCGCCTTGGCTCTCGTAGTAGAGCTGGTCGGGATCCTCCGCATCCACGCGGCAGACGAATCCGTCACCGCCGCCGATGCGGAACCAGTCGGTGTTCACCGGACCACCCGAGGACCCGCTGCGGCTCGGCCCACCCCAGGAGCCGTTGTCCTGCAGCCCGCCGTAGACCTTGTAGTCGGGGTTGGTGTCGCAGGTGATGTTGTAGAACTGCCCGATCGCCACGTGGGCGTGGTGGTCCCAGCGCTCGAACCGATCCCAGGTGACGTAGATGCCGCCGTCGTTGCCGAGGATGGCGTGGCGGCCGTCGTCGGGATCGATCCAGAGGGCGTGGTGGTCGACGTGCACCCCGCGGCTCGCGCCGTCGGAGGTGAAGGTCTCACCCCCGTCCTTGGAGCGGTAGAGGGACGTGCCCAGGACGTAGACGTAGTTGGAGTCGCTGGGGTCGACGCGGATCTCGCTGTAGTACATCGGCCGCGGGTTGACCGAGTTGATGCGCTGCCAGGTGAGGCCGGCGTCGTCGGAGCGGTAGACGCCGCCGTACTGGGAGCCCTCCTCCCCCTGCTCCTCCTGGATGTTGGCCCGCTGCCCTCCGAGGCCGATGTGGAAGGGTCCCGGCCGGGGACGGCCCAGGGAGTCAGTGGGGTCCTCGCGCTCGGGCTTCTTGTCGAAGGTCAGCTCGACGTCGAGCAGCTCGCGATCGCGCACCACCTCGAGCACGACCGTCTCCCCCGCCTTGTGGTCGCGCAGGCGACGCAACAGATCGGAGTAGGAGAGCAACGTCTGGTCGTCGATGCGCAGCACGACGTCGTCCTTGCGCAGCTCCGCGGCGGCCGCCGGGCCCTCCTCGCTGATCTCGGTCAAGCGCACGCCGATCTCGGCGTCCGTTCCCTCGATCCCCATGTAGGCGGCGTCCTCCGGCTCCTGGGTGATGCGCTCCGACTCGACCACGGCGAAGACCACGTTCGGGTCCGCCAGGTACCAGTCCAGGCCGATGCGCCCCAGCTCGCAGCTCGGCAGACCCTCGGTGACGCGCGTGAAGCTCTCACCCCCGTCGACGGTGCGCCAGAGACCGCCCCCCGGACCCCACTTTACCGCGGGGTCGTTGGAGCAGTAGATGTCGCGCTTACGCTCGTAGGTGGCGACCAGCAGCACGTCGGGATCGTCGGGCTTGACGCGCATGTCGATCACGCCGGTGCGCTCGTCGACGTAGAGGATCTTCTCCCAGCTCTCCCCGCCGTCGGTGGTCTTGTAGAGGCCGCGCTCTTCGTTCTCCCCCCACAGGCGTCCCAGGGCCCCGACGTAGACGATGTCGGGGTTCTCCGGGTGGATCACGATGCTCGAGATCTGGAAGCTCTCCTTCAGCCCGCGGTGCTGCCAGGTCTCGCCGCCGTCGGTGGAGCGGTAGACGCCGTCCCCCCAGGACACGCTGTTGCGCGGGTTGTTCTCCCCGGTCCCGACCCACACGATCTCGCCGTCGCTGGGAGCGACCGCGATCTGACCGACCGAGGAGGTGTTCATGCGCGTGAACTGGTGCTCGTAGGTGACGCCGTTGTTGGTCGTCTTGAGCACTCCACCGCTGGCCGTCCCGACCCAGTAGGTGCGCGAGTCCTCGGGGTGCGCGGCGATGGCGGTGATGCGCCCGCCCATGTTGGCCGGACCGATCGAGCGCCAGCGCAGCTGGGTCGACCAGGAGCGGGGCAGGCTGCCCTCGATCTCCTCGCGGGCATTCAGGGACGCGGGCTCCTCCGCCGCCTCCTCCCGTTTCTCTTCTTGCCCCAAGGCCAGGGGAAGACAGGTCAGTCCCAGAATGAGCAGGTGGGGGTGGGGCAGGGTGCGCATAGGGGGAGGCCTCGTGCAGGGCGGGGGGTCCCCCCGCCCAAAACAATGGGAGTTCCTGAGCCAGTCTACCCTTGATCGGCCACGACGCTCGCGCGTCGTGAAAGGCTTGGGTCAACTCGTCGCGCCGGTCTCCCGCGCCAGCACTTCGAGGACGGCGTCGATGCGGTCGACGTGAGTGCGGAAGCAGAGCACCGCCACGCGCAGCCAGAAGACGCCGTCGATCGTCGTCGAGGAGAGGAAGACGCGTCCATCCTCGAGAACCGCCGCCAGGAGGCGCCGGTTGAAGGCGTTGGCGTCCCCTCCGTCCCGCGGCACCCAGCGGAAGAGCGCCACCGAGAGGTCCGGCTCCGGTCCCACTTCGAAGCCCAGCTCCCGGGCTCGCGCGTGGAAGAGCAGCGTCAGGAGGCGCTTCTCCTCGAGGGCGGCGCGGTGGCGCCCCAGGCCGTGCAGCACCAGCGGCAGCCACATGCGCAGCCCGCGGAAGTGGCGCGTCAGCTCGGGGGAGAGGTCGGCGGGGGAGGGCTCCTCGTCCGCACCCGCCGCGTCCTGCAGGTACGCTCCCCGGTGTCCGTGGCTCGGCGCCAGGTGCGCCGGGTCGCGCAGCAGCACGGCGCCGGTGCCGTAGGGATTGAAGAGCCCCTTGTGGGGATCGATCACCACCGAGTCGGCGTGCTCGATGCCGCGGAAGGCCTCGCGCAGCGACTCGACCAACAGGAAGGCGCCGCCGTAGGCCGCGTCGACGTGGTACCAGAGCTCCTCCTCCCGCGCGACCTCCGCCAGCGCCTGGAGGGGATCCATGGCGCCCGTGTCGGTCGTCCCCGCGGTGCCGATCAGCATGAAGGGCACGAGCCCCGCCTCCCGATCGGTGCGCACGACTTCCCGCAAGGCGTCGGGGTCCATGCGGTAGCAGGCGTCCATCGGCACGCTGCGCAGGGGTGCCTCGGCGAGCCCCGCGATCGCCAGCGCCTTGCCGATGCAGTGGTGCGCTTGGGCGGTGGCGTAGACCACGCTCTCTTCCACGTCCCGCGCCCGCACTCCCCGCGCGTCCCGCGCCGCGGTCACCGCCACCAGGGTGGCGATCGAGCCCCCCGACGTCAGGGTGCCGAGCGCTCCCTCGGGGAGTCCGATCAAGTCGCACAGCCAGCGCAGGAGCATGTTCTCGAGGCGCACCGGACCCGGGCCGACGTAGAAGACCCCGGAATAGCGGTTGGTGACCGCCGCCAGCCAGTCGCCGAGGGCGCCGGCGTAGATCCCCCCGCCGGCGATGTAGCCGAGATGGCCACCCGATGCGGGTTGCAGCCCGGGGCCGTCGATCTCGTGCTCGACGACGGAGAGGACCCGTTGCAGGTCCTGGGGTTCCTCGGGCACGCCGAGGTCGAGCAGCTCCTGCTGCGCGCCGCCGGAGGTGGTCCAGATGGGCCGCGCCTCCAGGCCGTCGAGGATGCGCTCCCCCAGGGCGAGCACCGGCTCGGTCAGGTCACGCCGCTGCGCCGCGTCCTCCTCGAGGGCGCGCGAGTGGGGCTCGAGCTCGGCCAGGCGGGCGAGAAGGGATGAGGTGGAGGTCGGCATGGGGGGACATCTTCTCCGCTCGAGGATCTTCGCGTTGCACGCACTCCGTGAATCCCGCGCGTCTCACTCCCCGTGCGCTGGTTCCTCGCGGTGCACCGTGGCCCAGACTCCCCGGTGCTCGTCCAGGTTGCGCGGGACGTGGTGTCCCGCTTCGAGGTCGACCATCACGGTGGCGATCTCGTGGGGACCGAGGTCCAGGGCGACGGCGTGCCAGGCGCAGGACCCGCCGCCCCAGGGGGCCTCCGCGGGGTGCACCTCGAGGGGGTGCTCGACCTCCCCCATGAGGTTGGTGAGCGCCGCGTTGCCCACGGGGCCCGGAAGGAGGACGCGCGCGTGCGCCGGGGCGCCGTCGAGCTCCACCAGGCGCAGGACATAGGGATCGCGCACCGACGGGTCGAAGGGGTGCTCGAGGCTCTCGTTCCCCCGCTGGCACTCGCGGTAGAGCGCGGTCACCGCGACCCCCGGCGCGTCGCAGAAGAGCGCCCCGAAGCGTTGCGGCAGATCCCCCTCCCCCTGCTCTGCCTCGATCACGAGCGGCAGCTCGACGTGCTCGCGCGCCAGGCGCCAGCGCTGGGCGTGACCCATGGGGGCGTGGGGCACGAGCTGCAGCTCGGCGCGCACGCCGTAGCGGTAGTGCTCCTCGTCCCACGGGTCGTAGAGGTCGAGCACACAGCACACGCCCTCGTCGGTGCGCAGCCAGGACTGGCTGCCGTCGTGCAGGATCAGGAGCCCCCCGCGGGCGCCGTCGAGGTCGACCAGGGAGTGGGCGTAGAAGGGGCGGCGCACCGTCTCGAACCACTGCTCGCTGGTCATCCAGTCGCCGCTGGGGTACTTGCGGCGGTGGTCGCGCTCGGCTCGCACCTCGCCGACGCAGTAGGGGGTGTCCGCGACCAAGCGGCTCAGGCCCTCGACTTCGGGGAAGGCGATCGCGAGCCCGGCGTGGACGCCGCCGTCGGGACGCTCCTCGAGGCGCGCTTCGATCGAGAGGTGCACCGCATCCGCGCCGCGCGCCAGGGAGAGGGTCACGCGCACCTCCCCCGCCGGTCCACGGCGCGAGGTCACCACCTGCGGGTCGCCGCTCTCCTCGTCGATCACGATCTCCGTCTCCACCTCGGGGAAGGTCTCGACCCTTCCGCCGACGATCGTGGAGAGCGCTCCCAGGGGAGCACCCCCCAGGAGGTCGGTCGTCCATTCGGGAGAGGTCAGTGCGACGCTGCAGCCGCTGGCGCGATCCAGGGTCACCGAGAGCTCGCCGCGCGTCAGGGTCACTCGCTCCGCGTCCTCGTCGACGGTAGTCGTCGACGGCAGCCGATCGTCCGGTCCCAGGAGGGCGTAGCCGAAGGGAGGGACCGCCCGCGCCACGCGCCCCGCGGCGTGCACGTCCCGGGGCCAGCCGCAGGGGTTGCAGGCCAAGAGCTCGTCCACGCCCGCGGGCACGCGCCGCGCCAGGGTCGTCAGGGTGCGCCTCAGGACCTCGTGGGAGAGCCGGTCGGAGCGCTCGAAGGAGCGCTCGCCCACGAAGCCGCACAGCCCCTCGCACTCGTGGTTGTCGTGGTGCTGAGCCGCGAGCAGCTCGCGCCACGCCTCGTCGAGCTCCCAGGTGGGGTAGACGCGCCAGGAGGGGTAGGGGCGACCGAAGAGCCCGATCAGGGCGCTGGTCGACTCGGCGGCGCGCAGCTGCTCCTCCGCGCGCAGCGACAGCCGCACCATGTGGTCGCCGTTCTTCCCGAGCGACACGCCGTGGTAGACGTCGTCCATCCCGTAGCGACGCACCGGCGCGTCCGCGCGGTCGAGCTCGGCCACCATCTCCGACAGGGTCCTGGGGCGCAGCTCGAAGCGCTCGTCGGCGAAGAGCTCCCGCAGCCGCGGCAAGAGCAGCTCGCTGCGGCACATCCAGTCGGGCGAAGGCATCAGCTCCAGCCACTGCACGATCGCCGGGCGCTCCAGCTCGCGCACCAGGGGGGAGTCGAGGCGCCCGTCGAAGTCCTCGGGCCACTGGTGCAGGCAGAGCTCG
>CAZDQL010000125.1:0-15310 GCA_964507325.1 uncultured Planctomycetaceae bacterium | reverse complement strand
GGAAGAGACTCTCACTCATGACAGCGCGCCGGCTTGACTGGCGCTTTCATTGGAAGGCGATCGCTAGCCCGTCAGTGAAGTTCGACGTGTTCCCCGGGTTCTTGTCCCGGAACCACGCCTGCCAGTTCCAGGTCTCGCCGGCCAGGACACTGACGCTGCCCCCCGGGGTGGGGATGTCGGTCAGGTCGAGTTTCAGGGAGAAGGTCCCCGACGCCCCGGTGCTCAGCAGGTGGGAGGTGTGGCGTCCGATGCCACCACTGAGACAGAGGATGCCCTGGGATCCCGGCGGGTAGCTGAACCCCTGGGTCATCGAGTTCACGAACAGGCCGAACTGGTTGGGGGGCATCTGGACCGCGTCCAGGCGCACGTTGTTGACCGCCGCCACCTCGCTGCCGTAGGCGCTGAGCTGCGCCGACTGCCCGGTGGAGTTCAGGTTGGCCGGGCCGCAGTAGTTGTCACCGATCGGCTCGCCGTCCCCTCCGTAGAGCAGCTGGAAGCCGTTCAGCGCTCCCGTGTTGTAGGGGGGGTCTCCCCAACCCAGGGCGATCACGGTCAGGGTGCCGTCGCTGACGTCCACCGAGTGCCTGGCGTAGGTCCATCCGAGCTGATGGGAGCCGGGCCAGGCGCCTTGGACGACCTGTGGCGGATCGCTCGAGCCGACGACCGTGATCTGCGCTTCGACGTCCGAGCTGGGATCGCAGGCGTAGGTGTACAGCGTGTAGAGGCCGTCCTTCAGTCCGGAGAAGGTCCAGGTCACGGGGACGTCCAGGTTGGGCAGCCACTGGGCGTCCTCCATCAGCTCCTGGTCGCCGGAGGTAGGGATCACGCTCGGATAGACGGTGAACGAGCTGTGCGTGTCGCTCTCCAAGGTGACCGTCGTCAGCACTCCGTCCAGTCCCTCGAGCTCCTTCGAGAAGAAGGGATCCCTGAACGCCATCCAGTGCCCGGTCTGGACGGCGGCGGCGCCGTAGCTGGGCGGCGGCGCGGGGGCCAGGATGAGGTTGGGGCCGACGTCGATGTTGAAGGACTGGGCAGCGGCGGGGGCGGCCAGCAGCAGCAGGGGCAGGATGGGCGCGGTCTTCGTCAAGGTAGAGCCTCCGCACTCCATGATGCCCGCTCCCCGGCGTCACGGTGTTCAGTACCGGTGAATCTGGAGCTCAGCGCGGGAATCGCTGCAGGCCCCCCTCCCGATCCCAGAACCCCATCTGCGGGGTCTCTGGACCGCTCCAAGGGGCACCGGCGGGCCGGCGTCGGACGGCTGGCTGCTATCGTTGATCGTGTGAAGAGGGCCGACTCGGAAGCCCGTGAGCCCGCCTACCTGGCGCTCTGGCGCGAGGGCCTGCTCGACGCGCGACGGGAGGCCGCCCTCCTCGAGCTGGAGGACTGCCGCGCCTGTCCCCGGGACTGCGGCGTGAACCGACTCCTGGACGAGCGCAGCGTCTGCCACACCGGGCGCTTCGCCCTCGTGTCCAGCGCCTTCGCACACCACGGCGAGGAGGCGTGCCTGCGCGGGCGCTCTGGTTCGGGGACGATCTTCTTCGCCCGCTGCAACCTCAACTGCGTCTTCTGCCAGAACGCGGACATCTCGCAGGCCACTGCGGGCCGTGAGATGAACGCGGTGGAGCTGGCGGAGCTGATGCTCGCGCTTCAGGCCGCGGGCTGTCACAACGTGAACTTCGTCACTCCCGAGCACGTGGTGCCCCAGATCATCGAGGCGCTCGCCATCGCCGTTCCCCAGGGGCTGCGCCTGCCCCTCGTGTACAACACCGGGGCCTATGACGCCCTCTCCTCCTTGCGGCTCATGGACGGCTTGGTGGACATCTACATGCCGGACTTCAAGGTCTGGACGGAGGAGAGCGCGCGCCGGCTCCTCAAGGCGCGCGACTACCCACAGCGGGCGCGCGAGGCGATCCGGGAGATGCACCGCCAGGTGGGTCCTCTGGAGATCGACTCCGCCGGCCTGGCCCGCAGGGGCGTCCTCGTCCGTCATCTGGTGATGCCCGATCTCGCGCAGGAGTCGGAGGCCATCTTCGAGTGGCTCGCGACCGAGCTCTCCGTGGACACCTACGTGAACGTCATGGGCCAGTACCGCCCCGCCCACCGCGTGGGGCGGCGCGGCCGCGACGGCCAGCCGAGGTATCGGGAGATCGACCGCCCGCTGCTGCCCGTCGAGCTCGAGGCCGCCCTCCACGCCGCGCGTGCCGCCGGCCTGCACCGTTTCGACGGTGTGCGGCCGTGACGCGCAGGGTCTCCATCGAGTCGCGCGAGCGGCGATTCACTCCCGGACCAGGTCCCCGTGGTAGCAGTAGAAACCGAGGACGGCGACGAAGACCCCCCAGCTGGCCAGGAGCAGGACGGCCACGGCCAGGAGGTCGATCTCTTTCAGGGCCGCACCACCCGGGACGAGGATCACCACCGCGAAGCCCAACAGCACGAGCTCGGGCACGAACAGCCACTTCGTGCACACGATCTTCAGTACCAGACTGAATGGCATCACCACCAATGGGACGAAGGCCGGCTCCAGGTCCGCGGGCCGGAACGGGTAGACGGTTCCGCCCAGCGACAGTGGCGGGAGGGCCAGCCACATGCCCCGGTAGGTGACGTAGGTGAGGATCGAGATCGCGGCTACCGCGAGCCCGCCTTGGGCGGCGATGGCGAGCGCGCTCCAGAACCTCTCGCGCCGCCCCGCCGTCAGGAGCATGGGGGCGAACACGGGAAGCAGCATGTGCAGGGCGATCACACAGCTCCCGACGTAGAGCGCGTTCGCCACCGGCACGTCGGGCCGCTCCTCCCGGGGCGGGGCGTAGCCCGCGGCGACGACGCCGCCAAGAACCACCAGCCCCACGATGCTCACCGTCCAGGGCGTCAGCGGCACGAGGTGGCCCTTCAGCTGGTACTGGGTCGCGGCCAGGTGCCGACGCAGGGAGAGCACCGGGCGCCGGCCGATCCTCTCGAAGCTCCGCTGGAGGATCCAACGCCGCACGCCCCATGTCCCCTTCGACAGGACATGGAGCCGGCCGCGCTCACCGAACTCCTCAGCCGCCGAGCGCCGCCAGGCCATCTGCAGCGATAGGAAGTAGCCGCCACAGCTCCGCCGGTGGAGGGCGGCGCTCCCCAGCTTGCGCCAGGCCAGCACGGAGAGCAGCGCGAGGATCGCAGAGTTCCAGCCCGGCGCGAAGAGCGCGGCGTCCTGCACGAGGAGCCCGGTGTCGGGGAACTCGACGAGCACGAAGACGATACCCACGATCGGCCCCACCATGATCGCGACGTTGGGCACCACGAAAAGAGCCCCCACGACCAGCAAGTAGGCGCTCAGCCCGAAGCAGAACGCGGACCAGAGCGCTCCCAGCCGGCCGAGTCCTTCGAGGTGCCCGTAGTCGAACACGGGCAGAGCGGCCACCAGGCTCACGACGATCCCTACCGCGAAGAGCGTCCGCCGCGGGACGTCGCGGTGCCCCGGCAGGCAGAAGACGAACGGCCTCAGGAGGAGGTCCCGCTGGAGCGAGGTGACGACACAGGCCGACCAGAGAGGGAGGATGTAGGCGGCCAGATGGCCCGCACGGGTCGGATCCTCCGCCGACCAGGCGTACCAGAGCGCGGGTACGCACAGGATCGCTCCCAGCAGGTGCCAGAGCGTGAACGCGGGGCACGTCAGGAGTGGCGCCAGGTTCGCGATCACGCGTCTCACGGCCTCCGCCCTCCACCATTCGTGGACAGGACGAGACCGTAGATCTCCTCGAGGGACAGGGGGACCACGTCGAGCGCGCCGCCCATCTCACGGGCCGCGAGCTCCGGCCGCAGGTCCGGGCCCGCGCGCAGGACGACGATCGCCTCGCCGCAGTCGCGCTGGCAGGTGAGCACGTCGGGGAGCGGCAGGGGGTCGGGGAGCTCGTCCCGCAGCGCGGTGATGCGCAGCTTGACGAACTCTTGCTGCAGCTCGTCGAGACGCAGGTCGCGGCGGATCTCGCCCCGGTCGAGGATGACGACGTGGTCGATGACCTTCTCAACGTCGCTCAGGATGTGGGAGGAGACCAGGATCGTGCGGGTCGGGTCCTGGATGATCCCCAGGAGCAGGTCGAGGAAGCGTCGCCGGGCCAGGGGATCGAGGGCCGCCGCCGGCTCGTCGAGCAGTAGCAGCTCGGGCTCGGATCCGATCGCCAGGAGGATCGCCAGCATCTGGCGTTGCCCGGGGGAGAGGTCGCCGACGATCGCCCCCGTGTCGAGCTCGAACTCGGACAAGTAGTCCTGCTCGAGCTCCTCATTCCAGGTCGGGTAGTAGGTGGCGACGTAGCGCAAGATCTGCTCCACCGTCATCCAGGGGACCAGCGTGCCCTCCTGGTGCACGTACCCGATGCGGGCCAGGTCTCGCGGCCTGAGCTTCGCCGCGTCGCATCCCAGCGTCGAGCAGGAGCCCCCGTCCGGCAGGTAGAGGCCGACGATGTGACGGATCAGGGTGCTCTTGCCGGCACCATTCGCTCCGAGGAGGCCGACGATGCTGCCGGTGTGGATGTCCAGGGAGACGTTCCTCAGGACGGTGCCGCAGTCGAACTGCTTGTGCAGGCCATCGATCCTGACGACCGGTTCTGCTCTCATGATTCTTCGCTCCTTGGAGGCGAAACGAACGTTCGGTACTGTTCCTCGAAGAGGCGCAGAGCCTCCTCCTCCGCAACCCCCATCTGAACCGCGAGCGCTGCCACCTTGTTCATGGCCTGGTTCAGCATCCGGTCCCGCTGTCGTTGCCGGACGTCCTTGCGGATCGACCGAACGAACAGGCCCACGCCGCGGCGTCGCTCGAGCAGGCCCTCCTCGACGAGCAAGCCGTAGGCCTTGCTGATGGTCATCGGGTTGACCTTGAGGCGCGCCGAGAGCGCGCTCACCGATTCGATCCGCTCTCCCTCGGCCAGCCGTCTGGTCATGACCTGCAGACGCAGCTCATCCATGACCTGCCGGTAGATCGGGACGCCGGCGTGGGGGTCGAGCTCGAGCACCATCGCTCCCTTTCTATCATATCAGTCCACTAATACAGTAATATACCGGCAAGAGCCCGCGGGCTGCGCGGGGTCAGGCGGCTGGGACGATCGCCGCCGCACCTCCCCCACTCTCCCCGACTCCCGCTGCCCGGCTCGAACTCCTGCTGGCCAGTGGGTTCAGTTGCAGGGAGGCCCACTGCTCCGGCCCCCCGCGCACCCGATTTTCACCAAATCGCCGATGGCGGCCGCGCTAGGGTCGCGCTATGCTCCCTTTTTCCTATCAAGCCCATAGGAACACAAGGATAAATGAGGACCTCATCCAGAGGGATTCGGCGCGCAGCAGCAGCACTGGCCTCGGCCAGCCGCTGCGGCTCGAGCCCGACCTATGCAGTCGGGTCCTCAGGGGCGCCGGGGAACCCCCGGAGGGACCTCGAGGCGATCGAGGCCAGCCCCCGAACAGCCGGCGAGTCGCCGCGGTCCGGGGAGGGGAGGGCAGCGATGAATCAGGTGGAGCGACCGCTCCGAGTATCGACAGCCAAGGGAAGAAGTTGACATGGACACATTCGGCACAGTGGTGGGCAAGATCCTGCCCTTCGTCACCATCGCCGTCTTCGCCGTCGGGCTCTGGTTCCGGATCCGGCACTGGAGGAAGGCGGCAGTCGGGAACATGGCGCTGTTCCCGTTCGCATCCAAGAGCAAGGGGGAGATGCGCCGGGAAGTCTTGGGCGAGATCCTCTTCTTCACCTCCTTCCGCAAGGAGAACCAGCTCCTCTGGTGGGCCACCTGGGCCTTCCACGTTGCCGTGGGACTGATCGTCCTGGGTCACACGCGCCTGATCACGGACTGGCCATTGCGGGGTCTCCTGGGGATGTCCGAGGGGGCGGTCAACACCCTGTCGGCAACCAGCGGCGGTGCGATGGGCATCCTCATCCTGGCCGCCCTCTTGGTGCTGTTCTCCCGCAGGCTGTTCATCGGCCGCGTGCGCGAGATCTCCTCCGGTGAGGATCTGTTCCTGCTGCTGTTGCTCCTGTCGATCGTCATGACGGGCAACATGCTGCGCTTCCAGAATCCCCACTTCGACATCACCGTGGCGCAGACCTACTTCGCCTCGCTCTTCACCTTCACAGCGATCCAGGTCCCGGCCAGCCCGGTCTTCCTCACTCACTTCCTGCTGGTGCAGATCATGCTGATCTACCTGCCCTTCGGGAAGCTGCTCCACATCCCCGGCATCTTCTTCAGCAGGCCGCTGCTTGCCAGAGACTACTAGTATGAACGCACCCGACACCAAGTCGCAGCCGCACCTGCAGAAGATGATCGAGCAGGTGAAGGCCATCAAGACCGGGCCGCAGGTGATGCAGCTCTACATGGACATCTGCGCCAAGTGCGGCATCTGCGCCGACCAGTGCCACGTGGCCCAGACGATGCCGATGAAGCGCACGAACCCCGCGGCGCGCTCGGACCGGATCCGCAAGCTCTACAGGCGCTACGCGCTCCCCGGAGGAGGCTTCCGCAAGATCATGGGCTCGGCACGCGACATCGAGCTCGACGAGCTGGAGAACTGGGTCCGGGACTTCTACGAGTGCTCTGGCTGCCGGCGCTGCGGCGTCTTCTGTCCCTTCGGCATCGACAACTCGGTCATCGCGCGCAAGGGTCGCGCCATCGTGCACGCGCTGGGGAAGTCTCCGTTCATGATGTCGGAGACCCAGCGCATTTCGGACGAGACCGGGAACGACGAAGGTCAAACGTACGCCTCGTTCGTCGACGCCTGCAGTTTCCTCGAGGAGGAGGTGCTCGACGAGTTCGGCTTCGAGGTCGAGATCCCCATCGACAAGAAGGGCGCGGACATTCTGTTCGTCCCGGCCTCGGCGGACATGATCTCCTTCCCGGAGACCCAGATGGGGGTGTCGGTGTTCTTCAAGGCGCTCAAGCTGTACGACGGCACCACCTGGACGATGAGCTCCAACTCATTCGACGGCGCCAACTTCGGCCTGTTCACCGGCGATGACAAGCACATGATGCGCAAGAACCAGCTCACCTACGACGCCTGCATCGAGCTGGGCGTGAAGAAGCTGGTCATCGGTGAGTGCGGCCATGCCTATCGCATCGCCAAACGCATGGGGCCGACGGCCTCGAAGAACAACAACCCCTTCGAGACGCTGAACATCTTCGATCTGGCGGATGAGTACCTCCACAAGGGGGCCTTCAAGTTCGACCGCGACAAGATCAAGAAGAAGGTCACCTACCACGACCCGTGCAACTTCGCTCGGTCGACCGGCATCGCCGAGGAGCCGCGTCGGCTGCTCAACGCGATGACCGGGAACTTCACCGAGATGACGCCGAACCGCAGCAAGAACTGGTGTTGTGGCGGCGGGGGTGGCTTGGCCGTGATGGACGGCCCAGAGAAGGTCGAGCTGATCGATGGCACCTTCCTCGACTACCGCATGAGGACAGGGAAGATCAAGGTCGACCAGATCCAGTCCACGGGCGCCGACTATGTCGCGGCGCCCTGCGCGAACTGCAAGCGCCAGGTCATGCAGCTCATGGAGCACTACGAGACCGGCGTGAAGACTGGAGGCGTGTTCGATCTCTTCATGGAGGCTATCATCCTGGACGAGGCCAAGCCCGATTCCAGGGCGGCGGGAGAGCCGGCGCCAGCCGCAGCGGCAAAGCAGAACGGAGACAAACCATGACCCAGCGTTCGGCGGTAGTCATCGACGACGAAGACGACATCGTTGCCTTCCTGACGTCCATTCTCGAGGAGAACGACTTCGTCGTCCGCAGCGCCAACGAGGCGAGCAGTGGAGAGGACTTGATCCGGGAGTCGAGACCCGACGTGGTCCTGATGGACCTGATGATGCCCGGCCGGTCCGGCATCCAGCTCTTCGCCCGACTGCGCGCGGACGCCGCACTCAAGGACCTCCCGATCATCATGGTGAGTGGCATCAAGGAGCAGATGAACATCGACTGGGCCGAGATCAGCAAGCAAATGAAGGCCCGCAAGCCCGATGCCTTCGTCGAGAAGCCGATCGATCCCGAGGGCTTGGTGCAGGTGATCGAGAGCGTTCTCTCCGGAGAGCCCGAAACGACCGCTTGATCCACGCGCCGACGCAGGGGACCGCGCGACGGTCGAGCAGCGGCGCTGCGCGGTCCCTCGATCTGCCTGCCTCACGCAGCACACCCTGCTCGACAGCGGCAGGGGACAACCAAGCAGCATGTTGGACGGGAGGAACGGTGACGGCTTGACAGCCCTCCCCACCGGGGAGCGCCCATTCCGGCAGTACCACGGGCTGCGGCTGCGGGGCAAGCTCCTCCTGCTGCTCGGCACGGTGGCGACGCTCGTGGGCGTGGTGGCAGTCTTCGTGCAGTGGCGGACCCTCGAGCGGGGCATCGAGGAGCTCCTCACCGCCGAACGGGGGCAGGATGGCGCGCTGCCCGTCGCCGATGCGTTGGGAAGCCTCGAGACCCAAGTGACGGTCTTGACGGCCACAGCCGCGGGCGTCGCGATCCTGAGCCTGCTCGTCGGAGCACGCTTCTTCCTGCGCCGGCTCACTCGACCGTTGGAGAGATTGACGCGCGCAGCCGACCAGGTGGCCATGGGCAACCTCGACCCCGCAGTCCGCGCGGGTCGTCTGGTCAACTGCTGGGAGATCCACAACTGCAAGGAGACCCAGTGCGCGGCCTACCAGAACTACGAGCAGCGCTGCTGGTACATCGACGACACTCCGTGCGAGGGCCGAGCTGCGCGCTTCCCGGAAAAGCTGCGCGCCTGTCAGACTTGTGATGTCTACCGCGCGCACCGTGGCGACGAGATCCAGCAGCTCACGGACGCCTTTCGGCACATGACCGGCGCGCTGAAGGACTCCCGGGAGGACCTTCTGCGCTCGAGCGACTTCCAGCACCGCCTGATCCGCAACTCCTACAACGGCGTGCTCGCGACGAATGCCGAGGGGGACATCACGATCTTCAACCTCGCCGCGGAGAAGATGCTCGGGATCGACCGGAAGGAAGTGATCGGCAAGCTGGATTGGCACGAGTTCATAGACTCCTCACTCGAGCGCGAGCTGGATCAGCCGCTCTCCTACGAGGAGGTCCGGCGAGTGCGCGGCTTCCGCTTGATCGAGTCCGAGCTCCGCAAGCCGAACGGAGAGATGGTGTCGGTGCTCATGAGCGGCATCAACCTCTTCGACCGCGGGCGTCACCTGGGGCGGGTGTTCTTCTTTCAGGACCTGAGGGAGCTCAAACACCTGCGCGAGGCGCTGATTCGCTCCGAGCGCCTGGCCGCGACTGGCCAGGCCGCCGCCGGCATCAGCCACTCGATCAGGAACATCCTGGACGGCTTGCGTGGCGGCGCCTACGTGTTCGAGCAGGGCAAGCGCGACGGGCAGCAGGGGAAGATGGACTCGGGCTGGGAGATGGTGCAGCGCAACGTCGAGATCATCTCCAGGCTGGTCGTCGACCTGCTCGACTTCTCGCGGGAGCGCGAGTTGCGACCGGTGGAGGCCTCCGCGCGGGACCTCATCCGAGAGGCGATCGAAGAGCAGAAGCTGGGCGAGCTGAGCAACGTCGAGCTGGCCGTCGCCGTCGAGCCGGAGGCGGAGCAGGTGGTGCTCGACCCGACCTCCTTCCAGCAGTGCCTCGGCCAGCTGATCCGCAACGCCATGGAGGCCATCCCGGCGGATCGCGATGGCCACGTTCGCGTGTGCGTCGACAGGGAGGACTCCACCGTCGTCTTCACGGTGAGCGACGACGGCTCGGGAATCAGCGCGGAGACCCAGGCGAAGCTGCAGGGCGGCATGTACTCGACGAAGGGCTCCAAAGGCACGGGCCTCGGCATGCTCGTGATCCAGAAGTCCGTCGACGAGCACGGCGGCCAACTGGAGCTGGAGACGGTCGAGGGCGAGGGGACGACCATGCGCATCACGCTGCCCCAACCGCCGAAGTCGGTGCCCCTGCCCGCACCCCCCAGCGGTGCCGGCTAGTGGGTGCAGGTCCTCTGCTTCAGGAAGGCGTACGCCCAGGTGACCCAGATCGCACGGCCCATGTGGTTGCGAGGACCGACCTTCCGGTACAGGTCGGCCGGCAGGAAGCAGACGAAGATGGGCGCTTCACAGTCAGCCAGCGACTCCGGCCGAGTCTCCGCCCAGGGCGTGGCGAGCACCGCCTCCTCGTCGGCGAGGACCGCCAGCCCTTCGCAGTCCAGCTCTCCGTCGCTGCTCGCGCAGCGCTCCCCCTCGCGCCCGAGGCGGTAGCGTAGGTCCCCACGCACCGCCGAGCTGTCGACGACCGCCCAGGGGGCTTGTGACTTCAGGGTCAGGAGGTGGAGGAACTGCCAAGCCAGGGGACCGTCCATCGAGCCGGGGTCTCGCAGCACGCGACGCATGCAGAGCTCCGAGACGAGGGGGGGCAGCGCGAGTCCGGGAGCGCGTTCCTCGAGGGCGGCCCGGATCTCTCCCGTGACGTCGGCGCGCGACAGGTCTCCGCCCGGCGCGCACGCGCGCAAGTGGGCCAGAGCGCCGCCCAGGGCGGTTTCCATCACGTTCCCCAGGTCGCGCTCACTCCGACGCAGGAGGTGCGTGACGTTCAGACGCCACTCCGGGAGCTCGATGTGACACTCGATCTCGGTGGAGGGGTGGAGTTCCATACCGGCGCCCATCCTACACCTGGCGGGGATCGCGACGGAGGTCGGGCCGGGCGGCCCGGCTCACGAACCAGTCCTCCAGAGACGGACCATTCTCACTCCGTGACGGGCAAGGGCGAACTCGATCGCGCCCTCCCCCACCGCGAGTTCCTCTTGCCTCCAGAGGTCGCGCATCCTCAGCTCCGTTCCGAGACCCAGCTCCTCCCTGGGCAAGCTCACCTTCCGCTCGACCTCGGCCAGGTTGAAGAAGCCCACGGCCAGGGAGCCGTCGCTCAGCTCCTTGGCCAGGATCAGCGTCTCCTGATCCTGCCGGACGATCCGCGCCTGCTGCCCGAGCGAGTCCTGGTTCACCTCGATCACCTCGTGGTTGCAGAGCACGTTCAGGGTGAAGGGATCGAGCTTGGTCATGTCGCCGGAGAAGATCAGCGGGGCAGCCATCAGCGACCACATCGACATGTAGCTGTACTGCTCGTTGCCGGTGAGACTCGTCGGTTCCCCCTCCCCCATGCGGTGCGCGCTGCCCACCCAGCCGATCAAGAGGTAGTCGGGGTCGTTCCAGCGCCCCGGCCCGGCGTGCTCGAAGTGCCGTGCGTTGGAGAGCCCGATCGAGTAGAAGCCGGGCAGCAAGCCGCCGCGCGCCAGCCCCAGGTCTCCGGTGGTACGCCAGCAGTGCCCGCCGACCTCGCCCCCCCACTCCCACACCTCACCCATCCCGTACTGGCAGAGGTTCAGCACGAGGTCGCGCTCCAGCTCACCGAGGATGGCGCTGATCTTCCGGTAGGGGCGTTGCAGGCGGTCGACGCCCTCCCCTTGCGCCACGCCGCCGTAGGAGCACCAGTCGTACTTGAGGAAGTCGTAACCCCACTCGCCGAACTTGGCTGCGTCCTCCCGCTCGTGCCCGTAGGCACCGACGTACCCCGCGCAGGTCCACGGTCCCGGTGAGGTGTAGAGCCCGGCGAGCAACCCCTGCGAGTGGATGTAGTCGGTCAAGCCCAGCATGTCGGGGAACTTGGCGTTGCAGAGAACGGCACCGCCCTCGTCGCGGTAGGGCTCCTCCCCCCTCTTCTTCATCCAGCAGTCGTCGATGTTGACGTAGCGGTAGCCGAAGTCCGCCATCCCGCTCGCGACCATCGCGTCGGCCGCCGCGCGCATGTCGGCGTCGGTCACCCGGTCGTAGTGGATGTACCAGCTGTTCCAGCCCATCGGCGGAGTCAGTGCGAGCTCTTCGCCGACGCGCAGCTCGAAGCGCTTCTGGTGACGACCGTGTCGGTTCTGCGCGCTCAGGAGGATCTCGACCGTCCCGGCCTGCCCGGGTGCACTCCCGGCGAGGGTCCCGCGCGCAGGATCGATGACGAGCGAGTCGGGCAGGCCCTCTGCGGCGAAGGCGATCGGCCGCTCGCCGGTACAGGGGATGCGGTAGAGCACCGGTCGTCCGGGTCGTACTCCCCAGACCCCCGGCCCGTTGATCCTCGGCGCCGGGCGCGGCGGGGGCGTGAGGATCACCTTCTCCTCCACCGGCGGTCCGACGGCGCGCGGCTTCGCCCCGGTGACGTGGAAGACCGCCTCCGCCCAGTTGGCGTGGTCGTAGTCGATCCCATCCCCCGCCCCGTCGGTCACCAGCATGGCACGCTGCACGCCACGCAGGTCGACGTCGAGCTCTCGCGCCGGTTCGCCGCCGCGCAGGGTGCCGCTGTCGAAGAGCAGCTCCCCGTCGCCGTAGACCTTGTAGACGAGGCTTCCCCTCCCCTGCGTCTCGTCGTCGACCCCGATCCAGGCGCTGAAGCGCTCGGTCCCACCGTCGAGCTCCAGATACAGCACGCTGGCGGCGTGGGACCCGACACCGCGTTCGAAGATGCGCCCGCCGATGGTGAGCGGCTTGCCTTCGATCGACTTGTCGATCTGTGGCTCTCCCCAACCTTGGCGCAGGAGGCTCAGGTCGAGCGAGCTGAGCGGGATGCGCTCCTGCGCAGCGGCGATCGAAGCGAGGGAGAGGGCGCAAGACAGTGAGAGAGCGGAGAATCGCAGCATGGGGGGCTCCTTCAGCGCGCGCCGGTGACGCCGCCCATCGATGGCAGTGACGGTCGCGAATGCTGGGCAGCATCTTCAGATCGATCCCGACGGCGCGCCAGGGCTGTCAAGGGAGAAAAGCGCGCCGCAGGCAGGTCCAGCGCTTGGGCGTGGGCCCGAACTGCGAGGGATCGGGTAGACGGTCGTCGCCGCCGCGGTTCGCCTACACCTGCAGCGCGAAGTACCAGATCCCGGCAGCGACACCCGCGACGACGAGGCCGACCGCCAGGAAGTCGAGCTTGCGCGGCGTGGGCCGGCTGCGGACCCGCGCCGCGCGACCGGTGCGGATGTCGTCCGCGACCAGGAGCGGCAGCCACACCGGCCCGAGGAGCAGAACCGGCGTCAACAGGATCACGAGCGCCGTGTGGCCCGCGGCGTAGGAGAGACCACCGAAGTGCCTCGCGCAGAAGAAGACCTCGGTCACGGCCCAGAGCAGGATCAGTCCACTGACGATGACCGCCACGGCTCCGACCCGCACGACCCACCACTCGCCAGACACGCGTTCATCCAGCGACGGCTCCCTGATCGCCTCAGACAGCGCCCCCACCGCTCGGGTCATCATGGACCCACGGTCTTCGGCCAGCGCCGTCTCCTCCGAGGGTCGTGTGCTCGCGTGGGGCGAGCTGGAATCGGATGCCTGCGACTCGAGGAGGAGCCCGGCCACGAGCAGCGCGATCCCGATCAGGAGCCAGGTCATTCCGAGCCAAACCACGAACTCCCGCGCGCGCAGCATGCTGCGCAGCATCTGTTGGTCGCGCTGCTCCGTCTCGGGGTTGACAGCGGCGAGCGTCGCGGGGGGCTCCAGGTCTTCGTCGTCCGTCGTTGGCTCGAGCTCCATGCTGTCCTCCGTATCGAAGTCCGGGTTCATTCCACCACCTTCACGAGTGAGCGGTACGCCAGCCAGGTCGAAACCAGTCGGCCTTGAGCCGCGCGAGTCGGTTCAGCGCGGGACATCCCACCGCCAGGTCCGTACGGATGCGCCCGCCCGCCGGCGGCGGCAGGGCTCACGAACTTGAACCCACCGAAAGCAGAACTCCCCCAAGACGGGCCATGCAGGCCCGTCAGGTTGTGGAGCATCGCCAGTACCCAGGCCCTGTGGTGCAAATCCTCGTCGGTCTCGAGAGCGTCCAGCAAGACGGGCAACGCCTTCCAGCCGTAGCGGAAGATCGCAGCAGCAGGGGAGCTCGGCTCTGCCGTGAATTCCATCCCCTCGTGGAAGGGATAGCGCCAAACAAGGACCGGCGCCTCCGCGTACAGGTCGACCAGCAGCCCCTCGAGAACGGTGCGATCCTCCGCGCCGAGGTGGATTTCACGGGGCCTCCAGGTGAAGCTCACCTCGTCCGAGCTGAAGAGGATCATGGACCGCACGTCCTTGCTCGCGGCGATGAGCCTCTTGTCGTGGTACTGCACGACGGCAGTGCACGTTCCAGGTCTCGGGGGAACCGCGTAGCAGCTCAGCGGTAGCCCGACGGGATGGGGCTCCTCTCGCTCCTCGGGGTCCTTCAGCATGGCGGAGACGTCCCGCGCCCCCCAATAGTCCCCGGGGCCCAGCTGGCACGTACTGCACATTCCTCCAAGCATCAGAGCCCAGCAGTCCCAATCGTCGCGGACATCGAGGGAGTGCCCCCGCTCGTCGCGCAGCTCCACACGCCAGCGGCCGAGCCGGCCGGAGCGGTAGTTGCCCCCATCGGTGATCCAAAACGACTCGAGGCCCTCATCCACGTTCCGCAGTCTCACCCTGAAGACCGGGAGCTCGGGAAAGACGGCATCCAGGGACTCCTCGTTCTCGATGCACACCTTCAGAGGATCGGGCTTGCCCGCGAGTCTGCGGAGGGCCGTCAGAACCTCGAGGTCCGCGGGGCAATCCCATTCGTCGGTAGTTCTCCTGCGCTCAGCGAGTACGCCGTGGAGGTAGGGGTCCCAGTTCTCGCCACCACGTCGGACCATCTCCAGCAGACAGGCGTCGTGCGCACTCCATTCTCTGAAGTAGTCGCCCAGCCCGCCGGCCTCCTCGAACCTCCGAACGAGCTCATCGTCGCTCCAACTCGCGACCATCTCGAGGAGTTCCGTCGTGCTCTGGACTTCCTCCCACCAGGGCTCGTCGTCCTGCTGCCGCGGTTCTTCCGCTGGGCGCCGCCAGGCCGGCTCCAGGGTCGTGGCGGGAGCAGAACAGGCGAGCACAGCGACGGCGAGTAGCAGCGGTCGGACTCCCATGACTTCCTCCGAGTCGATCGTACCAGGAGGGGCCCGGGAGGTGGCCGTGGCCGCCCCAGCCATGAGAATCGCCAATCGGCTAAGGGCCGTCGGGCCCGTTCGCGTTCCCCCCTTGGAACTCCGTTCCGACGACCTTCCAACCCCTTCAGAAGGACCCTTGATGCACCTTCGACCCACTCCCGCCCTCGCAGCGGGCCTCCTGGCCTGCACGCTCTGCGCCGGGGCCTCGGCCCAGCAGACCGTGCAGCCCGTCAAAATCACGTCCCCCGTCAAGGACGCTGGTATCTATCACTACGACACCGGGACCTGGACCCGCGCTGGCGCGCAGGCCAACCTCGGCCCCGACATCATCTTCCACGCCGACATCGCCTCCGGCTACTACGGCACCGGCTGGACGCCCTACATGGGCGTCGATGAAGGT
>CAZDQL010000124.1:0-15631 GCA_964507325.1 uncultured Planctomycetaceae bacterium | reverse complement strand
GGCCCCCAGCGAACGACTTGCGACCGATCCGTCCTCGACGACCTGCAGAGAGGTCGCCTGCGGATGATCGGCCACAACTCGTCCACCGGGGACCAACTGGGGCGATTCTGGCTCGCCGGTGGTGAGGGATGCGGGCTGGGCGCGGGACTCAGCGCTTCTCCACCAACTCGATCTCGTACAGGTTGGGCCAGTACTTGCCCGTGATGAAGATGCGGCCCGTCTCAGGGTCGTGGGCGATCCCGTTCTGCACGTCCTGGATGCGGTCTCGCACTCCCTGCTTCCGCTGCAGACCGGTGAAGTCGATCCAACGCTCGACCTCGCCCGTGGCCAGGTCGATGATCGCCATCAGCTCGAGCTGGTAGAGGTTGGCCCACAGCTTCCCGTCGATCCACTCGAGCTCGTTCAGGTTGTTGAGGTCGCGGCGCGCTCCCGTCCGCTCGTCGAGGTAGGTCACCCGCACGCGCCGCTTCTCCTTGAAGGTCTTCGGATCGAGCACGCGCAGGTACTGGGTCCCATCACTCATCACCAGCTCGTCGCCGGCGAGGGCCAAGCCCCATCCCTCTCCCCGGTAGGAGTGGCGATACAGCTCCTGAAAGGTAGCGGCGTCGTAGACGATCGCCTCGCCCCGCCTCCACGTGAGTTGGATCAAGAGGCCCTTCCAGCGCGCCAACCCCTCCGCGAAGTAATCCGGGGGCAGGTCGTGCCGCGCGAGCACCTTGCCGGTCTCGAGGTCCACCCGGCGCAGGCTCGACTCCCGCTCGCGACCCGTGCTCTCGTAGAGGTGCCCCGCGTGCCAGAGCAGTCCCTGGGTGTAGGCGCTCCGGTCGTGGGGATGGGTCTTCAGGATGCGGTAGCCAAGGATCGGGGGAGGGGTGGGATCCTCGCTCTTGCCCGCGTCGTCCTGAGTGTCGCCAGGGTCGGTGGACGCGCCATTGGCGGGGGAGGGCGCGGGGGGCACCGAGCCCTGCGAACAGGCGCTACAGGTCGGCAATCCGAGGATCGCCAGTGTGGCGAGGACGGCGGCGGCGAGGCGCGGGATGCTCATGACCGAAGCGCGATTGTACCGGACCCCCCGTTCCGCTCCGAATCGAATGGTCGCCGACCCGCTGATCAGGCGCGCTCTACCCCTTCTTCTTCCCCCCGGACTCGTCCCCATCCTCGTAGTAGTAGTAATCCTCGTCGGGATTGACCTCCCCCTTGGCGACCTTCTTCCAGTACTTCCGCTCCAAGCGCCGCTCCATCTTCGCCTCGCGCTTGCGGCGCTTTTCGATTTCGCGCCGGCGCTTCTCAAAGGTCTGGGGGCTCTTGTTGCGTGCCAAGACGGGGTCCTCGATTGGGGCGGGAAGCCAATGGAGCCCCAGAGGATAGCGTCTGATCGCGTTGGGTGACACCGCCGAGGGGGGGAACTCGTCCTGTGACATGGATGAGCGGGGACGGCTCCGGCGTGGAGCCGCCCCCGCCCAGGAGCAGGGTAGAGACCCTTTCGCTCAGCTTCCCGTGATGATGTCCACCAGCTCGAGGCGCTCGCCGGTTTCCGGATCGAGCTCGAGCACGGGACCCACGCCGGCGGCGTAGAACTTCTGCTCCTCTTCGTCCGGCTCCAGCGGGGTGAAGTCGCGGGTGTGCAGGCAGCCCGTGAACTCACCGAAGGGAACCTGAACGGTCTCGTTCAAGCTCAAGATCTGGCCCACGTCCTCCGCCTCGAAGAGCAGGAACTCCTGGCGGTAGGTGGTGCCCACTTGCGGGTCGGCAAAGACGATGATGCCGGGATGGGCGCCGTCCTCGCCGGCGATCCAAGATCCGGACATCTCGACGATCTCGCCATCTTCGAGCTCGAAGGAGAGCTCGCCGAAGTACCAGACGTTCCCATCCTCGTCCTGGGCGAAGTAGTCGAGGGTGTCTTCGACGATCTCGAGCTCGCCATCCGGCTCGTCGCCGACCCATTCGGTGTCGCGCACCACCATGCACTCGACGCCCATGATCTCGCGCGTCTCGTCGGTAGTGGTGACTTCGATGCGCTCGTACTCCTCGCCCCCCGTCAGCTCGTAGACGAGGGTCGTGCCGGGGACCTTGGGGAAGAAGGGGTGGTCGATCCCGTCGACGAAGTCCTCGGGGTCGATCTCCGGCTCGTAGATGTCGCCGCCGAGGGTCTCGCACAGATCCAGGCGCGCCCAGAACTGGTCCATTGCCAGCTCGAGCCCCTCGTCGAGCTCGTCGAAAGCATCGAGGACGGCTTCCCACTGATCGTCGGGGTCGCCGATGTTCACCGCCTTGGAGATCTCCTCCAGGAAGTCGGCGTTGGCGTCCCTGCGTCCCGCCTTGAGTCCGGCCCAGGCCTGGCGGTTGCAGGGACCGGCATCGGCGGTGGGACCCTGGGTCAGGGAGTGGAAGACGATCGCCTTGTACGTGTCGTCGTCGGTATCGCGCAAGGAATCGGAGTTCTGGAAGGCGTAGCCGCCGGAGGCGATGCCCGCGACGGCGAAAGTCAAAAGGAGACTCTTGTGTTTCATGGCTCGATGTCAGGTGTGGGGTAGTCGGGGCAGTGGCTCAGCTCGCCACCGATCGGATCCTAGGGGGGCTGTGCGGGCGTAAGGTGAGGGTCAGATGACGGCGGCGGATCTTCCAACGGCGCTAGGATGGGAGCGCTCTCCGCACTCCTCGGGATCCCACGACATGTCCTCCTTCGCTCTCCTCTGTCTCCTCGCCCTGGGGGTTACCCAGGACTCCGTCCAGGTCTCGCCCGCCGGCACCTGCCACCTGCGGGTGGTTCCCCAGGGGGGCGACTTCCACCACTTGGAGTTCGCCCTGCACGTCACTGCCCGCGACGGCCGTCAGTCGTGGATCCCCCGGGTGCGGGGCAACGGTTTCCTGGTCTCCGATCTCGAGCGGATCGTCGTGATCGACGCCTGCGAGTCGAACGCGGTGCCCACCGCTCTCTCCCTGCTCGACTTCGAGGGACGAGTCTTGATGGAGCGGCGCGTCGCGCACCTGACCGATCCCGTCCTGTCGATCGACGGGTCCCATCTGGCCTTCCGAGGGGAGGGTGGCATCGCGGTTCTCGAC
The DNA here is from genome assembly GCA_964507325.1 of uncultured Planctomycetaceae bacterium. Lineage (GTDB taxonomy): Bacteria > Planctomycetota > UBA1135 > UBA1135 > CAZDQL01. The sequence goes on along the minus strand of CAZDQL010000124.1, from coordinate 12,568 downwards.
CTGGCGACCCAGCGGGAGACACGTCACCCCAACCTGGCGTCCTTCGCGGTGGGGGAGGGCGGGCTCCTGGCCGGGACCCGGGTCGGCGGGGAGGGCGGGGTGGTGCTGCGCGCGACCGACGGCGGCGAGCGAACGACCTTCCTCGAACGCACGCCGCGGCAGGTGACCTTCGCTCGCGACGGCTCCGCCCTGTTCCTGCTCACGGCCGACGCCCTCTGGCGCTGGGAGCTGAGCTCGGATCGGCTGCGCCTCCAGCACCGCGCGCCCTCGAACGTGGAGTGGACTGGCCTGAGCGTGACCCCGGAGGGGGTGGTCCTGCGCGCCCGTCGGACGACCTCCAACGGCGCGACGCGCGAGCGCTTCCTCCTCTCTCCCACCGGCCAGGTCCTGAACACGGGTCGCGGGCCGGTGTTCCCACCGCCCCTTCCCGCCGGGCTTCCCCTGCCCCTCGGCTCGATCCCCTGGCCCCTCGCTCCGGCGGCCCAGCATCCGGTGGGGAACGCCTACGCCCAGTTCCAGAACTACGGCGGCAGTCCCTACGCCCACCCCGGAGTGGACGTCCTCGGCCCCGACAACGAGCCCGTCTACTCGGTCAGTGACGGCGTGGTCAAGGCCGTGCTCACCACCAGTGGTGACTGGCACTGGCGGGTGGCGGTCGGCGACTCAGGGGGTGCCGCGACGACCGAGGGCTACCTGTACGCGCACCTCCACCCATCCACCATCGCCGTCAACGTGGGGGACGTGGTGACCGAGGGGCAGTACCTGGGGGATCTCGTGCCCTGGCCGGTGAGCGGCTTCACCCACTGCCATTTCGCTCGCATCGAGGACTCGGGAAACCAGTGGTTCGGCGACTGGCTCTGCACCGACAACCCCCACGTGCACTTCGCACCCCAGACGGAGTCCCAGGCCCCGGTCTTCGAGCCGGCCCGCGGCGCCGACCTCTTCGCCTTTTGCCGCAATCAGACCTCCAACTACCTGAATCCCTGGGCGTTGAACGGAGAGGTGGACATCGTCGCGCACGTCTCCGACCTCACCGCCTCGACCTGGGAGGCCACCGTGCAGGAGATCCGCTACACGATCCACCCCGTGGGCGCACCGGGCTCACCCGTGGTGGACGATCGGCTGGCGGTGTACTTCGACATGTCGCTCGACACCTACCAGGGTGGTCCCTTCGATCCCTTCCTGATCGATCTGCTCTACAAGCAGGACTCCACCTGCTGGACGGAGGGGGACTACTACAACCGCGAGTACTACCACATCATCACGAACTCGGACGGCGATCAGGTGTACGAGAGCTCGGACGCGTGGGAGTCCTGGGACACCACCGCGAACCCCAACGGCGACTACCTGGTCAAGGTGACCGCCAGCGACACGGCGGGGAACTCGACCACCGAGTCGATGGTCGTCACGGTGAGCAACTGAGCCAGGGAAGGAGCACGGAGCCGGTCGCCTACTACTCCCCCTCGAAGCCCCAGGTCCCGCGGATGCGGGCGTGGCGCACCGAGAGGATGTCCAGCGCCCAGTTCCACCACCCCCAGTCCGGGACGACCTCGGCCTCCACCACCTGCATGTTCGCCAGGTTGGCGTCCGACGCGTTCTCCCGCACGATCTGCATGGCGGACTTCGGCAGGTCGATCGAGAGGATGGTGACCGCCCATCCGGTCGATTCGAAGGTGCCCGAGGTCTCGGTGGTGCGCTGGAAGTCGACCGAGGCGCAGGCAGCGGCCAGGAGGGGGAGCAGGAGGGCGGGGAGGAGGAGCTTGCGGTGACTCATCGATCCGGAGTCTACCATCGGCCGGTGGGCGCGAGGACTTGACGCCGCACACTGGGGATCGCCGCTGCGAGAACACTAGGATAGCTGTATGACCGAACCGGCAACCTCGGCGTCAGCACCCAGCCTCGAGCGCGCCCTGGGGGAGCACGCGGCCATCTTCCACGAGTGCTTCGGCGGCGTCGCCGCCCCGCGGCTCTTCTTCGCCCCGGGCCGGGTCAACCTCTACGGGGCGCACCTGGACTACAACGGGGGACCGGTGATCCCCACGTCGATCGACCGTGGGACCTACGTCGCCATCCGCACCCGCGCGGACCGGCGGGTGCGGATCGCGTCGACGCTCGACTCCTTCGGGATCGAGTTCGACCTCGATCAGGCGCCCACCGAGCGGCGCGGCCGGTGGGTGGACTACCCGCTCGGGGTCCTGCTCGATCTCGTGGTCCGCGCGCGAGGGACCATGAGGGAGCAGAGGCTCTCCGGGGTCGAGGTGATGTACGGCGGCAACCTCCCCGTGGGCGCCGGACTCTCCTCCTCGGCTTCGATCTGTGTCGCCACCGCCCTGGCCCTGGACCAGGTCTGGGACCTGGGCCTGGGTCTCGAGGAACGCGTGCAGAGCGCCCTGCGCGCGGAGCGCGGCTTCGTCGGCGTGCAGTGCGGGATCATGGATCCCTACGCGGTCGGCTTCGCGCGGCCGGGGCACGTGCTCTGGCTCGACTGCAAGGATGCGAGTTGGGAGCACCTGCCCCTCGATCCGCGGGAGCTGGCCGTCCTCGTCGCCGACAGCGGCGTCAAGCGCGAGCTGGCGGCCAGCGAGTTCAACCTCCGGGTCGAGCAGTGCCGCCGCGCCTTCGCCCAGCTGTCCACCCACTTGGAAGGCGCCGAGGTGCTGCGCGACGTCCCGATCGAGGTGCTCGAGGAGCACGGGCACGAGTTGGAGGCGCTGCCCCGGCGCCGGGTCGAGCACGTCCTGGCGGAGGTCCAGCGCACCTTCGCCGCGCGCGAGGCCCTGCTGGCGGGAGAGCGGCAACGGATGGGTGAGCTGATGACCGCCTCCCACCAGTCATTGCGCGATCTGTACGAGACCTCCTGCCCCGAGCTCGACTTCCTGGTGGAGACCGCCAACGCCTGCCCGGGGGTCTTCGGAGCGCGCGTGACCGGCGCGGGCTTCGGTGGCTGCATCGTCGCCCTGGCCACGAACGAGGCGCGCGACTCGGCCTGCAGGGACCTCGCGGTGCGCTTCGAGGAGCGTTTTGGGCGAACGCCGCCGGTGGCGGCGTACGTGGGGGACGCGGGGCCGCGGGAGGTGGTGGTTTAGCGCGGCAGGAGCGTGCTGCGGGGCAGTACTGGATGGCCCGGGCGGCGGCCAGGATCGCCTGTCCGGTGGGGGAGCGTCCCACTTCCACGCTGAAGGCGCTCTCCAACAGATCGACCGCGGCGGCGGGGCGGCCGCCGAAGAGGTAGTTGGCTGCCAGGACCAAGCGCGCGTCGTCGTCCAGGAAGTGGTCCTCCAGGTAGCGCTCGAGGACGGCGAGCTGGCGATCGAACTCCGCCGGGTCGGCGTAGAAGGAGTGCTTGTCCACGATGCTCGTGCCCAAGCCGGGGTCGAGCTCGAAGGCCTTGCGCAGGGCGTAGGCCGCGTAGTGGTAGTCCCCGGTGGCGAAGAGCGCGTCGGAGAGGATCAGGTAGAGGATCCCCTCCTGCGGCGCGAACTCCACCGCCTTGGCGTAGAAGTGCACCGCGTCGCCGAAGCGCCCCTCCCGGAACGCGCGATCGCCCAGGGTCAGGTAGTAGTCGGCGGCTCGGTTGAGCTCACCGCCCTGCGCTGCGGGCACGGGAACGGGTGCTTGGACCACCGCCTCACCGACGGGGATCGGCTCGGGCTCCACCTCCCTCTCGACCACGATGACGTCGGGCTCGTCGTCGTAGACGTAGATCACGTCGTCGTCGTAGGCGCCGGTCTGGTAGATGACCGAGACGCTATAGGGATAGAAGGGACCGTACCAGTACCAGCTCGGGCGGCGGCCGTAGTTCCAGTAGCCACCCCAGTACCAGTAGCAGTCCCACCAGTGGCTGAAGCACCAGGAGGGACCGCCCCAATACCAGCCCCAACCCCAGCCCCAGTAGGGGCCCCAGTGGTTCCAGTAGAAGTTCCAGTGGTCGTTGCAGTGGTCGTCCCAGCCGTCGTCGTAGCCATCGTCATAGCCGTCGTCGTACCCGTCGTCGTAGTCGTCATCGTCGTCGTAGTGACCGTCGTCACCACCGCCGCCTTGGCCGTCGTCGAGCGACTTCAGGTAGTTGTCGCGCGCCTTCTTGGCGCGCTCCTGGTTGTGGGCCAGCTTCGCGGCTCGCGCGTCCTCGGCGCGCTTGGCGTCGCTCGCCGCCTTGGCGGCGCGCGCGTCGGCGGCACGCTGGGCGTTGCTCTCGGCCTTGGCGGCGCGGGCGTCGGCGACGCGTTGGGCGTTGCTCTCGGCCATGGAGGCGCGGGCGTCGGCGGCGCGTTGGGCGTCGCTGCGGGCCCCGGCGGCGCGCGCGTCGTCGGTGCGCTGGGCATCCCTCCGGACCCCGGCGGCCCGACCGGCCTGGCTACGCGCCCCGCTCTCCCTGGCGATCTCGGCGCGGCGCGCGTTCGAAAGGCCCGGCGTCTGGGCCATGGCCCGGCGCGTGACGCGCGCGTCCTGGGCGCCGCTGCGGGCACCCGAGTAGCGGGAGAGGATGTCGTCGCGCGTCACCGTCCGGTCTCGGACGAGGCCCCTCGACGCGTCAGCGGCGGAGCGCAGACGGGAGAGGTCCTGGACTCCTCCGCGGCTGCGCAGCTCGTGGGTCAGGCCCGGGCTCGATCCCGGCGCGCTCGAGCCCGATCCCGTGCGGCTGGGCTGCCCGCGGCCGAGGGAGGCGTCCGCCGCCCGGGGGAAGCGCACCCGCTCCGGCGTCCGCGCCGCGGAGAGGTCGACCACCCCTCCATCGTTCACCGGCCGCGAGAGGTCGCGGCTCGGCTGGGCGGTGTCGCGCGCGCGCCAGCTCTCCCCCGAGGAGACCCGGCTGGCACCCGAGGAGCCGCTGCGTGAGCTCGGGGTGGGAGTGGGGGAGACCCAGCCGCTCGAGCCGCGGGAGTCGCGGCTGGTGCTGCTGGAACCGGAAGACCGGGTGCCGGTCGACCGGGGGGTGCTGTCCGTGGCGCGGCGGATCGTCCGCGGGGCGCTCGAGCGGGAGCTGGAGCTGGAGGGACGCGAGGTGGACTGGCTGGAGGACCTCGAGGAGGAGGATCGGCTGGGAGTCGAAGCCGACCTCTGGGACCGGGAGCTGGACCGGCTGGCGGAGGAGCTCGACCGCGACGAGCTCGACCGCGAGGAGCTCGGGCGGGAGATGGAGCGGCTGGCGCCCGAAGAGGAGCGCTGGCTCGACGCCGACGAGCTACGGGAGCCGGAGGAGCGCTGAGCCGAGCTGCGGCTTCCACTGCTCGAGCTTCGCCGTTGGGCCAGGGAGTCGCCGACGATCAGGAGACCGGCGCAGAGGCAGATGAGTGGGAGTAGGGTTCGACGCAGCATCGGGATTCTCCGGGGGCTCCGCAGGAGTACGACCAGGGCCCTCATGCAACAAGGGTGCCGCAGACCGGTGGGCCCCGCCAGGGTCCTCTGGGGGGGCTTTCGGGGGGACCTGTCCCCCTCCGTCCCGGTCCGTGCCCTCCCCCGAGAACAGGCCGTTCAGCCCCCCAGCGGCAGCACCACCTCCGCCCGGCGCGTCCCCCCGCCGGGGGGGCGGATCCGCAGGAACGGCTCCGAGGCCCGTTCCAGGTCCTCGCCGGCAGCGGCCCGCAGGGCCTCCAGATCCGCCGGGCCGCAGTCCGTGGCGGATCCGAGGGGGCGTCCCAGGGCGGGACGGGGGGGAGCCTCCACGTACCCCTTCGGGGGGGGGCCGATCCCCGCCTCGCGCAGGCGCAGGAGGATGGCGCGGGGTCGGGCCGCGGAGTCGAGGGCGAGGTAGGGGGAGCGATCCACCGGTGGGGCCCCTTCGGTGGCGAGCTCCCGGGCGATCAGGGCGTCCGCCGCGGCCGTGGCCTGCTGGATGTCGAGCCCCTCCTCGAGGGGTACGCGGCGCCAGAAGCAGCGCGGCAGGTCGAGGGCGCGCAGCGTGCCGGTCCTGCGGGCGCTTCCCAGCTCGCGGCGGTCGGGGGGGATGAAGTAGGCGTCGATGAAGCGCACGCGCGGATCCACGGCCAGGACCGTCTCGTCCCACAGGGCCTCCCCCTCCGACGACATCACCATCGTTCGAGGCCAATGCCGCCTCGCGCTCCGGCGCCAGTCGATCTCCCGCAGCGCCGCGCGACAGACCCCCTCGGCATCGAGGGCCTCGATGGCGGTCGGCCGCTCCTCTCCAGCGGCGCAGCACGCGCGCAGGCTGCCCAACTCCCCGAGGTCCGCCCAGCGGCCGGCCTCCCCCGCCCGTTCCCGCCACTCGAACCCGTCGGGCCACAGGAGCACGGCGCGGCGCAACTCGAGCTCCCGGAGTCCCCAGCTGCGAGCCGGCTCGGCGACCGCGCTGCTGCGCGCTTGGCGGGGCTCGATCGAGAGGAGCTCCCCGCCGAAGCGGAAGTGCAAGCGACGGTTCGTCGCCCGCCCCTCTTCCGGGGCCAGCAGGCTGCGGGCGCGTTCGGGGAAGGCGTACTCGACCACCAGGCGGTGGGGGCGGTCGGGCGCCGAGCGGAAGACCACGCGCGAGCTGACCGCGACGCCCCAGAGCCCAGCGAGCTTGCGCGCCTGGGGCGGCCGCTCCGGAGCCGGGTCAGGGGTGTCCTGGAGCGCGGGAACGGCGGCCAGAAGGAGGAGGAGGAGCTGCATCGGCTCCTTCACCGTACCCGAAGACGCAGAGCTCCGAGGTCTCAGGGGCCCGGAGGCAGCCGGTGGGCCCAGATGACCCAGTCCTCGTCCTTCGCGTAGCGCTTCCCCGCCAGCTTCGCCAGGTCGGACAGGACCGAGGCCTTGACCATCGGCTCGACCCGGGAGAGGGAGGCCGCCAGCGCCCGGGCGCACTGCCCCTGGTAGGGCAGCTCCTTCGACCCGATGTAGGCCAGGGCACGCCCGGCGGCCATCGCCGCGCTGTTCGTCGAGTCCCCTCCCAATTGCAGGGCGAGGCTCTCGATCGAGGCCACGTCGCGTTGGTGGGCCAGGATCAGCGCGGCGTGCGTGCGGACCCCGGGGTCGTCGTCCACCAGGGCCTCCCGGGCCGCCTTGACCACCTCGTCTCCGCCGTCCCCACCCACGCGCAGGACCTCGAGCAGGGCCAACGCGGCGTTGTTGCGCAGGCGAGGGGAGGCGCCGAACCTCAGGTGGTGCGCCAGGGAGCCGGTGGGGGTCCGCGCATCGCCCAGGACCGCCAGGCTCAGCAGGGCGTTGGCGCACACCGTCTCGTCGGGGTCGGTGAGGGCGTTGAGCAGGGGGCTGAGCGCATCCTCCTGTCCCACGAAGCCCAGGGCCGCGGCGGCCACCCTGCGGTTCTGGATCGGACCGCTCTCGAGCTGCTCTACGATCTCGAAGAAGAGCTTGCGCGTCCGCTCGCCGATCGACTGGTACAGACCCTTCAGCTTGCGGGCGTCGTTGGTCGCCTTGCCGTCGAGGAAGAGCTGGTTCCACTGCTGGATCGACCGATCGAGCTGCAGCAGGTAGCCGCCGATCGAATCGCGGCTGCGGATGGCTTGCTGGTTGTAGGCTTCCACGCGCATGCGTTCCCGCTCGGCGTCCGTTGGCCCGCCGGATCCGCCGCCGGGGGCGGTGCAGGCTCCGAGGCAGAGGCACGCTACGAGGGTGAGCAAGGGGCGGTTCATGGCGCTGCTGGCTGGGACGGGGATGGGACGAGGGAAGGGGGGCATCCTTCCCGGGTCGGTCGGAATCCGCCCCGGTCGGCCCCTCCACTACCGGGCTGGGAGCAGGGTAGGATAAGCCCGACCCGTGCCCCCACGGCCCGAAACCCCGATGTCCATCCACCTGCTCGACGCCATGGCCCGCGAGGGCTTCGAGGAGCTGATCGCCCTGCACGACCGTCGTTCGGGCCTGCGCGCCTTCCTCGGCATCCACGACACGGTCCTCGGCCCCGCCTTCGGGGGTGTACGCCGCTGGCAGTACCGGGACGAGAAGCAGGCGCTCAGGGATTGCCTGCGCCTGGCGCGCGCCATGACCCACAAGTGCGCCTTGGCGGAGCTCTCCGCCGGCGGCGCCAAGGTGGTCGTCATGGAGCGCGAGGGGGTGGACTGGCCCGCCGCCTACGCCTACCTGGGGGACGCGGTCGAGCGACTCGCCGGCCGCTTCTACACCGGCCCCGACGTGGGCACCGGGCCGGACGCCCTGGGGTGGATGGCCGCGCGCACCCGTTTCGTGACCGATCCGGGGCCCAAGGGTCCCGGGGAGCTGGCCGAGGCCACCTCCGAGGGGGTCTACCGCGGCATGCAGGCCGCCCTCGCCCACCTGGACGGGGAGCCCGATTGGCCTCGCCGCAGGGTGGTGGTGCAGGGATTGGGGGCCGTGGGGTCGCTCTTGGCCCGCAGGCTGGTCGATCAAGGAGCCACGGTGCTCGCGGCGGAGCTCGACGCCGAGCGAGCCGAGAGGGTGGCGCAGGAATTGGGGATCGAGCTCCTCGACCCCGCGGTGGCGGTCGCCGCGCCCTGCGACGTCTACGCGCCCTGCGCCCTGGGAGGGGTGATCCACGATCTCACCCTCGAGCGGCTGAGCTGCCGGGTCGTCGCCGGGGCGGCCAACAACGTCCTGGCGAACCCCCTCCACGGCGATCTCCTGCACGAGCGGGGGATTCTCTACGCTCCCGACTTCCTCGTGAACTCGGGAGCCCTGATCCGCGGCACGATCTTCCACCTGGAAGGGCGCCGGGAGCCGGTGGGAGCGATCGGCGAGCGCATCGGAACCAGCCTGGGCCTGGTCCTCGAGCGGGCCCGGGAGGAGGACGCCCCCCCCGGCCGAGTGGCGGTGCGCGAGGCGGAGGAGCGCATCGCCTCCTGGCGCGCTTCTTGAAGTGAGTCCGGGGATCCCTTATCGAGGCTTCCTATGCAGGCTCACCTGGTCCGACTCCTGATCCTCCTCCCCCTGGGACTCGACGGTCCCACGGACGACCCGCCCACCGCCAATGGGCCGGAGGGAGAGGGTGCAGCGGTCTCGACCGGCCTCGTCGTCGAACGGGGTCGCGAGCTCGGCTTCACCCTGCCCGTCGACGAGATGCTCGAGTTCGAGGTGTCGGTCGACTTGGCCCTGGTGGGGGAGACTCGGGTGGGGACCTTCGGCCTCAGCGCCGGGACCGATCTCTTCCGCGCGGGTCTGGCTTCCGCCGATCCCGCGGGCTCCAAGAAGAAGGTCGGGTGGATCCGAGGCCATGCGAGTGGGGGGTACCTGAACTACCACGTCGATCACGTGATCGAGGCGCGCATCCTGCCCCAGGTCTGGCCACGCGTGATCTACCGGGACACTCAGACGGGCAGCGAGAACCGCAAGCGCGAGCTGATGTACGGGCGTCGGGAAGGCAAGGCGATGTCCTGGTATCGGAGCGATCGACACTGCAAGGGGTGCGAGCGTCCCGAGCACATGATGGAGGGCACCTGGCCCTTCTCGTCGGACCACCACTGCAAGAAGTGCAAGCGCGCCGAGCACCGCATCTGGCGCCGCCCCGAGATGCAGGAGTCCCCCGAGGCCGGCGTCGACATGCTGAGCGCCATCCACCTCGCCCGCACGATGGTGCGCGAGGGGCACCGAGGAATGGCCTTCCCCTTGCTCGACAAGAGGACCTGGTGGGACGTCACCCTGACCCTGGCGAAGCGGCGCGACGTCGAGACGCCGGCGGGGGTCTTCCACTGCCGCGAGGTCAAGCTCGATCCCAAGCGTGCCGACGGGGACGAGGACACGCGCTTCCGGGGGCTGTTCGGGATCCACGGCAGCCTCTCCTTCTGGATGGAGGAGCGCACGGGGGTGCCGGTGAAGATCGAGGGTGTCGTCCCCGCGGGGCCCTTCGAGCTGGACGTGGAGCTCTTGCTGGAGAAGTACTCGGGGGTCCCGCAGGAGTTCGAGCCCCTGCCCTGAGCTCTACTGCGCCGCGGTCGTCAACGGCAACTCCACGATGCGCGCCGTCGCCGGCCCTTCCCCCAGGCGGAAGAGCGTGCCCTCCTCTTGGTGCTTGCGCTTCACGAAGCCCAGCACCGCTCCTCCGTCCAGGGCGAAGGAGTAGGCCCACGACGTGACCACCCCCAGGTCGCGCCACTCCCCCTCTCCCTCCTCGCGCAGCAGTCGCGTCCCCGCGGGGACCGGATCGTCGTGGTCGACGCGCAGACCGACCAGCCGCTTGTTGAGTCCGCCGTAGGTGTCGATCTTGGAGACCACCTCCTGGCCCACGAAGCAGCCCTTCTCGAGTGAGTAGGCCTCTTCGAGGCGCGCCTCCTGGGGGTAGACCGTGTCGTCGATGTCGCGCCCCCACTCCGCGCGCCCCTCCTCGATCCTCAGGCTGTCGCGCACCACCAGGCCCGCAGGGCGCGCCCCTGCATCGACCAGGGCGCGCCAGAGAAGCTCCACCCCCCCCGCGCCGGCGTCGAGGCGCCACCCCCAGGGCCCCGCCACGGGCAGGCGTGTGACGACCAGCGCAGCGCCTTCGAAGGTGGCGTGCGACGCGCAGTGCGGCTCGCTGGGGGGTGGGGCGTTCAAGAGGCGCTCGAGCAGGTCGGCCGCCGCGGGCCCGGTGACCTCCAGGGGGGCGTGATCCGCCGTCGCCTCCTCGAGCTCCACCGCCTCCGCGAAGCGGTAGCGCTCCAGGGCGTCCACCAGCCCTCGCCCGCGTTCCGGAGGGGTCGAGAGGTGGAAGGCGGCGGCGGTGCGCGAGAGGTCGAAGTCGTGCTCCACCTTGCCCTTGGAGGAGAGCAGCAGGGCGCGGCACCCCGCCCCCACGGCCAGCCCCGCGACCTGGTTCGAGGTGGTGGCGTGCAGGAACGACTCGGCATCCGCCCCGGTCACCCGCACTGCGCCCCGCGTGCAGACGTCGAAGAGGACGCAACCCTCGCGCGCCGCCGCGTACTCGGCGGGTACGTCCCCGTAGGTCAGGAGGGTGCCGTCGGAGGTCAGGCGCGCGCCGGCTGCTCGATGCTGGGGGAGGAGTCGGGGTTCGTTCACGGGGATCTCGGGGCTGAAGGTCCGTGGCGAGGATACTGGACTGCCCCCCTTCAGTGTGCCTCCCCGGGACTCGGCACCAGGTAGCATGGCGTCGCCTCTGGCCCCCCCGTGATGGAGATCCTGCGCTGGACTTGGGCTCGAACCGCCCTGGGACCCCTGCTCCTGGCGGCGAGTGATCGGGGACTGGTGTTCCTGCACCTCGGATCGTCGGGGGCCGAGGAGCGCCTCGCCCGCTGGAGCGAGCGCCACGCCGGCGGCGCGCGGCGGGTCGCAGATGGGCCGGGACTGGCGCCGGCCGCGGAGCAGCTCGAGGCCTACGGGCGCGGCGAGCGGAGGTGCTTCGATCTCGAGCTCGACCTGAGGGGGACCCGCTTCCAGCGCGACTGCTGGGAGGTGCTGACCGCGATCCCCTACGGGAGGACGATCACCTACGGCGACCTCGCTCGCCGGCTCGGCCGTCCGCCGGGGACGGCGCGGGCGGTGGGGCAGGCGAATGGAGCGAACAGCCTGCCGATCGTCGTCCCCTGCCACCGGGTGGTGGCCAGCGGGGGATTGGGGGGCTTCTCGGGAGGGGCGGGGTGGAAGCGGCGCCTGCTCGAGCACGAGGGCGCGCTGCTCCCCTTCGAGTGAGGGATCGCGCGGCCGCAACCCGCGGCAGGGCGGACCGGTCCAGGCGGTGTGCGCTGGTTCCTGTGTGGGCTGTTGACCGCCTTGGCCGGTCTGGGGCATCGCTCACCTCCCCCTCTGGCGTGGCCACGGCCCGGCGTCGGAGCCCTTGCGCTCTGGGTCTGTGACCGCGGCGCCGATCGGCTGGTGGGGCTCGATCGGGATCTCTACCCGGTGCTCGAGGTGGAGCTGCGCTCGCCGGTGGCCGTCGCCGCGGCGGGGTCCGGGCGGGCCTGGGTGGTGAGCGCCGTCGATGGGCGACCGCAGGGGCGGCATCGGCTGCTGCTCGTCGATACCGCGGGCGTGGCGGAGGTGGACGTCCCCTTGCCACCACTCGTCGCGCTCGAGGTCACCCCCCGAGGGGAGGCTCTGGTCCTGGCCGGGGCGGGGGGAATGATCTCGCTCTGCCGCGTCGGCTGCGACGGAGTGACCAAGACCCTGCTCGAGCTACCCCAAGCGGTGTCCCTGGCAATCCAAGGGGAGCGCGCCCTGGTCGGCGATCGCGGAGGGCAGTGGGTCGAGGTGGGTGTGACCGCTGGCGACGCGCGCACCCTGACGGTCCTCCCCGGCGGGGAGTGGGCCCTGGCTCCCGCGACGCGAGGAGGGTGGTGGGCCCTCGAAGGGGGCGGTGTGCTGTCCCTCCTCTCGCCGATGGGGCGCTCGATCGGGAGCGTGGACCTGGCCCTGGAGCGGGGTCGCGTCGTGCCCCAGGGCCGGGGCGGGGGGTGTTGGGTGGTCGGCGGCGAGAGGCTGCCGATCGCGGGCTTCGAGGCCGCGCTCCCCTGGGGCGCGGGCGGGGTTCTGTGCGTGACTCCCGGAGCTCTGGTGCTGCTCGACCACGGCGGTCGGTTGCGGCTCCTGCAGGGAGGATTCGCGTTCGCCGTCGATGGTGCGTGGATGTGAGGGGGGGAGTTCTGCGTGGTGCGCGGGGCGTAACAGCGCCCCCCCCACAAACCCCCCCCCCCCCAGCCCCCCCCCCCCCGCG
>CAZDQL010000123.1:0-16085 GCA_964507325.1 uncultured Planctomycetaceae bacterium | reverse complement strand
GTCACACCGGCGTTCTCAGCTCCCGACGGCTTCCACTAAAGGAGCAGGAGAGCCCTTCTTCCCACCCCCGTGGCCCGCTCCGCAATCGGACGAGATGCCACCGGTCTTCCTGGAGGCTCCAATACGCTGTCAGTTCCTCCCCGCAACGAACAAGTCGCTTGCAGTAGTTGAACCAATACCCGTGCCAGTATGCGGATTCCATGTACGATCGCTCTCTCGGCGCCTCGATGTCACACAGGTATGGATAAGATCCGAACAGCTTCGATTCGGCAATCGGCAAGAGGCGAATCGAACTCACCGTCTTCCCGACGCACCGTGACTCGAGAATACTGACGGTCTCACGATGATCGAACGGTGTGATGAACGCGACAAACTCCGATTCGACATGCCGGCGGTACCACCACGGTGCTGCGAGGCCTGCACCAGCAGCGGCACAGATGGCCAGAAGAGTCATTCGCACTGCGCGTGAGCAGCGCATCTCATCTCCCGTCTGTCCAACTCAGATTCGACGGGCCTGTGCAAGCACGCTCCAGCGCATATGGCCTATCCACTGAGCACGTGCGTACCGGCGTTTGGGGTGCCCATTCAGCGGCCGCGGAGGGCCAGTGCACATGGGCAGTAGAGCGTCCCATGCTCATTGGATCGGTCAGGCTAGCGGGACAACTCCGCTCCAGCAACACGCCCGTGGTCCCTGCAGGTGGTCTGTCATTGACTTCCGGGCTTCTGGCGCCCCAACTTCCGGTCGGCGGATCGCCGTGCCTGGGAGAGGGCGGAAGCGACGCTCCCTCGGGGGGGTGCAGCCGGTTCGGGAGTCGCGGGGGTCGCGTCCGGTTCGCCCGCGGGAGCGGGATCCGGAGTGATCTCCGCCGGCTCGCCTCCGCGCCGAGGGCGCTTCGCGAGTCGCAGACGAGAGAGGCCGGGCAACCGCGGCAAACGCGGCATCCGCAGCGACTGCCACAGCGAGAGCCTGCGCCCCGCGATCTCGACCACCATCAGGACCAGCGCGGCGATCAGGAGCTCGCGGGTCACCAGCCGCCAGGTGCGGCCGCGGCGCTCGCCGCGGAAGAAGCCGCCCGCCGTGACCCCGACTTCGCCCCCCGACTCCCGCGCCAGACGGCGCAGAAGCCGCGCCCCCGCCTCGGGGTCGGCGCTGCGCTCGAACTCGGGGGAGTAGGGCAGCACCACCGGCGGCAGGTGGACGAGGCGGCCGTCCCCCAGGTGCACGGTGCCCACGGTGACCCCCTCGCGGTCGAGGGGGTAGCGCGCCTCGAAGCGGAACTCTCCGACGCGCTCCAGCACCGCCTCGCGGCGCTCCCCGTCCGCCCCCGACAGCACCGCGGCCAACTCCGAGGTGTCGGGGGGCAGCTCCGCCTCCGGGTCGACCTCCACCGAGAGCACCACGTCCCTCCCCTCCCGGCGCACCGCGGCGAAGAGCTCCTCCGGCTCCTCGTTCCCCATCAGCCATCGGGCGACGGTGGTGAAGAACTCACCGAAGCCGTTCCAACGGGCCACGTCAGCCCCGAAGGAGCCGCCGATCTGGCCCGTGTAGACCGCGCTGCGCCCCAGCCCCTGGTGGGCGAAGGCGAAGAGCGGCGCCTTGTACTCGTCGACCGTCACCATCCCCGCCGTGGAGGCGGGGCGCAGGTAGGTTAGGTTGTAGCCGGCGACCGCGGGGAAGCTCTCCGTCGCCACCAGACCCAGGCCGAAGAGGTCGGGGAGCAGGCGCACCGGCGTGGTCTCCTCGACGAAGGTCGAGCGGGAGAGCTTCATCGTGTCCATGGCGAAGAGCCGCGGCAGGTCGGCTGGGTCCATGGTGAAGTTCGCGTCCCCGCCCCCCGCGCGGGCCAGTTCGCGCAGGAGGTCGGCGTCGGCGTCGGTGCCGGTGCCGAGGGCGATCACCGAGAGGGTCAGACCCGCCTCGCGGTGGAGCTTCTCGATCATCGCCACGCTGTCCTTCGGCTCCTCCGAGTCGGCGGCGTCGGCGAACAGGATGATGTGCTTGTTGACCAGCCGCGAGCGGTCCAGCTCCTGCAGCGCGCCGACGAGGGCCGCGTGGATGAAGATCCCGCCCCCCATCGACTCGATCGAGAGCACCTTGGAGCGGATCGCCTGCCCGTCCCCCACGGGCTGCATGCTCACCACGTGGTGGGCGCTCGAGTCCACCGCGATCACCGCCACCTCGTCCATGGGGGAGAGGAGCTCGATGGCGGCCGCCGCTCCCTGATCCGCGAGCTGCATCTTGGTCAGGTTCCCCTGGACTGGCATCGACATCGAGCCGGAGCGGTCCATGGCGATCGCCAGCGCCACCGAGAAGCGGCGCTGCTCCTGGCGCAGCTCCAGGCTGACGGGCAGGAGGGGCTCGATCGGCGAGCGGTAGTAGCCTCCCACGCCGAAGCTCGCCCGACCGCCGGTCATCGCGAGCCCCCCGCCGCGGTCGAGCACGAAGTCGCGCAGGGCGGGCATGCCGCCCCCCAGGCGACTGGCGGCCACGTTCTCGAGGATCACCGCGCGGTAGCGGGATAGCCCCACCGCGTCCAGGCGCGCCCTCTCGGGGGTCGACACCACCACCGGGATGCGCGCCTGGCGTAGGGCGCGCACCAGGGTGTCCTGCGCCCCGTCGTGGTTCAGCACCAGGAGCATCGGCGCTCCCCTGGCGCGCACCGCCCCCAGGCCGCGGTTGTTCTCCGGGACGCGGTCTCCGTCGTTCCTCAGCTCGACGCGGTACTCGCTGATCCCCGGCTGCTCGAGGAGGTCGCGCAGGACGATGCGGCTCACCCCCGGCTCGAAGACGCGTCGTCCACTCGAGAGCAGCTGGTCGCCGCGGCGCAGGGTGAGCTCGCTCTCCACGCGCCGGTCGGAGCGCACCCAGACGTTGAACTGGAAGGGCTCGCCCACCGCCACCTCGCCCGGCAGGTCGATGCGTTCGACGGAGAGGTCCGCCACCTCCGGCCGCCTGAGCTCCCGCACGTCGATGCGCACCCCCCGGGCGAAGGCGCGCCGCGCCACGCTCAGGGGGTCGCGGCCATTCCCCTCGCCATCGGAGATGAGCAGCAGCGCTCCCTCGCGCCCCTCACCGATCAGGTCGAGGGCGGTTTCGAGACCCGCTCCGATGTCGGAGCCGTCCGGGTCGACCTCGCGCTCGAAACCGCGGAAGGTGGCGTCGTCGGCGGAGGTGTGCTCCACCGCCGCCGTCGCGCCGAAGCCGACCACCGACACCCGGTCCCCCGGACGCGCTTGGGCCTGGGCCAGGGAGATCAACTCCATCGCGGAGCTCAACCCCTCCTCCGGCATCGAGCGCGACCGGTCGAGCACCACCACCAGGTCCCGGTGGTCGTCGCCGGTGACGGTGTAGGGACCCGCCAAAGCGAGCAGCAGCAGCAGCGCCACCGCGCCTCGCAGCGCCAGGGTCACCGGCGAGCGGTCGCGGGTGCGCCACCAGGCGAGCGCCAGGGGCAGTCCCAGGAGCAGGAGCTCGGGGTGCAGGAAGCCCATCAGCGAGCCGCCTCCTCGAGCTCCCGCTGGAAGCGCCGCCGCGCCCCGATCAAGACCCACCAGTCGAGGGCCAGCAGCGCCAGGGCGGCCACCACCAGGACCACCTCGATCCAGGAGTGGTCCGCCGTCACCGCCGCCAGGGCGACTTCGCGTCCCCTCTCGCCCGACGAGAGGTGGGCGAGGTCGGACTCCGCCGCGTCCGCGAAACTCACCGCCGCGGTGCAGAGGGGGGTGGGTGCGCCCTCTTCCTCGAGGCGTTCGAGGGAGTAGCTCCCCGGCCGGGTGATCCCCTCCAACACCAAGGTGCCCAGGGCGCGCAGCTCGAGGGCTTGCGCGTCTCCCTCCAGCGGGCCGGTCAACCGGTAGCGCGCGGGCTCCCGGCCGCGGTAGACGAAGGCCTCTCCCGCGCGCAGGCAGGTGCGCGCCGGCCCCGGCAGCTCGCGGCGGCGCATCTCGACCAGGTTGGCGAGCAGGATCGGCCAGTCGGGGGAGCGGTGCAGGGAGGAGACCCCGGCGTCCAGGTTGGCGCGCAGGATCACCCGCTCGCCGTCGCGCCCTTCGGTCAGCAGCGGCCGGTCCCCCGCGGAGACGACCGGCGCGCCGCGCAGAGCCACCTCGTCGGAGGTGGTCCAAACGATCCCCTCCAGGGTCACCCCGTCGAGCAGGGGGTGGCGCTTGTCGGTCAGGAAGGGCCCGATCAAGTGCGTCCGCGCCTCGCCGGAGCGCTCCAGCGCGAGCACCCAGGCGTCGCCGGGCACGAGCCCCTCGGAGAGCACCAGGTGGGCCGCGGCGGGATTCCCCGCGTCGATGCAGTCGGGCACCAGGTCGAGCCAGCGGTCGATCGAAGAGCTGCCGCGGCCGCTGGCGAGGCCCAGGGTCCGGCTGATCTCCCGCGAGAGGGTCGAGGCCAGCGCCACCGTGCGCGGCGGCCTGGGGGCGAGGTAGGCGACGTCGTCGATCGCCAGGGCGTCGGGGGTGAGCCGCGCCTCGATCACCGGCGCTTCGGCGGGCAGCTCGAAGGAGAGGTGGCGGCGCGCACCCGCCGAGAGGGTGAGGCCGCGACGGGCCAAGGGCTCGCCGGCGGCGCTCAGGGTCACCTCGACCTCGCGACCCTCGCGCGCGAAGCTCGCCAGCGTCAGGTGCACGCTGGAGTTCGTGCGCCCCTCGCCGTCGCGCTCCCGGCGACGGGCGGCGTGGGTGATCGCCAGGTTGTCCGCCGCGCGCCCCACGGCGACCAGCGCCACCTCCTCGGGCCACCTCTGGGGTTCGTAGCGGTCGCCGATCAGGAGCACTTCGCCGCTCCCCGCGAGCTGCTGCCCCAGGCCCACCGCCGGCGCCAGGTCGTGCCGCCCCAGGGTGGGGGTGTAGTCCTCCAACTCGATCAGGGCCTCCGCCGTGAACGCCGCCGGACCGGCGAGCACCGCCGGCTGTGGACCGCTGGTGATCAGGGTCACCCGCGAGCCGGCGGGCAGCTCGGCGACCCGCTCGCGGACGATCTCCACGGCGGCTTCCCGCGTGGACCCCTCCTCGTGCACGGCGCCCATCGACGCTGAGGCGTCGAGGACCACCACCAGGTGGCGCGCCTCGCCCGCTCCAAACATCCGCAGCCCCGCGATCCCCAGCGCCAGGAGCAGAACGGCCAGCATCTCCAGCCAGAAGCTGGCGTTGGTGCGCAGGGGCTCGCGCTTGCGTCCGGCGATCGAGGCGTGGTCCCGAGCCTCCCACAGGAAGACGGCGCTGACGGGGAAGGGGCGGAACCGCCGGCGGAAGAGGTGCAGCCCGAGGACGATCGGCAGCCCCAGAAGGGCGAGCAGGCCGAGGGGGTTGAGGAACACGGTCGGAGTCTAGGGGCTCCTGCGGGACGCGGCCGCGAGTATTCCCCGTCGCGGCGGTACCCTCTCCCGGGTGCTGACCTTCGCCGACCACCCCCGACTCGCCCCCGCGGCCTTCGTGACCCGCTTCCCCGCGCCCCTGGGGGAGCTCGACGGGAGCGCCTTGGTGCCGCTCCTGACGCTCGACGCCCCCGCGCCCGTCGCCCGCAGCGAGGAGCTGCGCAAGGCGGCGCGCGACGTCCTGCGCTTCGGCGGTCACCGCCCCACCGGCCGGGGGAAGCCCTCCGCCGAGTACCTCGTGCGCGCGGCGGGCGAAGGAGCCCTGTCGCCGATCAACCTCGCCGTCGACGCCTGCAATGCCGTCTCGCTGGCGAGCGGGATCCCGATCAGCGTGGTCGATCTCGATCGCGCGCGCGCGCCCTTCGAGGTGCGCATCGCCGAGGGGGGGCTCTACGTGTTCAATCGATCCGGTCAGGAGATCGACCTGACAGGCCTACTCTGCCTCTTCGACGCCGAGGGCCCCTGCGCCAACGCCGTCAAGGACTCGCAGCGCACGAAGACCTCCGCGGGCACGACTGCCACCCTGTCGGTGCTGTGGGGTCCGCTCGACTTCCGGCAGGAGGTCGAGGCGGCCACGGCCTGGTATCGAGAGCTGCTCGAAGGGCTGGGAGCGCTAACCGAGCGCGTGGGATGAGGCCCGTCCGCGCAAGACGGGAGCTCTCCGGTAGAATGGACCTTCCTCCCGGACCTCGCGCCTCGTTCGACCTCTCTCCCTCTCGCTCCATGATCAGCGCCAGATTCTCCGCCCGAGGCTTCCTGCTCCTCACGCTCGCCCTCTCCGCCGCGGCCCAGTCGGTTCGTGAAGACGACCCCATGCGCATCCCCTGGCGGAGCTTCATCGACCCGGGCAGCTTCGGCCGCAGCGTGGCGATGGAGCTCACCGGAGACAAGCGTCGGGATCTGGTGGTGCTCGACGGCGGGACTCCGGTGGTGATCGAGGACCCCGACCGTCACGACAGCTGGGTGCCGCTGTCGATCGTCGCCGAGGACCTGGCTCCGCTACAGGACGCCACGCCGGGGGCGCGTGGTGGGATCCTGACCGTCGGGAGCGATGGTCTGGCCCTGCACGTCATGGACTACGCCAGCCGCACCTTCCAGATCGACCTGATCGCCGCGGACGACTGGATCGGCGGGCGGATCGTGCGCGTCGGGCAGCTCGACGGTACGGGGAAGCTCGACGCCATCGGCGTCGCGGCGGACCGGCTGCAGGTCATGGAGCTCATCGCCCAGGAGGACTCGTGGACCCCCGGTCGTGAGTTCAATGTCGCCCTCCCGATCCTCGACCTGGAGCTCGTGGAGTGGGACGGCGATGGCGAGCTGGAGGTCGTGCTGCGTCACGCATCCCACCTCGCGATCCACGAGCTCGACGGCACTCCCGTCGCCACCTTCACGGGCGGCACCAGCGAGGGGAGCATCGCCGTGGTCTCCGTCGGTTCCGATCTTCCCCAGTTCGTCGCCTGGACCAGCGGCGACACCTGGCTGTCGATCGTGGGGGAGGGGGGCGTCGTGGAGGTGCGCGACCTGGGCAGCGTCGGCGTCGTCGGCCTCGCCGCTGGTGACTTCGACCAAGACGGGACCGACGACCTCTTCGCCAGCCTGAGCTCGATGAGACGCGTGCGCATGTGGCGCGGCGTCGCGACCTCCGAGGGGCCCACCTTCCCCGCTGCCGAGGACTTCGTCCTGGAGGATCTGGCCGGGAGCATCCCCCTCTCCAGCGCGCCCCCAGTGCTCGCCGACTTGGACGGGGACTACGACCTCGACCTCTTCCTCCCGCAGGAGGACGATCAGGTCGCCTATCTCTTCCGCGGTGATGCGTTCGACGAGGAGCGGTGGCTCGTCAAGCTCGTGCCGACCTACTCGCCGGGGTTGAAGGACCAGGAGCTCACCCTCCGCATCGCGAGCCCCCACACGGTTCCGGGCACGGCCACGCACCTGCGCGTGCGAGTCTGGGGTCAGGTCGACTACAGCCTGACGTTGGGGACCGAGTGGGTCGCCGTGGTCACCGAGCCCCTCGGCGACTGGCCGATGGACGTGAGCATCCCCGTGCCGCCGAGATCGGGCGGGGAGTACGGTCAGGAAGTGCACAATCTGGAGCTGGACCTGGTCTGCCTCTCGCCGGGCGGTTCCGTGCGCAAGGCCTGGTCCGCGTACTGTGGCTCCTACGCGAACGACGTGAGCGTCGCGGAGATGATCGCCGCCGATGTGAACCAATCGGTGACGCCCGTGTACCTCTCCCCGGACGGCGGCGGTCAAGGCGGTGGCGACGAGGCGGGGGGATTCGTGCCCAGGGACAGGATCACGCCCTTCCCCGTGGGCAGCTTGCCGGAGGACTGAGCCGCCCGATCGGTCAGCTTGCGCGGCGGCGGCCGCGGATGACCCAGAACGCGGCTCCGAGGCCGACCACGAACACGATGATCAGCAGGGCCTGGGGGTCGGTCCCGCTCGTCCCCTGCTCCGCCACGGCCACCGGAACGGGGTCGAAGCCCAGCCCGACGACGTGCAGCAGGAAGCGGCTCGAGGGGGACTCCTCCGCCATCTCGCGTCGTGCCTGCCAGAGGGCTTGCGCGGGGGATCGGCCCCGGCTGAGCGCCCGATGCAGGTGTCCGCTGATCCTGCGCGTCGCACCGTAGCCGAGGTCGAGCTTGGAGAGCAGGACCGCCTGGGCGCCCGCCACCAACGCCGCACCCCCCATGTGACTCCCACCATCGTCGCCCCGGCGCAGGGGCGCTCGCCCTCCGCCGCAGGTGGAGAGGATCACCAGCGGCGGAGCCTCGAGGTCTTCGAGATCGTCGCAGTCGAAGACGCCCTCACCATCGCCGGAAGAGGCGAGCAGCAGCCGCGGGGGGCGTTCGTCCGCCGAGTCGTAGTCCCCGTGGGAGAGCACTTGCAGGACCGCGTAGTCTCCCAAGGCCTCGCTCACCAGCGTCTCCCGCGCAGCGCCCCCCCCGCTGCGCACCCGCCGCCGCTCGGCGGGGTAGGCGCCGGCCACCTCTTCCTCCTCGGCGGCACCCCAGCGCAGAGGAGCCGATCGGTCGTCGGGACCCCAACTCGGGGCGGCGTAGAGCAGGAGGTCCAGGGCGCGTGGAGCGGCCGTCTCCCGTCGGTTCGCCAGGGCCCGCCCGAGGTGTAGGGAGGGCAGGTGCGTGATCGGATGGGCTTCGCCGAGCCAACCACCCGCCCCCGCTCTCAGCGCCCCGAAAGGGACGTAGCCCAGCGTCTCCAGCCCGACGACGAGCAGCCCCTCCCACGACGCGAGGCGCGCCTGCAGCGCCTCCGGCAGCAGCGCGCCGGCGAGTTCCGCTCCCGCCGCGGCCACGCTCGCCGCCGACGCTTCGTCCCCGGTGGCCAGGTCGCGCTGCAGCGCCTCGATCAAGCCGTACCGCAGGAGGTCGAGCCGCGCGACACCGGGCAGGTCGTGGTGCGTGCACTCCGCGGCATCCAGTGCGAAGAGGTGCGAGCGCTGAGGCGCGGGGAGGAAGAGGAGCAGCCCTCCATCCGCCGGCAAGAGTTCGCTGCGCGCGAAGTCGAGATCGGGGGAGCCATCCCCCGCCGACGGATCGAGGCGCCCAGCCAGTTGTCCGCGGCCGAGGGCGTCGATCGCCACCGCGGCTGCGCGTTCCAGGCTCCCCTCCTCGGCCAACGCCAGCTCAGCTTCGATGCGGGCGGCCAGGATCGTCTGTCGCGAGCCGTAGTGCAGGACTCCACGACCGCCTCGCCTGCGGGTCAGAGCGCTCCAGCGTCCGAGGAACTCCTCGGCGCGCAGCTCCAGCTCCCGGGCTCGGGCTTCGAGGAGAGCACGCGGCGCGCCCCCCGAGATCGCGTGGCGCACCTCGAGGGCGGCCAGGGTGGCGAGCTCGACCCAGACGTCGCCCTGCCAGGTCTCGACGCGCCGCCGCGCCGCGGAGAGCCAGGGCTCAGCCCCCTCTACCCTGCCCACCGCCATCAGGTGCTTGCCCAGAGCGAGCTCGGCGGCGAGGGCGTGCTGGGGGGGAAGCAGCTCCCTTCGGAGGGTGGACGCCAAGAGGTCCGCCGCCCGGGGCTCGCGGGCGGGGTCCGCTCGCTCGAGGCGCGCGAGGGCGATTCCGATGCGCACCTCCAGCGCCGCCTCCCAACGCGGCTCGACCTCCTCCGCGCCCAGGAAGTCCCGGACCTCCTCGATGAGTTGCTCGTGCTCTTCGAGAGCCAAGAGCCAGGCGCAGCGGTGCAGCGCCCAGGCGGTGCGCAGGCGCGGGGATCCCTCCTGCTCCCAAGCGAAGTCGCGCTCGCGCTCCAGCCACGGGGTGGCCTCGTCGGGCAGGCCGGAGCGCAAGGCGTGCTCGACGCGCAGGCCGTAGTAGAAGCCGCGCGCTCCCGCGTGCATGGGGAACTCGGCGCCCGGGCGAAGGTGCTCCTCGACCCCATCGAGCAGGACTTGCGCCCCGTCCAGGTCTCCGGCGTGGATCTCGAGCTCGATCAGGTCCAGATCGAGCAGCACGCCCACCAGCCGCTGGCGGCCCTCCTCGATCGGAGCCATGCGCTCCGCGGCTCGCTCGAGCAGGGATCGGGCGTCCTCGACGCGGCCCAGGTCGCGCAGATGGCGGGCCTCGACCTGGTCCACCTGGGAGGCGAGGGCGGCGCTGCGGTAGCTCCCCGGCACGCGTTCGGCGCTACCGCGAGCGCGCGCGAGCCAGGCATCGATCTCCTTCTGCGGTGCACCGGCGCCGATGGCCTCATCCGCGGCCTCGAGAGCCTTGCCGAAGGCCTCCAGGGGATCCTCCTGCGCCCGCGCCCACTCGTCGCTCTCCGTGCCCGCGTCCTGCGCCCGAGCAGGAGCGAGGAGGCCGACGAAGCAGGTCAGGATCAGTGCCGCCGCTCGGTGCGCTGCGCGAGGGAGCGAGGCGGCGCGCCCACCTCGAGCGCGACGACCTCCCAGGTGATCACGTCGGGCCATCCTTCGGTCGTCTCGGGTTCGGGGTTCCATTCGAGGTCGGTGAGTCGCGGGCTCTCGATCAATGCCGGGGGCGCGAAGGACTCCCCGCTCCAGACGCGGATGGCCAGATCGGGAAGGCGTTCTCGATCGACTTCGAGGCGGAAGCGGAAGGGGCCCCAGTGGCTGGGGCCACGACCCGCCTCGAGGAGGACGACACCGGATTCCCCCAGGACCGGGTCGACAGGGGTTCCGGGATCGCCGCTCCCGTCGAAGAACCCGCCGAGCCATAGGACGAGGGTGGCGGCAACGGCGACCAGGGCCGCGATCAGAGCCCTGGAGCGGCGCGCGGGTGGGGGCAGGCGGTCGGAGAAGAAGGCCCGCACGCCCTCCTCGCCGGCGGCGAAGCGACGCTGCTCGGCCTCGGTCAGGACGGCGTGCTCCTCCGCGGCCACTCCATCGACCCAGCTAACCACGGAGTCCAGCTCCTCCAGGCGTCGGGCCAGGTTCGGGTCGCGCTGCAACGCCTCCTGCTTCTCCTCGGCGCTGGTCTCGCCCGCGAGGTAGCGCTGCACGAACAGATCGGAGTCGCTCAGGGGCTCGTTCGCATCGGGGCTCATCCCGCCTCCTCCTGCAACCGGTGGCCGAGCCAGCGGCGCAGCTTCTCCATGCCCCGGTAGTACCAGAACTTCACCGTGTTCGGGGACGTGTCGAGGGCGCATCCGATGGCGGAGAAGCTCAGCTCCTCGAAGTGCTTCTGTCGGATCACCTCGGAGTCGGGGGGGCCCAGTCGCTCGAGGAGCTCCTCCAGGATCCTGACCTGATCGAGGTCCGCCGCTTCGGAACGACCCGGGGAGGCCGCTTGGTGTTCGAGGGAAAGAGGCCGGCGTCTCTGAGCCCGGCGCTGCACTCGACGGCGCGCGTTCTGCATCTCGAGGGCCGCGACCCGGTAGGCCCAGGTTTCGAGCTTGGCCCGGCCGGCGAAGGAGTCGCGCTTGCGCCACAGGATCTCGAGCACGTCCTGCACCACGTCCGCGAGCTCCTCGTCGGAGAATGGGTGGCCGCCGCGCCGATTCAGGACGGCCAGGATGCGTGGCACGCAGAGCAGTCGCTCGGCCAAGCGGGTCTGGGCTCGGGCGTCTCCCTCGAGCGAGGCTTGGATCAGGTCCAAGTCCGCGCGGTAGCGAGTCGCCGGCAGCGGGTCCTCTCTCGTTGGTGCCGGCATGGAGGGACGGTGGAATCTGGTGGACTCGCGGCGAGGCAGGTCGCCTCGCCGCGAATCGTACCAGAATCCCCATCCCCGAAGCGGTCGCCGGCGAGTGTGCCGTCAGGGGGTGAGCACGATCCTGACACCGTTGGTGAGGTTGGACCCGGTGGCACACGGACCCTTGGGATCCCGATACCAGAGTTGGAAGGAGACCTGCGTCCCCGCGCCGAGACCGAGATCGCTTGTGATGCAGGGCCCCACTATGACTGTGCCGTTGCTGTCTGCCCGGAGAGTGGGGTACATGCGTACGATCGTATTCCCCAAGCACATGAGTCCATCATTCATCGGGTACGGTCCAATCTCATTCGTGCTGAAGACGGGCAGGCAGAACTGGTTCGGGCGTAGGCTGCTGCCGACCAGGAACAAGTCGTTCGCAGTGATGCTCGTCGAGCCGAATCCCTCCAGCAGGCCCCCCACTCCATACGGGGTTGCCGAGTTCTGGCAGCCGCTGTTCGGCGCCTGGTTCCCGCAAACCGAGCTAGCGCACAGACAGAACTTCGTCCCTACGGCCGCTCCAAACCACTTGTGTCTGAAGACCCGAGCGGCACCGGCGTCGATCAGCCCCCCGGGGTCCTCGGTCGGCGCTCCGACGGCGATGTCGTCGATCCCATCCAGATCGACGTCCCCCACGCTCGCCACGGCCGAGCCGAACCCGTCCCCGAGGGCGGCGCCCACGTAGGTTCCCAGACCGCATCCGCTGCTCCCGGACAGGAGCCTCGCGTAGCCCGGAGCCGTCACCGTCTGGGGAGCCCCTGCCAGGATCTCCGGCAGACCATCACCGTTCACGTCATCGACCCTCGCCAGCGCCTGACCGAACCTGTCGAGTGCGTTGACGCCGGTCGTAGCGAACAGCACGGCCAGCGATGCGCCGTCGACGACCACGACCTGGCCCTTGCTGGAAGCGAACCCCGGCTCGCCGAGGGCGAGGTCGTCGATCCCGTCGGGAATGGGGCTGACGTCTCCGACCACCGCCAGGGAGTCCGCGCGAGGCAGCACGCCGACCGAGATCGGGGTGCCGTCCAGTCCGCTGAAAAGGCTCAGACTGGAGCCACCGATCGCCAGGTCGGGAGTGCCATCTCCATTGAGGTCCCCCGTGCCCGCGATCGCCGATCCGAACTGGGTCACGCCGGCGGGAGCCGCGAGGGGTCCGCCGAACAGGGTCTGTCCAGTCGATCCATCGACGACGTGCACCGAGTTCTCCCAGATTCCTCCTCCGAGATCGACCGAGGAGTGGAAGGCGAACTCCGGGACTTGGTCGGAGGTTAGGTCACCGACGTTCGCGACCACGTCACCCCACGGGATGGTGGTCGCCTGGGGACCGCTCCAGACGTACTGGATCTGGCTCGGCAGGGCGGCGTCCATCACGTAGACGTTCCCGCGCTCCCCCGCGGCTCCGGGGTCGGGGGCGCCGACGATCACATCGTTCAGGCCGTCCCCGCTGGCGTCTCCGATGCCCGCGATGCTCTTGCCGAAGCCCACCGCCGAGAGGGGGGCCAGGATGTTGTTCAGGACCACTTGGCTTCCCCCGTCGTAGACCACGACGCGGCCCACTCCCTGGGAACCGGCGGGAGCGAGCAGCGGCTCACCGACGAGGATCTCCATCACCCCGTCGCCCGTGTTGTCGGCCAGGGCGGCGACGGAGAACCCGGCCAGGTCCCCGGGATTCGCCCCGGGCAAGTTTGCGAGAACTTGCGGGGCTCCCTGCCCAGCAGCGGGTGCAGCTAGGCAGAGGCCGAGAAGGAGGGATGAGATTCGAAGCGAGAAGGGAATATGTGAGGACATGAAGCCTCCAGGACGCGATGGACGGCGGGTCTCACGCCGACCGAGCCGCTACCCACGGCCCGTCGGGATCAGGCGCGAATCGCCCGCACCACCGATCGCGTCCACTCCCGCTCAGCGGTTGGAGGCGATCACTGAAAACCGATCGCCACCCCGTCCGTGAAGCCCGAGGTCGAACCCGGATTCACGTCTCGGAACCAGGCCTGGAAGCTCCACGTCTCGCCGGGTTGGACCGCGGTAGGCGGGACCGTCGGGATGGAGCTCAGGTCCACCTCGATCTCGAGCTCTCCCGCGGCACCGGTGGAGGCCACCTGCAGCTTGAAGATCCCCAGGCTGCCACCCAGGCAGAGCGTGCCCTGACTTCCCGGCGGGTTCGAGCTGGCTTGCGTCTGGCTCGCCAGGAAGATCCCGAAGCGACCGGGGGGGAGTTGAGTCGCGTGCAGACGCAGCTCGTTCAACGCGACCTGCGCCCGCCCGCTGGCGGAGATCACCCCCGGACTGCCGGTCGAGTTCGCCAGCGCCGGGCCGCAGAAGCTCTGACCCAGCGGACCGCCGGGGGCGACGACCCTCACCACCGTCGAGGCCGGCTCGACGGGGAAGGAGCCCAGGACGTTGCCCGCCACGTCCAGGTTGCGCAGCAGTCCGGGGTGCCCCAGGATCCACAGGGTGCCGTCGTGGGCGGCCGCCACGTCGTACTGGGTGTTCCAGCTGCCGGGGAGATCCAGGCTGCCGAGGAGCGTCCCCGCGGCGTCGACGTGCCACAGCTTCGCCGCCGACTGGTCGCTGAACCAGAGCGTCCCGTCCGGCGCCAGGGTCATGGCTCTGGCCAGGAAGGGGAGCGCAAAGGAGCCCAGGGTGGCGCCCGTGGCGTCGAGGTGCTCCACCTGCTGGTTCGTCAAATCCCCGACCCACACGTCGTCGTCGGGACCCACCTCGAGCCTGTTCGGCTTGATCGTCAGGGTCCAGAGGGCGAGGGGGTTTCCCCAGAGGTCGTAGCAGTGCACGGCACCGAGCACGGGATCCGCCACCAGCAGGGTGCCCGCCCCGTCGACGGCGATCCCGTCCACCAGCCACACCTGCGGCAGGGGCGCATCCCAGAAGGGGTTGCCCAGGGCGTCGAAGCGCAGGAGCTCCCAGCCCGTGGGGGTCATGTTGGTCGTCACCCAAGCCAGCTCGGGGGTCAGGGCGGCGCCGATCCACCAGTCGGAGCTGGAGCCGCTGGTCGATCCGACCGAGGTGCCGTCGGGACGGTAGAGCTCCAGCTCGTTGGGGTTCTGGAGGCTCGCCACGAGCAGGTCCCCGGGTTTGCCCTGGGCGAGGATCGGAGCGGCGAGAAGGGTGCAGGCGGAGATGGAGGCGAGGGCGATCGTGGGTCGCATGTCGGCGAGAGGGGGGTCAGGAGGATGGAGACGTCGCCCGGTCCACCCCTCCTATCCGGCTCGAGCGCCGGTACTACGGATCGGGGGTCGATTCACCCCGATTCCCCACGGCCTGGCCGCGAGCCCGTACCCTCACGGGCGCACCGACCACCCGACCCAGGAGCAAGCCAGTGATCGACGACGCCCTGAGAGCCCAGCTCGAGTTCGTGGACTTCGCCCTCCAGAAGAACCTCGAAGGCCTCACCCACGAGCAGTCGCTGCAATCGGCCGCCGAAGGCGGCAACTCGATCAACTGGGTGCTCGGCCACATGGTCGACACCCGCGGCGCGATGCTGCGCCTGCTCGGCGGCGAGCCGCTGGTGGGGGAGCGCTTCCAGGAGCTCTACGGGCGGGGTACGCAGCGCATCGGGGAAGGGGACGACTGCGAGCCGTTGGAGGCGTTGGTCGAGGCCTGGAGCGCCTACCAGCGCGCGCTCCTCGAACGACTCGAGACGGCGACCGACGAGCTGTGGAACGCTCAGGTCCCCAAGATCTTCGAACCGGAGGGGACCGAACCCGCCGGCGTGCAGTTCGCGACCTTCCTCTTCCACGAGATCTACCACGCGGGGCAGATCGGCGTGATCCGACGCAACGTCGGGCTGGAGGGGGCGATCGGCTGAAAAGGGCGAGGCACGCAACTAGCGCTCCCCCGGAATCAAGCCACCAAGTTGGGTTGTTGGGATCCGAACTGACGCGGAGGTAGGTGTCCCAGCGTCTGAGGAATCACTCGTCGGCCATCGCAGCCCGATGGCGCGCTGCCCACTCCCTCCAGGCCTCCGATTCTCCCTCCAGCGCAATGCGGTCGAGCCAGCCCGGCAATCGCGAATCGTCGCGGCCTTCCTTGATGGCGAGCCGCGCCAGTCCTTGAATGCCAGCGATGTGGCCGGGGTAGACGTCTAGGGCAGAGGTGTACGCCGCCAGCGCCTCGTCCAGTTGCCCTGCACGATCGAGGGTCAGACCCAGGTTCAGGCGAGGATCGGGATGTCCCGGCATGAGCTTCTTCGCCCACTCGAACTCACCAGCAGCTTCGTACAAGTCGCCCCGGCGAAGGAAGACGACGCCCAAGTTGTTGTGGGCGGGGCCGAAGAAGAGATCCTCCGTCAACGCTTGTCGCAAGAGAACTTCGGCCTGCTCGGGATCGTCTTCCAGAAGCTCGGCTGCCCGCTTCGTGAGTTGCTCGGCAGCGCTGGTGTTGCGCAGTGCCTGCCTTTGAGGATCGTACGGACCAATGGTCCTTTTCGGACCTGCACAGGCACACAGGGCCACCAACGCCACAACTAGCCCGGCCTATTCATGAGGTTCGAGCCTCGGACCCCAAGAGCGAGCGAAGG
>CAZDQL010000122.1:0-16204 GCA_964507325.1 uncultured Planctomycetaceae bacterium | reverse complement strand
TTCGCTCGCTCTTGGGGTCCGAGGCTCGAACCTCATGAATAGGCCGGGCTAGAGCCTCGGTTTCGCCCAGGCCGATCGGCGACTCCCCGCGCCCTTCGGCGGCGGTCGATCCCCTGTTCGGCAGAAAGGAAACGCAGACGGCGGTGGCGACGATCAACAGGCTCTTGCAGAGCATCTCGGTTCTCCTTTCGCAGGAGTCGGACGAACGAGCACGAGCTGTATTCCCCGACGCCGACCCTCAGCGATTCCACTCCAAGCGGATCACTCCGTCTCCGAGTGGCGGCCAGCTCGAGAGCGACCGGCGCTGCCTGGGAGCCGGAGTCTTGACGCGATGCGGCCTCTCCCTCACGCGGACGCTTCCGTCCAGCAGCAGCTCGTACCAGTCGATCACGGCGCGCGCCGTCGCCGGCTCGACGATCGCGTAGCTGCCCTCCGGCAACTCGAGCTCGAGGCGACCCGCGGCGTCGGTCTCCCGCCGGAGCTTGCCGAGCTCACCCTCTCCCACCGGCGTGATCCCGACCTCGATGCGAGAGAGCGGCTGCCCGGTCTCGTCGTCGAGGATCTGCACGCCGCGGCGCAGTAGACGGACGTCGAGCGCGACCTCGGAGACTCTCTCGCCGGGCACCCGGATCAGCCTGCCGGCCACCGCGCTCCAGTGGCGCTCGGGGTGCACCGCCGTCACGATCCAGTCTCCACCGAAGAGCTCGAGGCTCGCGCGACCCAGGTGGTCGGTGTGCCCCCACTCGAAATCGTCCTCGTAGTCACCCGCCATCCCCTTCAATCGCGCGCGCAGCACCACCATCGACGCGGGTTCGCCGTCCACGGTGGCGCGCACCTGCACGCTGTGGGGCGCTCGACTCCCCAGGTCGAAGCGGTACGGTGCCACCCGGCCGCGCGTCACGGAAACTCGGCCGAGGTAGAGCTGCAGGCCGTTCTCCCAGGCGAGCGGCGTGGCCCCATGCGGGAGGTGTGCGTAGAGGTCGTAGTCCCCGATGGCGAGCGCGGCGACCTCGAAGCGACCGTCCTCCCCCACCGCCACCTCGAGCTCCCGCTCGCCGTCCACCTTCACCATCTTGCCCCGGACCAGGTCCCCCGCGGCGGGCACCCCCGCAGAGTCAGCGGAGACGCGGCCGACGGCCACGGTGAGCAGAGAAAGCGGAACCTCGCCGCCGCCCTCGATCCGACCCCGCAGGTGCGCGACCGCGGGGAGCACGATCTCGACGTGGCGCACCGGACGACCGTCGGCGAGGGTGAGGCCCGGGAAGCTGGCGCGCGCTCCACCGCTTGAGCGGGCGACCAGGACGTACGCACCCTCCTCGAGTGCGCTGAAGTCGAAGCGTCCCTCGGCATCGCTGCGCGTCGACCCCTGGATGGTGCGGAAGTGATCGGCGGCCGCTCCGACGTAGTTGCCCGGGAGCGCGAGGCGGGTCGCGTTCCCGTCCCCGCGGCGTGCGGGATGACAGGCGATCACCTCGACGTCCCGCGCCGGCGACCCGTCGGAGTGGACCACGAACCCGCTCACCACGGCGCCGCGCTGGAGGTGGAGCTCGAGCGGACGCCGCTCGCCGGGAGAGAGCGGGGGGACGTCGAGCTCGAGCGTCCGGTGCCCGCGCGCTTCGATCCGCAGCCGGAATCCCACCGGGAACAGGCCCTCGAAGGTCCCCTCTGGCGGCCAGGGGTCGCCCCAGTGCGACAGCGGGATCAGCTCGGGCTCCTCTTGCGGGTCGAGCGGCGTCCCGTCCGCGCGCCGGAAGCGGTGGGCGAGGGCGGTGATGCGCAGCGGCTCACGCAGCTCTCCGCCGTCGTCGCCGAGGATCCTCAGCGCGAGCGCGGAGCTGCCCCGCGGCTCGATCGTCGCCGGGAGATCGACGCCCGGCTGGATGCCAGCAACTCGCAGCGGCTCGAAGCGTTCGTCCTCGAGCACCAGCTCGTACTCCCCCGCGGCGAGGTCGGCGAAGGTCCACCGTCTCCCGGTGGTGCCCCGGCCGGTACGGGTGGCGCCCACCCGCTCCGTCGCGGGCGCGGGTCCCTCCAGAAAGAGGTCCGCGGCTCGCGGCTCGATCCCCCACGGAGGTGTGAGCGCCGCGACGATGACCGTCCGCTGGAGGTCGTCCCCGCGCTGGGTGAAGTCGACGACGAGCTCCTGCCCCGCCGCCACCACGGTGGTCACCCCGCGCCCCGCCCACCCCGGACCTTCCGCGCGCAGCCGGACCGGTCCGGGGGGCACGCTGGCCAGGAGGTACTCCCCGGTCTCCGGATCGACGCCCGCGTAGTCGATCACCTGCCCCGATCGCTCGCCGTGGCGCAGCCCCTCGGTCCAGGCTCGCACCCTCCACCGGCCGGCAGGGGGACGGCCCTCTTCGTCCAGCACCCGCCCGCGAACGAGACCTCCAGGGGCGAGGAGCACGGTCCCGAGGTCGCGGACCTGGCCCGGGAGGACCTCGAGTGGGAGGAAGTGCTCGCTGGCGCAGCCCGGGCTCGAGACGAGGAGAGCCAGGGTTCCGACCGGGGGCTGCGGAAAGCGGAGGGAGAAGCGGCCGTCGGGGCCGGTGGTCGCGGTGCGCTCCTCGAAGCTCACCCGCGCACCGTGATCGGCGATCATCTGTGGAACGATGTGAGCTCGCAGGCGAAGCGTCGTGTCGGCGGGAGACCTCCCGTCCACCCGCTCCACTCGACCGCGGATCTCCGAGACCGGGTGGTCGGAGGACTCGGCCCCGGAGCGGGGATCCCCGGGCGGGACGTGCGCCTCGAGCTCCACGAGCTTGGGCTGGCGCGCGTTCCCGTCCGACCGGCCCGGCTCCCGCACCTCGATCGGGGCGAGCTCGGCCGACTCTTCCACCGCGACGAGACCGGCTCCTGTCGACCGGTCGACATTCCGGCCGCCCCCGTAGAGGAAGAGGAGCCAGAGCGAGAGCAAGGCGATTGCGGCGACTCCCGTCTTCCACAGCACGGCGAACCCTCCCATCCAGGTGGCGAGGCCCGTGGCCTCACCCAGC
The DNA here is from genome assembly GCA_964507325.1 of uncultured Planctomycetaceae bacterium. Classification (GTDB taxonomy): domain Bacteria; phylum Planctomycetota; class UBA1135; order UBA1135; genus CAZDQL01. Next base: position 13,208 of record CAZDQL010000122.1, on the reverse strand, counting down.
TGCGGTGGACCCGCGGCCCTGAGGGCCGCCAGGAAGGTCCGACACCACTCCGCCCGGTCGCCCCCGCTCTCGCGGTCGAGGTGCGTGCGCAGCGCCTCCCGAGCGCGGGAGAGCCGCTGGCGCACCGTCGCGGGGCTGACCCCGGTCCGGGCCCCGATCTCGCTCGCGGACAGTCCGTCAAGGTAGCGCAGCAGCACGGCCGAACGCCCCGGCTCGGGGAGCTCTATCACCGCCTCGACGAGCCGGCGCTGGAGCTCGCCCCGCACGACGACCTCCGCCGTCGAGGGGGCGACCCCACCCGTGCCTTCGCGCGCGGCGCTGCCGGCCCGCTCCTCGCGCCATCTCCGCCGCCGCTCCGCACGCCGCTCGTGCCGCACCAGGGTCCGGGTCACACGCGCGAGCCAGGCCCGCAGCGCGGGGCCCTGGGTCGCGCGCGGCGGCCGCTCGGTGGCGGTGAGCCAGGCCTCGTGGGCGAGCTCGTCCGCGCGGTCCGGGTCGCCGACGAGACTCAGGGCCAGCGCGCGCACCCAGCCCATCTGGGCCAGGAGCTCGTCGGGGTGGATGGTTCGGAGCGGAGTGGTCAAACCTCGGGGGAGAGAGGCCCGCCCGCAGCGGGAGCGTGACCTGGAATCCTCGAATAGGCGCCGCCGCGCACCTGCCTACCGGAATTCGTCCGCCCCGATGTCGACCAGCGGCGCGACTCCCGACCCCGTATCGGGAGTCGCCGGGTCGTCGCTGCGGCGTCGCTCGCCGTCGCGGTCCACCGCCAGCAGCCTCGCCAGGGCCGCGTTCTCGCCGGCGTCGATACACGCTGACCCCGCCCCGAGGTGCCGCTCCCGGTCGACGAAGAGGGGGTCGGCGTCGATGTTCGTCCCCCCGGGAGCGACCCCCTCGATGTTGTTGTGGCGGGTGTAGCAGGCCTTCTCGCCCCAGAGCTGCGCGTGGTCGTAGACGAACTCGGGGTCGTTGTCGCGCAGGATGTCGTTCGCGATCAGCGGCTTGGAGAGGAACGTCAGCACCGCCGCGCTCTCGATGTAGGGCTGGCTCGCGTTGTGGATCGGGTTGTCGACGATCGTGTTGTTCACCAGCTCGGGGTGCGAGTAGCCGCAGTAGATCGCCGAGCCATTGATCAGCGCGTGGTTCTCCGCGATCAGGTTGCCCGCGATCACCGGGTTGGCGTTGCGGTAGCAGAAGAGCGCGCCGCCGTACTCGGCGACGTTGTGGCGCAGGATGCAGTTGCGCACCGAGAGCCCGGAGTAGTCGACCACGGTCAGGGCGCCGCCGCCGTAGGGGTAGGCGCCGCTCGCCTCGCGCGTCGCCTTGCCGTACTCGAGCGTGCAGAAGAGCAGCTCGGACGGCTCGTTGGTGGCCAGCGTCTCCTCGAAGCGAATCCCGCGCCAGCAGCCCAGCCGCACGCGGTCGGCGGCGAAGAGCTCTGGCTCGTCGGTGGTGAAGGTGATGCGCTGGTCGGGACGTCCGCTGGCGCGCAGGGAACCCGCCACCGCCAGCTCGTAGTCGTCCTGGAACTCGACCCGCGTCCCCGGGGCGATCGTCAGCACCACGCCGTCCACGACGAGCACGTCGCTGTGCACGCGCACCAGATCGGCGTTCCAGGTCGTGTCCACCGTCACCGGTCCACCGACGTCGAGCACGCTCGTCCGCGGAGTCCCCGGCCCGCTCCGGGGCTGCACCTGCCAGCGGGGCGCTCCCCCGCCGCCGCTGCGGCCCCCGCGCAGGCTGCGGCAGCCGTAGCCCACCGCCGGTGAACCGGGAGCGGGGCGGTAGTCCCCGTGCTCGGGGTCGATCAGCTGCGGGTCCAGCCCGATGACGTTGTCGAAGGGGGGATTGCCGGCCGCCGGCCAGCCCGTCGGGGCCACTCACCCGTACGGACAGAGGATGTGGAAGTGGCGCAGCGGGTTGGCGTTGGCGCTGGCGTCCGAGTGGAAGGTGAAGTTCTCGACCACCTGCCCGATGGGGTGGTTCAGATCGAGGGAGATGCTCGTCCCCGTCGGCAGCCAGCGGTTCTGCTGGCCGTTCAGGTACATGAAGTCCCCCCCGGTGTCGACCGCGTCCACGATCAGGTTGCGCTCGACGCGCATCCCGCCGCAGCCGTGCATGCGGACCGCGTAGTCCGCCGGTCGATAGAAGGTGACCCAGCTCACCGACCCTTTCGGCTTCAGGGTGACGGTGCTGTCCGAGTAGCCGCGGAACTTCACGCAGCCGTCGAGGATCACGCAGTCGCTGATGTCGAGGCGGTTCTGGCAGTAGGCGATGCAGATCTCGCCGCGCCGCAGGTCGAGGATCGCGCCGTTGCCGACGATCGCCACGTCCTCTCCCCCACCCTCGAACTCGGCGGTGATGCGGTTGAAGGTCCCGCCGATCCAGAGACCTCCGGTGTAGGTCACACCCGTCTCCAGCTCGATCCAACGGTCGTAGCCGTGCGCCGGGAGCGCCCGGTCGTACATCTCCTTCAGGGAGTCCGCGGAGACCGGAGCGGCGAGGAGGAGGAGACAGAGTAAGGTGGTCCGCATACCGCGAGTGTACGCGAGCCCCGCGAAGCCGGAGGACGCATCAGCGCTCCAACGCGTACAGCCGGTACCGATCCCCCTCCCCCATCGCCCCCGGGCCGTGCCACAAGAGCCGGTAGCCCTCGATCTCCAGCGGCTCCCCGCTGGCCAGGAGCGCCGCGGCGGCGGTTCCAGGGAGCGGTCGCGGCGCTTCCTCCCCGAGACCCGCCAGGTAGCGGCTGTCGCGGTTCCACCACAGGGTGCGGCGATCGATCAGGATGTGGTCGGTCCGCCAGCGCTCGCGCAATAGTCGGGAGAGGTCGGCGGGCGAGCCGTTGTAGAGGGCGTCCCAGAAGAGGCCCACGCGCTCGCGGCTCGGGGCGCTCTCCCACTTGGGCTGCATCACGATCGGGCGGCGGGTGTGGGCCAGGATCGCGGTCGAGCTCATGAAGTCCGCCGCCACCGGTGCGCCCGCGGGGACGTGCTCGTCGACCGCCTCCAGCATGGCGCGCACTTCGGCGGGGCGCACCTCGGCGTACCAGGGGACCTCGTTGCGACCCAGCCAGGAGCCGAAGCCGACGAGTTGCCAGAAGAGCAGGGCCGCGACACCCAGCAGGTGACCGACCTTCGGACCGACGGCGGAGGAGCGCTGGCCGAGGTGCACCAGGAGCACCGGCAGGAGCAATCCCGCCAGGACCGCCATGCGCGCCACCAGCCAGGCGGCGACCAGGGTGAAGAGCAGGCCCAGGTGCAGGGTCCGCTGCAGGTCGCTCCCGCGGCGCCGCAGGAAGCGCAGTTTTTCGACGACCAGCAACAGAGGCAGGAGCAGCAGGCAGACCTGGAAGCCGCGCCACGCTTCGGTCAGCCCCAGGGTGCGGAAGGGGCCCTGCCACATCATGCGCGCATCGAAGGAGAGCAACCCCGGGTCGGCGGGGCGGATCCCCAGGTGCGAGATCTTGGCCACGAGCACGTCGAGGACGTGGCGCAGGTCCTGCCCGGTTCCGAGCCAGGTGCCGAGGGCCACCGAGGCGACGAGGAGGAGCGCGGCGCCGGAGAGCGCGCATCCCACCTGCCATGGCCGCGGCCGGGCTCCCGCGAAGAGGCCGGCCAGGGTCAAGCCGCCGGCGAGCTGCAGCGGAAGGGAGAGGATGGCCCCCTTGGCCCAGAGCGCCGGCACGAGCAGGGTCACGACCGCCATCCCCAAGAGGGCGAACCGACCGCCCCGGTGGGCGAAGGGATTGTGGCCGGAGTGAAGGAACCAGGTGAAGATCGCCAAGGCCTCCACGGCCGCCACCATCCCCATGGCGTGCCAGCTCGCGCAGGCGAGACCCAGGCTCACCCCGGCCAGGAGGCCACTCGCCGCTCCCTGCCGGCGAAGCGCCCGCGCGGCCAGCCACAGGTGCAGGGCGAAGAGGGGCCACGCCAGGTCCTCGCGCATCAAGACGAACCCGATCGTGCGGTAGTTGACCGGCAGCAGGGCGAAGACCACCGCCGCCAGGCTCGCCCAGCGCATGGAGCGGGTCAGCTCGAACGCCAACCCGAAGACCCCCACCGCCGCCGCGCTCGCCACCAGGGCGAAGAGCCAGACGCAGACCACGTGCAGGGGCATCTCCTCCCCCACCAGGCGGCGGGCGGCGAGGACGAGGAGCTCCTGACCGACGGTGAAACGCGCCGTCACGTCCACCACCTCGGGGTGCTCGATGCGCGGCTCGGCGGCGAAGTCCCCCGGCAGCCCCCCCGACTCCACCACCCGCTCCGTCAGGTAGTAGAGCAGCCCCGGATCGGTGACGAGCATCCCGCGGGGATCGGCGCGATCGAAGTGGGGGCTCGACGACGCGGTGTGGATCCGCGCGACGGTCCCCAAGAGGACCACCAACGCCAGGGCCCCGAGTGCGAAGAGCTTCTCCGAGCGCCCCCTCACGCCGCCTTGCGCCCAAGCCCCAGGTCGTGACCGAGGCTGAGCAGCACCGGCACGAGGAAGAGGGTGAAGAGGGTGCTCACCAGGAGCCCTCCGACGATCACCGCGCCGAGCCCCTGGTAGAGCTCCGCCCCCGCACCTCCCCCCAGGGCCAGGGGCAGCATGCCGAAGACGGTGGTGATGACGCTCATCGTGATCGGCCGCAGCCGCGAGCGCGCCGACTCCGCCAGGGCGTCGCGCAGGCCCAGCCCCTCGTCGCGGAAGTTGTTGGCCTGGTGCACGATCAGGATCGCGTTGTTGACCACCAGGCCCGCCAGGATCACGAAGCCCAGCATGGAGATCACGTCGAAGCTCGCCTCACCCCCGGAGAGCACGCTCGCCACCCGGATCCCGAGCACCCCGCCGGAGAGAGCCAGGGGGACCGTCACCAGGATCACCCCCGGCAGCAGCCAGCTGCGGAAGAGGGAGACGAGCAGGAGGTAGATGATCAGGACCGAGAGCCCCAGGCCGCTGGTGAGGGCGTTGAGGGTGGTCTTCAGCTTGTCCGCCGAGCCCCCCACCCCCAGGGTGTAGGCGGGCCCCAGCTCGCGCGACATCTCGGGCAGCAGCGAATCCTCCACCTCCGCCACCACCTCCTCCAGGGGTGCATCGCGGGCGATGTTGACGGTGAGCAGCACGTTCCGCTCCCGCTCCAGCCGGCGGATGCTCTGGGGGCCGGTGGTGCGCGACACGGTGGCCACGCTGCCGAGGGCCACCGGCTCGCCTCCGGGGGAGAGGAAGCGCAGGGCCTCGAGCTCCTCGGGGGAGCCGACGCGCCTCTGGGGCGCCAACACGTTGACGTCCACCTCGCGCCCGCGATCGATCAGGGTCGACATGCGGCGCCCGGCGACCACCGTCTCCACCACTCGACCGATGGCGCCCACGTCGAGCTCCAGATCCTTGGCCTTGGCCTCGTCCACCTCGACGTGCAGCTCGGGGCGGCCGGTGACGAGCGACCCGCGCACGCCGATGACCCCCGTCACCGCGGCCAGGCGCTGCTCGAGGCGCGCCGCGGCGGTCTCGAGCGCCACGAAGTCGGGCCCCGACAGCTCCACCTCGAACTGCTTGCCCGGGTCGTTGAAGATGCTCGAGCGCACCGGCACGAAGAAGCGCCAGCCGGGGAGACTCCCCCCGAAGAAGAGCTTGTTGTAGAGGGCCTCCAGGTGCTCGGGGGTGGAGTACTCCGGCTTCAGGATGACTCCACCGCCGTTGAAGCCTCCGGAGACCGAGAACATGCGCAGGGACTCCGGCTGCGCCATGGTGAACTGCTCGAAGGGCGCGTAGTTGGCGCGGATCGCCTCCGGCTTGGTGCCGGGGATCGGGTCGGCGAAGAAGAAGATCAAGTTGCGGTTGCCCATCGGCAGATACTCCGCCGCCGGCGCCAGACGGGTCGACGCCATGGAGCCCGCCACGATGAGCAGCACGAAGCCCAGCTTGATCCCGCTGGCTCCCGGGCGCGGACGCGCCAGCCACCCGCAGAAGGAGCCGTAGGCGCGCGCCACCGGCCCGCGACCTCCGGCGCCCGCCGGCAGGGCCGTGGCGCCGCGGTAGAGCAGGGAGGCCAGCACGGGCGCGATCGAGAGCGCGGCCACCAGGGAGGCCGCGACCGCGGCGGAGATCGCCAGCGCCAAGTCCTTGAAGAGCTGACTGGCTTCGTCCCGTTGCAGCAGGATCGGCACGAAGACCGCCACGGTGGTCAGGGTCGAGGCCAGGACCCCGCCCCACACCTCGCGACCGCCGTCGACCGCCGCCTGGCGTGGTCGTTTGCCCTTCTCCAGGTGGCGGAAGATGTTCTCCAACACGACGATGGCGTTGTCGACCACCATCCCGCTGGCGAAGGCGATCCCCGCCAAGCTGATCACGTTCAAGGTGCGGCCCAGGGCCTGCATCACCAGGAAGACGGTGACGAGCGAGATGGGGATCGTCAGGGCCACCACCAGGATCGAGCGCAGACTGCGCAGGAAGACCAGCAGCACGCCGATCGCCAAGGCGGCGCCCAGGAGCAGGTTGTCGCGCACGAAGCCGATCGCCTGCTCGATGTAGTCGGTCTCGCGGTAGACGGGCGCCAGGTGGAGATCGATTCCGCGGTCGACGAAGGTGTCGTTCAACCGGCCGCGCAGCTCCTCGAGGGCGCGCACGATCTCCACCACGTTGGCGCCCACCTGGCGGCGCACGCCGAGCGCCACCGCCGGCTCACCGTTCAGGTTCAGGAACCCGGTGCGCTCCCGGTAGCCGTCGACGACGTCGGCCACCTCTCCGAGATGGACGCTGCCCCCCGGGGTCTCGGCCACGATCAGGTGCTCGAGCTCGGAAGCCTCGACCGCCTTGCCCACCGTGCGCACCACGAGCTGCCGCGAGGCGGTCTCCACCGTCCCCCCGCGCAGGTTCTGGTTGCCGGCGGCGATGGCGCCCAGCAAGCCGTCGAAGGTGACCCCGGAGGCGAGCATGCGGTCGGGGTCGAGCCGCACCTGGATCTCCCGCTCCGCTCCCCCCGCGACGAAGACGCTGGCCACGCCCGGCACGCGCTCGAGGTGGGCCAGGATGTCGTCCTGCACGATGCGGCGAACGGCGTCCGGCGGCAGCCCCGACTGCACCACCATCCACATCACCATCTCGCGGTCGGCGGAGCTGGCGATGGCGGCCACCGGCTCGTCCGCCTCCTCGGGCAGGGGCGGCACCTGGGCCAGCTTGGTCACCACGTCCACCATCGCGAGCTGCACGTCGGTGGCGAGCGAGAACTCGAGGGTGATCGCGCTGAGGCTCTCGGTGCTGGTGCTGGTGAGCTCGGCCAGCCCCTCGACGCTCTGCAGCACGTCCTCCAGCTCGCGGGTGACCTGCTCCTCCACCTCCACCGCGCTGGCGCCGCGGAAGAAGGTGGTGACGTTGATGCGCGGGACGTCGACGCTGGGCTTGAGCTGAATGGGGATGCGCAGGAACGCCAGGCCGCTGAAGAGCACGACCAGGAGGGCCGCGACCGCCACGGTGTGGGGTCGCTCGACGGCGGCGCGGATGGGGTTCATCGCGGCGCTTCCTCTTCACTCTGGGGGGGCCCGGCTCCGGCCGGGAGCAGGCGCACCCCCGTGACGGCGCGGTCGACGCCGGTGACGACGATGGAGTCGCCGGCGCTCAGGGGCGGTTCGGCGCCGGGGGCCTCCACGGCGCAGCGACCGTCGTCGGCGGCCAAGAGGGCGACCGGGAGCACCTGGGCCTCCAACCCCCCGGGGTCGGGGGGAGCGGCGGGGACCTCGACGGCGCGCACGATCTGGGGCCCCTCGGGGGTGCGACGCACCGCGTCGGCGGGGATCACCAGGGCGCTCTCCTTGGGGCGCAGCTCCAGATCCACCCGCACGAACATCCCGGGGCGCAGGACGCCGGCGTCCTTCGCCTCGATGCGCACCAGACCAGTGAAGTTGCGGCTGCGCTCGTCGGCGGCGGGGATGGTGGCGTCGAGGACGGCCTTCAGGCTCCAGCCGGGGAGGTCGTCGAGGGTCAGCACGACCCCGGGGAGCTCGGCGAGGTCTAGGGCGAAGCGCCCGGGGATCTCCACCTCCACCTCGAGCTCGGAGGGATCGATCACCTCCAGCACGGGGGTGCCCACCGCCAGGTGGTCCCCCACCGATGCCAAGCGCTGCAACACTACGCCGGGTTGCGTCGCCACCAGCCGCGTCTTCTCCAGGTCGCGGTTCGCGAGGTTGAGCTGGGCCTGGGCGCGGGCCACCTTGGCGCGCGCGATGTCGAGGTCCTCCTCCCGCGCGCCGGCGGTGGCGGCGGCGAGCTCCGCGACCTTGGCGGCGGTGCGCGCCACGGCGGCGGCGTGCTCCGCCTGCAGGCGGTCGAGATCGGCCTGGGAGATGACCTTGTCCTCGAGGAGCTTGACCCCGCGCTTCGCTTCGGTCAGAGCGAGCGCCTCGCGCGCGCGGTCCTCCTCGAGCTCGGCGGCGAGCCGATCCAGGTCCTCGGCGCGGGTCCCCGCTTCGAGCAGGTCCAGCTCGCGCTGGGCCAGGGTCAGGTCCGCCTCGGCGCGGGCCACCGTCAGCTCCTCGTCCTCGGCTTGGAGCTGGGCCAGGACGTCACCGGTGTCGAATTCATCGACCTCGCGGATCGCGAGCTCCACCAGGGTGCCGGCGGCCTCGAAGGCCAGCCGGGCGCGGGCGGGGCTCGTGACGGTCCCGGTCAGGGGCACCCGGGGGCGCAGGGTGTCGCGCTGGACCGTCTCGAGGGTGACCGGCAGCACGAAGGGGGGCCGAGGGGGCTCCTCGGGGGGCGGCGGGTCGGGCTGGCGCAACCACCAGACCGCCAGAGCGACGGCGACCAAGCCGAGAAGGGTGGAGAGGAGTCCGGAAGAACGGCCCATGGGTATGAGGATCTCGGGTCGACCGGGCAATGCGCCTGGCCCGGGGCGCCGCAGTGTAGCGGTCCCGCGGCGAGAGCCCGTACAGCGTGGGTGAGAAGAGAAGGGGGGCGTGTGGTAGAACGCAGGCGCGCCATGCCTCCCCAGGGCCCGGAGAACACCGACCTCCTCCTCGACGCTGGAACCGACCCCCTGCTCGGGATAGGTCGCGCCGCCTTCGTCTTCAAGTCCGCGGACGAGCAGGGGCGGGCCACCGCCCGCAAGGTCTTCACCTCGGGGATCCTGACCCGGGCGGTCCAGTACATCTTCCTCGGCGCACCCAATCCCTACGCCTGGTGCGACCACGCGGTGCAAGCGGCGATCCTGCGCCGCCGCATCCTGGCGCCCCTGGTGGCCCACTGGACGGGGGGCCGCATGCGGGTGGCGGAGGGGTGGAGCGTCGACTGGGACAGCGAGTTCGACGCCTGGCAGCTGCACACGGAGTACGTCGACGGCCGGGCGCCCACCCTGCACCACCCGATGAACCGGCGTGGGGCGGAGGAGGTGGACGAGCTGCGCGGCCTCTTGCGCCTCCTCGTCGACCGGCTGCGGGATGCGGGCTTCGACGGCCAGGTGTGGCAGGCGGGCCTCGGCAACCCGGTGGCGTTGGCGAACTTCCTGGTGGAAGATCTCCCCGGGGGAGAGCGCCGCTGGGCCTGGATCGACCTGGAGTCGGGGGTGCCCGCCCTCTTCCCGGCACACCTGCCCAGCCTGTGGCGCTTCTACCTGCCGCGTGCCCTGCACTACGGCCGGCCGCTCTTCGACGACGTCGACGCCGAGCGCCTGGGTGCCTGGCTGGCGCAGCGGCGGGAGGAGCTGGTGCGTGCGCTCGGGCAGCCCACCGTCGAGGGGATCGAGCGCGACATCTGCGCCCTCGACTACCACCAGCAGGCCTGGCGCCGCATGCCGCGGCTGACGCGCAGCGTGCGCTCGCAGCTCGCCAAGGGACGTCTCGACCTGGAGCAGGCCACGCGCTACGAGCGCTCGCCGCTGCGCTGGTTCGGCCATGAGACGCTGCGCGCGGTGCGCGGGGTCGCTCGCCGGGTGGGACGCAAGGCGGCCAAGGTGGCCCGGGCCCTGGCGCGCGTGCCCTGGAAGCGGATCGCGCGCGCCGGCGTGGCCTTCCTCGCCTCCTCGCGCTACCGCCGGACCCTGGCGGAGCGCTTCGTCGACTCCCGGGTGCGGCAGTGGCTCGAGCGCGGGCAGCTCCTGGAGGGGGAGGCCGCCATCCTGCGGGCCAAGTTGGGGCGGGAGGAGTCCTCCACCTACCTGGCGGACTTCGGGGTGCACCTGGCGATCAAGCCCTTCGTGAAGAGCATCGAGTACCTGCTCTTCCCCGCGCTCTACGCGGCGGGGTACGTGGACGCCTTGACCCTCAGCCTGGTGTGGTGTTCGGGGGGCTCGGTCGGCCGCACCCTCTACACCGGCGGGCGCCTGGCGCAGAACTTCCTCCTGGGGCGCGAGCTGCCCTGGACCGCCTTCTGGGTGGGTCTCCTGCCGGTGATCGGCAACCTGGCCTTCCCCCTGCAGATCGTGCGCTCCAGCCGTGGGGAGGAGGACCTCCTGGCCCAGTTCATCCTCTACGACGGCTGCTCGGTCATCGGCCGCCGGCTGCCGATCTGGGGCGGGACCGACACCCTGACGGAGCACGCCTTCAACCACCTGCCGGATCGGTTGGTGCGGGGGCGGGCCGGTGGGTGAGTCGGGGATGAGCTCGTGACCTGATGCGAGCGTAGTCCCCTCGCCCCCCTGGCTCGAATGGCGCAAGCGGGCGACGGCTCCGTTCCCCGAGTAAGATGGGAGCCACCAGGGCGGCGCAAGTGCTCAGCGATGTCGGGAGTCGCGTCGGTGCGCCGTGCGGGACCCAGCGAGGAGCAGAGAGGCGGGCAATGAGTCGTGCACTTCGTGGCACTCCGCAGCGAGTGGTGGTTTTCGTCCTGGCTGGACTGGCTCTGACTCTTGTCGGGCACGGTCAGTGCGAGTGGCAGAAGCTGGTGCCTGCTGATCCAGAGCCACTGCAGTGGTTCGGGACCAGCGTCGCCGTTCGCGACGGACGGGCTCTGATCGGCGCTCCTCACGACACCGAAGCTGGGCTGTATGCGGGCTCGGTGAGCGCCTACCGGCGCGTGGGGATGACCTGGGTGCTGGATCAGAAGCTCATCGCGAGCGATGCGGCTCCGGGGACTCGCTTCGGTCACAGCTCGGCACTGGACCGGGGCGTTGCCGCCATTGCATCCACGCAGGATCCGGGCGGCGAGAAGGGCTCCGGGGCGGTGTACGTCTTCCGACTGCGGACCAGGGTCTTCCCGAGAGATCCGTGGCCCGGTGGCGAGTGGATCGAGGAGGCCAAGATCGTCCCCGATCTCCCCAGTCCCATGGACTCCTTCGGGAAGGCGGTTGCGGTATCGGAGGACCGAGTGGTCGTGGGCGCGTACGGAGCGCTGAACGAGAGCCTGCAGCCGACGGGGGCCGTCTACGCGTTTCGGTGCGAGGATGGCCAGTGGAGCCAGGACGCCAAGCTGATCGGCTCCGATTCATTGGCCGAGGACCACTTCGGCTGGTCCGTGGCCCTGGACGGCGACTTGGCCGCGATCGGCGCCCCACTCGACAGCCATGCGATCCACGAAGCGGGTTCCGTCTACCTGTTCCGTCGCGACAGGGAGGAGTGGGTCGAAGAGGCACGGCTCGTGGCACCTGACCCGGGCTGGGGTGATCGTTTCGGCTGCTCGGTAGCCGTGCGAGAGGGAGTAGTCATCGTCGGCGCGAGTGGCGACGAGGATCAGGGCCCCAACACCGGGGCGACCTACGTGTTCCAGCGGGTCCTCGGGGGCTGGGACGCTGGGACCAAGCTCGTGGCCGGCGGCGGGTGGTCCGGTGACTACTTCGGTCACTCAGTCTGCTTCGACAGCCAGACGGTCCTCGTGGGAGCGCCGCGGGTGGGGCGTGGACCAGGTGCGGCGTACGCGTACCGGCGCACGGGTTCCACCTGGGCACAGATCGCGCAGTTCAAGAGCTGGGATCCCTACGAACCGGATCGATTCGGCTGCTCGGTCGGCCTCGATGGCGAAGCCGTCTTCGTGGGTGCTCACCTCGCTGACGCCGGGCTCGTCGACTCCGGTGCGGCCTACGTCTTTCTGTTGTCGCAGGGCCTCGGCTGCGGTGGAGAGGAGATCGACTGCAACCGCAACGGCGTTCCAGATGTCTGCGATCTCGCTTCAGGGCTCAGTCAGGACAGCGATGGGAATGGGGTGCTGGACGAGTGTGAGCGCTCCACCTGCCTCCTGGCGAAGCTCGTCCCCGGTGATGTGACCCAAATCGACCACGTGGGGACCACTGTCGCGGTCGATGGTCGAGTCGCGGTGCTCGGCTCAATCGACAACGGTCCCGACGCGGGGGGGACGATGGGCCCCGGTGCGGTGTACGTCTACCGATTCGACGGAAGTTCCTGGGTAGAGGAGCAGAAGCTACAACCGCTGACTGAGGCCTCGGGTTTTGGCAGGTATTGCCTTTCCGTGTGCGGGAATACCATTGCCGTGGGTGCGCCGCGCGACTTATGGGTTGGGGAGGGTTACCACCCTGCGGGGTCTGTCTATGTCTTTCGATATGATGGAGCCTCGTGGAAGCTGCAGCAACGATTCTCGGCACCCATCCCGGGCGGGGGTGACCAGTTTGGGGCTGCAGTTCGGATTCAGGGAGATGTGCTGATCGTAGGTTCTCCCGGATGGAACCCCAATGGCGGTGACGAAGTCCAGGGAGGCCGTGCGTTCGTCTATCGACACATCGGGGGAGTCTGGGTTCTCGATCAGAACCTGACGCCCTTGGGCCTCGAGTTGGGGGACAACTACGGGGATTGCGTGGATTTGGACGGTGATTTTGCCGCCATTGGCGCGGGGGGATACCGTGGAGCCGTCTCCGTGTATCGATACAACGGCACAATTTGGGAAGGGGAGACGCTATTTCCAAGTGATCCAGAGAAGGTCCAGGGCTTTGGCAAAATAGTGGCAATCAGCGGGAGTCAGCTCTTCGTTGGCAGCGACCACCACGACGACGCCATTGAGGATGGGGGCGCCGTCTATGTCTTCTGCTATGACGGTTCCCATTGGGTTGAGAGCCAGCGACTGTTTTCTGACGTAACCGGGTACTACTTCGGCCGAGACCTTGCCGTCGATGGTGAGTGGGCCCTGGTAAGCGACTTCGACCCGTGCCCTGTCGACTGGGAACGGTGCGCACAGGTGTACCGCCATGTGGCAGGTGGCTGGGTGCGAACGGGGACGCTCAACATACCCGCTCAGGGGGAGATCTACTCGGTCACGGGATGCAAGTGGGGAACTTGTGGGGCCCTTGCTCTTGACCA
>CAZDQL010000121.1:0-16741 GCA_964507325.1 uncultured Planctomycetaceae bacterium | reverse complement strand
GGGGGGGGGGGGGGGGGGGGGGGCGTGGGGGGTGGGGAAGGAGGCTGGTGTGGAGCGGGGAAGTCCCCCCGAAACTGGCTGGAGTTTCGGGGGGACTTCCTCTCTCCCCGAGATCTCCCCCCCAACGTCTCGCTGACCGGATCGGCTCACGAGCCCCCGTTACCCCCCGGTTACCCCCTCCGCCCCCCGACCGTGCGACAAGTCAATGGAGAACCACACGCCCCAAAGGCCCGTGACCATCGCCATGACCACGATCACTCTCATCCTGCGCGCCGCCGCCGTGACCAGCCTGCTCACCCTGGCCTTCCTCGAGGTCCAGCCTCCCCGTGCGCAAGCCGCGCCCTTCGACTTCTTCCCCCAGACCACGCTCGAGAGGAACGGCTGCACCTTCACCCTGCTCACCGACCGCACGACCTACCTCCCGGCACAGAGCCCCACCCTGAAGCTGGTCGCCACCAATCCCACCGACCAGGTGGTCACCACCGACCTCACCCTCGCCGTCGCCGCCAGCAGCCCCCCCTCTCCCCTGGCGCGGATGCTCCCGGTCCCCGCCGACCGCTGGTCGGAGATCTGCGCGCTGACCCTCGCACCCGGAGAGCGCGTCGAACGCACCTTCGAACCCGCGGTCCCGCTGCTCCCCGAAGAGACCTTCTTCTTCCAGATCCGCCAGCCGGCACAGTGAGCCCCCCCGCCGCGCGCTTCGCCGGCCCCCTGGGCGTGCTGCTCGGGTTGGGCACCACCCTCGCCGCGATCGCCGCTCTCGAGGGACCGGATGGGCACCCCTCCCCCACCGGCGTCCTCGTCAGCGACTGCGACGGGCCCCTGGAGGAGCTGGTGATCCACTACCTCCCGGCGGCCGCCGAGGTGCAGCTTCCCGCCTACCGCGACTTCATCGGCGGCCTGCCCGCGGAGGTGCGGATCCACGTCGTCTGTCCCGACGCAGCCGCTTTCGACGATCTCCACCGTCGCCTCGGAGAGCACGCCTGCACCCTCACCCCGGTCTTCGCCGACCACGCGATCACGGGATGGTCCCGCGACCGGTGGCTCCTCCTGCAGAGCCCGGGCGAGCCGCCCACGCACCTGCTCCTCTCCCCCCGCGGTGAAGAGGGCGCCACGACCTGGGCCGCTCGGCGCGAGGATCACCTGGTGGCGGAGGACCTGGCGCACCAGCCCGACCTCGACGCGGACGCCACCCGGAGCGAGCTCTACTTCGACGGCGGCGACTTCGTGACCGACGACCTCACCACCTTCGTCGCGCCCGGAGTCCTGCGGCGCAACCTGGGGCGCACCGTCGCCGACGAGGAGGAGCTCACCGCACGCCTGACCCAGCAGCTCGGGCGCCGCGTCCTCCTCCTCGACCACGCCCCCGACCACCACGCGGGGATGTTCATGATGGCCGCTGGAAACCGCACGGTGCTCGTGGGCGATCCGAGCGCAGCGCGCGACCTGCCGGGGATCGAAGCCCCCCTGCCCGGCGGCGCCGACTTCTCCCCCGCCACCCAAGCGCGCTTCGACGCCGTGGCCCGACGCTGCGAGCAGGCCGGGTACCGGGTCGTGCGCATGCCGGTCCTGCCCGCACCCGATGGGCGCACCTACTTGAGCCCCCTGAACGCGATCCTCGATCAGCGGGAGGGGCGCCGCATCGTTCACATGCCCGTCTACGCCGGCGCCGAGGCCCTCAACCGCGCCGCGCAGGAGATCTGGGAGGGGCTCGGATACGAGGTCTTCGCGGTCGACTGCACCGCCACCTACCGGCACTTCGGCAGCCTGCGCTGCCTGGTCAACGTGGTGCGGCGCGGCGCCCCCGCCTAGCGGTGTATGCTCACGGGGGCTGACATGGCCTCCTCCCCCCTCGAGCGAGCTCGCGAGTACCACGAGCGCACGAAGCACCACTACGGTCGCTACGCGGCGTCCCTGGGCTACATGGACTGGGAGACCCAGCCCGATCCGTTTCGTGCCTACCAGGGCGCACCGCGGGTGGCCCTGCAGCAGGTCCCCCTCACCCACAGCCCTCCCTACTGCGCGGGGCTCGTCGCGGGGAAGGTGGAAACACCGGCGCTGGACCTGCGCTGCATCTCGCAGCTCTTCCAGGACACCCTGGGGCTCACGGCGTGGAAGAGCAGCGGAGTGACGCGCTGGGCCCTGCGCGCCAACCCCTCCAGCGGGAACCTGCACCCCACCGAGGGCTACCTGCTGGCGGGCGCCATCCCCCACCTCGACGACGAGCCGGGGGTCTGGCACTACCAGCCCTTCCTGCACGCCCTGGAGCGTCGTTCGAGCGTGCCGGAGGCGAGCTGGGGGGAGCTCGCGGCCCAGCTCCCGGAGGGGGCCTTCCTGGTCGCCCTGACCAGCATCTACGTGCGCGAGTCGTGGAAGTACGGGGAGCGCGCCTTCCGCTACTGCCAGCTCGACGTGGGCCACGCCCTGGCGGCGGTGGCGATCGCGGCCGCCGGACTGGGGCGCACCTGTCGCCTCCTCGAGGGAATCGGCGACGGACGACTGGCGAGCTGGCTCGGAGTCGCGGGCCAGCGCGGGCCGGAGGCGGAGCACCCCGACGCGCTGGTGCTGGTCCACCCGGCGGGGGCGGAGGTGCCCGAAGCGGTGTTGCGGGGGGGCGTGCTCCCCGAGCTGCCCTCCGAATGCGCACGCTCATTCGAGGGCGAGCCCAACCCGCTGGCCCAAAGCCACCAACCCTGGCCCGCCATCGACGGCGTCCACACAGCGACGCTCAAGCAAGGCCCCCCGGCCGAGCTGCTCTGGGAGCGCACTCTCGCGCCCGCTCACTCGTCCGCAGGCGAGGATCACGCGGCCGGCCTGCGCCCATTGATCCACCAGCGTCGCAGCGCGGTCGCCATGGACGGGCGCACGCGCCTCTCCCGCGAGAGCTTCTTCGACATCCTGAAGGGTCTCGTCCCCCACCGTGCGAGCGTTCCCTTCGCCGCCCTGCCGTGGCGCCCGCGGGTGCACCTGGTGCTCTTCGTGCACCGCGTCGACGGTCTGCCGCCGGGGCGCTACGTCCTGGTGCGGCACGCGGAGGCGCTGGAGCCGCTGCAATCAGCCCTGGGGGGCAATCTCGCCTGGACGCGCCCGGAGGGGTGTCCCGAGGAGCTGGACCTCTACCTGCTCGAGCCAGAGGACTGCCGCGGCCTGGCCGCCGACCTGAGCTGCGGCCAAGCGATCGCCAGCGACGGCACCTTCGCCTGCGCCATGCTGGCGGAGTACGACGAGCCCCTCGAGACCTACGGGGCCTGGTTCTACCGGCGCCTCTACTGGGAGTGCGGCGCCATCGGGCAGCTCCTCTATCTGGGGGCCGAGGCGGAGGGAGTGCGCGGCACGGGGATCGGCTGCTTCTTCGACGACGAGACGCACCGGGCGCTGCGCCTCGCAGGGCACGCCTTCCAGGACCTGTACCACTTCACGCTGGGCGGCCCGGTGGAGGACGAGCGCCTCGAGACGCTGCCTCCCTACGGGCATCTTGGGGGGTGACCGGGGAGGTCCCCCACCCCGGCCTCAGTCGTCCCCCTTCCCCTTCTTCCCCTTCTTGGGCTTCTTCTCCCTCTGCTTCAGCTCCCGCTCCCGCTTGCGCTCCAGCCAGCTCTGACCCTCGGTGATCCAGGCCGCTGCCTCGACCCCCTTGAGGTAGTGGTCGAACCACTCGCGCACCCGGTGGTGGTAGTCGACCTGGTTCGGCTTCTGGCGCAGGCCGTGGTTCTCGCCCCCGTAGACGAGCATCACCAGCGGCGCGCGGGCCAGTCGCGCGGCGTTGTACATCTCGATGCCCTGGTGCCAGTCCACCGCCCCGTCCTCGTCGCCGAAGGCGATCAGCAGCGGAGCCCTGAGGGATTCGATGTGGAAGATCGGTGAGTTGGCGATGTAGGTCGCGACGTCGTTCCAGAAGGGCCGGTCCATGCGCCCCTGGCTCTCGTGGAAGATGTAGGCGTCCGCCTGCCCCGAGTTCCAGTAGATGCTCATCGACATGCTCATCATGTTGGTGAGCGGCGCACCGGCGACCCCCGCGGCGAAGAGGTCGGTCTGGGTCACGACGAAGGCGGTCTGGTAGGCGCCCCAGGAGTGCCCCACGAGCCCGATGCGCTGCGGGTCGACCAACCCCTTGGCGATCACCGCCTGCACGGCGGGGACCAGACACTCGACGGCGGAGACGCCGGGGTTCTGGGGGCGGTAGGTGATGTCGGGCAGGAAGACGAAGTAGCCCTGACTGGTGAACACCGACCGGTTGTAGGGGCGGCGTTCGGAGGGGGCGTCGTAGCGGTGCAGCGACTGGGAGAGCTTCTCGTAGATGTAGGTCACCATCGGGTAGCTCTTCCCCTCCTCCCATCCCGCCGGGTAGAAGAGCGCGCCCTGCATCGCCTCCCCGCGCGCGTTGGTGTAGTCGACCAGTTCCGCGTGCCCCCACAGGAACTCGGCCTGGAAGGCGTTCACGTCGCTGACCTGCGCGGCGTCGGCCAGGCCCGCTCCCCCCACGAAGACGTCCGGCGAGTCGTCGAAGCGCTCGCGCACGAAAGCGAAGACCTCGGCGTCCTCGGCCGTCCTGAGCCGCGAGATGCTCGCCTCCTCCCAGATCAGCTGCTTGAGGGCGCCACCGATCTTCAGCCGGCCGTAGCCGGAGCGCTTGGTCGTGTCGCCGTAGAGGGAGACGTGGAAGGGCACGGCGGGATCGATGAACTCCTCCTCGTCGTAGTCCAGGACGACGCGCCGGTGGCGCACGCACTCCTCGGTCCCGTTCGTCAGACGCGTGACCCCGGAGCCGTCCAGGGCGAAGGCCCACAGGTCGTAGCGGCTGGAGAGCAGGACGCGCCCGTCGGTGGTCCAGCCACCGACCCCGTAGGGCGGCTGCTCGTCGGTCAGGCTGGAGGCCTCCTGGTTGATGAAGGGCGCGTCCATCGTGGCGGTCAGGTTGACGGAGGTGCCGCTATCCAGGTCCCAGGACCAGATGTGGCCGTCGCGCAGGTAGATGAAGTAGCGGCCCTCGGGGTCGCCCGTCATGCGGAACTTGACGCGTTCGAGGAGCTTCGTCTGTTCGCCGCTCCCGATGTCCACGCGGTAGACGTCCGCCACGGTGGCGGAGAAGCGCTGCTCCTCCTCGTAGGGGGTCTCGTCCGCTCCCAGGCCCCAGCGCGCCTTCTCCAGGGGCCGCACGCTCTCGACCAGGTCGTCCTCGAGGCGCACCAGGCGCGGGCCCTCGAGGTGCAGCGCGACCAGGAAGTTCTCCATCTCGTCGCGCATGGCGGTCTTCTTCTGGCGCGGCAGGATCTGGATGTCGTCGGCGTGCCAGACCTCGACGCCGGGGAGCTCGTCGAGGCTCTCGCGCAGCGTCTTGGGCTTCTCGTCCTTCTCGGCGTCCTCTTCTTTGCCCTCCTCCTCTTCCTCTTCTTCCTCCAACTCCGCGGGCCGATCCTCCCACTCCTTCATGCCGAAGAAGAGCACCCCCCCGTCGTCGGACCAGCGCAGACCGGCGAAGTCCACCACCCGCAGGTCGGGCGCGGATTCGTCCTTCAGGGCGTCGTAGACCAGGGACGTGGGCTCGTCGCCGTCCAGACCGCGCCAGGCGAGCACGACCTGGGTGGTGTCCTCGTCCTCCTCGAACTCGTGCTCGCGCAGCACGGCCAGGTCCGCGCTCTCCTCGCGCCAGACGAGATTGCCGTAGGCGTCGTCGCTGGAGTCCAGGGTGGTCAGGCTCCCCTGCATGGCGTCGTACACGCGCACGCCGTTGCCCGCCTCGTCCGCGGCGTCCACGGTCATGGCGAGCAGGGCTCCCACCTCGCTCCAGGAGTACTGACCCACCGAACCGAAGTGGGTGTCGATCCCGGTCGAGAGGTCGCGCACCACGAGGTCGGCGCCGCCCTCGGCGCCCTTCGCGCCGTAGCGGCGCATGGCGAGGAAGCGCCCCTTCTCGCTGAAGGAGAAGGAGGCCACCCCTTCGATCTCCTCCTCCTCGCCGTCGAGCAGGTCCAGGAGACCGAGGTCCCTCTCGAGGGGCGTCGACTTGCCCTCGTTCTTCTCCCGCTCCTCCTCCGAGTGACCGATCGACCAGGCCAGCCAACGGCTGTCCTCCGAGAAGGTCGGGCGACCGCCCTCCTCGTAGACCTTGTCGGAGTCGGTCGCCAGCATGCGCACGCGCAGCTCGCTGGTGCCGTCGTTCTGGCGCACCGTCCAGGCCAACCAGCGCCCATCGGGGGAGAGCTCCGTCGAGCCGAGGCTCTCCCAGCGCTGCCAGTCGGCGGTGTCGCTGGGGCGCGGCTCGGAGGGGGCCTTCTTCTCGGGGGTCGGCTTGCGCGTCACCTCCACGACCTTCGGATCTTCTTGGGCGAAGGCGGGGAGGAGCAGGAAGGGCAGGGCGAGGGTGCGGATCATGGTGGTCGAAGCAGCGGGGGGACGAAGGGCCATCTCGAAGGGTAGCCGAGTCGTGGCTCCCCGGGCCCCCCGTTACCCGAGTCCTACCCGGGTCCCTCGCCCCCGATTCGAGCCGGCTGCGACCAGGCGCAGCGGCTAAGGTGGGCCGCAGCCCCTACCGCCATGCGAGCCGTATCGATGCGAGTCACCGCCGCCCTCTGCCTGTTGGTCGCTCCCCTCTTCGCGCAGGCGCCGGAGGAGGAGGGTCGCTACAACGTGCTCTTCATCATCTCCGACGATCTGACCGACACGGCGCTCTCCTGCTACGGGAGCGAGATCTGCCAGACGCCCAACATCGACCGACTCGCGGAGCAGGGGGTGCGCTTCACCCACGCCTACTGCCAAGGCACCTACTGCGGCCCGTCGCGCGCCTCCTTCATGTCGGGCTACTACCCGCACGCCATCGAGATGCTGGGCTACAAGAGCCCGCGGCCGGCGCTCGGCGACCGCGCCACCTGGGCGCAGCACTTCAAGCACGCGGGCTACGAGACGGTGCGCGTCAGCAAGATCTTCCACATGGGGGTGCCGGGCGGCATCGAGAAGGGTACCGACGGGGCGGACGACCCCATCTCCTGGACGCGACGCTTCAACAGCCAGGGCCCGGAGTGGAAGGCCGCCGGGACCGGCGAGACGCTGGAGGGCAACCCCGACGGGAAGAAGCCGGTGGTGGGCGGCAACACCTTCGTCTACGTGCAGGCGGATGGCGACGACCTGGCGCACTCCGACGGCAAGACCGCCGCCAAGGCCTGCGAGCTGATCGAGGAGCTGGCCGGGAAGCGCTTCTTCCTGGCGGTCGGCTTCGTGCGTCCCCACGTGCCCTTCGTCGCGCCGCGGCCCTACTTCGAGCCCTACCCCCACGCCGAGATGCCGCTGCCGGAGAAGGTGCCCGGGGACTGGGACGACATCCCCAAGGCGGGCATCAACTACAAGACCAGCGTCAACATGCAGATGGACGTCCCGCGCCAGCGCAAGGCGGTCAGCGCTTACTTCGCCAGCGTGGCCTACGTCGACGCCCTGGTGGGGCGCCTCCTGACGGCGCTCGAAGAGGCCGGTCTAGCGGACGAGACGATCGTCATCTTCACCAGTGACCACGGCTACCACCTGGGCGAGCACGACTTCTGGGCCAAGGTCAGCCTGCACGAGGAATCGGCACGGGTGCCCCTCATCATCCGCGTGCCGGGGAAGGAGCCCGCGGTGTGTCACTCCCTGACCGAGCTCCTGGACCTCTACCCCAGCGTGGCGCAGCTCTGCGGTCTCGAGGTCCCGGAGCGACTGCAGGGCGAAGACATCTCGCCGATGCTCGACGACCCCGCCCACGAGGTGCGCCAGGCCGCCTTCTGCGTCAACGGCAAGGGTTTTCTCTTGCGCGACCGGCGCTGGGCCTTCATCCAGTACGGAGAGGACGGCGCCAAGGGGATGGAGCTCTTCGACATGCAGCGGGATCCGCTGCAGATCACCAACCTGGCGCAGGACGAGGAGCACGCAGCCGTGGTGGCCGAAATGCGGGCGCGTCTCGCCCGCAAGCTGCGCGAGGTGCGCACGAACGACCTGGGGCGGGACGAATGATGGGGCTGCGCGCTTCCGGTTCTGGATACTGTCGGCATATCAGTTAACCCCCATTCGCAAGGTCCTCCATGGATGGCAACCTGGTCACCCTTCAGCCCGGCACCGCAGGTGGCGCTGAATTCGCCACTGTCCTGCAGAAGGACTCGATCCTGCTCGTCGCCCTCGGCGAGGGGCAACGTGAGAGGGAGTTCGTCAAGCGTGCCGCGCTCATGGTCGGCGGTGATGCTGATCCCGCTCTGGTCATCTGGGCCAAGGAGCCCGTACACGTGCAGAACACTCT
Organism: uncultured Planctomycetaceae bacterium; assembly: GCA_964507325.1. Lineage (GTDB taxonomy): Bacteria > Planctomycetota > UBA1135 > UBA1135 > CAZDQL01. The sequence continues at coordinate 8,484 of CAZDQL010000121.1, read as the reverse complement.
GGCTCAGCTGGCCAATCCCGGACAGCTCGACCTGGGGGGGGCGGCTGCGGTCGCTTGCGCGATCTCACTGGAGAAGAAGGTCGTCGATGTGATCGGACAGCACGAGGATCCGACTTTCTTCCGCATCTTGAAGATGCTCGCCAAGGCGGCCCTCCAATGAATGCGCGGGCACTCGTCGCGAGCCTCGTCTCGCTCGTCGCCGGCTGCTCGTCACCGGACGAGGTCCAGGACACGGTCCTTTCCTTCGAGGAGTGGACGATCGACTCGGAGCGCGTTCCCGTGCAGACGGACCCCGCCTTCGTCGACATCAACAGCACCATCAAGGTGAAGGTGGATCGGGATGCCTTGCGAGCCAAGCTGCTCGAGAAGGACGGTGGAGCGACCGTGAATCCGAGCGTCCTGGCCCTCTTGGATACGAGCCTCGACGAGCTCGCCGCGGCGGTTCCCCGGATGCAGCAGGCCTTCGTGGTCTGGGCCGAGGGGCCGCAGGACGCGCAGGCGAAGTCAGCCCTCGCCTCCGCGCTCGAGCAGGTGGGTGACCGCACCCTCACCATCATGGGCGCACTGCCACCGGAACTGGCGCAGGTGGAGATCAGGTACAACGCCGCGGTCGAGCCCGCCCTCGAGAAGCAGCCCGGAATGGCCACCGCGTTCAGCGTGTTCCAGGAGGTCGTCTCCGACGAGGTCGATCGGTTCCGCGCGCGAGAAGTGAAGCGCCTCCAGGAGCAGGGAATCGTCGTCCGGCTCGGCGCCTGGACCTCCTCCGGCAGCCGTCTGACCCCCGTGCACCTCGGTGGTTTCGACGAGCTGGCAGCGGGCGAGTTCGTGGAGTACGAGCGCGTGATCGTCGCGTTGGACGACGCTCAGCGCGCCCAGTGGAAGGCGATCGTCGACAAGGCGAAGTCGATTGACGAAGCCGGACCCGACCTGAACTTCGGCCGCATGGCCGACAACCTGATCGAACATCTGGACGCGACCCTGGGGGGGCCCGTCGCCGCCCTCGAGCGGGAGCTCGACGAGACCGAGAACCAGGCAGACTCCCTCGCGGCGGACGTCCAGGAGCAGGTGCAGCTCTCACTCGACCGTATCTCCGTACGTGCGGAGCGACTGGAACTCGCGATCCAGCAAACCGTGGCCAAGTACCGGGCCATCGGGGAGATCCCCGCCTCACTCTTCCTGCTGACGGACCTGCGCGACGACGCGCTGGCCCTGCGCGACGAGGCCATGGGGCTGGTGGAGGTGGTGGAAAACGAGCTGGCGACGATCGCAGCGTCCCTCGGCGAAGCTGCAGCCCAGCTCGGCGCGAAGTCGAGCGCGATCGAGGCGCGGTTGGCTGCCTTGGGCCAGGTCTACCACTCCCTGACCGCAACCGCGCGCCTTCACCTGGCGACCCTTCAGTTCGGCGAGGAAGTCCTCGCGCTCGACATCGAAAGCGTCCCCGTCGAGACCCAGCTCGACCTGCGTCACACCGGGCGCCGCGAGCCCGGGGACCAGGTCGTCTTCGTCATGCGAGGCGGACCCGACGATGCCGACGCCGGCGAGCATGAGACGGTGGACAGTCGGCAGTTCTCGATGTTCCGCATTCTCGGGAACGTCTCGCCCTTCGTCAGCCTCGCCTTCGCCAACCCGGAGGGGGCGACGGCGCTACGGGCGGAATTCCAGGCGGCGCCGACCTACAACCTCGTCTATCGTTGGGGTGACCGGGACTCGGCGTTCGTCAACCGCTTCCTGACTCCCGGGGTGGGGCTGGCGTTCTCTGCACTCGACTTCGACGGGGACGACGACCTGGAGCTGGGCATCGGCGCCACGGCGGCCTTCTTCCAGGACTGGGTGCAGGTGGGGTACGGCTACGACCTCGGCACCGACGACGAGTACTGGTTCTTCGGGTTCTCGTTGCCCCTGCTGGACATCGCCACGGCCGGGGTCCAGTAGGCTCCAGCTCGCGACGCTCCCCTACTCGATCGTCACGATAATCTCGCCCGACTCCACGGCGTCCCCGAAGAAGTTCTCCGCGGTGGCTCGCACGGTGATCGTGGCGCTCTCGAATACCTTGCCCTCCGGACACTCCCAGTCGCTTTCGTCGATGCCGAGGAGCGCGTTCAGGCGTGAGAAGGCCTCGTCCCCCGGGCCGACATCGGAATCCGCCGCGTTGACTGCGCTCAGGGTCAGCAGTTGGGACACGGGCATACCGCCGCCCACGAACCTCAGCCAGCCACTGGCCTGGATGGCGACTTCCCTGACTCCCTCGTCGTCGCTGGCCAGGGCCCAGAAGTAGGCGGTCGTGGTCGGCGTACTGAGGATCGTCAGATCGTCACCTGGGCCGGGGCCCTCTGCCCAGGGCATGGGGTCGGTGACGCGCCAGTGGAGGGTGAGCTCGGGGGGGGTGCTGTCCGACTCGGGCACGGTGGTGGCGCAGCCGACGAGAACACCGAGCAGGGTGAGCGCCAAGCAGGGCTTCGCGATAGGCAGGTTCATGTCTTTCTCCTCGCGGAGAGGGCCGTACGCGCGCGCCCAGCCGGACGCTGTCGACGCTCGCGCTGGGCGACGCGATCGCCCTCCTCTTGGGGCCATTCTCCGGCATCCTGTCCAGGTCGGCAAGTCGAGCGGAGGATGCGAAGCCTCCCCACGAGAAGGCGCTCCACGGCCGGGACGTCTCCGGCGCGGAGCTCGAGGATCCGCGTCGGCCGGAGCTGGCCGTACCCCAATCAGGGCGAGGAGCGGACGAACACGCCGTCGAGGACGTCCGCGCCGTGCACCATCCGGAACTGCTGCCGGTCCTCGGAGAACGTGAGGTGGAATTCGACCCAGACGTCCGCGCCGGTGCGCTGCATGGACTTGAGGCGCAGGGTCACCGCGCCCTCGCCCTCGTGGCAGGAGACCAGCCGGTACGGACACTCGTACTCCTCCTCGGTGCCGACGCGCCACCGGATCGTGTCTGCCTCGAACGTCACGAGCTCGGTGTCGCCCGCGATGTCCGTGACGGACCAGGTGTCCTGGAGCGCTGTCGCGATCGGAAGGTCCTCGCCCCTGCAGGCGACGAAGAGGAGGCCGGCCACGAGGGTGACGACCAGCGTCCGGGGGGTACGAAGGGGGAATCGCATCGGCCTGTCCTTGTCCGTCCGTGGGATCTGGGATCCTAGTGGAATCGAAGGGAATCGGACGCCCAAGTCGTTGCGAGAGGTTCGCCAAGCCGATCGCCACGTGGATGCGACAGGGACAGCGGAGCCCGCGATGCGCAGGCTCATTCTCCACTGCTGGCTACGCGCCTCAACGTCGCCTGCCGCCTGCGCGTCAGGGCTGGACGTACGCCTCGACTGCCTCGCTCGTCCGACCCTTCACGACAGGTCGAAACCAGTACTGCAAGTAGAGCCGGTCGCCGGAGGACAGTCCGAGGCTGTTCAGGGTCGCCTGGGAAAACGGCTGGCGGAACGTCCCCCCGCACGTGTCGATCGCCGGGGTCGAGAGCTGCAAGTCCATGCGGACCAGCGGAGTGGCGACGCACAGGAGACCACCGAAGTAGGGGATGGCGTCGGCGCTCAGGCCGTAGAAGAGGAGGCCGGGTACGCCAGGGGGAACGCCGGTCGCACCGATGACGAAATCGTCTGGGCCGCTCAACGAAGGCGAGCCAGCGGACGTGGCGAGCACCAGGCAGCCTGCCTCGGTGCGGCTCGGCGAACAGTAGGGGAAGGCGCCGCCGATCCATGCGGCGTCGAAGGGCACGGCGCCGATGTCGGCGCGCGTCCCGTCGAAGTCCGGAGGGCCGTTCGGGTCGCCCGCGTCGATGCACGGTGAGCCCTCGCGCAGGTGCGCGTCGCTCCCGGCAGGGCCGAACAGCAGCGGGTCGAGGGGGATGTTCCCGGTCCCGGGGTAGCCACCCTCGACGCAGGAGTAGCTCACGTCGAGGATCGGCTCGCCTGCGATCTCGTCGGGCGCGTTGCCCCACAGGATCGAGTCCACGCACGTGCCGCCGCTCTTGCCCTGGTAGTAGATCCCCCCACCCGCGTAGCGCGCGCGGTTCGCAAAAAACGTGCAGCCTCGTAACTCGTCACCCACCGGCGGCGCGCCCCAGAAGAAGGCACCGCCGCCGCGATCCGCCTCGTTGCCGCTGAAGATGCAGTCTGCGACCCGCGTGTCGTAGGCGCCTCCACCCAACGCGGTCGGGCTGGCGACGTAGTTGCCGCGGTACAGCACGCCGCGAGCTTCGCCGCCACGGGAGCCGCCCCCCCAACCGACGGACTTGGGGGAGTTCACGACACGGTTGTAGAGCAGTGCGCCTCCGACGAGCGTGCACGCGTCCACGCCACCGCCACTCCGGCCGGCTCGGTTACCGATCACCGTGCACGCTTCGAGGTGGCAGAGTAGCGCCCCCCCGCCGACCCCTTCGTAGTCGAGCCCGGCGTCGTTGGCCTCAATCCGGCATCCGCGAGCGGTGGCGCCGCAGAGGGCTCCCCCGGCCCATCCGGCCCGGTTCCGGCGGAAGGTGCAGTCCTCGAACGTCCCACCGATGGCGGCGCCGCCCTGGTCGAGGGCGACGTTGTCTTCGAAGACGGAGGCGCGGATGAGCGGCGCTCCCCCCGATTGAACCCACAGGCCGGCACCGTGAAGCGCCCGGTTCCCGCAGACGACGAGTAGCTCGAGCAGCGGGCTCGCGCCGTCCACCCGGATCCCAGAGGACGTCGCGCCGGTCACGACGAAGCCGCGGAGCACGGTGGCGGGTCCCTCCCCGCTCTGGAACAGGACCGCAGTCCCCACACCACCGGCATCGATCACCGGCACGGGGTCCGCGCCACTACCGTCGATCAGGAGCTCCTTGCCGCGGAAGTCCACCGATTCGAGGTACCTCCCGGTCGCGACCAGGAGGGTGTCGCCGTTCAGCGTGCTCGGCTGGTCGATGGCGTACTGAATGCTGGTGTACGGATCGTTCGGGCTCCCGCTACCAGGCGGATTGCCGGAGATGTCGACGTACCAAGTAGTCTGCGCGGCAGCGGGTGCGAAGGCTGCGAGCAGCGCGAGGGATCTGAGCATCGGGGTCATGGATCGGCCTCCCGTGCGCTTGGATCGGAAGCAGGGCTATGAGTAAAGACTACCTCCGGTGGTACGAAATCTCAAGAGATCTCTTGGCAGGGATGGTGTCCGGCTCGGGGGAGCGCGTCTCGTGATCTTCCTCGTGCCCTGGCGCCGTCTCGACTGTCACTCCCGGGCAGCCCAGCGCCGGTACAGCTCCTCGATCGAATCTCGCTCCACGTGCCCATCCCAGACGGCCACTCCGTAGCGCAGGTCCAAGGCCTCGATCGCGTGGAGGACCAGCGGCTGGGCCTGGAGATCCAGGGTCGCCGTCAGGTACGTGAAGGGCACCGTCATGGTGAACCAGGCGGCGGGGTGCCGTGGATTGCGGGGATCGTCGAAGCCGGCCACGGTGACCGGCCGACCGTCGACCTCGCCGTGATAGGCGCTCCAGGTCGAACGGGTCAGGCGCTCGTCGCCGCGCACGACCTCACCTGGGGAGCCGGAGGCGTAGAGGAAGGCTCCGCTGCCGTCCATCGACTCGGCGAAGCGCATGCCGAGCCCGAAGTAGTGGGCGCCCCAGAGGCGGGCGGAGTCCACGCCCGGGGGGAGCTCCAGGCGGCTGCGCCAGGTGAGCAGGGTCGCCTCGGGCTCGCCTTCGACGACGAGCTCCAAGCAGCGCCGCTCCACGAGCTGCACCCCCTTGTCGCGCGAGTCGAGCCACTCGATCGCCTGGGTGAAGCCGCACGCGGGGGCTTCGATCGGCTCGCAGGAGCGCTCGAGCTGGCGCCCGGGGATCTGGGCGACGCGCTCTCCCCAGTGGTCCACCTCGTCGACGCCGATGGCGAACATCAGAGCGTGGTGGTGCTCGTGGTCGTGCGGCGCGTCGCGCAGGACGTCGAAGCCGGCGGGGGTGCGCAGGTGCAGGGCGTAGGGCTTCAAGCCCTCGTGGCCCCGTAGATACTCGAGCAACGTCGTCCCGCCCCGGACGACGCGCACCGCATTCGGCTTGGTCACCAAGCGCAGGCCCGGAGGCGCCTCCCACGCTTCCCTGATGACCCGCATCCCACCCGGGTCGATCTCGGCGATCTCGGGGCGCACGAAGGGGTAGAAGTCGTTGGTGCCGAAGTACGCCTCGGTCAGCTCGGCGAAGTACTCGTCGACGTTCTTCAGGGCGTACGCGCGCCGCTTCTCACCCGAGTAGTAGAGCACCGACTCGTAGGCCCCCGACGCGACCGCGGCCTCGTAGGCCCCCCGGATCCCCGCGTGCCCCTTGCCCAGGACCTGGTGGTGGTAGGCGTGGGCCAGCTCGTGCAGCACCATCCACGGCTGGACGCGGGACCAGGAAAGGAAGTTCTCGGCGTTGCCGAACTGGATGCTGCGCGCCAGGGCGGGGTCGTAGCCGTGCTCGACCAGCCAGGCTCGCGAGGGGTGGTAGGCGCCGCCGGGAACGCCCGGGAGGTCGAGCTCCATCCAGAGGGTGATCCCGCGCAGGCGTCGCAACGCCGCCTCGGGCAGCACCCTCGCGATCCGGTGCAAGTCGTGGGCGAGGTGCTCGAGCACCCTGCGACCCAACTCGCTCTCGGGACGGGCCAGCTCGGGGTGGACGCGCACCGTCCAGCCCTGGATCTGGCGCGTGGTGTAGTCAGGAGTGGGCGTCTCTTCCTCCTGCGCGGACGGCAGGAGGAGGAGCGCGGCGCAGGCGCAGATCGACAGCATCGTGACGCGATCCTACGCCGCCGCGCCCTCCTCCGCAGCCCGCGACTACCGCGCGCCGATCACCCGCGCGTAGCGGAAGTACACCTCCAGGCAGAGCGCCATCGTCGCCGTGCTGTACACCCGCCCGCCGGAGTGCCCCCACGGCCCCACCGGGTCCCAGGAGCCGGTGTGGGCTCCGTCGCGGCGCTGGGACTCGACCACTGCCGACTTCATGGCGCGGTTCCACTCCTTCCAGTGCCGGCCGCCCATCTGGTACATGGCGTAGGAGCCGTAGTACCAGTAGTACATGTCGCAGCCGTAGCCCTCGGGGTCCCACTCCGGCGGAGTGCGCGACAGGAGCTCGGCGTGCTTCGACATGACCGGCGTCTCGGCCGGATCCTGTCCCAGGAAGAAGCGGCACAGGAGGCCCACGGCGGTCATCGCCTCGCCCTTCTCCGGCGGGAAGTGGTCGTTGAGGCCGTTGATGCGGGAGCTCACCGAGCCCATCGAGTCGTAGCCGACGCGGCCCGTGGCGGGGTCGGTGGCGTCCTCGATCCAGGTCAGGGCGCCCACGAAGGCGTCGTCGTCGACCTTGAGCCCCGCGTCGGCGGCGGAGGCCAACGCGAAGACCATCCAGCCGGTGACCGAGGTGTCGTTGTCGCCGTTCGGCGGCACCTCGTAGCGCCAGGCGCCGTAGGGGTTGCGCGCGCGCATGATGTAGTTGACCGACATCTGCGCCGTCCCGCGCAGGAGCGCCGACTTGGAGAAGTAGTAGGCCTCGCAGATCGCGAGCGATGCGATCGAGTGGTCGTAGAGGAAGTTGTGGCCGATCTCCTCCCCGATCAGCCCCGTCTCGATGTCCTGCTGCTCCCGCAGCCAGCGCACCCCGCGGGTCACCACGTCCTTGTGGGGCCCGCCGTGCAGGGTGCTGCCGTCACCCAGGAAGGCCAGCAGCGCCAGGCCGCTGACCCCCACGTCGTGCAAGGGGTCCCCGGGACCCGTGCAGAGATCCCCGATCGGGTCGTGCTTCATGAACTCGTCGCAGTCCCACTTGCCGTCGGAGTCCTGGTGGGTCTTCAGCCACAGCAGCGCCTCCTTCAGGGCCTGTTCCGTACCGGAGCCCCCCGAGGGCCTGCCCCTGCCGAAGCGCTTGGAGCGCTTGCCCCCCCCTCCCGGACCGATTCCGATCACGTTGCCGATGTTGTCGTCGGGGAAGGGGGACTCGAATTGGTCGACGACGAAATCGTCCACCGTCTGGAAGTCGTCGACCTCCTCCTCGGGGATGTCGGCGTCCTGGATGATCGGCTCCTCGATCGGCTCCTCCGGCTCGAGCTCCTCCGGCTCCTCCTCGATCTGCTCCTCGAAGATCTCCTCCGGGGCCTGGGTGGGATCCATCTGAACGACGACCTCATCGTCCTGCGCGAAGAGGTTCCACGGCACGGCCTGGATGATCAGGAAGATCACCAGGTGCATGGCGCCGGAGATGGCGAGCCAGGGAGCTCGTCCCATCCACTCGTAGAGGGTGTCGCCGAAGGTCTCCTCCTGTTCCCACGCCTTGGGGAGGGTTCGCTCGGTGCGTACTTCCAGATAGTCGTCGCCAGTCATCTGCGCAACTCCTGCGAGGTAGTGGTCCGCGCACGGCTCTTCGGTCGTGCAACCAGGAGAACGGCGGGTGCAGAGGGCGGTTCAGAAGAGGATGCCGGGAACTCCACCCTTCCTCGACTGACTTAGCCCGAATTATTCACGAGGGTGGGACGCGGGTGTGTCCGGCGTGTCGATTGG
>CAZDQL010000120.1:8917-16793 GCA_964507325.1 uncultured Planctomycetaceae bacterium | reverse complement strand
GCCGCTGATGAGCCGGGCACGTGGCATGGCAAGGCCGCTTGGATCACCTATCCGTTTCGCCTCGCTGAACGTGCAGCGATTGTCTTGCTTGCGGCGGACGGTCTCGAGAATCAGGAGATCGCCGCGGCCATGGGCATCTCGCGACAGAAGGCGGGGCGTTGGCGAAGTCGGTATGCCGCCCAAGGGCTCGCGGGAATCGAGAAAGATGCGCCGCGCCCGGGTCGCCTTCCACAGATCAACGCGGCCCAACGTGCCGACGTCGTGCGTCGAACGTTGCACGAGACGCCAGAAGGCCAGACACATTGGAGTCGCGCCACGATGGCTAGGGCGACAGGTCTGAGCGAATCAACAATCGGGCGCATCTGGCGTGAGAACGGACTGAAACCCCATCGCGTGAATAAGTTCAAGCTCTCGAATGACCCACGCTTCGTCGAGAAGCTCAATGACATCGTCGGCTTGTACCTCGATCCTCCCGATCACGCGGTCGTGCTGTCGTGCGACGAGAAGAGCCAGATTCAAGCGTTGGATCGGACGCAACCGAGCCTGCCGATCAAGAAAGGTAGGTGCGGGACGATGACACACGACTACGTGCGCTGCGGGACAACATCCCTGTTCGCCGCAATGGACGTGTCAGATGGAACAGTGATCAGTCGATGCCAGAAGCGGCACCGTCACCAGGAATGGCTGAAGTTCCTGAATGTGATCAAGGCCAACGTTCCGGCTGACAAGGATGTGCACCTGATTTGCGACAACTATGCGACGCACAAGCACGCGAAGGTGAAGGCTTGGGCGAAGCGGAACCAACGTTTCCACTTTCACTTCACGCCGACAAGCGCGTCATGGCTGAACATGGTCGAGCGCTTCTTCCGTGACCTGAGCGAGAGGGCGTTGAAGCGCGGAAGTTTCTACGACGTCGATGACTTGGTGGGTGCGATCACCGAGTACGTCAACGGTCACAACGAAAACCCCAAGCCGTTCATCTGGACCGCCAAGGCCAACGACATCCTCGCGAAAGTCAAGCGCGCACGTGCTGCGCTGAATAAGTCATAGACCGTTTGGCGGACACCACTAGGAGGTGAAAGTCCTCTGCCGTCAATTGCCTGGTTCGGACGGCTAGCATACCCGATGCACGGATCGGTGACGGTTCGTGTTCTGCTCGGGCGTAGAAGTCACGGCTGCCCTGTGGGCCTTCGGGCCGCAGCGGTAGGAGAGACCTGGGTGGCGAACAAACCAGGAGGCCTGAACGTAAGGAATGGTGACGATCTCGAAACACCTGCCGCTCTGAAGTCTCCGAGCGGAACGATGCGGGAAGCCGACCCATTGGCGGGACTTGGGGAAGGCCGACGACGTGGGGGAAGAAACAGGCAAGAGCACCCTGCGACCCGCCGGGATCTGGACCCAAGCATCCTGGGAAAGACTTGCAGAGATAACGTCGGGAACGACCATCTTCCAGCAGGGGCTGGCAGCAACCTGCAAAGACCGCTGGATATAAGTGGCAACCACGAAGTTCTGGCGGAGGAGTTTGGTCGGGCGCATGAGCTCGTACGAGCGAGGAAGGAGGGGTAATGCCCTTCGAGGTGGTGCAGGACATCACCCTGAAGCAAGTAACGCTTGCGACAGGCAAAGGAGCTCTGGGCACTTGGCGGTCCCCGGGTAGTCAACGACGTGTGTCGGAGGAGCCATCCTTGAAGGACGAGCCTGGAGGTAAACCGAAACGGGAAGGGGTGTATGCGAGCCAGCGCTTGAGCCTTGCCCGTCTCGGGAAGGCCTCCAGAGGAAAGCCAAGGTCAGAACCGGACTCGGGAAATCCGACCGTCCGGGATCGTAGGGGGGCTTCAGGAAACGTGGCTATGGGAGCCGGACTGAGGGCCATGGCGAAAGCCATGGAATCGCCACCGGACCCTAAAGCGCGCGCGCCTGACTTCTATCCCGACCCCCTGCAAAGGTCGTCCCGGCCGGGTAGCTATCCCAGCGATCGTGGAGGTAGTGCTGAGATCGAAGGCGGTGCCGTGAACCGCTGGGTGATTGGAGCCGTGTGAGCGGAGACGATCACGCACGGTCTTGGGAGAGCGCGGGGGTGCGATTCCCCCGCGTTACTCAACTCACCCGTGCCCGGGCCGTGTTCCCCTGGGCACTACGACGGTGCGCGTTGCTGCGCACCTCCGCCCCGCCATCCCACAGCTTCAGCCGGGGGGGCCTTCGAAGCAGGGACGTTCACGCACGGTCCTGAGAGATGGCGGGGGTGCAATTACCCCGCGCGATTCGACACAGCGATCTGAGGCGAAGCCTCGTTAGGATTGGGATCGGCCGGGTCCCTCGATAGGACCGGTCTTTAGCTTCTGTCCTCTGAACATAAGCAAATACGCGAGGCCTAGGAGAACCAGCGAGAGAACGACGCCAAGGGGCCAGGAATACGAACGGGAGGTGATTGGGTTGGTGGCCGAATCCAAGATCATCAGGGGTGACACCGACACGTAGACGAATAATACAAGCCCGATGACATATGGGATGAAGCTCCTCCGCTGTTTCCTACGAGATACCCAGTGCCAAGAATAGCAGATGCCTGCAGAGATCGTGAGGCACAGAACGAAGGCGCCCATTAGGTCCGGCCTAATGGCTCTGCCTGGCCCGAAGATGTACATCCCGACGACAAGCCCCCCCCACCAGAGAAAACCCCTGGAGGGCTTCTGCTCAGGTGCTTCTGAGTGAGTGCCCACTGCCTGCTCCCTTGTGTGTCGCGGGTCACTGCCAGAACTGGCCAGTGGTGGTCGATTCAAGACCTTTCCCTCCCCGTACCCACCACGGAATGTCCTTCAGGATCGCGTCCCGCTTGACCGGAATAGCCCTCCCCATTGATCCTAGGATAGTCATGTTGTGTGAGGGCGGCGCTGATCGCCACGCTGTCGATGATAGCCTGTATCACGTGCACGCTGGGGACGTTTGCCTGAATCCCCTCTGACAGTCCTTTCCCAAGACCGGCACGGCCCTGCAGAGCCCGACTGAGGGGCTTCTTGGAGGTTCGTGATCTGGGGAGGTGAGCGGCCGACCCTGTGCCCCGCCCCGCCACCCCGCCGCGTCAGCCGCCGGGGGTGCTCGTTCGGAAGCGAAGACGTTCACGCACGGTCTTAGGAGAGCGCGGGTGTGCGATTCCCCCGCGCTACTCAACACACCACGAGCTGGTCGACACCGCCTCGATGCGCGAGGGAGTATGTGCGCCCCATTTCGCACGGCAGTCCCAAGTCCCACGCCTACTTTCGGCTCACGAGAACGTATTTCATCGGCATGCGCGCCTCGCGCCACTGCGCCGTGCCGTCCGCGTTGTCAACTACGAGGACGGTCATTCCTTCGGTCTCATACCATCGGGGCGGTCGGACACCGTCCTTCAGCGCAGGCAGCAGTTTCCGGGTGCTCGGGTTCATGACGAACGTCCGCTCCTCCCTACCGAGTACGACCCATTCTCCTCGCGTTGCGTGTTGGTGAAATCTCCATCCCCCGAGTGCAGCAGCAAGACAAAGAACCAGTATCGGGCCCGCCCACCGTGCCACCCTTCGTCCCTCGAGGAGCTGTCTGAGGCAGATTGCGACCGTTGCGGTTCCTAGAAGGGTGCACGCGATCCCGATGCCAGTTTCCTTCTCGTCCGCATAGAAGCCCGACAACAAGCCGTCGTTGATGAACCACTCTCCCGCAACGGCCAGCGGAATCCCAAGGGCCAGCCCCAGAGACACGCGCATGATCTTGCCAAGCTGGCGAACCGCCGTGCTGCTTCCTTGCTCTCTCATCGCTACCATGCTGTGGGTAGGTGATGCAAAGGGGTTCGCAACTCCCAGATCCTTGGCCCTGGGGGGCGTGGGGTCCGCAGCGCGGGGTACCCCAAGCCTATCACGAGGCCGCCGCGTTGTGCCCCAAACCTAGGCGGACACCCAAGACCGGCCAGCGATAGACACCTGAAAGGCGACCAGTCGTAGGAGGGGCGTCTCGGGACATTGACGGGGCTGGGGGAACTTGTTGTCCCGCCGGGATGAGCATCGTCTTGAGCCACGAGAAGAAGCAGCAAGTCCTTGCCCTGGGCCGATATGGGTGGTCCCTCCGGCAGATCGAGGAGGCCACTGGAGGCCGGCGGGAGACGGCCGGCAGGTACCTCAAGGCCGCTCGGATCGGGATGCGGGGCCCCCGACGGAGGGGGCTGCCAGGCGGGTAGCTGGGCGGGGGGAGCCCAAAAGCGGCCAGTGGTGTCAAGCGACACCCAGTTCTACGGGCTAGCGCGACACCCAGTCTTACGGCGTTGCATTGACAGCAGGCATCCAGGAGATGCAGCACGCGCTGGAGACCGCGCGGGCGGCCCTTGGCGAGCACATGGTCAGGATGGGGGTGCCGATGCTGCTGCTTGGGGCGTCAGTCCGGATCCCCAGTCAACACCCAGCCCGCCCACGCCGATGCCGGGTACCGCTGCTCACGCATCTTGCGCTTCGCCTCCCACAGCGCCTCGGCCTTGCCCATGCCACACTGCCACAGGTTCGCATAGAAGGCGATCATCAGCTCCATCGTATGGTCATCGGGGACCTTCCAGAGAGAGGTGATCGCGGTCCTTGCGCCAGCGGCGTGCAGCGCGGCCTGCAGTGACTGGATGCCTTGACCTGCGCGGCTGATGCCGACGTTCGTTCCACACGCTGACAGGACCGCCAGATCGCAGCCGGCGAGGTTCAAGCCCGCGAGCTCTTCGGCGGTAACGATGCCCGGCACGCGGCCGAGCGAATCCATGCCCTGGTTCGCACCAGCTAGCGCCAGCCCGCAGAGCGTCATCGGTGCCATGCCCATTACCACCTTCTCGGTCCTCATGGGTGACCACATCTCCTCGGCGGCGGAGGGATCCGCCCTGGAGCGTACGCTCTCGTCGGCAAAGTAGCCGTGGGTGGCGAGGTGGAGATACCTCGCCTTCGGTGAGTACTCGAAGAGTGCCCGCTTGGTTGCCTGCTCGCCGGTGAGCAGTAGGGCCTCCTTCGCGAAGCGGTCCTCGAACAGCATCTCCAATTCCTCGACCTCAGCCTGGGTGCCGGGCAGGGATCGGTACGGCTCTTGCCCCTTTCCCCCGCGCATCAGCGTCACCGGCGGCGCGGCCGAAGGAACCCTCGCCGGCTCCGCCTGGACGTTCGCGTCGAAGTCCACACCACCAATGACCAAAAGCGAGGCCTCCCTCAATACATCTCGTGCCGGCATCAGGAGCTGCGCGAAAGAGACCCCCGTGCGGATCGCGTACCGGTCCCCCACGAGCCCCTCGCCCAGGGGAAGGGCGTCGAGAGGCGCTAGGTGGAGCGGGCCATCCAGGCACACATGCAGCGTATCCACCTTCCCTGCCATGCGCAGCACCGGATCCAGGACCAGAACACGCAGCACGTTGCCCGCATGGTGTTCGCTGCCTGGGGCACTCTCCGTTAGAGAAGTGCCTTTGCCCACAGGTGTACCCACGGCCGATCGCCAGCGAGCGACGGCATCCTCGATGGCCTCCACCGGCCCCAGCTCGATCCGAACCAGTATCCCGTCGCTCCTCAACACGTGGGCCAGTAGGGATGGCTCGGACTTCCTTCGATGCCGCTCTTCGGGTCCAATCTCCCGCTCCTTGTACGCCCGATACTCTACACAATTGTAGACCCGATACCCCACAGCGGCCGTTCCGTTTGGGAGCGCCTTCGTGAGCGCCTCGACCTCGATGTCGGGGGCATGCTGCCCTGCCTCGGCGAGCCTACGCCGCAGCTCCGCTTCCACGCGGTCGCGCTCTAGCACTGCCGCGGCGACGCCTTCGGCTTTTGTATGACGCTCGGCGTCGGCGGCGTCCAGCCCCGCCACGAGGTCGTTCACCCGCTGGTTCAGAGCGCGAATCCTCTCTCGCAGTTCCACTACCTCCGGACGCAGTGTGGCCTCCATACTAGTGCCGATCTCGCCGGCAGCAACAGAACGGACCGTCTCCACAAGCTCGAAGACTCTTGTCGGCAGCTCTTGCTCCTCACCCGGGATACCACTCAGGGAGAGAAGACTCGACAATGCTCCGGCAATCGAGTCTACCCTTCCCCTCGCTACCCGGCGAGACAACACCCGCCCTCCTTCCACCCATGCTTCCAGGCTTGCCGCCAGCGGCAAGAGCTGTGATCGGAGGGCCTCCCATTCCTCCAGCTTTGCCAGGGTTCGGCACAGGTTGACCCGTGCCCGCTGGAGGTCTGGGTGATCGTCGGGCAGTGTTGTCTCGTAGGTCGCGAGCACCTTTTCTTGGAGTGAGCGTGCGCCCTGGGGGTCGCCCATACTCGAGATCATGACCGCAAGATTCGCCCGAGCCCACTGGACATCAGGGTGGTCGTCGCCCAGCGTCTTCTCGGCGATCGCGAGCACTTCCTCCTGGAGCGCGCGTGCGTCTGGGAGGTCGCCCATCTTCGACATCGTAGATGCCAAGTTCCCCCGCACTAGCCGTAGCTCGGGGTGGTCTTTTGGCAGCGTCTTCTCGCAGACACCCAGAACCCCTTCGAGCAGAGCCCGGGCGCCGGGTAGGTCGTCCATTCTGTTCATCGTGGCGGCGAGGTTCACGCGCGCATCTCGCAGGAGGGGATCACCGTCAGGAAGCGTCGTCTCACGGATCGCGAGCACTTCTTCCTGAAGTGCTCGTGCGCCGAAAAGGTCGCCCATTTCCACCATTGCGATGGCAAGGTTGTGTCCCGCCCGAAGCAGATCGGGGTCGTCGTCAGGAAGCGTCCTCTCCCAGCTCGCGTACACCCTCTCGAAGAGGGCAAGGGCACAGGGAAGATCTTCCATCATCTGTGCGGTGACGCCGAGGTTCCACAGTGCCCAGGTCAGGTCAGGGTCGTCCGCGGGAAGCGTCTTCTCGTAGATCGCGACCACCTTCTCCTGGAGCGCACGGGCGCGAGGGAGGCCCCCCTGCTCCCGAACCGTGAGGGCGAGGTCCCACAGCGCCGAGGCCAGGTCGGGGTCGTCCTCGGGAAGCGTCTTCTCGCGAATCTCGAGCACGTTCTCCTGGAGCGCACGGGCCCGGTGCAGATCGCCCAGCTTGTAGAGAGTGAGTGCGAGATTGCCTCGCGCCGAGGCCAGGTCTGGGTGGCCCTCGGGAAGTGTCTTTTCCCAGGTTGCGAGCACCTTCTTCTGGAGCGCGCGTGCGCCGCCAAGGTCACCCAGCTTCGCCATCGTAACCGCGAGGTCGAACCGTGCCCAAGCCAGGTCCGGGTGGTCCTCGGGAAGGATCCTCTCGCGGACTTCGAGCACCTTTTCCTCAAGCGCACGGGCGCGGCGGAGGTCGCCTAATCTCTTGAGAGTAAGCGCGAGATCGCGTCGCGCCAAAGCTAGGTGGAGGTTGTCTTCAGGGAGAGTCCTCTCGCGGATTTCGAGCACCCTTTCCTGGAGCACGCGGGCTTGAGACACGTCGTCCAGCCGCGCCTTCGTGACGGCGAGGTTGGCGAGCGCCCGAGCCAAGGCGGGGTGGTCGTCAGGAAGCGTCTTCTCGCAGATCTCAAGTACCTTCTCCTCGAGCGCGCATGCACCGAGGACGTCCCCCGTCCGCTTGAGCGAGAGCGCAAGGTTCCCGCGTACCGCCTGCAGGTGGAGGTCGTCGTCAGGAAGCGTCCTCTCACGATACGCAAGGACCCATGCCCAAGCGCCTTGAGCGGTACGCGGAGCGCCCGTCCTTTCGGCGAGGAAGCCTAGCTCCCACAGCAGGTGCGCGAGGCGGAAGTCGTCCCCCGCCCCCTGCGCCCGCGTCGCGACCTCCAGCGCAAGGGCGACCTTGGCGCGCGCCGTCTCAAGATCACCCGTCTCCTCCGCCGCCTCCGCCTGCATCAGCAGTGCCCACGCCTCCTCGAAGGCCGCCTCAACCTGGGAGGGC
>CAZDQL010000120.1:0-8817 GCA_964507325.1 uncultured Planctomycetaceae bacterium | reverse complement strand
GGCTCTCGAATGCCAAATTCCCAGACCGCGAAGCTGTTGAGATCGAGCCACTGACGGAGTCTGGCGACGCTGGCCTGCCCCTGCGTGCCGGGTTCTAGATCCGTCCCAGGGATCTTCTCCAGGAGTGTGTCGAGTTCCAGGTACAGGTCTGGCTCGAGTTCGTCCGCGCGAAGGGCCAGGAGAACGCGGAGCTCGCCGACCCCAAGGGGAACCAGGAATCCGGCCTCGTAGTCGATTCGGCTGGAGGCCTCCAGCTCGGGAGTCAACACGACGTTCTCGCGCGGCAACACTTGAGTCACGCCGGCCTGGAAACGGTTGTGCTGCGGGGGCGCATCTTGCCGAGCGGTGGGGAATTCACGCCGAACCACTCCATCGGGGTCGATGCTCAAGACGAGTGCGGAACAGGCGACAGACGTCTTGAATCGGAGCACGTAGTAGCCCGCCTGGAGCGTCGTCTCCTGCGACGAGAGTCCGGCTTCGATCCTGGTTGCCTCGGCTGCCCGGACAGCCTCCAAGTAGTCACGAGGGCTGGGCCAGTCTCTTTCCTCTCCTGGGGATCGCAGGCTGTCGTTGCCTTTGGGCAGAAACGTCGGATCGAGCCTCAGGATCCGGTTGTGATCCGAGAGGGTGACGCCGCACGGAAGCACCACCACCTGACATTCGAGAGTGGCGCGGGGAGGAGCCGACAGCCAAGCCTCGATGGCTGCCCCCGCGGCGACTACGAGTGCCGCCGCTGCAGTCAGGTAGCCCCAGGGGCCCAGCCGGTGAATCCGCCCGCGTTCGGTGACGGCAGCCACCGCCCGCTGGAGGTCGTCCATCCTGGCGAAGGACGCGCACTCCTCGGCCAGCTCGGGCTCCTTCGAAAGGCGGATCTCAAAACCCACCATCTGCTCGGGCGAGAGATTGCCGTCGATGTAGTCGAGGATCGCCGTGAGGTCTTCTTCGCTGGGCTTCATGGGAGGAGGCCCTTCCTCCTCAGGCATTCCTGGAGCTTCTGTCTGGCGCGATGCAGGCGAACCGCCACCGTGGTTTTGGGAATACCCTGTGCCTCGGCGGTCTCATGCACACTCATTCCACTCTCGTAGCGGTCCACCCAGATGCGCCGGTACTTCTCATCCAGCTCCTCGAGACAGGCTTTGAGGGTCCGCTTCAAATCGCTCAGTGACAAGAGGTCTCCGGGGTGGGCATCGGCGTCGGCCGGCTCGAGGGTCGCGGCCAGATTGACGACCACGCGCTGGGCCAGCTTGCGCCTCACATACTTCCTGGACACCGCCCGGGCCCTCCATTTCAGGAATCCCTGAAAATTCCGCGGGCGGTCACTCTGTCTCCTTGCGTATTCCCAAACCGAGACGAGGGTCTCGTCGAGGAGCTCCTTCTGCTCGGAGGCGGGCACCCCCCCCTGGCGCAACAAGGGAGTGCAGACCGTCTTGATCAGGTCCTGCAGGCGCTCATATGTCTCCGGGTCCTGATCGCACACCTTCTGCCAGAGGGCTTCGGTTTCCGTCACGGTCGAGGGAATCTTCGTCATCGCGAGGAGGCCAGTCTTGAGCGTAAGCCGACCTGGGCCCTTCGGATCGGTTCAGCATAGGGTCGGCCAAGTCGGCAGGCGACGCGGAAGTGTCGAAAAGTCGCGCTGATCCACCCTCCGAGCGGGAATCCGGGAAGCTCTAGTATCCAGTCCCTCGGGTGGGCTCTCCCTACGTGTTCCCCTTGAACCGATCTCCTTCCGGGAGGAAACCCATGGCCTACGAGACGGCCAAATCGTCCCGAAACGGGCGCGAGTCTTCCCCCTCTCGAGTGGGTGGGCTGATCCTCAGCGCGCGCTTGGCGAAGGGCACCCCCAGGAGCGGGCGGCTGCCGAGCATGGATCCAGAGCTTGAGCTGAGCGCGCCGGGCTCCAAATGTCCACCGCTGCTCTCGGTGGCTCCTCGCCTTCTCCAGGGCACTTGACGCCGTCTCCAGGGCGCCAGCTTCGTATGCAGGGACGCCCAAGTCGCCAAGCACCGCGGCGATTCGAGCGCTCTGCTCCGCACCGAGCTCGGCCTCTAGCCTCTCGAGGATCCGAGCAAGCACGGTCCGGGCTGCGGACAAGTCGCCGAACGCACGGAGCCTCTCGACCTCCTCTAGTCTCTCCCGTGCCCAGCGCGCGGCCTCGCAGGTCGCGTCGGTCTCGGGAGCCGCGACGAGGTGCAGTTCGAGTACGCCCGCAGCCCCTGGATCGACCGCGGCGGCGAGGATGCGGAGCGCCTGCTCGGCTTCGACCTCCAGCTCGATACACGCGGTGGTCCCGCCGCCCGAGTCGTCGTCCTCGGAGTCGAAAGCCCAGTCCACCTCCACCTGCAGGAAGGGATCCAAGTCGTTGCTCTGGGCCCAGATGTACAGCGTGCCCGAGAAGACGGCGTCGTGCTCGATCGCGCGTGAGAAGCCGTGCCCCTCGAGGACGGGGTCGTCCTCGGACAGGACCACGTCCAGGACTTGGTGCAGCGGGTCCTCGGTCGTCCGCCAAGCCTCCTCGTCCTGCGCCAGGCAGGTGGGTGCGAGCAGCGCGCCCACAACGACGACAAGGGGAATCGGTCGAGCCATCGGCGTCCTCCTCGTGGACTGGCGTGCGGGGAACAGTCTACGGTGGAGGCGAGATCGTGCTACGCGGCGAATATCGGCCGCGCGGAATTGGGGGCACATGGGTGCCCACCACTGTCGGTGATCGCTTCCTGTGAGGACCGGTGACGCCCTAAGCTGCACATTCCCAGCAACTTGCGTGGTGTGGGGGGCATGGCGTCCATGAGAGGGCGGTTCACATCAAGGGGGCCTCGATGCTCCAAGGGGGGGCCACCCAGGAGGCGCGGGCCTCCAGTTTGCGGTCCCTCGAGCCGATGCGGTTGGGCCGCCGCATGCTGGGATCCGTGAAGTCGGACCCTGCCATTTCCACCGGAACCCCGCGGAAAGGGCTGAGTCCCGTCCCGCGGTCGCCGGGTGTGCGCTGCGTTCGAGCTCCTCGGCAGGAACTGCTTGTCCAATGTGCAGCATTCGATCCCTCACGTGCAGGGAGTATCCGAATCCCCGACCGCGAGTCCCCGCATACGGCGCCTGCTCCGCGCCCTGCTGCCCCCCCTCGCCAATCCTGCGCGACGGATCCAGGGATTCTCAACTCTCTTGAAATCTCGCGCGCCACGCTGGCTCTATTGAGGCAGCTTCGACATTGGGATCGCGGGAAGCATGCGACGAATCGCATTTGAAGCGCAGATCCGTTTGGCAATGCTCCTGTGATGCCGTTCGACGCACTGTGTGATGCCGATTCCGGCGTCTCCCAGAGCACAAGCCCGCCGTGGATGGACTGCTACCAATGCCTTGGAGGTTTCCCGATGTCCATGCCCTACGTCTCGAGGAGGTTCTACTTCGATTCATTCCTCGCTGCGGAGCTCTTGGGTGGTGCGCTCCTTTTCGGAACAGTGATCACGACCAAGGGAAGACTAGGGGAGGAGGTCCTTCTGCCTTTCATCCTCGGTGAGTGCTTGCTCATCTACGGCTTCGGGGTGTTCCTAGCCCTGCAGTACAAGATGTGGAAGGCTCTGCCGCCGCAAGCTGCTCGAACCACGCCTGCAAGGGCCGTCGGGCTAATGTTCATTCCTGCCTTCAACCTGTACTGGATGTTCCAGGTCATTTGGGGCTGGGCCAGGGATCTCAACCGCTTCGTCCGAGAGCGCAACCTGAGAGTGCCTCCGGTATCCGAGCGTGTCACCCTCGCTGCTTGCGCTTTCGCCCTGCTCGGGAATATTGTTGGCTATGCCGCTATCCTTGGGGGTGCTCCAGGAGCAGGCCTGCCCTTCACCGTTCCCTGTACGGTGCTCACTATGCTGCTGATGCTGATCTTCGTCCACCAGACGTGCACGTCGTTGAATACCCTACCTGCGACGGTCATTCAGGAGGCCTCCGCTGCGGCAGATTCGGCCCTGGGGCCCGCGGCCCGGTCTCAGAAGCTCGGCATCGCCAGCATGGTGGCGGGAATCCTCAGCATCGTGGTCCCCTATCTAGGGCTGGTCTTCGGGTTGGTCGCCATTCTCCTGGCGCGCGCGCAGGGCAAGCGCGGCCGCAGCGGGCCAGCGAAGGCCGGAAAGATCCTCGGGATCGTTGGGGCGGGCCTCTGGGGTCTCGCCCTCCTTTGCATGTTGATACTGCTGACGTCAGCATAGGGGTTCTTCCCTGAAACCTCTCGTGGCTTCGTGGACTGTGCTGGAACAAGGGAGAAACTGATGTACAGTCAACTGCCTCGCCTGCCCCTGCTCGAAAGTACCATGGCCTTGATCACGGGGTGCACTGGTCTGAACGCGAGGTCCCCCGCTGCGGATGAACTGATGCGCGCGGGATGGCAGCGCGCCGTGGGCGAGAACACCACCTCGCCCTTCAAGGGCATCTTGGAGCGGCACCCAGACAGCCCCTATCGGGCAGAGGCAGAGAGCCGACCGGCGGCCTGGCACTTCCCGGAAGCCGTACGGGAGGATTCCCGACAGGCGTACCAGAGATTCCTCATGGCGATTGACGGGTCACTACCGGTTGGCCCCTGCCGTTCCATGGATGTAGTAGCCTTCGCGGGCCACATAGCTGCGCCGAGCAGCGAGCACTCGACATGTCACAGTTGATCACCCCCCGGACCCCGCTGGCAATCGTACGCCTACAGAGGCATCACAAACGTCCCGCAGGTGGTGGCCTCATCCTCGCCTTTGCCCTTGTGCTCTCGGGTTGTGCTCTCCCCCAGAAGCCCAAGATTGCCAGCCCTGAGAGAATCGCGCGGATTGAGGTCAACAAGTACACCAAGGAAGATGTGTTGGGCATCCTCGGGCTCCCGCACGATAGGGTGGCGCCCAACGCCGGTGCAGGTCATGACATCGACTACTGGCTGTACTACAGGGGCCGCGGCGAGATCTACCGCGTGGTGATCGTGCCGGTACCTGTCGGGGGCGTGCCAGTATCAGAGACGCTCAAGTTGATACCCAGCCTTCTCATCAGACTCCCGGTAGAACAGCGACGGAGGATCGCGTGTATCATAGCATTCGACAGCGCGAACAGGGTAGTCGAGGTCCGGTCGGAACCGGCCACGGAGTAGGCATGAAGATGACCAGGCACTCCGCGCTATTGGCGGTCCTCCTCGCTGGACTTCTCGATCTGGGTTGCGCGACGTCCAGACCCAAGGAACCCCTGGATCTAAGCCAGGGCCCCCTCGCCCTCATGATCACGGTGCCAGAGAAGCGGGTGGAGTTCTACGAGCTGATAGGGGGGGTGTTCTCGGTACGAGTGGTCGATAATCTGTATACGTTTGAGGGCATTTGGGATCCGTCGCCGCTCATAGCACAACAGCTGGCCCACACGATCCAGAAGGGATTCGGTATTGCGGCGCTGCCGCTCTGGGAACATCTCGAAGAGGAAAGATACCACCATCTTATTGCTGTGTGTGAACGTTCCTTTGATGCCGCAAGGGAAAGACGGAAGGCCTCCACGCGCGGCCCAGCACTCTTGAACGAACACGCGCATTCCCCTCCTCTGGGATACCTAGACTCTCCCCCGCCACCGGAACTCAGGGCTCTCAAGGACGAGCTCCATGCCGACCTCGCGCTTGAAGTCTGTATCGCAGGGATGACATTCACCCGTGCTGAGATGAAGGTGATGTCTGGGATGGTGCCCACCCGCTACGACCTTCTTGCGTACGGTCGCGTAGTCCGATTGTCGGACGGACGGACTCTTCGATGGGCGAAGGCACGTGTTGGAGGCGTGAAAGGTCACATTGGGAGCTTTTCTGAACTTGAGGAGGATGACCTCGTCCCCTTGAAGGAGAAGTACAAGATAGCTGTGGGGAAGCTACTCCGCCCAGGAGGCAAGTTCCTGAGGGAACTCCTTGAATGACCGCGATCACCTGTAACCGTCCGATGTCCGCATGAGGTAGCTGCAGTGATCCAGCGAATCCCGAGCCGCATTCCGTCCTCAGCAAGCGCTGCAGCAAGAGGTGGTTTCACTGTCCTGATGTCGCACAATCCTCCGCGAAGGGCGCCCGAAGATCGGTGCACCACAAAACCTCCCGGACCCCCGTACATGAACTGCTCGCGGGTGTGTCAGTTTTCGCGTACCGACGTTGGCCAGCCTTCGCTCGCCGTCTCGACAGGGAATGGGGTAGCCCGGCCGGCGTGTCCAAGTTTCCCGGCTGATCTGTCCAACCACAGCTCGGACGGTGGCAAGCGGTTGCCTTCGAGCTCGCGTACGACCCGGGGGAGGCTTCCCCTGGTTTGATGGGACGCTCGTCTGGTCGACCGATGTCCCGACGAACGATCAGCCAAGTCCTTCTACCTCCAGGTCGTCGAGACCCAGCACCTGCGAGGCTCGTCCGGAACTCACCCTCTGAGGAGATCATCCAATGCCGCAACACAAGATCGAGATGAGCTGTCCCCTGGCGACGGTAGCCGTTCTGGTGGCCGCTCTGGTGGCCAGCGGCGCTCCAGCGAATGCTGCATCGCCGATTCCGGCACCGATTGGATACGGAGAAACGATCTGCGATACTATCTCGCTACCTGGCGAGGTGCACTTCTACACCCTGACCGCCTCAGCCGGCGACAGGCTGTTGATCCGGATGGTCGCGAGCGCGAACGTCTTCATGGACCCCAGGATCGAAGTGTACGATCCAGGCGGAATGCCGATCGCCAGCGCTTCAGGCGCATACTTGGCGGAGATCGGCAGTCTCCCCATCGCCACGAGCGGAGTTCATACAATCCTCGCCATGGACAACGCTGGCACTCACACGGGTGACTACTGCCTTCATGCTCAGCGACTCAACAACCCCGGTCAGGCCATGCCGATTGGGTTCGGCGAGGTGCTGTGCGAGACGATTTGGCCACTGTCCGAGACGGACGCGTTCACATTCGACGCGAGTGCCGGCGACCTGATACTGATCCGGATGGTGGCCACGGCAAACGTGTTCATGGATCCGCATTTCCGTGTCTACGATTCGGCCGGTCAGTTCATTACCAATGCCTCTGGCGCATACTACGCCGAGACCAGCAGCCTTCCGGTGCCAGCGGGGGGCCAGTACACCATACTTGCCATGGATGCAGCCGGCGACCACGGGGGTGACTACTGCATTCACATACAGCGCTTGAACGAACCCGCGCATACCACTGGCATCGCTTTCTACGATGTACTGTGCAACACGATTACCTCGCTGTCACAGACCGACGCCTACGTGTTCGCCGCGGAGGCTGGCGATGTGATTCGCATCACGATGTCGGCTTCCGCGAACGTCTTCATGGATCCCGAGATTCGCCTATACAACCCGAGTGGGATGCTCGTCGCGAGCGCTACCCACGCTTACTTCGCCGTCATCGACAACCTACTGCTCCAGGAGAGCGGCGTCTTCACAGTCCTCGCGATGGACGTGCAGGGCGACGACGGTGGAGACTATTGTGTTTCTCTGATCTGTCTCTCGCCACCTTGCGGCCCGCCCCCTCCTCTGATCTACTGCACGGCCAAAGCAAACTCCCTGGGCTGCACCCCGGCCATCGGCTACTCGGGGCTCCCAAGCACCTCGAATCCCAGTCCGTTCGACATCACCGCAATCCAGGTGATCAACAACAAGAACGGAATCTTCTTCTACGGGCTCTCAGGACGCCACAACCTGCCCTTCCAGGGCGGCATCCTGTGCGTGAAGCCTCCGACCAAGCGTACACCTGTGCAGAATTCTAGTGGCAACCCGCCGCCGCCCGACTGCTCAGGAACCTTCTCCTTCGACTTCAACGCCTGGATGCAGGGTGGCAGCGATCCCAACCTCGCCGTCGGTGTGCAGGTGAACGGCCAATACTGGTACCGCGACCCGGCCAGCCCCAGCACGACCGGTCTGACCGACGCTATCGAATTCACGGTGCGCCCGTAGCGGGCTCCTGATTGTCAAGCCCGGGCCTACTGGTTGGCCTGCCAAACCCCGTGGTTGCCCAGAACCCTGTGCGCCGCCCCCGTAAGGAAGCACCAATGGATGACCCTGCAATGTATTGCAGACAATCCAGACGCGGGAGGGATGGTGGCAGGCTGCGTACCGAGGCGTTGGGCCTCGATCCAAACTCACGGTTTCCCGAACGTGCTCAGGCTCTGAAGCCTCCAGCATGATCGGTTCGTGCTTAGAGGCCGGTCTCACGTACCGCTTCACCACGACACAAGGAGAAGAGAGACCATGAACAAGGCACTTCAGGCGTTCCCCCTGGTGGCTGCGTTGCTTTCGGCAACTGCACCCGGGAACACTCAGAATCTCGCTCAAGAGACTGCGATCTACGACATCGCCGACTTCATGATGTTGACGCCGGGGCAGTTCAAGGACTTTGAGTCGCGTGAATTGACGCCTGGCTCCAACTACCACGTGTTCGGTGGGGATACCTGGTCTCCGGGAATGAACCTGTACCACCCCGAACAGTATGGCTACGTAGAGTTGGGGGCAGCCTGGGACACCGAGACGTTCTCCGGATCCTACCGCTACTACGTCATCGTGACCTATGAGGATCACATGGTCTACGTAGACACGGTGGAGAGCTACCCCGGCACCTACTACGCAACCTATGTCACGGGGAACACGTTCGAGCACTGGAACGTCGGCGGGCCACCTGACCAGAAACCCGCTCTGGTCGGTGGTTGGGCCTTTGCTGAGGCAGGCGGCTTCATCCTGATCGACGCGACCGGCGGCCCTCTTCCTGGAGCCATCACAGTCTATGCGATGACGAACGGCCGCAGCCCCTGGCCCACCGCACCGCTATCTGTGGGCGGAGTTGCTACGCCGAGTGTTCGGCCTCGATG
>CAZDQL010000119.1:15953-17101 GCA_964507325.1 uncultured Planctomycetaceae bacterium | reverse complement strand
CTGAACGAAGCGCCCCTCGACCCGCCTGAGCAGTTGCCACAGCTCGTGCCCCGCCTGCCCGCCGGTGAGGTCGTTGCGCTGCTCGAAGGCCGACCCCTCGTTGGTGACGAGGGCCACCTGCCCGAAGACGCGCACGGCCGACCCCGGGTTGCCGGCGAAGACGAGTCGCACCTCGTGGGTGGTCGTCGGGTCGTAGCGACTGCCGAGCAGGGCGTTCTGCAGGACGCTCGAGTTCTCCTTCCAGAGCACGAGCTGGCTGGGCGTCTGCTGTCGGAGCATCCACCCTTCCGCCATGAAGCACGACAGGAGATGGTCCTGGACCTGATCGTTGGTCGCCCCGGAGATCGAGCACTCGGGTCGTCCGGAGGGGGTCTCGATCGGCGGCACGCTGGCGCAGGAGGCCAGGGCCAGGGGCAGGGCGCAGGCGAGGGCGCGCAGGGGGCTGGTCATGGGGGTTCCTTGGCAGGTGTCCAGGGGCAGGACACGACGGCGAGGGGCACGGCGTCCTGTCGTCCCCGCCGGCCGGCGGTCTTGAACCCGTCTGGTCTCCCCCCTGGCCCGGCGGGCTGCTAATCTCTGCGCCCCGCCCCGCAGGAGACCGGTATGAAACTCGAAGAAGCGATCAAGACCGCCATCGAATACGAGACCCGGGTGCACGCCCTCTACGTCGATGCCGCCGCCAAGGCGAGCGACGACAAGGCCCGTCGGGTCTTCGAGACCCTGGCCCAGGAGGAGCAGGGTCACCTGGCCTACCTCGAGAGCCGCCTGACCGAGTGGCAGAAGACCGGCAGCATCGAACAGGTCGAGCTGGAGACGGTCCTGCCCTCCAAGGAGGTGGTCGAGGCGGGGGTCGCGCGGCTGCGCTCCAACGTCGATCCGGACCAGAAGAAGCGCTTCGACGCAGAGCTCGACATGCTGCGCCAGGCCCTGGTGGTGGAGGAGGAGACCGGCGCCTTCTACAAGCGCATGGTGAAGGAGCTGGACCAGGAGGGGCGCACCCTCTTCGGGCGCTTCATCGAGATCGAGGAGGGGCACTACGCCATCGTCCAGGCCGAGATCGACAGCGTCACCGGCATGGGCTACTGGTTCGACACCGCCGAGTTCGGCCTGGAAACGGGCTGATCCAGGGCAGCGGGGCCCGGCGCCGG
>CAZDQL010000119.1:0-15853 GCA_964507325.1 uncultured Planctomycetaceae bacterium | reverse complement strand
TGGTCCTGACCGACGAAGAGGCCACCCACGAGCGGATCGTGCGCGCCTTCGACGAGTGGCTCCTGGCCCGCGCCACTCCCGAGAGCGAAGTGCTCTTCCGGTTCTCGGGACACGGATCGACCGTGCCCGACCGGGGAGGGGAACGGGAGAGGGAGGACTCCACCTTCCTCGCCTGGGACAGCCGCCGGGGAGAACGCCGCGGGGAGTACGACCTGATCGACGACGAGCTGGGCGCGCTGGTGACCGCCCTGGCGACGATCACGCCGCGGGTGACGGTGATCACCGACGCCTGCCACTCCGGCGGCGGGGTGCGCGGGACCGCGCGGCGACAGGCGCGCTCCGTGCCGGCCGGCGTACACCCCCTCGACGAGGAGCTGGTCGCACCCTTCTGGCCGCGGGAGGTCGCGCTCGAAGGCGAGGCCCCCGACGACGAACGCTACGTCCACGTCGCCGCTTGCGCACCGTACCAGCTCGCCTTCGAGCACTGCTTCGACGACGCCGCCGGCGAGCTCGCCTACCAGGGGGTGCTGAGCTTCTTCCTCCTCGACGGGCTCGAGCGCTGCGCGCCGGGCTCGACCTGGCGCGGAGTGGCGGACGAGGCCGCGGTGAGGATCGCCTCCCGCTACCCCAACCAGACGGTCTGGTACGAGGGGGCGGTCCAGCGGGAGGCCTTCGGCGCCGACTTCCAACCCTGTCCCGTCGGCTTTCTCGGACACACCGCGGGGGAGCGCGTGGTCCTCCAGGCGGGGCGCGTGCACCGCTTGCGGGAGGGGGGCCTCTTCGAGGTGCACCGCAACCTCGCCGAAAGTCGCGGCGCGCAGCCCCTGGGTCGAGTGGAGCTGACCGAGGTCCGGGCGCGCACGTCGATCGGCCGCTGGGTCGGGGCAGCGCCGGGATTCGAGACCACGCAAGCCCTGTGGGCGCGCGAGGTGGGGCGCCCCGGCGGCTCCGATCCCCTGCGCATCCACGCCGAGGCCGGGCTGATGGACCATTTGCCGGCGGAGCTGGTCACCCCCGTGGAGGAGGTCGGCTTGGCGCAGGTCTTCCTGCGCACCCGGGGCGGCGAGACCTCGCTCCTGGACGCCACCGGGCACGAGCTGTGGCGCTCCACGGAGCCCACCACGAGGGCGCTCTGGGACCTGGCGGATGCCCTGCGCTCGGAGCTGCGCTGGCGCAGCCTCTTCACCCTGGCGGACGAGCCGGGAGACCTCAAGCTCGAGGCGCGCTTCGAGCTCCCCAGCCAGTCGGAGCGGATCCGCTATCCGGGTGGAGGGGTGGCGCGCCTCTGGTCCGAGGAGGGCGCCGCCCGAGGCGAGCTCCACGCCACCGGCGGCCCCTCCGCTAGCGAGTACCACCTCGTGACCCTGCGCATCCGCAACCTGGAGGCGGAGCCCCTCCACGTGACCGTCCTCTCCCTTCCCGAGAGCCGCACCCACCACCTCGAGCAGTCGGTGGAGATGATCTGGCCCTCGATGGGGAGGACGCGGGACAACGGCATCCCCGCCGGCGGGGAGGAGCTCGTTCCGGTGGGACTGGTGCACCCGGAGCGCTGGGCGCTCGACCGCCCCCTGCGCGACCGCTACCTGGTGATCGCCCTGCGGGAGTGGGCGGACTTCACCCCCTTCCTCACCGGCCTCAAGCGCGGCGGCGATCCTCCCCCACGCCACCTCCCCGCGCCCCTGCGCGAGGCCCTCACCTTCTCGGCGACGCGCGGCAGCGGGGGGGAGCCGGTCCAGGAGCGCTCTTGGGGTGTCCTGGCGGTGGACCTCCTGATCCACCCTGGGGAAGGGCGCTGACGAGCTCCCGGCCCCTCAACCGCGGGAGAAGCCCCCACGGGCGGGATCGGGGTGGCCGCTGCCCCACGCCTTGTGGGGAGTGGGTCGCAGGAAAAGCGGCGCCCAGAACGCGAGCAGCCGCAGAATGCAGACCGCCAGACCGACTCCGAAGACCGCGAAGCCGTAGGGCACCGCCGCCATGTAGATCGGTCGCGGCAGGTCCAGGTAGCGCGTGACGCCGGTGGTCAGCCCGCTGACCATCAGCACCGCCACCAAGCCCACCAGCATGGCGTTCATCGTCGCCACGGTGCGCCGCGCCCGCGGGCCGTCGATCAGCTGCTCGCGCACCTCGCGCTTGGGGAAGATCTCCACCAGGACGTAGGCGAAGAAGCCCAGCAGGATGTAGCTGTCGATCGCCATCTCCGACCCCATGGCGTGGGCCATCACGACGTGGGTGCCGTGGATGAGGGAGTTCCAGGGGGGCACCGAGATGACGATCGCCAGGGTGAGCAGGAACTGGTTCCAGCGCTTGGAGAGCCACAGCAGGCGCTCGGAGGTGGAGAAGGAGGTCTGGGACGCGCGGCGCTTCGCCCTCATGGCCTTGGTGACGTCGTGGAAGAGGCGCAGCAGCAGGATGATCTCGAGCATGCTCACCACGAAGGCCACCCACTTGACGAGATGCGACTGGGGTAGGTGGTAGGTGTGGTGGGCGTAGTTGGTGAAGGAGTTCAGGAGCCCCACGCCGAAGAGGGCGAAGGCGGTGCGCGACTGGCCGATGCTCGCGTCGCCGCTCTTGCGCTCGCCGAGGTAGATCAGCGAGCCGTAGACCATCTGGTTGAAGGCAGCCACCACCGTCCCGCACGACTTCCACTGGATCTGCTGGTCGACCACCGGGTAGTCGCGCACGAAGGGCAAGAGGTAGGCGTGCCCCTCGGCGAAGGTCCACAGGAAGTAGACGATCCCGACGCTCCACATGTACACGTACACCGGCCGCGACCAGAACCCGCGCCACACCTTCGAGAAGAAGGTCCAGGCGAAGAGCACCCAGCCGGCGGCGATGAAGAGCGAGAAGACGGGGTGGTAGCCGAGGTACTCGCGCCCTGAGGTGATCCCCAGCGGCAGGGTGACGAGCACCCCGAGCCCGGCGATGCCCCAGCAGCGCATGTGGATCCGGAAGCGCCGCATGTCCCCGCGCGTCGGCTCTCCGAAGCGATCGAAGAGGTACTTGTAGGCTCCGGCGGCGGCCCCCAGGAAGATCCAGGCCGCCGCGAAGGTGGTGTGCAGCGGCCGCGGCTGGGTCATGTCCACCCCCACGGCCCTGAGCTTGGCGGCCACCCCCGGCACGTAGTACAGGGCTCCGATCCCCCCCGCGAGCAGTGAGAGCACCACGCACGCCAGCGCCGAGGCCATCATCACCATGAGGGCCTTCTCGCTGCGCGCCAGGGCGCCGTTCACCGGCAGGGGGGGGCTCACGGGAACTCGAACCAGGGCAGGCCCCTGAGGGAGCGGCTCGACGCGCGCTCGGCGCGCTCGAAGCCGAGGTGAATCTCGTCGCCGTGCCGGGCGAGGAGCTCCAGGAAGGCGCGTAGCGCCGCGACCTGGTCGGGGGCGAGACCGAGGCGCGGCATGCCCCGCTCGGGGATCCCCTCCACGAGGATCTGCTCGAGGAGCTCGGAGTCCACCTCTGCGCTGAGGCGGGTCAGGTCGGTGGCGCGGTGGACGCTCCTGGTGTTGGGCAGGTGGCAATCGATGCAGCCGGCCTCGTCCGCGATGCGGCGCCCCCGGAGCTCGTCGGCGTCGGCCGGGGTGTCGATCGAGAAGGCGTCGAGCAGCTCCCCCAGGATCTCCCGCGGCGCCCGCAGA
Organism: uncultured Planctomycetaceae bacterium; assembly: GCA_964507325.1. Taxonomy (GTDB): domain Bacteria; phylum Planctomycetota; class UBA1135; order UBA1135; genus CAZDQL01. Next base: position 12,215 of record CAZDQL010000119.1, on the reverse strand, counting down.
CCGCGCACCCGAGCCTGACCGACCCCCGTGCGGTCCACCTCGTCGAGGAAGACCGCCAGGGCCCGCAGGTCCTCCGGATCCACGGGGAAGGCGGGCATCTCCCCCACCCCGAAACCCAGCACCGAGTCGAGGCGCGCCAGCAAGGTCCCGGCCCGCTCCGGCTCCCGCAGCGGCCCCCCCTCCAGGCGGGTGGCCAGGTTGGTCAGGTCCGGACCCAGAAACCCGCCGAAACCGTGGATCTGGTGGCAGCTCTGGCAGTTGTGGTCGTGCCACACCCGCCATCCCCGGGCGGCCTGGGGGGAGAGCGGCGGGCGTTGGCGGCCGGCGGGATCGAAGTAGACCAGGTAGGTCTGGACGAAGAAGACCCCCACGAGGGAGAGGAGGAGGACTCGGCGGTTGGCGGTCTTCATCGGGGAGGGGGCGGGCGTGGGAGTCAGGATGGCGGACCACCGCTCCGCCGTAAAGACCGTGAACTGCCGCCCTTCAGTGGGCATTTCGCGGGACTGATCGCCGTAGCACCTTTGTCCGCAAGGACTTGGAGCACTCGGCCACTGGTGCAGGCCCTGCGGCGAGGTGACGCGCCGGAGGGGCGCGGACAACTGCCGTGGGGCGGCCTGGAATGGGGGCCCGACTGCGGTTGGCTAGAGGCCGACGTCCGGAAGCCCATCGAAGGGGGGCAGTTCAATTGGGGTAGGCTGGGGGGCTGGGGCCCACCCCCGGGGATGTGGCGCAACTGGTAGACGCATTGGACTTAAAATCCAAGGGCCGCGAGGCCATCCGGGTTCGAATCCCGGCATCCCCACCACCGCGGTCTGATTGACGCGGCGACCCGACTTCGGCGGCGATGGCCACCCCAGGCCGGAGTGGGGATGCGGGTCCCGAGGGAGGGCTAACGCTTGCGCGTCTCGAGGTACTCGAAGAGCAAGCGAGCACCGACGCCGGTCCCCTGGGGGCCCCCCACCCAGTCCCGGGAGGTGGTGCCCCAGGCGGTGCCGGCGATGTCCAGGTGGCACCACTCCTTCTCCGGGTCGACGAAGTAGGAGAGGAAGGCGGCGCCGGTGATCGAGCCGCCGCCGACGGCGGGGGAGGAGATGTTGGTCAGGTCCGCCGAGCGCCCCTTCATCGCCTCCTTGTGGACGGGGAGCAGGGGCAGCGGCCAGACCAGCTCCCCCACCGCCTCGCCCGCGGCCACGAGCTCGTCGCGCAGCTTGTCGGTGCTCGGGTAGGCGCCCGACAGCTCGTGGCCCAGCCCGATGATGACGGCACCGGTGAGGGTGGCCAGGTCGATGGTGGTGTCGGCGCGAATCTTCTTGCGCGCGTAGCAGAGGGCGTCGGCCAGGATCAGGCGTCCCTCGGCGTCGGTGTTGTTCACCTCGACCGTGGTGCCGTCCATGGCGCGGTGCACGTCCCCGGGCTTGGTGGCTCCGCCGTCGATCAGGTTCTCGGAGGCGGGCACCACCCCGTGGACCTCGTAGGGCACGTCCAGGTCCCCCAGGGCGTGGAAGACCCCCAGCACCGCGGCCCCCCCCGACATGTCGTAGCGCATCTCGTCCATCTTGGCGGAGGGCTTGATCGAGATCCCGCCGGCGTCGAAGGTCAGTCCCTTGCCCACGAAGCAGACCTTGCCGCGGCTCTTGCCCTTGGGGCGGTAGGTCAGGTGGATCAGCCGCGCGGGCTGGGTGGAGCCCTGGCTGACCGAGAGCAGGAGCCCCATCTTTTGCTGGGCCATCGCCTTCTCGTCGAGCACCCGACAGGTGACGCGCGGGCTGCGCCGGGCGAGCTTGCGCGCCTCGGCGGCGAAGCGGGTCGGGGGCAGCTCGTTGCCGGGTCGGTTCTGCAGGTCCCGGGTGTAGGCGCAGGCGTCCGCCAGGAGCACGCCCTTGCGCACCGCGCGCCGCAGGGAGGCGTCGCCGCCGACGACCTGCACCGACTTCAGGGAGGGCGCCTCCGACTTGCTCTTCATCTCGACGTAGCGGTAGGCGCCCAGCCGCGCCCCCTCCGCCAGGGCGCGACCGACGACCGCCGCTCCGCCGGCGAGGCGCGCGACGGCGCGGTCCACCCACAGCAGGGTCCGGGCCACCCCCAGCGACTCCGCCTGGCGCACCGCGACCGCCGCCGCGCGGCGCAGCCCCTCGGCGTCGACCGCGTCCGCCTGGCCGAGCCCCACCAGCAGCAGGCGCTCCGCCGGACCGCGGGAGGTCCAGGTGACGGCGGTTTTGCGCGGCTTGGCCTCGAAGGCCTCGAGGAAGCCGTTGGGCAGACCGATCCCCTTCGGCGCCCGGGGGGTGCTGCCCTCGGCGACGGGGAGGATCAGGAGGGGAGTGCGGGGGAGGGTGGCGGGGGCGGGTTTGGCCGTGATCTTCATGCTGGGCGTTCGGGGCGTTGGAGGAGGGCTCGGGCTACATGTCGACGTACTTGGGACCACCGCCCCCCTCGGGGACGACCCACTCGATGTTCCCGTAGGGGTCCGCGATGTCGCAGGTCTTGCAGTGCACGCAGTTGGAGGGGTTGAGGACGACCCGGTCGCTCCCCTCGGGCCACTCGTAGACGGCGGCGGGGCAGAAGTGCAGGCAGGGGTTGCCGTACTCCTCCCGGCAGCGGGTGGAGCAGAGGTCGGGATCGGGGATCACCAGGTGCGAGGGCTGGTCCTCCTCGTGCACGGCGCCGGAGACGTAGACATCCGTCAACTTGTCCATCGAGTCGGAGTCGTTGAAGGTCGGCGGCTGCATGGTGCTCTCGGAGAGGGGGCGCATGCGCGAGGCGTCGCTGTGCCCCTCCCGGCGCGCCTTGAAGCCGCGCCCGCCGGTCAGGCGCTGGGCCGCGAAGTCCGCCATGCCGGTGAAGAAGCCCTTGGCGAAGGCCTGGCGGTAGTTGCGCGTGCGCCACAGCTCCTCGCGCGCCCAGGAGGCCTCGAAGAGCTCGGTGTAGCGCGCCAGACCCGCAGCAGAAGTGTCCCCCGCGGCCAGGGCCTCGGCGATCGTCTCCGCCGCCATCAGGCCCGACTTGATCGCCAGGTGGATCCCCTTCAGCGCCTGGGCGTTCAGGAAGCCGGCGCTGTCCCCCACCATGAGGAAGCCGTCCCCCTGCAGGATCGGCATCGAGAAGTATCCCCCCTCGGGGAGGCTCTTGGCGCCGTAGCGCAGCACCTCGCCCCCTTCGAGCAGGTGCGCGATGCGCGGGTGCTGCTTCCAGTGCACGAAGAGCGCATGGGGGTCGAGCCGCGCGTCGCCGTGGTCCAGCCCCACCACGAACCCCAACGCCAACCGGTTCTCGGGCAGCCCGTAGATGAAGGAGCCGCCGTAGCCGGAGGTCCCCAGCGGGTAGCCCCCGGTGTGGACGACCTTGCCCAGGAACTCCTGGCCGATCTCCTCGCGCACCCGCCACAGCTCCTTGACGCCGGTGCCGTAGGTCTGGGGGTTGCGCCCGCGATAGAGGTCGAGGCGCTGGCAGAGCTCCTTGGCCAGGTTGCCGCGGGTGCCCTCCGCAAAGACGGTCACGTCCGCCAGGATGCGCATCCCCGGCTCGTAGGTCCCCTTCTGGTTCCCCTCCTTGTCGATGCCGCTGTCGCGGGTGACGACCCCCAGCACGCGCTGCTGGTCGTCGTAGAGGGTCTCCGCCGCGGGGAAGCCGGGGTAGATCTCGATCCCCGCCGCCTCCGCCTGCTCCGCCATCCAGGCCACCACCCGGTTCAGGCTGACGATGCTGTTGCCGTGGTTCTTGAACTGGGGTGGGCAGAGGAGCCCCGCCAGGCGCACGTGCTTGCCCCCCGACCGCAGCAGCTCGGCCCAGTCCTCGGTCACGTCGGTGAGCACGGGGAAGCCCTTCTCCCGCCAGTCGGGGTAGAGCTCCGCGATCCCGCGCGGGTCCATCACCGCTCCGGAGAGGGCGTGGTGGCCGATCTCCTCGGCCTTGTCGATCACCAGGATCGTCTTGTCGTCCAGGCCCTTGGCGGCCAGGAGCTCTTGGAGGCGGATGGCGCAGGCCAGGCTGGCGGGGCCGGCACCGACGAGGAGGACGTCGACGGGAAGCTCTTCCCGCTCGACGTCGGCCAGGTTGAGAGAGGTCACGGGCACGGTGGAATCTCCAAAGACGCCGCGGAGCGCAGGGGGCGCGGAGCGTATCAGCGCCTTCCCGGCGCGGGCAAGCGGAGGGTGGGCGGGGGGAAGCTGTGTCGGTGCGCGTGGTGGACCCTGCCCGGGCCGACTACTGCCTAGGGCGTAGCGGCGTCGGAGCTCCCGACCCTAGGACCGGTCCCCGATCCAGAAGTGCCCCTCCTCGTAGACCTCCTTCTTCCACACCGGCAGGCGCTCCTTCAGGGTGTCGATCAGGAAGCGCGCGGCCTCGAAGGCGGCGTCGCGGTGGGGGCTCGAGACGGCGATCACGATCGAGCTCTCCCCCACCTGCACGGTGCCAATGCGGTGCACGCAGAGCATGCGCAGCTGGCGCTCCTCGTCGTCCCCGCAGCGCTCGCGGCACTCGGCGAAGATGCGCCCCATCTCGGGGGCGGCCATCGCCTCGAAGGCCTCGTAGTCGAGCTGCAGGACGCGCTCTCCGCGGTTGCGATCGCGGGTCGTGCCGGTGAAGCACACCGTGGCGCCGGAGCTCGGGGAGGCGACCCGCGCCTGCAGGGCGCCGGGGTCCAGGGGCTCGGCGGAGAGCTCGAAGACTCCCCTCCGGTAGTCCGCGGGGGATCCACCGGAAACGGGGGGCAGGAGCGCCACCTCGTCCCCCGCACTCAAGCGCCGGTCGTCGCGCGCGTACTCCGTCCCCACCACCCCCGCCACGTGGCCCAGGCTCCCGAGCTCGGGGTGATGCCGCTCGATCTCGCGCTTCAGGCCCGCCACGTCCAGCTCGTCGGGCAGGTCCTCGAGCACCAGTTCGTCGCGCCCCGCCCGCTCCCGCAGGGCGGCGAAGAGTCGCACGGTGAGCTTCACGGTCCGCCCGCTGGTCTAGAAGGGGGTGTCGTCGACCTCGATCGAGTCCCCGCCCCCACCGGAACCGTAGTCGCCGTAGCCCCCCGGTTCCGACTGGGCGGGCGCGGGGCCGCCGTAGGGATCGGCGGCGGGCTGCTGCTGCTGCTCCCGTCGCGACCCGCCGTAGCCACCCTCCTGACCGCCGCTCTCCCGGCGCCCACCGCCGACGAACTCCCAGTTCTCCGCCACCACGTACAGCTTGCTGCGCTTGGCGCCGGTGTTCTTGTCGTCCCAGGTATCGAGCCGCAGCTCCCCTTCGAGGAAGGCCGACGCACCCTTGCGGTGGTACTTCTCGAAGGCCTCACCGCGCTTGCCGAAGATCGTGACGTCGACGAAGGTCGGCTCCTCGCGCCACTCCCCGGTCTGCCCGTCCTTGAAGCGGCGGTTGACCGCCAGCCCCAGCTTGCAGATGGCGACGTTGTTCTGCGTGTACCTGAGCTCCGGGTCACGGGTCAGGTTGCCCATCAAGATGACCTTGTTGAAGGAGGACATGGGTACGCTCCGTGGGGAGGGGGGCTCGGAAAAGAGGGGAATCGGGGCCCGCGTCCGCGTCTCCTGCCGCCGCGGCCCCGCACAGGCATGGTACTGCGCGCTTCGGGGTAAGTCACCGGGGGGTAGGCCGTTGGAAGGGAGCGGGGGCGCCCGTAGGATCGGAGTCTCCCCAGTCGTCCCCCCCCAGCGCGCCATGATGTCCCCCCGCCCGTCTCCCCAGTCCACTCCGAGCGGCAGCGAGCGGCGCAAGTGGCAGCGCGCCCGCGCCGAGTGGCCGATCACGGTCGTCCTCGAGGACGGCGCTCACGAAGCGAAGATCCGCGACGTCTCCCGCGGGGGGATCTGCTTCTTCCTCGACCGTCCCCTCAAGGAGATGACCGCCCTGCGGGTGGAGTTCGACCTGCCGGTCGTGGGGGGCGTGCGGCGCATCGCCGGGCGAGGTGCCGTGGTGCGCTGCGAGCGCATCAGCCAGGTGCTCGACCACTACGAGATCGCGGTCTTCCTGCAGGAGATGGCCCAGCCGGACCGGCAGACGATCGAGGCCTACGTCACCCGTTGGCGCGAGGAGCACGGTCAGGGCTGACCCCACCCGCGGGCGCCGGCAGGACCAGCGCGCGTTCGATTCCCGCCAGGTCGCGCTCGATGCGCCCCGCGAGCCCGCGCTCCTCGAGCCAGCGGCGCACCCGCGGGCCCTGGTCGTGGCCCAGCTCGACCAACAGCACGCCCCCCGGCACCAGCCAGCGCGGGGCGCGCAGGGCGAGCTCGCGCACCCAGTGGTCGGGGTCGCCGGGGGGTGAGAAGAGGGCTTCGACGGGCTCGTGCTCGCGCACCTCGGGGGCGAGCTCGTGGGAGCCGGCGGGATCCACGTAGGGGGGGTTGGCCACCACCAGATCCCAGGGGGACCCCTGGTCCCCCGCCTCGAGTCCGTCCCCCACCTCGAGCTCGAGGTCGGCGCCCAGCGCCTCGGCGTTGTGGCCGGCGATCTCCACCGCCTGCGGGGAGACGTCCACCGCCGTCACGCGCGAGCCCTCCAACTCGAGGGCCAGGGTCACCGCCAAGCAGCCGGATCCGGTTCCCACGTCCAGGACCCGCAGCGTCTCCTCGCGCTCGCGGCAGTGGTCGCGGGCCAGGTCCACCAGGAGCTCCGTCTCGGGGCGGGGGATCAACACCCCGGGGGCCACCTGGAAGGGGCGGCCGTAGAACTCGCGGGCACCGATGATGTAGGCCACCGGCTCGCGCCGCCCGCGCCTGACGAGCAGGTCCCGGGCGCGATCCACCTCGCCCCCCGTGACCGGCTGGTCGTAGCGCATCAGGAGGTGCAGGCGATCGAGGCCCAGGGCGTGGGCCACCAGGAGGTCCGCCTCCAAGCGCGCCTCCTCGACCCCCTTGCGCTCGAGGAAGGCGCGCGCCATGGCCACCATCTCGGCCGCGGTGCGCGGCGCGGGAGGCCGCGCGCTCAGGAGTCTCCGTCCTTGTTCTCTGCTTCGGCACCAGCAGCCTGCGCCTCGGCGCGCTGCGCGCGCTGCGCTTCGCGCTGGGCCTTGCGGTGGGCCCTGAGCTCCTCGCGCTTGCGGTCCCCTTCGACCTTGGCCTGCCGCATGGCGACGTACATGGTGTAGATCGCCATCACGCCGCCGGCGGCCACGACCAGGCTGCCCACCAGGACCAGCGCCGACATGCCCGCGTTGGTCGAGAAGCCCCGCACCGCGCCGATCACGTTCAGCAGTCCGGCGATCGCCGGGCCGAGGAACATGAGCGGGAAGAGCGGGTTGAACTTGCCGCCGTGCTCGTAGCCGAAGATGTGGCTGAAGGTGGCGGAGGCGAGCAGCAGGGTGGCGACCTCGCCACCGATCGGCCCCAGGGCTCCCGCCATGTAGGCGGGCACGAAGGCGCCGATCGCGATCACGGCCGCCAGGATGCTGGGCACCATGCGATGCGCCTTCGCCAGGCGGTCGACGAAGCCCGCCGCCTTGCCTCCGTGGGTGGCCATGTAGCCCTGGTGGAAGATCCAGCCCGCCAGCACCGCCAGGACCTTGGCCAGGCTCCAGGCGCCCCAGGGGACGGCCACGAGCTTGAGACCCGAGAAGAAGGGGAAGAGGGCCCCGATCAGGAGGATCATCGAGGCCTTGCGCAGCAGCAGGGGCGCCTTCTCCAGCTCGCGCTTCTCACCGATCTTCCGCGTGGGACGGCGGGGGAACTTCTCCGGCTCCGCGACGCCGTCGGCCACGATCGGCTGCGGGCTCTGCTCTGGGGAGTCCTGTTCCTGCGCGGTCTTCTCCTGCGCCGGCCCCTCGCCCGCGGGCTCGTCGTGCGGCTGGAGCTCATCCAGTTCGGGGAGATCTTCGGGTACGGTGGGCATGCCGGGCTCCAGAAAGCGTGCTGGTAGGGGGATCGGTGCGGATCGCGCGAATTGCGCGTTCTACCACGCGGTCGGGTGGGGGACTACGGGATGGGGTCAGAGATTCCGGAGCCGCTCCCTGCGGTCGGCGGCCTCGAGGGCGTCGAGCAGGGGGTCGAGACGCCCCTGGATGATCGACTCCAGACTGAAGTTCTTGCGCTCGGCCTCCTCCAGCCGGTGATCCGTCACCCGGTTCTGGGGGAAGTTGTAGGTGCGCACGCGGGCGTTGCGGTCGCCGCTGCCCACCATGCTCCTGCGCTCCTGGGCGCGCTCGGCGTGCAGGCGCTCGCGCTCGACCTCGAAGAGGCGGGCGCGCAGGATGCGCAGCGCCTTGGCCTTGTTCTTGTGCTGGGACTTCTCGTCCTGGCACACCACCACCGTGCCCGTCGGCTCGTGGGTGATGCGCACGGCGGTGTTGAGCTTGTTGACCGCCTGACCGCCGGGCCCGGAGGAGCGCATGGTGTCGATGCGCAGGTCCTCGTCCCGGATCTCCAGGTCGACCTCCTCCGCCTCAGGCAGCACCGCGCAGGTGGCGGCGGAGGTGTGGATGCGACCCTGGGTCTCGGTCACCGGCACGCGCTGTACGCGGTGGCCGCCGGACTCGAAGCGCAGGCGGCGCCAGACCCCCTCCCCCTGGACGGCGAAGACGATCTCCTTGAAGCCCCCCACCTCGGAGCGCGACTCCCCCATCAACTCGACGCGCCAGCGCATCGACTCGCCGTACTTGGAGTACATGCGGAAGAGATCCGCGGCGAAGAGGGTCGCCTCGTCCCCCCCGGTGCCGGCGCGGATCTCGAAGATGACCTTGCGGCGCTCGTCCTCCGGGTCGGCGATCAGGGCCAGCTTGATCTCCTCGTCGAGGGCGGCCGCGCGCTCCTCGACCTCGGCCAGATCCTCGCGCGCCAGGTCATCCAGATCGGCGTCGCCGTCGTCGGCCAGGATCTCCTCCGCTTCCGCGCGGCGCCCCTGGAGAGCGACCAGCTCCTCGTACATCTTGGCGGAGCGCTCCAGGCTGCCGCGTTCGCGCAAGAGGGCGGGGAAGCGGCGCGGGTCGGAGGCCACCTGCGGGTCGGCGAGCTGCTCGGTCAGCTCGCCGTGGCGCACGGCCCGCTCGCGGAGCTTCTCGACGAGGGCCGGGTCGAATTCCACGGCGCCCCCAGCGGTCCTCAGTTGCCCTGCTGGGTCTTGGCGTGCTTGGTGCCGAACTTCTTGATGAAGCGATCGACCCTACCGGCGGTGTCCACGAACTTCTGCTTGCCCGTGTAGAAGGGGTGGCAGACGTTGCAGATCTCGATCTTCATCTCGGAGACCGTGGCGCGGGTGGTGAAACTGTTACCACAGCCGCAGGTCACGGTGCACTCCTGGTACTTGGGGTGGATCTTGGCCTTCATCGTGGCTCTTCCCGTAGGGGAGCGCCATTTCCGAGGGCGCGTCCCGGGTTTTTCGAGCGCACCAAGATAGCTGCGTCGCCGGGGGGGAGCAAGGGCCGCTCAGGGTTGGAATCGCCCCAGGAGCTCCCTGGTGAGCCCCACCGGCAGCCCCACGACGTTGTCGAACCCGCCCCCCTCCAGTCCGGTGACGAAGGCGTCGGCGCTCTCCTGGATGGCGTAGCCCCCCGCCTTGTCCCGCCACTCGCCGCTGGCCACGTAGTCCTGGATCTCGCGCGGGGACAGCCGGCGCATCGTGACCCAGGTGGTCTCGTGGGAGACCCGGGCCGCGCCATCCGGGGTGCGGACCACCGCCACCCCGGTGATCACCCGGTGCCGGGAGCCGGAGAGGAGCTCCAACATGGCCCGCGCCCCGGCGGCGTCGGGGGGCTTGCCGAGGAGCTCGGCCTCCCCCACCACGACCAGGGTGTCGGCCCCCACCACCAGCAGGGCCTCCCCGCCGTGGAGGGCGGCCACGGCGCGCGCCTTGCGCTCGGCCAGGAGCTCCGCCGCCCGCTCAGGCTCGATCCCGGAGGGCAGGCTCTCGTCCACCCGCGAGGCCTCCACGCTGAAGCTCCAACCCGCCTGGCGCAGCAGGGTTTCGCGGCGGGGAGAAGCCGACGCCAGGAGGATCGCCGGACGCGACACGGATCAGCGCCGGCGCGGGGGCTTGCGGGCGGGGGCCTTCTTGGCGGCCTTCTTCTTGCTCCCCTTCTTGGCGCTCCCACGGGAGCTGCTGGACTTCTTCTTGGTGGCGCGCTTGGCGGGCTTCTTCTTGGCGGCCGCCTTCTTCTTGGCCTCCGCTTTCTTCTTGGCGGCGGCCTTCTTCTTCGCCTCCGCCTTCTTCTTGGCGTCTGCCTTGCGCTTGGCCTCCGCCTTCTTCTTGGCCGCGGCCTTCTTCTTCGCCTCCGCCTTGCGCCGCAGCTCGGCCTGCTTCTTCTCGGCGGCCTTCTTGCGCTCCGCCTCGCGCCGCTTGCGCTCCTGCTCCCTCTTGCGCGCATCGACCCGTCGCCGGCGCTCCAGCTCGCGTGCCTTGCGCTTGGCCTCGGCCTCGGCGCGCTTGCGCGCGCGCTCCTCCTCGCGGGCCAGCCGTTCCGCCTCGCGCTTCTCCTGGGCCAGCCGCCGGGCTTCCTCCTTCTTGCGCCGCACCTCCTCCCGCTCGAGCTGGGTCTGGCGGCTCTGGTACGCCTTGCTTCCGGCGGGGGTCTCCCGCAGAGCGGTCACCGAGACGAAGATCGGCTCGTCCGGATCGGTCCAGCGCGCGAGGATCTCGTGGAAGCAGAGGGTGAAGGCGAGCGCGTGGCCGGTGGGCACGAGGGGCAGGATCGCCTCGGACGCTCGGCGCACCGACTGGGTGTTGGGGCACAGGTCCAGGCGGTGCAGCATGCGCACCAGGGCCATGTGCACCGGAACCTCACCCCCACCCGCGATCCAGAGCAGGAAGGAGCCCGCGGTCAACCCCAGCTCGCCGAGCTGGGCGATCGCCTTGCCCGCCGCAGGGATGTCCTCGCGCAGGAATTCCAGGTCCAGCCCGTGGGTGTTCTGGAACACGTCCTGCAGGTAGTCCTTGAGCGCGCGAGCCGCAGGCGTCAGATCCCGGAGCAGGGCCGCACCCTTCTTGCGCGAGCTGGTCTTGAGATGGCCGGCGATCTCCTGGTACTGGCTGACGCGCACCTCGTTCCAGTCGTCGAAGGCGACTCGCAGCGCCTCGACGGAGGCCTCGGCCTGCTTCTGCGTCTGGTGCCGCATCAGCACCAGCACCGCCCCCTGTTCCAGGAGGGTCAACCCCTCGCGCGCAGCGGAGGGGACGGGGTGACGCAGCTGGACCTCCTGCAGGAGCTTCGCGACGAGGTCGGTCTTCTTGCTCACGGAAACCTCCGAGAGAGCGGCACGGTTCGCGGTGGGAATGGGCGGGCTAGCGCGCAGCGGCCTCGAGGGCCCGTTCGACGCCGGCCCCTACTCGGCCTCTTCGGCAGCCGCGGCGGCGGCGGCCTTGGCGGCGGCGCGCTTGGCGCTCACGCGCGCGGCGCGGCGCTCCTGCTTGGCCTCGGCGCGCGCCGACTTGGCGGACTGCCGCCGGGCGCGGTTCTTGGTCACCTTCTTGCGCCCGGAGCGGTCGGGCCGCTTGTACTGGCCGAGGGCCAGATCCCCCTCGTAGACGCCGTAGAGCTTGAAGAGCGAGTGGACCGTCTGGCTGGGCCGCGCTCCGTACCTCAACCAGTGGCGCGCCCGCTCGACGTTCAGCGTGTGCTGCTTGTCCGCGCTGGGAGCGATGGGGTCGTAGAGTCCCAGGGACTCCAGGGTGCGTCCGTCCCGCGGTGAGCGGGAGTCGGCGACCGAGATGCGGAAGCACGGTCGGTTGCGACGACCGGTGCGTTTCATGCGGATGACGACGGCCATGGGCGAGGTCGGGGTCGGATTCGGGGGCGCCGCAATACGTCACGAGCCGGGCCGCGTGCGGCGCCGGCGGCAGACACCCACCTGGATCGGGCCGAGGATCAGACCACTGGTTCGGAGGACTGTCTAGCGCTTCCTACGGTTTTTGCGCTTCTGCTTGCGCTTGGCCTTCTCCTTGCGGCGGCGGGCTGCGGTGTCGCCTCCGCCCTTGCGGGTCGCCGACGATCCCATCGGCCGGGCGGCCGTCGGGTCCGCCCCTGGATCGCTCCCCAAACCGGCGCCGGGCCCCATGCCTCCCATGCCCCCCATCATCTGCTCGAGCCCCTCGGCGTCGCCCCCGCCCTTGCCGCCGAAGAGACCACCCAGGCCCCCCATCCCTCCCCCACCCTTGCCCGCCTTGGGGTCGACCATCGCGCCGGTGGGCGACATCCCCGCCAGCGCCTCGCGCTTCGCCCCGCGCCCCATCATCGACCCCAGCCCCATCTTGTTGAGCTGCATCATCATCTGCTTCATCCCCATGAAGCGCTT
>CAZDQL010000118.1:0-18220 GCA_964507325.1 uncultured Planctomycetaceae bacterium | reverse complement strand
TTCGCTCGCTCTTGGGGTCCGAGGCTCGAACCTCATGAATAGGCCGGGCTAGCCCGGTTCCCTCACCACCGCCGGCCAGAATCGCCCCAGGTGGCCCCCAGCGAACGAGTTGCGACCGATCAGTCCTCGACGACCTGCAGTGAGGTCGCCTGCGGGGTGATCGGCCACAACTCGTCCACTGGGAACCACCTGGGACGATTCCGGCTCGCCGCTGGCGAGGGAACCGGGCTAGCTCACTCGAGCGCGGCCAGGACGCGCTCCGCTACCGAGGTGATCGGGACGACGCCACCGGCGGGCTCGGGGTTGCGTTCGCCCCAGGGCAGGCTGGAGAGGTAGAGCGGTCCATCCTGCGCATCGTCGGGCAGACGCCCATGGCTGCCGCGCACCAGCTCCGGCTCGACCGGGATCACGTCCAGCAGGTAGCGCATCCCCAGGAGCTTCTGGGCCAGGCGGCGCGCGACCCGCAGCTTCGGGAAACGCAGGCCCGGGTCGAGGAACATCTCGCAGGGGTCGTAGCCGGGCTTGCGATGGATGTCGACCGTGCGCGCGAAGTCGGGCTCGGCGGCACGCTCCGTCCAGTAGTAGTAGGTGAACCAGGCGTCCCGCTCGGCGACCGCCACCAGCTCGCCGCTGTTCGGGTGGTCGAGTCCGAACTCGCGCTGGTCGTCGCGGTCGAGCAGGCGCTCCACCCCCGCCAGGCCCGCGAGTGCCTCGCGCGCCGCCGCCGCGGCCCGCGGGTCGCGGCAGTAGACGTGGGCCACCTGGTGATCGGCGAGGGCGAAGGCGGCGCTGCCGTAGGGATCGAGCACCTCACCGGTGGGCGTCGCGCGCGCGACGAGCAGTCCCGCCTCGCGCAGGCGGCGGTTGACGTGTACCGGGCGCCGCACGTTCTGGATGCCGTACTCGCTGACGGCGATCACCACCGCCTCCGCCTCGGCGGCGGCCTCCAACAGTTCACCCACCAGCACATCCAGCTCGCGCAAGGCCGCCACGGAGCGGGGGGCGTGCGGTCCATGGCGCTGGTGGTCGTAGTCGAGATGCGGCAGGTAGGCCAGCGTCAGGCTGGGCCGCTTCGTCCGCAGGGTGTGCGCCGCGGCCCGCGCGATCCAACGACTCGACGGCAAGCCCGCCTTGGGACCCCAGAAGTCGAAGAAGGGGAAGGCACCCAGCTGCTCCTCCAGCTCCCTCCCGAACTCCGTCGGCCAGGAGTAGACGGCCGGGATCTTGCGCCCGTCGGCGGGGTAGAAGGGCCGCGGGGTGATCGACCAGTCGACCGCCGCCCCCAGGTTCCACCACCAGAAGAGCTTGGCGCAGGTGAAGGAGGAGTCGCGCCGCCGGGCGACGTCGTAGACCTTGTCCGCCTCCACCAGGGCGTTCGCCTGGCGCCAGAGGTTCACCTCGCCCGTCCCGGGCAACCGCCAACCGTTGCCGACCGCTCCGTGCTCGCAGGGCAGCTCGCCGGTCAGCAGGGTGGCCTGGGCGCTGCAGGTCAGCGCCGGCAGGACGGCGCTCATCGGCGCCGCGCATCCGCCGGTGGCGAGGGAGCGCAGGTGGGGAGTGTGCTCGCCGAGCTGGCGTGGGGTCAGCCCGACGAGATCGAGGAGCAGGACGCGTCGCATGGGGCCGTCATGCTATTCGGATGAGGCCGAGCTGCGGGCCGTAATGGGCGTTCCTATTGAGCCCTGCGGCTGCGCCGACCGGCGAGCCGCTCTCGAGTCGAGGTGCGGCGGGGGAGGACCCGCAGGCCACCCGCTGCGCTGACGGACGCCCTCGGCCGCGGCGCGTCCCGGCTAAAGCTCCGTCGCCGGGGGCCCCGATAGCAGCGCTGACACGGCCGCGCTCGCGTGTGCCATCGCGCGGGCTCTCCCCACACCGCCATGCGTACCCAGCCCCCGACCATCGCTTCGCGCGTCGTCTCCCTGCTCGGCCTCCTGGTGCTCACCGGCGTCACCCAGGTCCTCAATACCTCCGCCGCCGAAGCACCCACGGGTACCTCGTACCGCACTACCGACGAGCCTTGCGTCCCTGGAGTCGCCGGCGGCGAGACCCAGGGCATCCACCGCTCCGGTGACGACAGCGCCGACCTCGGTGGGGCTCGCCGTGGCTGCTCGACCTCGATGGACGAGGGCCAGAGGCGCTAGACCTCTCGATCGCGGCCGGGGACGCCCTGACCGGGAGCGATCAGCGCGCCTGGACGCGCCTCACGATCTCGTTCAGGACCTTCTGGGCGGTCTGCGGCGAGTCGGCGCCGTTGGCCTGGGCCACCACGCGCAGGATGGCCCGTGAGGCGGTCGAGTCGTAGGGCTCCACGCGCGCCGTCACCGAGCCGAGGCCGACGAAAGCGCGCACCGTGCGGGTGGACTCGTCGGCGCGCGCCATGCGCCCCACGCCCATCACGACGTTGCGCGTCTCCTCCCAGACCACGTCGGGGGACGCCTTCAGGACGACTCCGCTGGTGCGCTCGACCGGAACGGCCCTCCGCTCGGTTGCACAGGCGCAGGCCAGCCCCAGGAGGAGTCCGCCCAGCAGGAGCTCGACGAGTAGCAGGTTCACGCCACGCATGACCCCGGTGTAGCGCTTCTTCGGACCAGAGGGAAGTCGCCCGCATACAATCGCCGCCGCGTGCCCGAGCTGCCCGAGGTCGAGACCACCGCCCGCCTGCTCCGCCCCCGCCTGAGCGGACGGAGGATCGCGGCCTGTAGCGTGCACTGGCGGCGCTCCCTCGGCGGCCAGTCCCCGCGGGCCTTCGAGCGCGCCGCGGTCGGAGCGCGCTTCGCGGCCGTCGAGCGGCGGGGCAAGTACCTCGTGCTGAGCCTGCGCCGGAGACGCCGGGACGCCGGGGTCCTGCTCTGCCACCTGCGCATGACCGGCCGGCTCCTGGTCGAGCACAGCTCCCGGGCCGCGCCCTCCTGGACGCGGGTCAGCCTGCGCCTCGATCGAGGGACGCTCTACTTCGTGGACGTGCGCAAGTTCGGGCGCCTGGGCTGGTATGGCGATCCCGACTCGGTGCTCTCCAAGCTGGGTCCCGAGCCCCTCGGGGAGTCCTTCAGCGCTGCCTGGTTGGAAGAGGCCCTGGCCGCGCGGCGGCGCGCGCTCAAGCCGCTCTTGCTCGACCAGACCTTCCTGGCCGGGCTCGGCAACATCTACGTCGACGAGGCCCTCTTCCGCTCCCGGCTGCACCCCCTCGGGCGCTCCGACCGGGTGGGCCGCGCGGGAGCGCGACGCCTGCGCGACGCCATCCGCGCCACCCTGCGCGCTGCGATCGCCCGCGAGGGTTCCTCCTTCGACGGCTTCTATCGCACTCCCGAAGGCAACCCCGGCGGCTACCAGGAGCAGTTCCAGGTCTACGGACGAGCCGGCGAGCCCTGTCGCCGCTGCGGTGCGGAGCTGCAGCGGATCGTGGTCGCCCAGCGCGGAACGCACCTCTGCCCCCGTTGTCAGCCCCCGCCGCCCCCGAGTAGGATCCGCGCCCCATGATCGACACCAGCAGCTTCAAGAAGGGCGTTTGCCTGGTTCTCAAGGGCGAGCCCGTGATCATCGTCGACTACACGGTCAGCACGCCCACCGCCCGCGGCGCGAACACCATCTTCAAGACGAAGTTCCGCCACCTGCGCACCGGTCAGATCCTGAACGAGTCGGTGCGTAGCGGGGAGAAGTTCGACGAAGTCGATCTGGAGCGCCACATGGCCAGCTACCTCTACACCGACGGCAGCCGCTGGTACTTCATGGACGACGAGACCTACGAGCAGTTCGATTTCGACGCCCAGGCCCTGGCCGGCGCGCAGAACTACCTGGAAGACGGCATCCAGGGCCTGCAAGCGATGCTGATCGACGGTGTGGTCAGCGCCCTGGAGCTACCCAACACGGTGGAGATGGAGATCGTGAGCTGCGATCCGACCATCAAGGGCGCCACCGCCCAGGCGCAGCTCAAGCCGGCCACCACCTCCACCGGTCTGGTGGTGCAGGTGCCGCCCTACCTGGAGGCGGGCGTGCGCATCAAGGTCGACACCCGCGACGGCCACTTCGTCGAGCGCGTCAAGTCGTAGCGACTCCGGGCCGCGCGCGCCAGATGGCGTCGATCTCCTCGACTCCCGGCCACTGCTCCCGGCACATCGAGAGGTAGAGGGTCACGTCCTCGGGGTCGTAGCGCTGATCGAGCTTGGCCACCGCCTCGGCGACGCGCGCGCCATCGGGGAGGTCGCTGGTGACGTTCTGGATCATGCCCTCCTCGTGGGGCACCCCGGTGGCGTCGAGGAAGTCGGTCACCAGCTGCTTGCAGGTCTTCATCAAGTAGCTGCCGAAGAGCTCGTAGGCCAGCTCCGCGTTGGCCTTGAGCTCCAGGATGCCGCGCGCTCGGCGCGCCCGCTGGGCCATCGGCAGCTTGCGGATCGCCTTGGGCCGGAACTTGAGTGCCTTGGCGACCTCCCCGTCGAGGGGGCCGAAACCGTCGTTGGCCAGCGCTTCGTAGATGTCGAGGAAGCGTTCCGGGGTCAGGGTCTTGAGGTAGTTGATGACGTGCATGGCCCTCCTCCTCAATCCTCCTCCACGCTGATCACGCTGACTCGAAAAGTCACCGACTGGTCCGCCAGCGGGTGGTTCAGATCGAGGACCACCGCGTCGGGACGCACCTCGACCACGCGCGCCTCCGCGGACTCGTTCTCCTCGCTGTCCTCGAGCACCAGCTCGATCCAGTCGCCCGGCACGATCTCCGCGTCCTCCGGGAACTCGTGACGCGGCACGCTCACCAGGCCGCCCGGATCGTAGGGTCCGAAGGCCTCGCCCGGGGCCAGCGGCACATCGAGCTCCTCACCGACGGAACGCCCCTCCAGGGCATCCTCGAGCACGGGGGGTAGGTCTCCCGTGCCATGGACGTAGAGGATCGGTCCCGCCTCCGCGCTCGACTCCACCGTCTCTTGACGATCGTCGAGGATGGCGTACTCCAGCTCAACTCGGCATCCGTTCTTGATCTTCATGCATGGTCTCCTCGGCCGGAAGCTGAGCCTCGCGGACGCTGCGATTCAGGTAGGTGTAGCCGTGCAGTCCCGCTTCGTAGCGCGACCACAGGAGGGCCGACTCCTCGTAGCTCATGCGCCCCTCCTCCAGGGCGCCTTCGACGTGGTCGCGCAGGCTGCGCAAGAGGTCCTTCTCGAAGTACTGGACGTAGGCCAGCACTTCCTTGACTCGATCGCCGCGTTGGACGTGGACCAGCCGCGGGCGATCCGCCGCGTCCAGCGCGACGTGCACCACGTTCGTGTCACCGAAGAGATTGTGCAGGTCTCCCAGGATTTCTTGGTAGGCGCCGACCAGGAAGAATCCCAGGTAGTAGGGCTCGTCGGGCACCAGGGAGTGCACCTCCAGCGTCTCCTTGGTTCCCTCCGGACCCACGAATTGGGTGATCTTGCCGTCGGAATCGCAGGTCAGGTCGGCCAGGATGGCGCGACGCGTCGGTTCCTCGTCGAGCCGCTGCAGGGGCAGGATCGGGAAGAGCTGCTGGACGGCCCAGGCGTCGGGGACCGACTGGAAGATCGAGGCGTTGAGGAAGAGGGTGTCCGCCAGGTCGCGCTCCAGCTCGACCAGGTCCTCGGGCATCCACTCCAGAGTGCCCGCTTGGCGCTGGATCGAGCGGCAGGCGCACCAGAAGAACTCCTCGACGCGCGCGCGGTCGGTCAGCTCCATCTGGCCGGAGTTGAAGAGCACCATCGCCTGCTCGCGCGTCTCGAGGGCATCGTGGTAGTGCTCGACGGGGTCCCGGTCTCCGACCTCCTCGCACACCTCCGCCATCTCGCGCACCAGGAAGTGCTCCTCCTCCCCGACGTCGATCAGCACCTGACCCGACCCGCGGTGCGACCAACCCAGCACTTCGGCGACCAAGAGCGCGTGGTGGGCAGCCACGGCTCGGCCGGACTCGGTGACGATCACCGGTTGGTCGATGCCGTGCTTTTCGCAGGCATCCGCCAGGTGCCAGACGATGTCGTTGGCGTATTCCTGTAGGGAGTAGTTCTTGGAGGAGTCGGTCGCGCTCTTGCTTCCGTCGTAGTCGACCCCCAATCCGCCTCCGGCGTCGAACCAACGGATGTGCACGCCCAGCCGGTGCAGCCCCACCAGCACGTGGGTCGCCTCGTGCATGGCCTGCTTGATCGAGCGTATGTGCGCGATCTGGCTGCCGATGTGAAAGTGCAGGAGCTCCAGGCAGTCGAGGTAACCGCGCTCGCGCAGTCGTTCCACGGCAGCCACCACCTGGCGCGACGTCAGGCCGAACTTCGAGCGGTCGCCCACCGAATCGCGCCAGCGCCCGGTGCTCCTGAAGGTCAGCTTGATGCGCAGGCCGATGTGCGGGCGGATGCGGAGGCGCTCGGCGGCGTCCAGGATGATGTCCAGCTCGGCCTCGGTGTCGACCACCAGCACGACGTCGATGCCGAGCCGTGAACCGAGCAGCGCCATCTCGATGTACTCGACGTCCTTGTAGCCGTTGCAGACGAGCAGCGAGTCCTGACTGGCCTGCAGCGTGATGGCCGCCATCAGCTCGGGCTTGCTGCCCACCTCCAGGCCCAGCCCCGCCTCGTGCTCCCCCTCCAGGAGAGCCTCGACCACCCAGTGGTCCTGGTTGACCTTGACGGGATAGACGCCGAGGTAGGGAGCGCCGTAGCCGAACTCCTCGCGCGCTTGGTCGAAAGCCTCCCGAAGCGTGCCGACTCGGGAACGGAGGATGTCGTCGAAGCGCAACAGCATCGGCGCCGCCACGCCGCGCCGCCGGATCTGGGCGATCAGCTCGCGTACGTCGATCGCCGGTCCCCCACGCCCTTGGGGGGTGACCTGGACATGCCCTCGCGGGTTGATCGCGAAGTACTCGCCACCCCAGTCGGGCATGCGGTAGAGCTGCTCGCTGTCACTTGTGGACCAGGGGGGCATGACGATCCCGGGGACGAGGGGGCGGCAGTATAGAACCGACTCCGCTACCCTGCCCGGTATGACTCGGATCCGCTTCACCAAGACCATCTCGACCCTGCTCTCCGGCACCGACACCCTGCTCGTCGTCGCCCCCGCGCAGGCCTTCGCCGACGGCTCCTTCCTGGACGTCCTGCCCGAGGAGTTGATGCGTGCCGCCCTGGACCTGGCCACCGACACCACTCCCGGGGACCTGGGAACCGCCGCCAGTACCTTGACGGGGGTCAAGCCGCGCAAGCTGGCGATCGGCGTTCTGCCCGATCAGCTCTCGCGCTACAACGCTCCCTCGCGTGCCGAGTGCGTTCGCCGCGTGGTGGCCCAGGCCAAGATCGGGGACAAGGGGCGCGCGGCAGTCCTGCTCCTGCTCGACGACGCCCAGCACTACGCCGCCGCCGCCTGCGCGGTGGGGCGTGCGCTGCCCCTCTACAGCGCCAAGAGTGCCAACTCGAACGGCAAGAGCGCCAAGGACGCCACGCTGAAGATCATGGCGATCGGCCCCGACGAAGAAGCGCTGAAGGCGGAGCCCGTCGTGCAGCGCCTCCTGGAGAGTTCGCGGGAAGCGGCGCGCCTGGTCGACACCCCTCCCACCGAGCTGAATCCCAAGGCCCTCCAGGCGGAGGCCTACCGGTTGGTGCGTGGCATCGAGGGGGTGACCAAGCGCGCGATCGTCGGCGAGGCGCTGCTCACGGCGCGCATGGGCGGGCTGCACGCCGTCGGCCGCTGTGCCCAGGAGTCGCCGCGGCTGGTCGTTCTGAGCTACAAGCCGAAGCGTTCCTCGGGGAAGCACGTGGCCCTGGTCGGCAAGGGGCTGACCTTCGACACCGGTGGCCTCTCCCTCAAGACCGGCGGGGCGATGGTCCACATGAAGTCCGACATGGGGGGCGCCGCCGCGGTGTTGGGGGCCTTCCGCGTCCTGGCCCAGACGCGCTGCAAGCACCGCGTCAGCGCGCTCCTGGGGTTGGCCGAGAACGCCATCGGGCCCGCGGCCTACAAGCTCGACGACGTGCTGACCCTGCACTCGGGCCTGACGGTCGAGATCAACAACACCGACGCAGAGGGGCGCCTCGTGCTGGCGGACGCCGTCAGCTTCGCGGCCCGCAAGCTGAAGGCCGACCTGGTGGTCGACGCGGCCACCCTCACTGGAGCGCAGCTCGTCGCCACCGGCAAGATGCACGCGGCGGTGGTCGCCAACGACGAGGACCTGGAGGCGCGCCTGATCGCCGCCGGCCGTGCCAGCGGAGACCTGGTGCACCCCCTGCCCTTCGCGCCGGAGCTGTACAAGCAGGAGTTCAAGAGCGCCGTGGCGGACATGCGCAACTCGGTCGCCGACCGGGCGAACGCCCAGTCGAGCTGCGCCGCCCAGTTCGTGCACTGGCACCTGGAGGGCACCACCACGCGCTGGGGACACGTCGACATGGCGGGACCGGCCTTCCCCGGCAAGCGCGCCACGGGTTTCGGAGTGGCGCTCTTGGCCGAGCTGGTGCGGGGTCTGTAGCCAGCGAGCGAGCCCGACATCCCGTGGATGCCGGGCTCACCCCTGGGTCAGCAACTCCTCTCCGGTCAGGAGAGGATGTCGCGCTGGGTGTAGCTGTACTCCGTGTCGGGGAAGACGTGGGTGCTCCCGGGGGGCGGCGTTCCGCCGAGAGCGGGACTACGCCTGCTCTCGCAGGCTGGCCGCGATGCGCCGGTACCCGTCGAAGCGGGCCGCCAGGCCCGAATCGCGCGCGGCCGCGGCCTCCACGGCGCATCCCTGCTCGCCGTCGTGGGCGCAATCGCGGAAGCGGCAATCCCCCGCCAGCACCTCGATTTCGGGGTAGGCGGCCAGCACGTCCCCCGGCTCGAGGAGCGGCAGGCCGAAGGCGCGCACTCCCGGCGTGTCGATCAGGCGCGTTCCGTCCTCGAGCTCGCGCAGGGTCGAGGCGGTCGTGGCGTGCCGCCCGCGGCCGTCGGTCGCGCGGATCTGCTTCACCATCCGCTCCCCCGCGGGGTCCAGGAGGTTCAGGAGGGAGGACTTGCCGGCCCCGCTCTGCCCCACGAAGACCGCCGTGCGTCCGGCGAGGGCGGCGCGCAGGGAATCGATGCCGATGCCGGCGACCGCCGATGTGGCGATCCCCTCCAGGCCCGCCGTGCGCCAGCTCTCGAGGGCGCGCTCCACCGCTGCGTGGCCCGGGCCATCCTGCGCCAGATCGACCTTGTTCAGCGCCACCAGCCCCTCGATCCCCCCCCGGGCCAGGGCGATCCACAGGCGGTCGACCAGACCGGTCTTCAACCGCCGGCCACCGACGGGCAGGACGATCACCCCCACGTCGACGTTGGCGGCGATCACCTTCTCGAGCCGTGGAGAGGCGGGATCGCGCCGCGCGAGCACCGAGCGGCGTTCGGCGCGGCCGACGATGCGCATCACCTCGGGCGCCTTGGCCTCCAGGTGGACCTCGTCTCCCACCACCAGGGTGCCCGAGGGACGCAGCTCCGCCGGCACCTCCACCTCGATTTCGACTCCGCCGGCGAGCACGGTCGCTCGGGAGCCGCGGGGGGCGACGAGCAGGCCCCGGTCGAGTCCCTGCCCACGGCTGACGAGGTCGGCGAGGTCGGTTCGAACCGGTCGCCGCGCCGCGCTCAGGTCGGTGGGGGAGGCGGGGCGCATCGTCTCGAAGAGATCCTCGTCGGTGGCCTCGTCCTCGTCCCAGTCGGACCAGTCCCGCCGCCGCGGAGGTCGCCGCCCTTGCCCCTCCTTGCGGACGCGGGCGTTCTCGTTGATCAGGCGGCGCTCCTCCCGACTCTTGACCCGCTTCAGGGCCTCCAGGTGGCGTTCGATCTGCTTTTGCCTGGCCTTGGGGTCCACGTTCGCCTCGTCGACCGGACCCTACCATGGATTTCAGTCCTCCTGGGGAAGCCCACTGAAGGGGGGCAGTTCAGTAGCATTCGGCGTCGGGTTCGGTTCCGGTGGCGCCCCGATGCGATGCGGATCTCCATCCCCACCCGCGCCAAGCGCGCAGTGACACGCTGGGCGTGGCTCGTCCTGCTGGCGCCTGCCGCCTTCACGGCTTGGGCCGCGACCGAGGGTCTCGCCGTCCGGCGCGCGATCGACCCGGCGCTGATGCGCCACGACGGAGGGCTCGCGTTCTCGGTCGCCGTGACCGACCTGGCCGCCTCGATTCCGCTGCTGCCCGTCGCCGAGGAACTCGCGCCGACGCGCGTCTTCGAGGAAGGCCTGAAGCTGGGCCCGGCACGGCGCAGCCAGCAGTGGATCTCCGAGCACGGCCTGGGGGCGTACGCGCACCGGGAGGGGCGAGTCCACTTCTCCAGCAGCGACGGCAGCGATCCGCGCACGAACGGGCGCGCCTACCACGCCCGGCTCCGGCGCTACGCGCCCGCGTGGTTCGCTGGGTGCTGGGTGGGGCTGCTCCTCGTCGCCGCGGGGATCGCCGCCGGGGCCCGCCTGCGCTCCTCTCGGCGTGAGAAGCAGCGCAGAGGGAGATCCCAGGCCGGGCCGCGCTGGCCGGTCGACACCCGAGCCCTGGCTCGACGCCTCGGCGCCTCCACCCTCGCGATCGCGCTGGCGATCCTCGTGGGAAGTCTGCTGGAGGAGGTGCGCGGCGCCGTCTTCTGGCTGGTCGCGGCCCTCTCGGCCGCTGGCTTCGCCAGCGCGATCCCGTTGGCCTGGCCGGGCGGGCGCCGGGCCGCCATCCGGACCCTGCTCGCCCTCGCCTCGATCGGTGTCACTCTCGCCGTGACCGAACTGGTGCTCGAGGTCCATGCGCGGCGCCTCCTGGAGCGACTCGAGGCGACCGACGAGTCCGACGGCCTCGAGCCGAGCTCGGCTGCTCCGTCCTTCGGTGAAAAGGTCAGCGATCCGCGCGACGCGCTTCCCAAAGCGGTACGCGCCCGCGTCGCGGCAAGGCGCGCCCTGCTGACGATGCCGGCCGAGTGGGCCCAGCGCCCCGTCGAGGTCCCCGGAGCGCGCAAGGCGCTCTACTGGCACGGCGTCCTCCACCTCCTCGACGTGAACGAAATGCGCCGAAGCGAGCCCTTCCCCCCGAAGGAGCCCGGCCGGCTGCGCATCGCGGTGCTCGGGGACAGCCTCACCTACGGCTGGGGCATCGAATCCGAGTGGAGCTACCCCAGCCAGCTCGAGCGCACCCTCGCTCCCGAGTACGACGTCGAGGTCCTGAACATGGGCGCGCCAGGCCACGCCAGCGAAGACGTACTCGGCGCCGCCCGCCGTCTCCTGCCACGGCTCGACCCGGACCTGGTCATCTACGGCGTCTGTCTGAACGACTTCCTACCGTCGGGGCGAGGGCAGTACGACCACCGCGAGGCCTACGCCTTCCCGATCCCCGAGTCCTGGAAGACCCGCGCCCGCGACCGGACGCGGGTCGCCGGGATCGTCGCGACCGGCTACGACCGGCTGCTGCGCCGGCTGGGGCTGCGCGTCGACTTCTACGACGACATCCTGCGCGACTTCGGCGACTACCGGCGGCGCTTCGGACGCGATGTCGCCGAGCTCAACGCGCTGGTCCTGGAGCGCGGCCTACCCCCGGTGGTCGCGCTCGTGCTCGACCAGGCCCCGCAGGCCGGCGGCCGCGGCC
This sequence comes from uncultured Planctomycetaceae bacterium, assembly GCA_964507325.1. Lineage (GTDB taxonomy): Bacteria > Planctomycetota > UBA1135 > UBA1135 > CAZDQL01. The sequence continues at coordinate 6,686 of CAZDQL010000118.1, read as the reverse complement.
AGCGGGTGGCGCGCATCGCCGAGAGGCTGCTCGAGGAGGCGGGGATGTCGGTGGTGCCCAGCGACCCCTTCTACCGGCGCTACGACGGCGCCACCTTCGCGGTCAGCCGCTGGGAGGGCCACCCCAACGAGGAGGCGCTGGCCATCTTCGCCGCCATGCTGGCCGAGGATCTCCGGGGGCGCGGGCTCCTGGAGGCCGCCCGACGGGTGGACTGAGCTGAACTGCCCCCTTTCGGTGTGCTTCTCGCACGGGGATCTGACCGTAAACCTAGTGCTTTCAAAGGGTTGGGGCGCCCACGCCGGGGCTGGAGCCCCTGCCTGGGGGGGGCGAGTCGCTCCGGCGCCGGCGCGTGGCTCAGGGTGGCCTGAGCGAGGGCTCGAGCACGGGAGCCAGAAGGTCGCGGTCCGGGATGCACACTGAAGGGGGGCAGTCCAGTAGGTTGCCTGCGTGCATCCCCTGAGTCGCGAGTTCCGCTTCTTCGGCGAGATGTGCGCGGGGCAGTCCCCCCTCTACGCCGAGCTCTCCCCGCGCGTCGCCGAGGACCCCGAGCTCTTGGAGCTCGCGAGCCACGCGGGGCGGAGGCGGTCGCCGGCGAACATGCTCTTCGGCGCGGTCCACTACCTCCTGCTCGGGGGCCTCGACGATCCGCTGGCGGACTTCTACCGATCCCTGGGAGGAGGAAGAGGGTCCGCGGGAGCCTTCCACCCCTTCGCGAGCTTCTGCCGGCGCCACCGGGACGTGCTCCGGGGGGTGATCTCCACGCGCCGCGTCCAGACGAACGAGGTGGGGCGCTCCGGCCTCTTGATGCCCGCCTTCGCCACCGCTTGGGAGCGCTTCGGTCGCCGGCCCCTCTCGCTGATCGAGGTGGGTTGCAGCACGGGGCTCTTGTTGCTCTTCGATCGCTACCACTACGGCTACCAAGGCGAAGGGTCGACCGAGGAGAGCTCGGGTGTCGCGCGTGCCCTGGGTCCCGATTCCCCGGTGCGGATCCAGGTCGACCTGCGCGGGGAGAGGCCCTGCCCCCTTCCCGATCGCTTGCCGGAGGTCGCCGGTCGGGTCGGCACCGACCTCGATCCGGTGGACGTGACCGACGGCGACGCCTGTCGTTGGGTCCAAGCCCTGATCTGGCCCGATCAGGTGCGACGCTTCGAGCTCCTGCGTTCGGCCCTCACCCTGGCCCGCACCGATCCGCCGCGGGTCCTCGAGGGGGACGCCGTCAAGTGGCTGCCCGAGCTGGTGCAGGCGGTGTCCGCCGAAGCGCTGCCCTTGATCTTCCACAGCCACGCGACGTATCAGATGACGGAGGAGCGACGCGCGGAGCTCGACCAGCTCGTGGCGGAGCTCGGTCGAGATCGCGACCTCGCCCAAGTGTCGCTCGAGTGGCTCGGCGACGATCCGCGCCCCCAGCTGCACCTGGATCTCCACTTGAGTGGCGTGTCCGCTCGGTTCCACCTCGCCGACTGTCATCACCACGGCGCGTGGATGCGCTGGCTGGAGTGACGGTCGGGGCTCGTTTCTCGCGGGGGGGCTGAGCCCGCCTAGCGCGCGAGTGTCGAGAGGCGCTCCCGCTGGCGCTCCGGATCCGCTTCGCCCAACCAGCTCGCGCGATCGGCCTCGTCCCGCAGCAGCTCCCCCGCGCGCCAGGAGCGCAGGAGTTGCTTGACTCGCGACGCCGCGCTCCGCGGCGTCGCACCTTGGGCGCGCAGCGCCTCGACGTAGTCGAGGAGGAAACGCGCCGCCTCCCGCGGCTCGACCCCGCGCCCCGAGAAGATCCAGGGGTCGCCGATCGCCGCCTGCCCCACCATCACCAGGGCGCATCCGGTCTCGCGGCGCATGCGTTCGAGGTCGGCGTGGGCTTGCACGCCACCGTTGCCGCAGACGGGGATGGCGAGGGCGCTCACCACCCGGGCGATGCGCGTCCAGTCCACTTCCGGCTGATACTGCTCGACCACCGTTCGGCAGTGCACGCTGACCAGCGCCGCGCCCCCCGCCTGGGCCGCCAGGGCCAACTCCTCGACGCGGGACGCGTCCTCCCACCCCGCGCGGATCTTGGCCGAGACGGGCAAGGCCCCCGCCACGCCCCGCACGAGGGCGCGCACCAGCACTTCGATCGTGCCCGGCTCCTTGAGCAAGGCCGCCCCCCCTCGACCCCGGCGGGCGACCTTGGCGGGACAACCGCAGTTCAAGTCGACCAGGGATGCCCCCGCCTCCTTCGCGGCCGCAGCGCTGCCCTCGAGGGCCTCCGCTGAGCTCCCCATGAGCTGCACCCCGATCGGTTGAGGGAATTCCCTCGACCCCAGGTGACGACTGATCACCTGCACACCCAAGGGGGATTCGAGAACGCGGATGAACTCGGTAAAAGCCCCACCCAGGACCTCGGGCCCATTGCGCCCCAGGACCAGCTCGCGAAAGGTCGGATCGGTGACCCCTTCCATCGGTGCGAGCAGCCAGGGGGCGGTGAAGGGTAGAGATCTAAGGGGGCGCACCTCCCGATTGTAAGGAGAAGTGCGGTCGATGCCGCGCATCGCCGCACCCCACGGACCCTCTCCAGCCAGGCTGGTAGGTCAGCGCTGATTGGGGGGAAACCGAGCGAGGCGCAGCCGATACTCCGACCTCTGGGGGAGAGTCGCGAAGACCTCGCCGTCCGCTCGCTCTTCCCGACGACTCCCATCGACTCACCCCGGCAGTCGGTAGAATCCAATGTCGATGCCTCCTCCCTCCGTCACCCCGAGCCGCTTCGATTCGATCGACTTCGAGGCCGCCGCCGCGCGTTTGAAGGACGTCGTCGAGCGCACCCCCCTGCGACCGATCGACTCACCGGATCCGCGCATCGAACTGCGCGCCAAGCTCGAGAACCGCCAGGTGGCTGGCGCCTTCAAGGCGCGCGGAGCCTGGAACAACGTCAGTCGGCTGACCCCGGCCGAGCGCGAGCGGGGAGTGGTCACCTGCAGCTCCGGGAACCACGGCCAAGCCCTGGCCTGGGCGGCGGCGCGCGCCGGGGTGAAGGCGACGGTCGTCATGCCCCGCGACGCCTACCCCAACAAGATCGCCGCCTGCCGCGAGCTGGGGGCGGAGGTGATCCTGGCCGAGGATCGCCTCGTCGCCAACGAGGCGGCGCAGGAGCTCGCCGGGCGGGGATGGACCGCGATCCACCCCTACGACCGCCCCGGAACCGTCGAGGGGGCGGGCACGGTGGGGCTCGAGATCGCCGAGGAGTGGCCCGAGGTGGAGGTGGTCCTCGTCCCCGTCGGCGGTGGCGGCCTGATCTCCGGGACCGCCCTCGCCCTGCGGCGACGCCTGGGGCCGGAGATCGCCATCTTCGGGGTGGAGCCCTCCGGGGCTCCCTCGATGACGTTGGGGCTCGCGGCGGGAGAGCCGGTGCTGCTCGAAGAGATCACGACCCAGGTGCAGGGGCTCTGCCCCCCCGCATCGGGAGCCCTGAACATCGCGATCGTCGGCGAGACTGTCGACGGGGTGATGCTGGTGGAGGACGACGAGGTCTTCGCGGCCCAACGCGAGCTGGTCCTGGGGGGCGAGGTGGTGGAGCCCGCCGGCGCAGCCGCCCTCGCCGCCGTGACCTCCGGCAAGCTCCCCGCCTCGCTCTTCGTCGAGCGCGACGCCGGTGATCCCCTGCGGGTGGCGGTGGTCGTCTCCGGCGGCAACCCCGATCCAGCGCAGCTGGAGGCGCTGCGCGCGGGGCGGTGAGGAGCGTCTGCGCCGTCGCCCTCGCCCTCTGCGTCGCGTGCGGCGCGGAGACGAGCGCGCCGGAGGCCGAAGACGCGCCGTCCTTGGGGACGGTCGAGCGCGACTCCCCGACGGTCGTCGTCGTCGTGGTCGACGGACTGCGACCGGACCACCTGCCCACCGGCGGCTACCGCTTGCCGACCGCGCCGCACCTCGCGCAGCTCGCGGAGGAAGGGGTGGTCTTCGAGGACGTCATCGCCTCCAGCAGTGGCGCGAACGCCGGCTTGGCCTCGCTGCTCACGGGCCTGCACCCTGACGAACACGGCGTCGGCTCCCTGCGCCACCGCGGGCAGCACCGCTTGGCGGAGGCGCGTCGAACCCTGCCGGAGCTGCTCGCGGCCGAGGGATGGCGCACCTTCGGCGCGGTCTCCCTGCCCCAACTCGCCGCCGACGTCTCCGGCTTGGCCCAGGGCTTCGAGGTCTGGTACGCGCCGGGCCTGCACGCGGGCACCCTGCGGGAGGCGCCGGCCACCTGGTACAACGCCCGCACCGAGCTGGCGGGGTTGTTCGAGGAGGAGCGGCCCGTCTTCGCGCTCTTGCACTTCGCCGATCCCGGCGCGCGCTCCCCCGCCCCCGGGGCGGAGGGGACGCGCTTCCTGGAGCAGCACCTGGGTCCCTTCCGGGAGTCGATGCCCCTGGTGGCCGAGGCGCTCGGGCGCGCCGCGACCGCGCCCGACGACGTCCTGGCCGATCTGCACCAGCTCCTCGGACGCCGTCGCGGCTCCGACGTGCACACGGCGTGGACGAAGGCGGGCTACGACTCCCGGGTGACGGTGGTGGACCACTTCCTCGGGGAGCTCCTCGACCTCCTGCGCAGGACCGGCCGCTACGAGCGCAGCACGATCGTGGTCACCGCCACCCGCGGAGCCGTCCTGTCGCCCCCCCCCGCCACCGGTGCTCCCGGATTCGTTCCTGGCCTGATCGAGGTCCCTCTGGTCCTGCGCTTTCCAGGTGGGCGGCCTCACGGTCACTTCTCCGACCTGGTCTCCGCGGTCGATCTGGCGCCCACCCTGGCCGAGGTGGTCGGGGTTCCCCTCGAGCCGGGCGCGGGCGAGAGCTGGGTGGAGCGCATCGAGGGCAGCGCTTCTTCCCCCGCGGCGGTCCTCTGCATCTCCGCGGACTTCGACCGCCGCGTGATGGTGGGGGAACGCTACCTGGTCGAGGAGCAGGGGATCGCCGGGTACGCCGTCTGGGAGCGCAGCGCCGCGCCGGTGCTCGAGCGCATGCTCGAGGAGGACCAGCTCCTCGAGGTCGAGGACTTGAAGCTCGCCCTGGACGCTGCGCGCCGACCTTGCGAAGTCGTCGTCGAGAAGGGGCAGGGCGTGGAGCTCACGGCCCGCTGGCGCTTCGCCCGCGGTCTCGCCAGTCCGGCGCGCATCGAAGGGGAGCGAGTGGCGCGTCCGCTGCGGGTCTCCGGCTTGACCGGCACGGCCCGCATGGGGTCCGAGCCGTGCGGCCTGGTGGTCGAGGAGGGGGGGCGCGAGCTGCCGCTGCGCCTCGACCTCGACTTCGGCGAGGGTTCCTTCGATCCCGAGCGCGTGCTCGTCGGCGATCTGCCGTTGAGCCGCAGCCTCCTGCCGCGCTTGCCCTCGAAGGGCGCGCCCGCCTGGCCCCTCGACGAGGCGGGGACGCCCCTCCCCGCCCGCGCCCAGCTCGAGGATCGCGGGAGCGGCTGGTGGTGCTTGACGCTCGACGGCGAAGAGGACCGTGGACGGGAGGTACGCGGGCTGGTCGTGCTCTACCCCCCCGGGACCCTCGAGCGGGAGCTGCGCTGGGACTCCGGACTCGAGGTGGAGGTCACCCCGGTCGCCGGCCGCCAGGACGCCCTGCGCTTCAGCGGTCGTGCTCCCCTGACCCTCTCCTTCGAACGCCCCAGTCCCGCGGTCGACTTCGCACTCGCCCTGGCGGTCGAAGGCCGCGTCCTGGACGGCGGGGAGATCCGTCATCGCGAGCGCGCCTTCGGCGAGCCGGAGGAGGTCGCCCTCTACCTCCCGGATTGGATCGAGGGGGTCACCGACGACCTGCTCGGGTACGCAGAGGGCCCACCCGCTCCTGGCCAGGTGCGCATCCGACGCCGCGGTCCTCACCTCGCACCCGCCGACCGCGCACCCGCGGAGCTCGAGCTGCGCGAGTTCGCCCGCCGCTTGGGGGGACGGGAGTGAAGCGCGTCGTCCTGTGCCGCCCCGAGGGTCCGCGCAACCTGGGCGCCATCCTGCGCGTGGCCCAGAACTTCGGGCCGACGGAGCTGTGGTTGGTCGATCCCCAGCGCCCCTCGATCCTGGTGCACCCCGAATTCGAGCAGATGTCCCACGGCGCCGAGGACGCCCGGGAGGGGATCGTCGTGGTGGACACCTTGACCGAGGCCCTGGCGGAGTGCACCCACGCCGTGGGCTTCTCCGCCCGCGTGCGCGGCAACCGGCGCCGCGTCGACTGGCGCCGCGCCGCCCCCGAGCAGGTAGCGTGGGCGACCGACGACGCCCAGCGCCTGGCCCTCGTCTTCGGCAACGAGGTCTCGGGGTTGACCGCCGCCGAGTGCGACCTGTGCCACGAGCTGGTGCACGTGCGCACCAGCGTGAAGCACACCTCCCTCAACCTGGCGATGGCGGTCGGCATCGTCCTCTCCGACCTCTACACCGGCACCCGCGTGCACCAGAAGGAGCCGGGGGGCTCGCTACTCGACGGCGCAGGGCGCGAGTTCCTGAAGGCGCGCCTGCAGGAGGTCTTCGCCGCGGGCGTGGCGCGCACGCCGGCGGCGCGGCGCGATATCGCGGCGATGATCGAGCGCGTCTTCTCCCGGGCGCCCCTGGAGAACCGCGACGCGCGCGCCCTGCACCTGATCCTGAAGACCCTCGGCTCCGGGATGGCGCCCACCGACCTGGGATTGACGCTGCACCACAAGGGGGGGCGGCGGCGGAAGGCGAGCGACCGGCGCGCGGAGCGCG
>CAZDQL010000117.1:0-18367 GCA_964507325.1 uncultured Planctomycetaceae bacterium | reverse complement strand
CCAGCCCCATCTTGTTGAGCTGCTTCATCATCTGCTTCATCCCCTTGAAGCGCTTCAGCAGCTCGTTGACCGCCCCTGTGTCCTGACCGGAGCCGCGGGCGATCCGTCGGCGCCGGCTCATGTCGAGGAGGTCGGGTCGCACGCGCTCGAGCGGGGTCATGGAGGTGAAGAGCGCCTCCAGGCGGTTCATCTGCCGGTCGTCGACGTCCAGGTCCTTGAGCTGCCCCATCCCCGGCATCATCCCCAGGACCTTCTTCATCGGCCCCAGCTTGCGGACCATGCGGATCATCCCCAGCATGTCCTCCAGGGTGAAGGAGCCCATGACCATCTTCTCGAAGCTGGCCTGGGCCTCCTCCTCGTCGATGCGCTCCTGGGCGGTCTCCACCAGCCCGACCACGTCCCCCAGCCCGAGGATGCGCCCCGCCATGCGCTCCGGGTGGAAGGCCTCCAGGTCGTCGACCTTCTCGCCGGTGCCGACGAAGAGGATCGGACAGCCGGTGATCTCCTTCAGCGAGACCGCCGCTCCGCCGCGGGCGTCGCCGTCGAGCTTGGTCAGGATCACCCCGGTCAGGGACAGGCGCTCGTGGAAGGCCTGGGCGGAGCGCACCGCGTCCTGACCGGTCATGGCGTCCACCACCAGGACCTGGTTGTGGGGACGCGTGGCGCGGGCGATCTCGGCCACCTCGGCCATCAGCTCGTCGTCGACGTGCAGCCGGCCGGCGGTGTCGAGGATCACCACGTCGGCGCCGCGCTGGACCGCCTCCGCGACCCCCGCCACGCACACCTGGGACGGGGTCTGACCCTCGCGGTGGAAGACCGGCACGCCGATGCGCTTCCCCAGGATGCGCAGCTGCTCCACCGCGGCGGGGCGCTTGACGTCGGCGGCCACCAGGAGGGGGCGCTTGGCGTGCTTCTCGACCAGGTGCTTGGCCAGCTTGGCGCAGGTGGTCGTCTTGCCGGTGCCCTGCAGCCCGGCCATCAGGATCACCGCAGGAGCGCCGCCGGGGAGGTCCAGCCGCGCGTCCTCCGGCCCCATCAGCTCGACCAGCTCCTGGTGGACCGCGTGCACGAACTGGTCCGAGGCGTCGACTCCCTGCAGACGGCGGTCCCCGAGGGCCCGCTCCCGCACCCGCTCGGTGAAGTCGCGCGCCAGCTTGAAGTGCACGTCCGCCTCGAGCAGCGCCTTGCGGACGGCGTCGAGCCCCTCCTGGACGTTCTCCTCGGTGAGCTCCCGCTTCCCACGGAAGAAGGAGAAGGACTTCGCGAAGCGGTCGGTGAGGGACTCGAACATGACGCCGGAGTGGGGTGGACCCGGTCTTATAGCACAGGCCTCCGGCGCCGCGCTGGACTACTCCTCCTGCTCGCGGCGGATGCTGGCCCCCAAGGCCGCCAGGCGTTCCTCGATGCGCTCGTAGCCGCGATCGATGTGGTACACGCGGTGCACCATCGTCTCGCCCTCGGCCACCAAGCCCGCCAGCACCAGCGCCGCCGAGGCGCGCAGGTCGGAGGCGGTCACCGGGGCGCCGGAGAGCGCGGCCGTCCCCCTGATCACGGTGGCGCTCCCCTGACGCCGCGCCTCCGCTCCCAGGCGCTGCAGCTCCGGCACGTGCATCCAGCGATCCGGGTAGATGCGCTCGGTGATGATCGACAGCCCATCCCCGCGGGTCATGAGCGCCATCCACTGGGCCTGCAGGTCGGTGGGGAAGCCCGGGAAGGCGTGGGTGGTCACGTCGGTCGCCCGCGGAGCCCGCTCGAGGGGATCGTGGGGCTGGGTCTCGATCCAGTCCTCCCCCGCGTCGAAGGGCAACCCCGCCTCCCACAGTCGATCGAGCAGGGCCCCCAGGTGGTCGGGGCGGCAGTCCACCACGCGCACCCGCCCCCCGCTGAGGGCGCCGGCCAGGACGTAGGTCCCCGCCTCGATGCGGTCGGGGATCACGGTGTGCTGCGTGCCGTGGAGCTCGTCCACCCCCTCGATCTTCAGCATCGGAGAGCCCTGCCCCGAGATGCGCGCGCCCATGGAGACCAGGCAGTCCGCCAGATCGACCACCTCGGGCTCGCAGGCGGCCCCCTCGATCACGGTGGTGCCCCGGGCGAAGGTGGCCGCCATCATCACGTTGGCGGTTCCCAGGACCGAGGACCCGAAGGCGGACGCCAGGTGGATGCGCGCGCCGACCAGCCCCCCCTCGGGGGCCTCGGCCACCACGTAACCGTGCTCGATCGCCACCCGCGCGCCGAGGGCCCGCAGGCCCTTCATGTGGACGTCGATCGGGCGCACCCCGAAGACACAGCCCCCGGGCAAGCTGACCTCGGCGCGGCCGAAGCGCGCCAGGAGCGGGCCCAGGACGCAGACCGAGCCGCGCATCCTGCGCACCAGCTCCCAGGGGGCGCAATTGCGTAGGTCCCCGGCGCAGGAGATCTCCAGCGTGCCGTCGGCGGATTGCTCCCCGTGGGCCCCCAGGGCCCGTAGGAGCTCCAGCATGGTGGCCACGTCGGTCAGGCGCGGCGCACGCCGGATGCGGACCGGCTCGCGGGTCAGGATCGAGGCCGCCAGGATCGGCAGCACGGCGTTCTTGGAGCCGGCGGTACGGACGACGCCGTCCAGGGGACGGCCACCTTCTACGATCAGCTTGTCCAAGCTTCCCCCCAGGGGCCCCCCCGGGCCCGGATCGGATGGCGCGGATTGCGGTTGGCGCCTGCCGCGACGGAGCCCGCCACGGCCTGCCCGAAACCGAATCTAGCGATCGACTGCCCCCGAGTCCCGCCTCGAGTTGACGGGTACCCACGTTCTTCCCTATCCTGCCCGACTTCCTCGCACCCGGTGCAAGGCTCCCCACGGGGCTCCCGGTCGCCTCCGCGCCCACTTGGAGGCACTCAAGCAGCCATGACGTCAACCACCACGCCCGCGGGCGACATCCCTCTCTTCGACCTCGCCCGCGATCCGATTCCCAGCTTCGGTGCGCTCCTGCAGGAACGCAGCAAGGCCTTCGCGACCTTCCGGGAACACGCCTCCTTCGAGGCCGCTGTGGAGGCGATGCCCTCCGAGGGAGAAGCGGGGCGCAGGAAGGGCCTCGGGCTCTGGATGCTGGGGAACTTCGAGGGGGCCGTGAACTTGTTGGAGGCCTACGCCGACGACGACGTGGCGGCCTTCACCCGCGGCAAGGCCCTGGTCTCCGCCGGGCGCGCCGCGGAAGCGGTCCGCATCTTCGAGCAGCTCTCCGAGCGCTACCCCGACGAGCCCCGGCCGCGTGGAGCACAGTTGGACGCCGCACTGGAGGCGGATCTGGTCGTCCAGGACGAAGGGGGGGCCGCCACTCGCCTGGCCGCGGCGCTGGAAGCCGCCCCCGAGGGCTTCGCCGCCAGCGCCGAGGGGCGCTACCTGGCGGGACGCCTGGCCGAGCTCAACAGCGACCACCAGGCCGCCCTGGAGGGTTTCCTCGAGGCGCGCGAACTGGACCCGACGCACCGCCGCAACCTCTTCTCCCTCGCTCACCTGGCGGAGCGCTCGGGGTTGGAGGAGCTGGCCGTGGAGGCCTACGAGGCGCTGGTCGCGATGCTGCCGATCGATCGCATCGTGCTGATGAACCTGGGCGTGCTCTACGAGGACCTGGGGCGGGATCAGGACGCCGCCTCCTGCTACGACTGCATCGCCCGCACCTACCCCACCGACCGCCGCGCGCGCCTCTTCCTGGCGGACGCCGTGGCGGGGATGGAGATGTTCTACGACGAGGATCAGGAGAAGCGGGAGGACCGCCTGAACCAGATCCTGCGCATCCCGATCACGGATTTCGAGCTGTCGGTGCGGGCGCGCAACTGCCTCAACAAGATGGACATCATGACGCTCGGCGATCTGGTCGGTAAGACCGAGCCGGAGCTGCTCTCCTACAAGAATTTCGGGGAGACGTCCCTGGCGGAGATCAAGGAGATCCTGGCCTCGAAGGGGCTGCGGCTGGGGATGCCGCGCGAGGACGCGGTGGCCTCCGTCTCCCGACCCCAGGCGGCCGAGCCCGTCGCCACCGATCCCAGCGACCCCCGCAACAAGCCGATCAGCGAGCTCAAGCTGTCGATCCGCGCCCGCCGCACCGTCGAGAACCTGGGCTGCCTGACCCTGGGGGACTGCACGCAGCACACCGAGGACGAGCTGCTGGGCATGCCGAACTTCGGGGTCACCTCCCTGCTCGAGCTGCGCAACAAGCTGGCCGAGTACGGGCTGTCCCTCAAGGGGGACGAGAAGGAGAAGTAGTCGGGCGTGTACGACTACCTGGAGGGGACGGTGGCGCGCGTCGGAGCGGCCAGCGCCACCCTCGATCTGGACGGCGTCGGCTACAGCCTGCTGGTCCCCCTGGGGACGGCGATGCCGCCGGTGGGCGAGCGGGCGCGGCTGTGGGTCCACCTGGTGGTGCGCGAAGACCGCCACGCCCTCTACGGTTTCGCGGAGCGGGAGACGCGCGACCTCTTCCGCCACCTCCTGTCGGTCAAGGGGGTGGGCCCCGCCATGGCCTTGGCGGTCCTCTCCGGCATCACCCGCGCCGAGCTGGTGGACGCCATCCTGCGCGGCGACGCGCGACGGCTGACGACCGTCAAGGGGGTGGGCAAGAAGACCGCCGAGCAGATCCTGCTCGACCTGCGCGACAAGCCGCAGCTCGTCGGCGCCGGCCTGGAGGCGGGAGCGGTCCCCGGAGCCCGCGGGCCCGCGGTCGAGGGTGCCGGCGCCCAGCTCGAAGACGCCGTGGGCGCCCTGGTGGCACTGGGCTTCAGCGAGCGGGACGCCCGCAAGCGCGTCGAACGCGCGGCGCAGAAGGTGGGCTCGCAGGACCTGAACCAGTTGGTGCAGGCCGCGTTCCGCGGCTGAGGAGCATGGGAGATCCGATGAAGCTCGACGTCTGTGGCAGGCGGACCATCCAGAACCCGTCCGATGCGGAGATCCGGGACGCCCTGCGCGGTCTGGACGCGGGAGACGAGAGCGGGTTCGTCATCCTCGGACCCGACGTGATGACCTACATCCAGACCTGCGGAGACGAGCGCGGGGGCTTCGAGCTGGAGTACCAGGAGGGAAGCACCGAGAGGCACTACTGCGCCAGCGACTCGGCGATCCCACTCGATGAGATCCTGCGCGCGTTCCGCGAGTACCGCGACGGCTGCGGCGACTGGAAAGAGCGCTTCCAGTTCGAGCGCATCACCTGGTGAGGGTCGCGGCTCAGTGCCCCTGTCGCTCGTGGGCCCCCATGTCCACGATCGGGGGCGGCCCCACGCCGGTGTCGGTCACGTCGGGATCGTCGCGGAAGCGGCGCAGGTGGCCGAGGTCGAGGGGCGTGATCTCATTGGGGTTGCCGTCGCGGTCCACGTCTCCGTAGTCGGGGGGGACGAGGAGATTGGAGCCGGCGTCGGCGCAGGGGGAGCCGAAGCCGAGGCGCAGGTCGTCGTCGGCGGTGCCGGCGATCCCATCGGGGCCTAGGGGATCGACGAAGAGAGGGTCCTGGCCGTGGTTGCCGGGGCCGGTGATGGTGGCGAGGCCCATGATGCAGCAGTACTCGACCCTCAGGACGTCGTCGGGTTCCGCGTAGAGCTGGTCCTCTTCGTCCACCTGGCCGGCGGCCTGGTTCATCCAGAGGATGGTGTTCTCCACCCGTAGGCCGCCGTCGGAGCTCCCGTCCACGTAGATTCCGGCTCCCCGCTGTGAGGGGTCCCAGCGATTGCCGTGGATCGTGCAACCACTGATGCGAGCCCACTGGCCCGAGCTCGTGTGGACTCGCACTCCGGCCGGGTAGTCGCTCCAGCTGCTGAGGTTGCCCACGATCTCGCAATCGATCAGCTCTGAATCCCTGAGTCTGACGCCACCACTCGCCATGTTTCCCCGGATCGTGCAGTGGGTCGCTCGACTTCCCTCGAGGAGATAGGCGCCTCTGGTGTTGGCTTCGATCACGCAATCCACCACGAGCGATGCCAGGGCATGCACTCCAGTCGCTCCGTTGCCGTGCACCCGGCAGTTCCTCATGGTGGCGGACCTCAGCAGCACGGCGGTATCCCAGCCGCTCCCCGTGGCGGCCACGACCTCGAAGCCGTCGAGCACGCCCTCGCACTCGATCACGCGATCCGAGTTGTCCGAGAGCCCGGCACCCTCCGGCTGGTCGTCTCCGTTCAAATCGGCGGAGAGCACCGAGGGGTGTGCGCCCTTCACCCGCTGGCGGGGGGAGGTCTCCCACCCCGCAAAGCCCCCGAAGAGCACGACTCCGGGCGGAACGTGAAACTGGGGATCCATGTACGGGCCCGGCGAAGTGGAAGGCCGGTAGGTCCCCTCGGCGACGAAGATGGCCAACGCCTCGCGCTCGGGGCACATCCCATCCGTCCAAACCCGGGCCAAATCCAACGCGACCTCCAGGTCGTCGAGTGCTGTCTCCCAGCTCCTGCCGTCGCCTCCGGGCTGAGCGTCATCGTCGACGTAGATGCGGTCCGGGCAATCGGAGAGCCCCTCGCCGTACACGACCACGGCGGCGGGGTGGCTGAGCCGCACCTCGCCTTGGCTGCCCACCGTACGAGCTTGTAGGAAGAAGCTGTGGCTCTTCATCGCCAGGATGTCGAGGTCGAATCCCACCTCCAGGACGCCCGAAGGGGGAATCACGCCCAGATCGAAGCCAGCGATCAGCTGGCCACTCCTCAAGTGGTCGATGCCCTGTTCCCCTGGACGGTGCACGAATCCGGTCTTCGCACCTCGGAACAGCATCACCGCCTCACCCGGGTTGCCCGAGACCAGGATGGGGAACTCGGAGCCCTCGTGCGCCACGGCGGGGGCTTGAAGTCGGCGACTCCGCTCGGAGGAGATCTCGAGCGTCGAGTCCGGAGAGACGACGTAGCCGGCCCCATAGCCCCCGCAAGGCATACAACCGAGGCCGGGTCCTTCCCAGCCAGGGTCCCCCCCCTCGAACACGGTTTCGCGCGCGAAGGCGGTCGTGTTCTCGCGGAGATTGGCTCCGTCCGCCCCGTCGGCGCAGCAAGTGCAATCGGTTATCCCATTCCCTCCCCAGACCGTCGACCCGTCCATCCACATCCAAGAACCCGTGGCATCGAGACCCTCGTCCGGTGGACATCCAGTTCGGCAGGTGAGCAAGCTGGCGTACACGGCCACCCTCGAATCCTCAACAGTAAGCGCCGGAGTGGTGGGCCAGCCGTCCATATGCAGTAGGCAGTCGACGAACACCACGTCCCAGCAGGAGCGAATCGAACAGGCGGACTGATCCCAGAAGTTCCCCATGTCGTACTGCCCGAGCCTCTGCCCGATCCTGTTGAGGCGCACGGGCCCCTGATTGTCCAGGAGCTCAATCCCCCTACCTGTTCCGGTGGCGCTCACGCCCCTGAGGAGCTGGAAGTTCGAGATCACGACCGTCTGGTCGGCACCGGTATTCCGCACAACCAGACCCTCTACCGGAGTATGGCTCCGGTCCAGCGCGACTCCGGCCACCTGGAGCTTCCGCCCTTCCACCACGAATCCCTGGTAGTACCCCGGCTCTCCGGCCAACCAGGGCCGAACCAGGATCGTGTCCCCCTCCTCCGCGGCGTCCACCGCGGGCTGGATCTCGGTGAAGTCCCCGTATCCGCGGGAGTCGACGATGAAGACGTCCGCCTGGGCGGGCAGGGTGAAGAGGAGGGTGAGCAGGCTGAGGGTGCGCATTTGCCCATTGGACCCCGCGACCGGGGAATCGGCGGCAGAACTTGCCCCTATCCCCAGCGACAAGCCCCCGTCTCCGCGCCATCGCCAACACCAGCTCCCGCACCCACACCGGCGCAGGCGAAGGAGCTGCCTTCCTCCTCACTCACCCTCCGAGAGAAGAGACCCGCAATGACCCCCTGGGGCCCACCCCCATCACGGGCAGAAGGTCACCGCCAGCCCATCCGACAGGTTGAAGCCCGAACCACCCGCCGCCGGATCGCGGTACCAGAACTGGAAGTTCCAGGTCGACCCGGGAGTGATCTGACCGTCGCCGCCATTCGCCGGGGGTTTGGTGAAATCCAACCAGAAGGACGCCTGACCCGCTCCATCCGTGAGCTGCGCTGGGCTCAAACGGAAGAGGCCGAGTCCACCGGCGGCCACGCAGAGGATCCCGTCACCGAGGGGGATGTGCGCCTGCTGGGGCCCGTAGAAGAAGAGCCCGTATCGACCCGGAACCCCGCCCTGGATCGTCAAGACGAGTTCGTTCGCCGCGATCGATGGCAGGCCCTGGGAGCCCATGAGGGCGCCGGCTCCCGCCGAGTTCGGAGAGGTCGAGCAGTAGGAGAAGGGACCCAGGCAGTCGCCGGAGTAGATGTAGGAGAGGCTCTGCAAAGGTGAACCGAAGAGGAAATCGCCGGAGCCGTCGCCGGTGACGTCTCCGATGCTGCGGACCGAGGCTCCGAAAGAGTGGCTGAAACCCGCTGACGTGAACTCCTGCAGCACCGAGCCGTCCCTCCCCGAGTGGATGCGTGCAAAGCCTCCCCCACCGTATCCAAGCGCCCCCGGCTCGCCGACGAGGAACTCGTCGAAGCCGTCGCCATCCCGGTCGTCCAGACCATCGACCGATAGACCGAGCCAATCCCAAGTCGTGGCTGCCTGTAGCTCGTGGATGAGGGAGCCATCCGCCCCCGAATACACCAGGACCCTCGTGTCGTAGTCTCCGTGGTGCCAGACGTACTTCCAGCTCGACGTGATCACGTCGGCCGTGCCGTCACCATCGACGTCGGCGCTGGCCACGTCGATCCCGAGCATCCACTCCGGCTCCGTACCCCGGATCACGAGCAGGATCGAATCGTCCCGGCTGGAGTAGACGATGACGCTTCCGCCCTCCTCACCAGACCAGGGGATCTTCGCAGCGCTGATCAACAGGTCCGGGGACCCATCATGGTTGAAGTCCAGGGGCCCGCGGGCGGACCACCCCAGGCCGCGTGCTCCGTCGAGCCGCCGCAGAACCGATCCATCGCGTCCCGAGAAGATCCAGCCGGAGCCGAACTCGATGCCGCTGCGAACTCGAAACGGAGCTCCGGCGAAGAGGTCGTCGTGGCCGTCCGAGTTCACGTCCCCTGCTCCGGAGACGGAGTACCCGAACGACTCGCCCGAGTGGGTGTACAAGACGGATCCGTCCGTGCCCGAGAAGACCCGCACGTAGCCCCCTCCGCTCGCCCCGACGACGACATCTTCGTAGCCGTCCGCGTCGACGTCTCCCGCACCGCTGACGCAATCCCCAAAGGTGTCTCCCTGCTGGTCTCCGAGGAAGGTCCAGATCAGGGCCCCGTCCACTCCAGAGTAGATGAACGCGGCTCCGGAGTTCGGGCCGTTGGCGCCGTAGGATGGATCCCCGACGATCACATCGGGAACCCCATCGAGGTTCACGTCCCCCGGGGCCCCCACGTGGAAACCGAAAAGGACGCCCTGTGGTTCTTCCAGGGTGTGCAGTAGCACTTGCGCAGAGGCGCTCGTGGAGCTCGCCACGAGCGATCCGAGAACGATGAACGAGCTGATCGACTTCATCTTCATCCTCACCACCGGGGATCGATCCCTCAGATCCTCACTCGCATGCGTCGTCGATACGGGCATCAACCTCTCGACTCCGTGCTTCACTGGACACGCGCCGACCAGATTTGACAACCCCCTCATGGGGTCTTTTTTCTGCGGGCCCTGGCACGGGGTCACTGATGGGCCTGGATCGGGTCAATCGGTGGCAGGCTGACGTTCCCCTACCCCCCCGCGACCAGCCCCCGCCTGCGCGCCAGCGCCAGCGCCAGCTCCCGCACCCGCTCCGGCCCCAGGCGGTGGAGCTGATGGACGAGGAAGGCCCCCGGATCGATCTCCTGCCACCCCCCGGGACTGCGGGTCACGCGCCGATCGAGCTCCGAGAGGAAATCGTTCAGGAGCCCCGCGTAGGCCGCCCAGTGGGGCGTCGGTCCCGTCCCCCCCTCCTCGGCGGCCTGGACGATCTCCGCCAGGGGCAGACGCGGATCGTCGACCACCGCCAGGGCCACGAGCTGGGCGCGCGCCTCCAGGCGGCGGTTCACCTCCAGGGGCGAAAAACACGAAGCGAAGAGCAGGCCCACCACCGCCCCCAGGTGCTCGGAGACCGGCAAGAAGCGCGTGCGGTCGCAGAGGTGCCCCTCCTCGTGGGCCGCGGTCACCGCGCAGAACTCCTCCAGGGCCGGGACGACCAACCCGCGCCCCGCACCCCCCGCGCGATCGCGCATCACCGCCACCCGCAGGCGATCCGCCTCGCCCAGGGGGAAGTTCGCGTCGGTGCGAGCCTCCCCGGGCTCGAGGGCGACCGGGGCGCAGTCCAGGGCAGCGGCGACCCGCCCCGCCCCCGCCGCGCCACCCTCTTCCCAGAGCCGCTGCGCCAAGGCGCTCCAGCGCGCACGCTCATTCCGCACCCAGACCAGGTCGACCCAGTATCCCTCGTGCAGAGCGGCGCCGGCGATGTTCGCCCCTTCGCGACCCGCACGGGAGGGGATGTCGGCACCGTCGCACCAGGCGACGGTCCCCGACCACGCCACCCCGAGGTGCTCCCCAGCGCGCTCCTCCACCCACACCCGGCGCAGCACGGTGCCGTCGGGGGGGTGACCGAAGCCGTCTCCGAGCAGAGCGAAGCGACCCAGGCGGGCCATCACCGAGGCGAGACCCTCCACCGGCTCGCCCCCGGGATGGTGCGGACCGGGGTGCAACACCTCCCCCGCCAGGCCGTACCCGAGGCGCGGCGAGCGCGCGAGGGCCGCGGCCCACGCCTCGCTCTCGGTCGGCCCCCCGAGCAGGGGCGCCGCCCGCGCCAGCGCCGGAGCGAGGGCGTCCAGGAGACCGTCGAGGTCGTCGATCGCGACCCCGGTCGGCTCCGGGTCCTCGCCGGGGAGCCACTCGAGCCGCGGCGGCGCCTGGGCCTCGCCGCGGTCGAGGTCGTAGAGGAGGCGCTCGAGGGAGATCAGGACGCCGCGTCCCGCGCGCGCCCGGCGGTCCAGGTCGAGGGCCCACTCCAGGTCCCCCGCCGGCAGCCGACCGGCGTAGGCGAGCGCCTCTCGGAACCAGCCCGCGCCGAGGAGCGCCTCCCCCAGGGCGCGTCGCTCTGCGGCCCCTGCCTCCTCCCAGGATCCGATCGCGCGCGCCGCGCCGACGAGCCGCGCCAGACCCGGCTCCCGGGGCAGACCCTCTGCGTCCAGGACGAAGGCGGGTTGTTGCGCCAGCCAGGCCTCGATCGGCGCGGTGGGATCCCCGTGGGAGAAGGAGAGTCCACTCCCCTCCCCCTCCCGCTCGAGGAGCGCCCGGGCGAGGGCGGAGGGTCCCTCCCGGAGCAGGAGCTCGCCCCTCCACGCCCGGCGGCCCCCGCCGTCGCGGCTCGCGAGCGCGAGGTGGAGCGCGTCGATCCCCGCGACGAGGAAGGGGGAATCGAGCAGCCGATCGATCTCTCCCCACGTCAGGTCCCCCCGCTCGAGCAGGGTCAGGGCGCGCTGGACTCCCCGGCGCCGCACGCTCGACTCGGGCGAGGCGAGCTCGAGATTGGCGAGCTCGGCGCTGAGCCAGGAGCGATCCCCCGACGACAGCCCCTCGTCGGCGAGGGCGCGCACCAGGACCTCGATCGCCTCCCCCTCGCGGACCGCCTCCACCAGGTGACGCGCCAGGGCCCAGGCGAAGAAGGCGCGCTCGGTGGGATCGCGCGCCAGCGCCAGGGCCTGCCGCTGCTGCCGCCGCGCTTCGGCCAGATCGTCCCGGCGCAGGGCGTTCCACGCCAGGCCGTTGCGGATCCACGGCTCCCGGGGATCGAGGCGCTCCGCGGCGCGCATCGGCGCCTCCCCCGCCGCCCCCTGCAGCCGGCCGGCGAGGTAGAGCTCCGCCGCGTCCGGGGCGCGCGCCAGGGCGCGGCGATGCTGCGCCAACGCCTCGGGGGCGCGCAGCTCCCAGCGCAGCTCGTCGTCGAGGAGCCGCCGCGCCGCGATCCAGTCGGGCGCGACCTCGAGGGCGCGCAGCGCGGCGGCGCGGGCGGCGGCGTGGGCCTCCATGTCCCCCACCTCGGCCCCGCGCAGGTGGTCGCGCGCCTCGGCCAGGGCCCGGGCGGCGGCCTCCGGGATCGGCGGCTTCGGCTCCAGGGGCGGAGCGACGCAGGCGCAGAGGAGCGCCAGGAGCAGCGGCACGCAGCGCGGCATGGCCTCCTTGTACGGCGCGCGCCGCGCCGGAACCAGGGTTCCTTGTGCCCTGGGGGGAGGCACCCATAATTGACCCCATGGCAACGCCCTTCCGATCCAGCGCGGTCGTGCTCGCCCTGGCGGCGGTGCTCCTCGCTCCCCCCGCGGTCGGATCCCCCCTTCCGCAGGGTCGCGGTCGCAGCCAGCAGAGGCAGCGTCCCGAGCGCCTGGAGTACTTCGACGGGACCCTCGAGCAGGCTTTCGAGGCCTGCCGCGAGCGCAACGTGCCCCTCGTGATCCTGTGCGTCCTCGAGAAGGAGGAGGCCAACGATCGCTACCGCGACGAGCTCAAGAACAACGCCTCCCTGGCGGAGAAGCTCGGCAAGGCGGTCGTGCTGCTCGTCAACAACGGCCGGCACGCCTCGACCGAGATCCGGGTGCGGGGACCCGACGGGAAGCGGGTCGAGCGCGAGGTCTGCTCCGCCTACCACTGCTCCACCTGCGAGGTGCACCGGCGCAACTGGGACGCCGTCTACCAGACCTTCGTGGCCACCCAGAAGCAGGGGCTGTGGGCCCTGCCCGAGGCGATCGTCGCCCTCCCCGACCGCTCGATCCACGCCCGCATCTCAAGCGGGGAGCCCCCCGCCGACAGCGCGGTGATCTCCGGCGCGCGGGCAGCCGCCAGCAAGCTCGGTCCCGGCCTCTCGCGGGAGGAGCTGGTCGAGGTCAAGAGGCTGGCGGAGGAGGGGCGCAGGATGGGGCGCGCCAGCGCCTGGGGAGACTCCTGGCGAGCGTGGGACGCCCTGCTCGCGATCGCCCAGGCTGGGCCCTTCACCGACGAGGGGAAGCAGGGCTGCAAGCAGGCGGAGGCGGGGTTGCGGGCCGAGCTGGCTGAGGTGGAGGAGGCGCTGGGGCTCGAGGGGGAAGCCGCCCAACGCGCGTGCCGCGACCTGGTGGAGCTGGCGCGCGACGGCGCGGGAACCCCGGTGGCCAAGGGCGTGTCCACGCTGCTCGGCAAGGCGCGCCGCAATCCGGAGCTGAAGCCCTGGATCACCCGCGCGACCCTGGAGGTGGAGGCGGAGGCGCTCCTCGAGGAAGCGCTCGAGCACTTGCGTCAGGGGGAGGAGAAGAAGGCGCGCGCGCTGGTGAAGAAGCTCACGGGCAAGAAGTACGGGGACACCGCCGCGGCGGCCCGGGCGCGCGAGCTGCGGCTGAAGTGAACCCCGGCGGCTACCCCGTCTCCAGGAACGCCTCCAGCACCTGATCTCCCCCGACCTCCCGGTCGAGCCGCCCCTGCATCGACAGGCTCGCGATGCGCGCACCGAGCCCCTCGCCGCGCCCGCCCCGCACGGAGCCGGTGTAGACCCTGAGCTGATCGACGAAGCCCGCGTCGAGGAAGGCCCCGATCAGGGTCGGCCCCGCCTCGATCAGGACGCGCTGGTAGCCCTGCTCCCAGAGCCAGGTCTGCAATTCCCTCAGGTTGAGGGTGCGCCGGTCGTCGCCCCGCAATCCCTGCACCTGCGCCCCGGCGTGGGTCAAGGCGGCGGAGCGGGAATCGTCCGCGGCGAGCTGGCTCAGGAGGTGGACCGTTCCCCCCGCCTCCCCATTCGCAGGGGGCACGAAGAGCCGTGCGCCCGGGGGGGTGCGCAGCACGCTGTCCAGGACCACCCGGGCGGGAGGGGCCTCGGTCGAGGCGGGGGAGCGCACCGTCAGGCGCGGATCGTCCGCCAGAACCGTGCCGACCCCGGTGACGATCGCGTCCACCCGCGCGCGCAGACGATGCACCTCCTCCAGCGCGTCGGCGCAGCTGATCCAGCGCCCCTCTCCCACGTCCTCCGGAGGGGAGAGCTGACCGGTCAAGGTCTGGGCCCACTTGGCGATCGTCCAAGGGCGGGGGCGGCGCAGCCGCTCGTAGCTGATCCAGTCCAGGAAGTAGGGGCTGATCTCCTCGAGGTGAGCGGCCCCCTCGAGCAGGATCACCTCGATGCCCACCTCCCTCATCCGCTCCAGCCCCGCCCCACGATGCCGCGGGTCGGGATCCAGGGAGCCCGCCACCACCGTCTGGATCCCCGCCTCCTCGATCGCCTCGACGCAGGGGCAGGTCTTGCCGCAGCTCGAGCAGGGCTCGAGGGTCACCACCAGGGTGTCCCATTCCTCGCGGGGCACACCGCTCCGGGCGGCCGCCTCGAAGGCGTTGACCTCGGCGTGGGGACCGCCCCACTCCCGGTGGTACCCGCGGGCGATGACCCGTCCATCGGAGAGGACCGCGGCGCCCACGCAGGGGTTGGGCGCGACCTCGAAGCGGTACTCGCGCGCCTCGCGACCGAGCTCGCCGAGTAGGGCCTCGAGGGCCGCGGGTTCCAACGATCGGGTCAACCCACCCACTTACACACCTCCGGCGCCTCCGGCGCCGCGCCTCGTCCGTCCAGTTGAGGCGGACCATCCTAGTCCCGGGGCGGGCCCGTTGCGCTCCCCACTTACGACGGAACTGCCTCCCTTCGATGTGCATTGCCGGTGGTTTCCCGCCGCAAGCCCGCTACCACCAAGGACTTCGAGCCTCTTCCCCTCGGAGCAGGCCCAGCGGCCCGCCCAGGCAGCCGGAGAGGCGGCCCGCGGGATGGGTCGGCCAGTGGGACCCTGACGCGGCCGCCGGGTGCACACTGAAGGGGGGCAGTCCGTTCGTAACGCCCTGGTGGGAGCGGGGACTCGCGGACTACGGAGGTCTGCTGAGGCCGAGCCCTCCTCAGTGGGCAGGCAGCGGTGATCTCCGCAGGCCGGGGTGGGAATGTCGGTCACTGGACTTCCCTGGGCCCCGCGCGGGCGGAGAATGCGCGCCTCGTCCTACGGTTTGCCCCCCATCCAGCCCTGAGGACCCCGTGCCATGAGTCAGGCTCCCATTCGCGTGGCCGTGACCGGTGCCGCCGGTCAGATTGGCTACTCCCTCGTCTTCCGCATCGCGGCCGGCGAGATGTTCGGCCCCGACCAGCCGGTGATCCTGCAGATGCTCGAGATCCCCCTCGAGCCGGCGATGACGGCCCTCGACGGAGTCGCGATGGAGCTCGACGACTGCGCCTTCCCGCTGCTGCACGGCATGGTCCTGAGCAGCGATCCGGACGAGGCCTTCAAGGACGCCAACTGGGCCCTGCTGGTCGGCTCCAGGCCGCGCGGAGCGGGGATGGAGCGCGGCGATCTGATTCGGGAGAACGGTCCGATCTTCACCGGCCAGGGGCGCGCCATCAACGACCACGCCGCCGGCGACGTGCGCGTGGTGGTGGTGGGCAACCCCTGCAACACCAACTGCCTGATCGCCATGCACGCCGCGCCGGACGTGCCCGACGAGCGCTTCTCGGCGATGACGCGCCTCGACCAGAACCGCGCCCAGGCGCAGTTGGCCATCAAGGCGGGCGTGCCGATCGGCAAGGTGGAGAACACCCTGATCTGGGGCAACCACTCCGCCACCCAGGTCCCCGACTTCTACCACACCACCATCGACGGCGTCTCCGCGGCGGAGGCGATCGGCGATTCGGACTGGCTCAAGGGTGAGTTCTTCACCCGCGTGCAAAAGCGCGGCGCGGCGATCATCGCGGCGCGCGGCAAGTCCTCCGCCGCCTCCGCGGCCAACGCCATGATCGACCACGTGCGCGACCTGATCGCCCCCACTCCGCCGGGCAAGTGGGTCTCGGTGTGCGTCAAGTCCGACGGCGACTACGGCGTGCCGGAGGGGCTGATCAGCTCCTTCCCCGTCCGCAGTGACGGCCAGGGCGGCTGGGAGATCGTCAAGGGTCTCGAGCTGAACGCCTTCCTGGAGGACCGCATCGCCGCCACGGCGGGAGAGCTCTCCAAGGAGCGCGAGCTGGTCGCCGACCTACTCGGCTGAGCGGCTCCCCAGCAGTCCGAAGGAGGAGGCCTCCTCGACGGCCACCTCCGCGTAGCGCCCCACCAGCTCCTGCGGTCCGGCGAACTGGATCGGGATGCCGTGCTCGGTGCGCCCTTGGAGCGTGCCCCCCGCGCGCTCGGAGCGACCCTCGACGAAGGCGCGCACTCGGCTGCCCACCCGCTCCGCCAGACGCCGCCGCTGCACGCGCTCGGCGACGGCCAGCAGGCGGCGGTGGCGCTCGCGCTTCTGCTCCTCCGGCACGTCGTCGTCGAATCCGTGGGCCCGGGTGCCGGGGCGCGGGTCGTACTTGAAGGCGTAGTTGACCAGGAAGCCCTGCTCCTCGAGGAAGCGCTCGGAGCGTGCGAAGTCCGCCTCGCTCTCGCCGCAGAAGCCGACGATCCAGTCGCTGCCCAGCTCGATCCCGGGCACGTGCTCGCGCAAGAGGTCGGCGCGGCGCCGGTAGAGGTCGAGGGTGTAGCCGCGCTGCATGCGCTTGAGGACCTCGTCGGAGCCGGACTGCACGGGCAGGGGCAAGAGGCGGTCCACCTTGCGGCAGTCGCGCAGCGCCAGCGCCAGCTCGCGGGTGACGTAGCTCGGGTGCGAGGTCACCAGTCGGATGCGCTCGAGCCCGTCGAGGGCCTCCAGCTCCTCGAGCAGGTCCGCCAGGCCGACCCGCCCGCGGCGGCCGCGCCGCTGGGGGCCGGCGGGACCGGGGGGATCGAAGTCCTCCCCGTAGCTGTTGACGGTCTGGCCGAGCAGGGTCAGGACCTGCACTCCCTGGTCCACGTACCAGCGCGCCTCCCCCACCAGCTCGTCGACCGGTCGCGAGCGCACCCTCCCGCGGGTGGCGGGGACCACGCAGTAGGAGCAGGAGAGGTCGCAGCCGCGCATCACCGCCAGGAAGGCGTGGCGTCCGCCGCGCCACACCTCGCCCCGGCGGTCGATGATCACCTCCCCCTCCACGCCCGTGGCGAGCAGGTGCGCCGGGGGATCCCCGCGCTCGCGCTCGCGGCGGCGCTGTTGGAGCTCCTCCACCATCCCCGGCAGGTGCTGGAAGTGGCGCGTGCCCACCACCAGGTCGACGTGGCCGGCGCGGCGGAAGACCTCCTCCTCCACCCGCTGGGCCATGCAGCCCATGACGCCGATCACCAGCTCGGGACGACGCTGCTTGGCGCCGGCCAGCTCCCCGACCCAGCTCCAGGTGCGCTCCTCGGCGTGCTCGCGTACCGAACAGGTGTTGAAGAGCACCACGTCCGCCTCGTCGATCGAGGCGCTGATCGCGTACCCCGCCCGCTGGAAGCACCCCTCGACCAGCTCCGAGTCGTACTTGTTCATCTGGCAGCCGAAGGTCACGACGTGCAGCCGGGGCGCGTCGGGCGCCCCCGA
Organism: uncultured Planctomycetaceae bacterium; assembly: GCA_964507325.1. Classification (GTDB taxonomy): domain Bacteria; phylum Planctomycetota; class UBA1135; order UBA1135; genus CAZDQL01. Next base: position 984 of record CAZDQL010000117.1, on the reverse strand, counting down.
GAGCGCGGGGGCGGCGTTGGACTGGTGCCGGGTGGTGGTCATCGGGGCGGGGAGTTTGCCAGAGGACGCGCCCCGTTGCCGCCGCCGAGCCCCCCGTTCCCAACAGATGCCGGCCAGAGGCCCGAATGGGGGCGCAAGGGCCGAAACTCGACCCCGGCCCACCGGTTCCCCAGTTGGCCCGGGGGTTCCGGGCCCTCGTCACCCCTGGATTCCGACATGCGTACGAAAAACATCACCACCCTCGGGGCCCTGGCCCTGGCCGCCCTCCTCGCCCAGCCCACCTTCGCGCAGCAGCGCGGCCGCAAGCCGCCCCAGCAGCGACCGGAGCGGGAGCGGGTCCAGCAGCGCCCGGATCGCACGGCGATCCTGCAGCGCTTCGACACCAACCGCGACGGCGTGATCGACGCCGCCGAGCGCCGCGCCGCCCACCGCCGTCTCGACGAGCTCCTCGACTCCCTGGGGAAGGGGCCCAAGGAGAAGCGTCCCGACGCGGGAAGCGGGCGCATCCGGGGTCAGCGCGGTCGCGGAGCCGCCACCGGAGACGACTCCGACCAGAAGCGCGCCGGGGACGCCCGCCGGCAGCGCGGAGTTGAGGAGGAAGGACCGGCTCGGCGCGAGGCTGCGAGCCAGCGCCGCGGCCAGCGGCTGCGCGAGCGCGCCGACACCGACGGGAGCGGCGAGCTCGACCAGCGGGAGCGCCGGGCCGCCGGCGCCCGCATCCGGGAAGCGCTGAAGGACCGCCGCACCGAGATCTTCAAGCGCTTCGACACCGACGGCGACGGGAAGCTGAACGAAGCCGAGCGCGAGGCGGCGCGTGAGGCGCTGCAGAAGCGCATCCGGGAGGGCGCGGGGGAGGAGACTCCTCCGCCCGCGTCCCGCGGACGGCGCGGGAAGGAGATCTGATCCTCCCGCGCTTTCGCGGGGAGGTACCGAGCCCGCCCATCTTCCACCACCTAGGAACGCTCCCACCCCCCCGGGGGTGGG
>CAZDQL010000116.1:0-18767 GCA_964507325.1 uncultured Planctomycetaceae bacterium | reverse complement strand
GACGTGGGTCTACGACCACGTGCCGTATCCGCTGCGCGAGCCCAAGCCTCCGACGCGGCTCGACCTGCACGACATGTTCCCCACGTCGATCTACAACGCGTTCACCATCGCGAGCCCCAGGTGGTTCGAGATGCTCGAGCGCTTCGAGATCCCGTACCGGCCCGACGTCATGATCAACTTCGGGTCGAACTCGGTCATGACCATGGGGAACTCGGAGATCGTCACCGAGAACTTCCTGAAGAAGTTCGGGTTCGTCCTGTCGTTCCAGCTCTACATCACGGAGTTCGAGGAGGCGGTCGCGGACATCATCCTGCCGGACGCCTGCTTCCTCGAGCGCTACACGCCGGCGGTCAGCTTCCCCTCGACCTTCTCCCACCCGCAGGGCGAGGACGACTGGGGCTGGACGATCCGCCAGCCGGTGGTCGACCCGCTCTACGAGCGCAGGGACTTCAACGAGGTGATGGTGGAGATCTCCCGGCGCCTCGGCATCCACGGCAAGTTCTACGCGGGCCTCAACGACACCATCCCCATCCGCTACGGCGGGGAGATGGAGGAGAAGTACAAGCTCGTCGAGGACGGCAGCGTGATCCACACCTGGGAGGACATCTGCGACCGGCTGCTCAAGGACCGCTTCGGCGAGGAGCACGGCCTCGACCACGTGCGCAAGACCGGCGCCTTCACGTGGCCCAAGAAGAAGGAAGACGTGTACTGGAAGTGGTTCAACCCCTCGCGGGTGCCCGTCTACTTCGAGTACTTCATCGACGCCGGCGAGAAGATAGACAAGCTGTGGGCCAGCTACGGCGGGGACGACTTCTTCGCCTTCGACTGGACCCGCTTCAAGGCACTCGCGGACTGGTACCCGTGCCCCTCCCACGTCGAGGAGAATTCCGAGTACGACATGCACGCCTTCTACTGGCGCGCGGTCGTGCACTGCAACTCAATGACGCAGCAGAACCCCTACCTGGACGAGTGCGCCCAGGAAGACCCCTACGTCTACGCGATCCAGATGCACAAGAACACCGCCGCGGAGAAGGGCATCTCCGACGGCGACACCGTCTGGCTCGAGAACGACAAGGGGCACAAGGTCAAGGGGTGGGTGGCCCTCTCCGAGGGCATCGAGCCCCACCACGTCGCCCTGGCCGCGATCTCGGGGCACTGGGGCAAGTTCATGCCCATCGCCAAGGACAAGGGCCCCTTCTTCAATGACCTGGTGGAGATGGATCTGGAGCACACCGATCCGCTCACCTTCAACCAGGACATCTGTTGTCGAGTCAAGATCTACAAGGCAGCCCCCACGGACGTGTACAAATCTCTTCACTGAGACGGGAGTCGAGCATGGCACGCTACGGAATGGTGATCGACCTCAAGCGCTGCTACGGGTGCTACTCGTGCGTCATGGCGTGCAAGGTCAAGAACCACACCCCCCCCGAGGTCTTCTGGTCTCGGGTCCTCAAGGGCGAACGAGGCGTGTACCCCAACACGGTCCGCCAGGCGTTGCCCGTGCTGTGCATGCAGTGCGAGGAGCCGTCCTGCCAGGAGGTCTGCCCCACCGGTGCGACCCACACCCTGGACAACGGCATCGTCGTCGTGGACCAGGACAAGTGCATGGGCTGCAAGTACTGCATGATGGCCTGCCCCTACGGCGCCCGCTACTCGGTCGAGGAGTGGGAGAGCTACTTCCCCGACGGTCTGCCCCTCTCTCCCTACGAGGAGTTCGCCAAGACCTTCTGGGAGGAGCACTCCGGCGTCGGCGTGGCCACCAAGTGCGACTTCTGCCGGGACCAGCTCGAGGAGGGCAAGCAGCCGGCCTGCATCAAGTCCTGCCCCGCCGTCGCGCGCACGATCGGTGACCTCGACGATCCCAACAGCGAGGTCTCGATCCTGATCAAGAAGTATCGGGGCACTCCGCTGAATCCGGAGCTCGGCAACGAGCCCAAGGTCTTCTACCTCGCTCCGAGATGACGGTCGCCAGAAGCACAATCACACCCAGCGCTGGGGAGTAACCATGGATCCGAAAGTCAACGGGCAGCTTCAGAAGGATTGGGGTTGGCTGATCGCGACCTACCTGTTCCTCGGTGGGGTCGGCGCGGGAGCCTACGTCATCGCAGCCATCAACGGCTTCGCACAGGCCGAGGTGCCCCTCTCGACGACGGTGGGCCTCTGGATCAGCTGGCCGGCGGTCCTGATCGGGACGGTCTGCCTGCTCGCGGACCTCGGACAGCCGATGAAGGCCGTCCTAGCGGGCCTGAAGCCGGGAACGTCCTGGATCGCGCGGGGGACCTGGGTCATCACCATCTTCATGGTGCTGGCCTTCCTGCACACCGTGCTCCTCTTGACCGGTTCCCCGGCGGATGTGCCCTCCACCCTGCCGGTGCTGGGGATCGTCTTCGCGATCGGCACGATGGCCTACACGGGGATCCTGCTGGGAGCCTCGAAGGGCATCCCCTTCTGGCGCACCGGCGCCGTGCCCGTGGTCTTCGTCGTGTCCGCCCTCGTGACCGGACACTTCACGGTCATGCTGGGCGTGATCCTGGCCGGCGGCACTGCGGAGCTGATGGCGGGGCAGATGCCCGAGGTGGTCGAGGCGATGGTGCTGGTCGTGGTGGAGATCCTCGCGATCCTCTTCTTCCTGCAGGCCGCCTTCAAGCAGCCCGATTCCCGTGAGTCGGTCCATCGCATCCTGCGCAGGCCCTCCTTCGTGGTCGGCTACGCCGTGCTGGGGCTGATCGTCCCGTGCGTGCTGATGCTGCTGCTCTACTACTCCATGCAGGACTCCGGAGTCGGAGCCTTCGGAGCGGTGGCCGCGATCGGCGCGCTGCTCGGCCTCGTCGGGGGTCTGCTGCTGCGGCACGCCGTCCTGGTGTGCGGCACCCTGCCGTCCTGGAACATCGGCGGTTTCACCTTCCGCCGCATCGCCCGTCCCAAGGAGCCGAAGCCGGGGATCGGCTCGCTGCCCCCCCAGTAGCCCGTCGGTGATCCGAGCGGGCTCGCCAAACACGACATGAGCGCCGCCTCCGACGATCCGGAACCGCAGCCCGCGCTGCGGCGCGTACAGGCGTCCCGCATCTCGACGCAGGGGTCCGCGCTGCGGCCGATCGACGAGACGCTCGACGTGGTCGTGGAGGGACGCCTGACGATCGACGTGGAGCGGGTCGAGTCCTACACCCTGCTCTGCACCCCCGGAAACCCGCTCCAGCTCGCCGCGGGCTTCCTGCTCTCCGAGGGCATCATCGAGAGCCTGGAGGACGTCGCCAGCCTGAAGCCGTGCGAGGAGGAGCCCGACGTCGTGCGCGTGCGGCTGAAGGAGCCGCGCCCCGCGATCGGCGACTCCGGCCGCAACCTCTTGATCGTCTCGTCCTGCGGCGCCTGCGGGACCGAGGAGCTGGAGGCGAAGATCGCCTCGCTGCCGGCGGTCGGCGACTCGCTGCGGATCGACGCCTCGCTCCTGCGCTCGATCGCGGGCTCGCTGCGCGACCACCAGCCGCTCTTCGAGGCCAGCGGCGGCGCCCACGCCGCGGCCCTCTTCCGCGCCGACGGCACGTTCGTCTCCTGCGCCGAGGACGCCGGCCGCCACAACGCCCTCGACAAGGCGATCGGCGAGCTGGTGCTCGCGCGAGAGCCCCTCGCGGGCACCGCCGCCTTCCTCTCGGGCCGCGTCAGCCTGGAGATGGTCGGCAAGTGCGCCCGCGCGGGCATCGAGCTGATCGCCGCCGTGTCCTCCTCCACCTCGCTCGCGGTCGAGGTCGCCGAGCAGTGCGGGATCACGCTCTGCGTCTTCGTGCGCGAGACGCGCGCCACGCTGCTCACGCACCCGCGTCGGGTGTGGGGACTCTGATCGGGCGCCGGGTCTCCGCGCGGTCGAGGCCATCCGCGATGGAGGACGTACTCGCAGCCTGCATTCGATATCCTGCCGGCCCCACGGAGACTCGGCATGCAATCGGAGAGGAACCAATTGGAGCAGGGCGGATCCAGGCCGGTCGCGCCCATCCTGCTGGGGCTGCTCCTGGTCGCCTTCGCGCTGCGGCTGGTCAACTACGATCAGAGCCTCTGGTTCGACGAGGCGTGCGTGTCGAATCAACGCCTGGGGACCCTGGCGCAGCTCTTGTCAGTCGCCTACGTGGACTTCCATCCGCCCCTCTTCATCAGCTTCATGCACGTGTCGAACCGCCTCTGCGGCGATTCCGAGGTGGTCATGCGGCTGTTCCCCCTGCTCTGTGGTCTCGGGGGCATCGTGATGATCTGGGTGGTCGGACGCCGCCTCGTGGGGAGCCCCGCCGCCCTGTGGGCAGCCCTGCTGCTGTCCCTCTCGCCGGTGCACATCTGGTACTCCATCGAAGCGCGACCCTACTCGGCGCTGCTCCTGGGGGTGCTCGTCCTGGTCTGGCTCTTCCACCGTCTGCTCGAGGGGAAGGAGCGCCGCCGCACCTGGTGGGCCTACGGCACGCTGCTGTTCGTCCTGCTCGCGCTCCACTACTACCTCGTCGTCTACGCCTTCCTCCTGGCCTTGCTGGGATACGTTTCCCAGCGCGGTCGCAGTGAGCCGGCATTCCGTCGTCGCCTGCTGATCATCAACGGCTCCGGGATCTCCCTGCTGGCGGCGTGGATCGGGGTCAAGGTCGCCGTGGCCGATTTCGCCTCCTCGGCGACCTACCTGCGAACCTTCTCCTTCGAGGAGCTCTACCGCTTCCTCTTCCAATGGTGCTGGACGGGCAACTGCCTGCCCGCCGGTCTCGAGGAGCCGGGCGGGCACCCGCGCTGGATTGCCTGGGTGAGCATCCAGGTCCTGGGGGCCGCGCTCTTCGCGGTGGGCGTGTTCAGGATCCTGCGTTCCGTGCGCCGGCGCTCTTCCGGCACCTACACCCTGGTCTACCTGTGCGCCTTGCCGGCCCTGCTGCTCGCCCTGCCCTGGCTGGGCTTCCAGCAGACCTACGTGGAGCGCAGCGCGCTGTCCGCCCTGCCCTTCCTCTTCCTGGTCATCGGGCTGGGTCTTTCCTCGTTGCCGGGCCGTCGACTGCGGCTCTCGATCGGCTGCCTGCTGCTCGCCTCGTGTGGCGCCAACCTGGTCGCCTACTACGCCTACGACGACGAATGGACCATCTACAAGCCCCACCCCGACTGGCGCTCACTGACTGCCGATCTGGGAGCTGAGATCGATGCAGGGGCCGCGGGCCGACCGATCTTCGCCGCCACCCCCAACCCACGCTGTCTTCCCTACTACGACGAGCGCATCCAGTCCGCCCGCGATATCGAGCCGACGGAAGACAAGGCCGAGGACCTGGTGCGCTCCCTGGAAGGTAGATTCGGTGCTTGGCTCGGCGGAATGTTGGCGGATGTGGCCACTTCCATCGTCGACGATTTCGAGCGCGACAAGACTCGACGACGCGAGGCCGCGCGGATGCTGATCTACACCACCGGGGATGGGAGCCTGGAGGCCCTGCGCCTCGACGAGCGTCGCCGGGACGGAGTCTTCTACCTGGTGCAGAACCGCTGGCACCCACCGGGAGACACGACCATCGCGGCGCTCACGGCGAATCCGCGTTTGCGGGTGGTGAGCACCCGGTCGTATCGAGGGCTCACGCTGTATGAGATGCGGGAGCTCGAGTGAGTGGGCGTTGCTGTCCGATTCCCCTGCTACGGCCAGCTTCTACCTCTCGGTGCCCACGTGCAGCACCTCGTTGTGTGATTCGGAGCAGCAGGACGATTTCGACAGGCAGCGGGGCCCCAAGACCTGGGATGAGCCCACGCCATCGGTCCCTCTTGACGAGACCAGGGGCACCTTCTAACGTCGGCGTTCACGAGAACCTGCCGTTCCTCGCCACCCCGAATGGAGAGCCGCCACCCCTCCCGCGATCAGGAGCCGCACGTCGTCCCTGCGGTCGAGACGGTCGAGGAGTTGCGCCAGCTACTGGCAGGCAAGGATGAGCTCGAGCGACTGATAGCGTTGCATGAGGGAGATCCCCTACGCTTCGCCCATCGCGCCAACGACTGGCTGGCACGTTGCTGCCATCTCATCGACCTGCGCAAACTGGCATTGAAGTCCGAGACGTTGGCGGCCGCGCGCATGGGCGACCTGTCGGGAATCGACGATCTGAACGGATTCCTGGACAACGCGATCGAGGACGCGGCCCGGACGCTGCTGCGGGAGGACGTACTGCTGGCCGGCGAGGACGCCCCGATCGACGAGCCCTACGAACCACGCTTCCGGTTGCTCCTGGCGCACCTAGCCGTGGAACCGGCCCAACTCCGGCGTGCGGTGGTGGCCATCAACGAGTTGAAGACGGTCGAGCGGCACGTCTTCTACCACTGCTTCGTGCGGGGCAATGGCTTCGGACGCTACGCGCGCGAATTCGGCACCGATGCCTTGCGTGCGCGGGAGCTCTTCGTGAGAGCCGTCAAAAGCATCACGCGCGTTCTTGACGGAGGGGAGCAGGGCGATGACTGAGCTTGTACTCGACCCCGAGGTCCGCGAGCTCCTGCGCGAGATCGGCTCAGACCCGCGCTCGGGCCTTTTCCGCGTCACACCGCGGGAGGCGTCGATCGCGGCGACCGCGGATATTCCCTCGGCGAGCGCGGGGACGGCGGGATGGACGCCGGCGGAGAGGCATCTGCTTCAGGTGTACCGGGAGGAGACGGCGGCTGCGCTGCGGGGGGTGTATCAGGAGAAGGTGTTCTCCGATCCTGTGGCTAGCAGGGGCTACAACAAACCTCTCTCCGAGGTCTCCCGTGCAGACGCGCACCAGCGACGGGTTATGCACCGCGGGACCCTGGAGGCCGTTGGGACCGCCACCGAGAGCATCGAGGCTCTCTTCGCGAGCGCACATGGGGCCACAACGATCGACTACGACGAGATCATGGTTGTCCTACGGCGGCTGGAGCCTGGAGTTGTCTCGGACATCTACCAGGCCAGCACGAGTATCTTGATGGGTGACCCCAGAGACGCAGTAGACCGACTTCTGTCCACCATCCAGGGCTTCATGAGCCCGGGGAATCAGATCTGTGCGCTTTCCAATCTGGGTCGCGCTCAGTCCATCTGCGGGATGTACGACGATGCCCTGCAGACAAGCACGAGACTCTGCCTCCTCTGTCCCGAAGATGTGACCTTTGCCGTCACCTCTTTCGTTGTCGGCCTTCAGGCAAGAAGTGAGGCGGTCGTACGCCTCGCAGCAGCCCTACTCGAAGAGTCCGGACCTTCATCGCGCTTCCAGGCGCTAGTTCACAGTTACGAGGACCGAGTGAAGGCGGGGCAACTTGTCTTGGAGCCGGAGTCAGTCCTCATGGCACGCCGAATCGATAAATCCCTCGGGTCCATGTCCGGCCCGCTCTCCCATGCGCTTCTTCTATAGATCCAGAACGATCGCGCTGCTGGCAGTGCTGGTCCTGGGGCTCCTCGTCGGGGGGGGGGTCGCCCAGGTTGTCCTCGGCGGTGATTCAGGAACATCACAATTGCCCCCGCAAGAGAGGGCACCGGCCCAAGGTGGCGCTCCCGGCGGCCCTTGAGAGGACGACCCCCATGGCCCGCCATAGCGGACTGGGCGCCTTCGCACTGCTCCTACTCTTGATCGCCGGAGCAGCAGTCCTATGGACCGCCCTCGGCCAGAGGGAGGGTCCCCACGATGGGGCTGTCGCCATGCCTGAGGAGCAGTCTGGCGCTTCATCTTCGAACAGCGAGCTTGCCGACTCACAGGGTGGCAGAAACGCAGATGTCGTCGGAGTGGTAGAAGAACCGCTGACGCTGGACGAGCGCCGCCCTGCGGTGGAGACCGCACTATATGGACGGGTCGTGGAGCCCAGCGGCAAGTCCGTGCCCGCGGGCACTGCCACCTGGTCGAATCTGGTCGAGGTCGACTGGGCCTCTCAAAGGAGCTTCTGGCTGGAGGAAGTAGCGGAAACAACGAACGCCGAAGTCATAGCGGGTTCGTATCGATTCCCCACCCCGCTCAACGCGGGCGGCGCGAGCTACGTCTACGCCACGGCGCCCCGCCACCTTGCTGCAGCGGTGCAGGTTTCTCCAGAGTCGAAGCAGGCTTCGCCTCTGACTATGGACCCTTGTCGGAGCATCGAGGTGATCGTCCTCGACGAGGAGGGCTTCGAAGTGCCGGCTGTGGAGATCAGGAGTCTCGGCTGGACACGGGCGGGAGAAACGAGCGTGCTCCTCGCCAAAACATACCTGACAGGGGAGGATGGCCGAGCCATCATCCACCCCCTCCCCAATCCCTCCGTGTTGATGGCCCGGGGTCACGGTCTGGAGAGCGGCGTCTGGCTCGGCAAGCACCGGGACGTGCGCGAGCCGATCACTCTGCGCCTGCGCTCTACGTTCTCCGCGGCAGGCAAGATCGCCGGGGCCCCAACGGCGGCGGCCCTAGCCGGATGCGAGATCCACGTGCGCTCAGCCGCGGAGGATTGGCGCACCCTCTTGACGGCCCGCCCCACGGGTAAGTCGGGGTCCTGGGAGGTCGAGGGAATCCCCTTCATAGGCGCGGGTAGCTACGTCTTCAGGCTGCAAGGCAATGGCCTAACCCCCATCGAGAGAATCCTCCACGTCTCGACCCCTGGTGAGCACATCACCTGCGACTTCGATTGGACCACCGGCCTCGAGCTGGACCTGTTCACCTATGTCGGCGACGGGGAATTCACCTCGAAGGAGGACGAAGAGTCGGTGGCAGGGGTCCTAATCGTCGCAATCTGGAGGGGTGAATCTGGAGAGTGGGTCCGCTACGCGACGCGTTCCAATGACGACGGAGCGGCAACGCTCGAACACGTTCCTGCAACTCAGGTCTGGGTGCGGACCTACGCCAGAGGCTTCGTGGGCAAGCGCTGGGGCCCACTGGAAATCGCCGCCAACAGCAACAACTGGATCCTGCTTCCCCTGGATCGCGCGGGGAGTGTCCGAGGCCGAGTCGTGCACGGGTCGCAGCCGGTGACCGATTTCAAGGTCACTCATTGGGGCTCGAACCCGGCGGTGAACACTACCGACCAATTCATGGGGAGGGAGGACGGGACCTTCGAGGTGGATGGGCTGCCATTGGGTAGGGCCTTCCTCATGGCGAATACGGAGGATCTCCCCGCCTGTGCTCCTCAAGCCGTCGAGGTGAGCGCGGACAGGGACGCCGAGGTTCTCCTAGAGCTTCCGTCTCCCTGCTTTGGGCACGGCCGCGTGATCGATGGACGCACCGGAGAACCGCTTGCCAAGGCTCGCGTTCAGGTCTACGGAACGGCGGCGGGCACCTGGCTGGAGCCCTGGGGAGCGCCAATGGCCACCGCTGCAGACGGGACCTTCGACGGCCTGTCCTTGTCACCCAGCGCCAACATCATCGAGTTTTCGGCTGAGGGCTACGCGCCCTTCTCGATTTCGCGCGGAGGTCTGCGCGGACCTAACCTAGACCTGGGGTGGATAGCGCTGGCGGGGCTTTCGGATCTCGCCGTCGAGCTCGTCTCCACACGGGCAATCGACTTCACCGCCTACCGGGCTGTCGTCGGCGATCGGCCCGGCGAAGCTCCCCTGTCCTTTGACAGTCAGGGTCGAACGAGTTTCAAAGGCCTCAGGCCTGGCAGCCACTACGTGATGGTCTACACGCCGGACGGCGGCCGCCTGACCACCGATACGCTGATCTACCCTGGCCGCGAGGGATTGTGCAGGATCCGGGTCACCAGCGATCGGACTGTGCGCGTTCGTCTGAGGCCCGAGGCGGGGGCACGAATTCCCGAGGACGTTTGGCTGGGGGTCTTCTATCGGGAGGAAGGAGGAGAGCCAACCGACAACACCGCCCCCATCAGGGACGGCGAAGCGGTTCTGAGCCAGGTCGCCTGCGACCGTATCGCCCTGAACCTCATCACCGCACAAGGGGTTGTGCTCGCGAGCCACTGGGTCGACCTTCCGACAGGTGACTTGGTGGAAGTCGACTTCCCCATTCCATCGACCGTGTTGCGCGTCCTTTTCATTGACGAGGAAGAGCAACCCATCCCCTCGACGTACGTGGCCTTCTCGAAACCGGAAGATCCCACGGCTTGGCAGCTCCGTACGCGTACCGACTCCAATGGGATGGTCGAGCTGACAGGGTTGAGGCAGACCTCTGTTCTAGCCGAGGTGATCCCCAGTCTCGGTGAGACAAGCGGACTCCAGATCATCGACCTCACCACCGATCAGGACCCGATCGTGGTCCGCGTCGACACCTCCTCCAGGCTGTGCGTCCGGCTTCTCGAGCGAGATCAGCCCGCTCCAGGCGTCTCCGTCAGCCTCTACTCCATTGGCTGCTTCCTCCCGGCGGTCACGGGGACGAGCGACGGGGATGGCTGTATCGAGATGACGAGCCTGGCACCAGGGCCTTATCGACTGGCTATCGAGTCACCCGCCTACTGGCGCAGTCAACACGACGTGAGCGCCAGCCCGGAACCTGCAGAGGAAACCCTCCAGGTTCGCCGAACGGGGTCCCTGCGCGTGCACGTCACTCGCGGCGGGCTCCCCCTCGGGGGAGCCAGCCTTGAGCTGCATTCCGTCGAGTTCGCGACGGACGTCGCTGACTGGGCGGACGAGCTCGCATTGGAGGACGGGGATCTCTCCACCGACGTCGACGGCCGAGTCACCATCACCGGCCTGCCGAACGGACCCTACGCCTGGAGCGTCGTCCTGGAGGGACAAGTCGGATCGAGCGGCAAGGTCGACGTCGCGCCCCTGAGCACGACTGACCTCGAAGTGGCTCTGCCCGAGTAAGCGACCGGCCCCGCTCACCCCCCCAACGTGAACTCCGGCAGCTCCATCAACTGCCCACCCTCCATCGCGGACTCGTGCGCCAGGATTCCCACGCACGTCCAGTTCGCCGACTGCTGCGCGTTCGGATAGGGATCGCGGTCCTCCGCCAAGGCGGTGAGGAACTCGTGCACCATGTGCGGGTGGGACCCTCCGTGGCCCGCGCCTTGGGTGAAGGAGAGGTGCTGGGCGTTCTCCAGGTCGTAGACCCCCTGGGTGGTGAAATCGCGGATCGGCTCGGGGAGCAGGTGGGCGTAGTCGCGCACCTGGACCGGTTCGGGGATCTCGGACTCGGGGCGCTTGGCGGTGTGCAGGATCGGTGGCTCCCCCTCGACCAGGGGCCACTCGAAGGCGCGCTTGGTGCCGTAGACGTCGAAGCTCTCGCGGTACTGCCGCGCCGTGTCGAAGAGCGAACGGATGACGCGCGCCGTCAGGTTCGAGTCGCGCAGCTTGACGTGCGCCGTCTCCACCGCGAAGGGAGAGCCGTACTGCTCCGCCAGCTCGTCGCGGATGCGGCCCGAGCCGAAGCAGGAGACGGTCTGCGCCTCGCCGCGGGTCAGCGCCAGGCAGGGGCCGACGCAGTGGGTGGCGTAGTGCATCGGCGGCAGGCCGGGCCAGTAGTCGGGCCAGCCGTCCATGTCCTGCTGGTGTGAGGCTTGCAGGAACTGCACCTCCCCCAGCTCCCCCTCGTCGTAGAGCTCCTTCACGAAGAGGAACTCGCGGCTGTAGACCACGGTCTCCATCATCATGTACTTCTTCCCCGTGCGCTGGGCGAGCTCCACGATGCGCCGGCAGTCCTCGACCGAGGTCGCCATCGGGACGGTGCAGGCCACGTGCTTGCCCGCTTCCAGCGCCTGGAGCGACATCTCGGCGTGGTCGGGGATGGGGGTGTTGATGTGGATCAGGTCGACGTCGGGGTCGCCCAGGAGCTCGGCGTAGTCGGTGTAGCGCCGCTCCACCCCGAAGGCGTCGCCGATCTGGTCCAGACCGGCGCGGTCCCGCCGGCAGATCGCCGTCATGTTCGCCAGCGGGTGGCGCTGGTAGATGGGGATGAACTCGGCGCCGAAGCCGAGGCCGACGATGGCTGCGTTGAAGGTCCGGTCGCTCATGGGGCGCTCCTGGGCGGGGGGGAGGGGTGGAGGCTAACGCGAAGACCCCCATTCAGAGAATGGGGACCTCTTCGGCGCTCTCAGGCTCCGGGATGCGGCGCACCAAGAGGCCCACCGTCGGGCCCTGGACCAGGATCGAGAAGAGCACCACCACGTAGGTCATCGTCACGAAGAGATCGCGGGCGGCGAAGTCCGCCGGCAGGGAGAGCGCCAAGGCCACCGAGATGCCGCCGCGCAGCCCGCCCCAGGTCATCACCTTGACCGCGTGGGGCGTGACCCGGCGCCAGCGGCGCGCGAGGCCGATCGCCCCCCCCACCGAGAGCAGGCGCGCCGCGAGCACCACCGGGATCGCCACCAGCCCCGCCACCACCGCGGTGGTGTTGAGTTCGATCACCAGCACCTCCAACCCGATCAGGGCGAAGAGCGCCACGTTCAGGATCTCGTCCACCAGCTCCCAGAAGATGTCGAGGCGCTCCACCGTGCGCTCACTCATCGCGAGCCGCCGGCCGGTGTTGCCCACCAGCAGTCCGGCGACCACCACCGCCAGGGGGCCGGAGACCCCCAGGCCGTGGGCCAGGGAGTAGAGCCCGGCGCAGAGGGCCAGGGTCAGGAGCACCTCCACCTGGTAGTGGTCGACCTGGCGCAGCATCCAGACCGCCACGGCACCGGTCACGGCCCCCAGGACCAGGCTGCCCCCCACCTCGGTGACCAGGTGCCCGGCGATCTCGCCGGCCCCCGCGGCGTGGGCCTGGCCCCCTCCGACCAACCCGACGAGCACCAGGAAGACCACCACCCCGACCCCGTCGTTGAAGAGGGACTCGCCGGCGATCTTCGCCTCCAAGCTCTTGGGCGCGTGGGCGTCCTTCAAGATGGCGAGCACCGCGATCGGATCGGTGGGCGCGATCAGCGCTCCGAAGAGGAGACAGGCCAGGAACGCCTGCGGCGCGCCGATCGCCTCGAGCAGACCGGCCATCGACAACCCCACCAGGAAGGTCGACACGACCACCCCCACCGTGGCCAGCCCGCCGATGATCCACTTCTGGCGGTAGAGCTGGTCGACCTTGACGTGCAGCGCGCCGGCGAAGAGCAGGAAGGCCAGCACCACGTCGAGGAGCGCGTGGCTGAAGTCGAGCTCGGCGAGCAGGGCGCGTCCCGCCTCCTGCCACCCCGCGGGCGCGAAGATCACCACCAGGAGCGAGAGCGCCAGCGCCAGGGCCGTCACCCCGATCGTCGTGGGCATGCCCAGGAAGCGGCGGTTGATCCAGGCCAGGACGGCCGCCACGACCAGGATCAGGGAGAAGAGCTCGAAGAGTCCCATCGCCGGGCAGGATAGCGACGGAGAGGGTGGACCCGAGCGCCGGAGCGAAGGTCACGGGTCCGGGGTCTCCGCCCCTCGCCTGCGAGGGGGCGGGGGGCGGGCGGTTCCTCCCTGGCCACCGCCCTTCGTTGGACGTAGGGACGACCCCGAACGCCGCCCGGAACCCGGGTCCACCGCGTTCGTGAGGTGCGACCAGCCACCCCTTCCAGCCTGGACGATGGCCGGCCGCGAATCCGATTGTGAGGGCGCACCTGGGCGGGGACGCCCCCGCGCGCCACCCCAACCGCGCAATTGCCGGCGAAATCCCTACCGAAATCCGCGAGATTTGTGAAAAATAACTCCATGGGGAAGTTTGAGTCCTCAAGCTGGATCGCCCGGCGGCTCGAGGAGCGGACCTACGGTGAGCTGCTGTCGATCGCCGAGGCCCTCTCCCGGCACGAGCACCACCCGGAGGCGCTGGAGCCCACCGATCTGGTGCACGAGACCTGGCTCAGGCTGGCGGGGCAGGGGGGGGCCGCGGTCCGGGGGAGGGAGCACTTCCTGGCGCTGGCGGCGCGGGAGATGCGGCGCGTGCGGGTGGATCGGGCCCGCGCCCGGCGGGCGGCGAAGCGTGGGTGGGGGCGCCGGCGGGTCGACCTCGATCCCTCCCTGATGGAGGAGGTCCCGACCGACTCCCACGAGCGCCTCGCCCCGGCCCTGGCCGCCCTGGCCGAGCGCCACCCCCGGCTGGCGACGATCGTGCAGCTGCGCTGGCAGGCGGGATGGACGGTGGCGCGGGTCGCGCGCCACCTGGGGCTCGCGCCCGCCACGGTGGAGAAGGACTCGCGGCGGGCGCTGGCGTGGCTCGAGCGGGAGCTGTCCCGGAGCTGAGGCGCTCAGTCCTCGAGGATCGAATTCAGGTACTCGATCAACCGCTCGTCGCCATCCTCACCGATCAGGGCCAGCGCCTTCTCGGCGTAGTGCTTGGCCTTCTCGGCGTCCTCCTTGAAGCGGTGGTTCCAGGAGGCGGCCATGGTGTGCAGCTCGATGGCGGTCTCCGCTTCGATCTGCACCTCCGCCGCGATGAAGGCCTCCACCTTGGGCAGCGCCGCGAGCACGCCTTCCTTGCTGGAGATCGACTCCACCACCGCCATCAGGGCGCCGAGGTAGATCCCCCGCTCGTTCTTCGGGTCCAGCCTGGTCGCGATGGCGAAGGCCTGGTCGTCCACCTGGCGGGCGGCGATCAGGGCCTTGAGGGCGCGCAGGCGCAGCTCTCCTTCGGAGGTGGTCAACACGTCGCGAACTGCGCCGACGAGGAGCCGGGCGAAGGGGGAGCCCCCCTCGAGTTCTTCGAACGCGTCGAGCACTTCGAGAGCGAGGGCGTCGCGCTTCTCCCCCTCGGCCGCCGCGTACTTGGCCGCCAGGGCCTTGAGCCGCTTCAGGATCGGCATCCCCTCTGCGCGCAGCTCCGCCATGTGCTCCACGTAGGCCTCGGGGCCCCCTTCGCGGTAGCCGGTCGAGCCGAAGACCTCACCCTCGGCGGTCATCAGGAGCACCGTCGGATAGCGCCGCACGCCGTAGGCGGCGGCCAGCTCGGCGTTGCGCTCGGGGTTGGGGACCTTGGCCTTGGCCTCCTCGCCGCGGGGGAAGTCGAGGGCGACGAGGACGTACTGCTCGGTCGCGGGCCCGAGGAACTCCTCGTGGGCGAAGACCTCGTCGTGGAGCCGGATGCACCAGATGCACCAATCGGTGCCGGTGAAGTCGACGAGGAGGTCCTTGCCCTCGGCCTTGGCGATCCGAACGCCCTCGTCGTAGTCGGCGACCCACTCCTCACCGGCGGTGGCGGGCAGGGTCAGGAGAGTGGCCAGGGCGATGGTGTGGAGTGCGTTTCTCATGGGATTCATCCAGCGGAACTCGGGGCGAGGAGTCTACGGGCCGCGCCCCCGGGCGCGACTGCAACGGGGCCGATTTCGTCTCGATCCCCCCCAGGCGCCGATCCTTAGCGTTTCTCGTACTTCGCGCGCAAGCGCAACAGGAGCGCCAGTGTGAGACGGATGCCCTCCTCCTCCGAGTGCCCCTTGCCCTCGTACTCGATGCCGATGTGGCCGTGGTACCCCGCCTCCCCCACGACGATGTCGAGCAGGCGCGAGTAGTCGCTGCGGACCTCGTTCCCCTGAGGGTCGAACTCGTGGGACTTGGCGGAGACCGCCTTGGCCCAGGGCATCAGCTCGCGCACCCCCTGGTAGCGGTCGTACCACTTCCCCTCCCCCAGCTTGAAGTTGCCGAAGTCGGGCAGGGTCCCCACCCGCGGGTGGTCGGCGCGCTCCATCACCCCCGCCAGCCACTTCCCGTTGGAGGAGAGACCGCCGTGGTTCTCGACGATCACGTTCAGGTCGTAGGGCTCGGCGAGCTCCCCCAGGTGGTGCAGGGAGTCGGCGGCCAGCACCAGGCCGTCGATCCACTCCTCGTGACCGGCGGCGTTGACCCGGATCGAGTGGCAGCCGAGGAAGGCGGCGGCGGCGATCCAGCGGAAGTGGTTCTCGACCGCCCGGCGCCGTTCCCGGTCGTCGGGGTTGGCGAGCTGCCCCGCCCCGTCGACCATGATCAGGAGGCTCTCGACGCCCGCGTCCGCGGCCCTGCGCTTCATCTCCGAGAGGTACTCGAAGTCGGTGGCGCGCTGCTGGAAGAAGGAGCTGACGTACTCGACGGCGCCGATGTCGAAGCGCTCCCGCGCCCAGAGGGGGAAGTCCAGGTTGTCGAGCTGCCCCGCCTTCAAAGCGCGGTGCAGGGACCACTGGGCGAGGGAGATGCGGTAGGGGGGAGCTTCCCCCTCGGCTTCGGTGGTGCGCTCGCGGTCCATCGCGGTACCCCGCTCCTGCAAAGTGCCAAGCGCCAGGGCGGCCGTCGTTCCAGCCAGGAGCTCGCGTCGAGTGGTGGGCATGTTCGGGTTCCCCGGTGTCGTTGGGAGGGGCAGCCTATCCCTCCTCTCTACGCTCCGCCACCGGACGGGCCCACAGGCGCGCGAAGGGACGCTCGAGCAGCCGATGGGAGAGCCAGCCGAGGAGCAGCGAGGCGGCGACGAAGATCGACCAGGTCAGGAGGGTGGGCCAGCGGCGCCCGCTGGGTTCCACGGCGACCAGCACCGCCTTGTGCGCCAAGTAGGTGCTGTAGCTGACCGCCCCCACGAAGCGCAGGGCGCGCGTCTCGAAGGGACGCCGCAGGGTGCCCCCGCCCCAGAGGAGGGCGAGAAGGAAGGCGCTCCAGAGCAGGGCCAGGCGATCGAAGGCCAGGTGGAAGTGGCGATGGTCGACCTCCTCGCCGGCGACCAGGGACCAGACCACGGGGGCGTGCAGGCAGAGCAGCCCCAGCGCCACGAGCGCCGCCAGATCCGCGGGGCGCGCCAGGCGCGCGCGCCGCTCGGCGGAGAGGTTCCTCCAGTGGCGGTGGAGGATCGCCGCCGCCGAGCCGGCGAGGAAGATCGGCGCGAAGGGGGCCAGCTCGACCCCGTAGTCGGGGGGCGCGAGCAAGCGCAGCGCGACCGAGGCCAGGGTCAGGAGGAGGAGGGAGGGCAGGAGACGCCCGCGCAGCAGCGCGACGGCGATCACCACCAGGGGCAGGGCCAGGTACCAGCGCAGCTCCACCGGGATCGTCCACAGGTGGTAGTCCCCGCGGGTGAGCAGCAGGTGCTCGCCGACGACGGAGAGGTCCCAGTCACGCAGGCCCTCCATCCGCAGCTGGTCGCGCAGAGCCAGGTAGGCGAGCAGCCAGAAGAGGTAGGCGGGGTAGACGCGCAGCAGGCGGCGGACGAGGTAGCGCGCCCAGGTCGCGGGGCGACGCAACTCGAGGGGGGGGAGGGCCAGGAGCTGGCCGGTGAGGAGGAAGGCGGAGAGGACGAAGAAGAGGAAGACGCCGGCTCGCCCCAGGCCCCGCAGGTCGAGGAAGGGCAGCAGGTGGACGTTGACGTTGCTCGCGTGGGAGAGCAGGACGAGCAGCACCGCCACGCCGCGCAAGCCGTCGAGGGCGGGGATGCGGTCCTCGGGGCGCTCTGGCATGGTGGGATGATAGGGATCGACACTAACATCCCACCATGCGCCTCCTGCTCGGGATCGCGATCCTCCTCCTCTGCGCCCTCACCGTCGCCCTCTGGATCGCGTCTCGGAGGTCCACGCCCGAGTACACCCCTCCTCCGGCGGAAGGGGGGTGGGTCGAGGGGGTCGACGGCCTCTACACCCTGGTCCGCCCCTCATCCTCCGACCCGGGAATCGCGGCCATCGGCTACGCCGCCGGTTGGGAGGCCGCGCCGGAGCGCACCGGGGTCCTGCACCACGACCCGCGCCTCGCGACGTCGGGGCACAACCTCTACTGCTCGGGCCACGCGCCGGAGGCGCGCTTGATCGCCGCCGATGGAGAGCTCCTGCACCGCTGGCACCTCCCCTACGCCCGCATCCCCGACGCGCCCGCGCTCGACGGGCGCCACCAGGACTGCTGGCGTCGCGTGCGCCTGCGCGACGACGGCTCCCTTTTGGCGATCTACGGCGGTCGGGGGATGGTGGCGGTGAACCGCGACTCGCGGCTCCTGTGGCACTTCCCCGAGCGGGTGCACCACGACCTCACCCTCGGTCCCGACGGCCGGGTCTACACCCTGACGCGCGAGCAGCGTCTCGTCCCGCGACTGGATTCCGACCAGGCGGTGATCGACGACTTCCTGGTGGTCCTCTCCCCCGACGGCGAGCCCCTCGAGCGCGTCTCCCTGCTCGAGGCCCTGCTCGACTCCTCCTGGGCGAACCTGGTGCTGTCGATCGCGGACCGGGGCGGCGACCTGTTGCACGTCAATTCCCTCCAGCTCCTCGACGACTCCGAGGGGGAGCGCCACCCCGCCTTCGCCGCGGGCAACCTGCTCTTGTGCGCCCGCGATCTGGACCTGCTCCTGGTCCTCGACCCCAGGCGACGGCGGGTCGTGTGGGCCCGGGAGGGGCCCTGGCACGAGCCCCACGACCCGCGGCTGCTCCCCAGCGGCAGGATCCTGCTCTTCGACAACCTGGGCGCCAGCGCGGCGACCCACGGCCTCGCCTCGCGGCTGGTGGAGCTCGACCCGACGACGGGGAAGCTGACCTGGACCTGGACCGCGGATCCGCCGAACGCCTTCTACTCCCGCTTCTGCGGCACGGCCACCCGCCTCCCGGGGGGCAACACCCTGGTCAGCGAGTCGGGAGCGGGGCGCGCCTTCGAGCTGACGCCGGAGGGGGAGTTGGCCTGGGTCTTCGTCAGCCCGCACCGGGCGGGGAGGAGGGACGAACTGGTGGCGGCGCTCTTCGAGGTGGAGCGCATCGGGGAGGGGCGACTGGGGTGGCTCCGGCGCTAGTTGGGCTCGGTACTGCCCCGCAACGCGCCACGCTAGCGCTGCACCGCCCGCCACCCGCGCTCCACCTCCTCGCGGTCGAGGTCGCGCCCGATGAGGACCAGGAGCGACTCCTCCGGCGGCTCCCCCTCCCCCTCCGAGAGCTCGAGCCACTGGTACACCCCCTGGATCAGCCGCTCCCGCGCGGCGCCCGCCACGCGCAGGACCCCCTTGGCGCGCATCAGCTCCATCCCCCGGCGGCGGGCGAGGAACTCGAGC
>CAZDQL010000115.1:0-18835 GCA_964507325.1 uncultured Planctomycetaceae bacterium | reverse complement strand
TGGCCCTGTACCGAGAACGCGGGGCTTGGCGGCACTTCACGGCCTCCGACACGAGCCGGGTCTTCCTGGAGCGTCTGGGCGAGCTGTGCGCGGAGCGCGGCGTGCAGCTCGAGCTCCTGCCGAGCCCGCTCGCGCCGCGACTGCTCGAGTCCTGGCGCGCTACGGGGTACTGGGAGGAGTACCTGGCGTGGATGCGCAGCCTGGCCGGAGCTCATCCGACGACGACCTTCGTCGAGGAGTGCCCCTGGGAGGCGCCGTCGGACGGGGCTTTCTACGACGGCGACCACCTGCACGCCGGCCCCAAGAAGAGCTGGGCGGAGGCTCTCGCGGCGTACCTCGGCAGCGGGTGACCCGCGCCTATTCGCCCCGCGGGCCCCCAGCCTCCTCAGGGGTGCCTGCGGATCGAGAGGAGGTCGACCTCGTCCCCGGGGGACTGCTGCACGATCGGGTCGAAGCGCAGGCGCCCGATCGGTCCCGCGTAGTGCGGGTTCGAGGCGAGGTCGACGGCGTAGGCGCGCTCCACCCCATCTGGGATGACGGCGAAGACCACCCGTTTGGCGGCCGTGAAGCCCTCGCCGGGGGAGGCGAAGAAGACCTCGGCCTCCGCGGCCTGCGTGCGGTAGGCCGCTCGGACCCAGAGCGTCGGCACGTCCGACGCGTGCCAGAAGGAAAGGGGCCCGACGATCTGCGGGTCGCCCTGGTCGAGGACCAGGCGCCAGGCCCCGTCGAAGGGGGGCGAGTCGTCGGTCAGGTTCGCGGGCACGCAGTGTGCGCGGCCGGAAGCGAACACCAGGTCGGGAGGCGGGGAAGGCGCGTGCGCGTAGACGTACGGCCGGATCTCCGCCCGCAAGTCGCCCAGGATCAGGGTCACCTCGTACTCGTAGGTGATGTCGTGATCGATGACGTCGGTGTGCAGCGGCGCGATGTACCCGGTCGGCCCGTGCTTGGGACCTCCGGTCCCCGGCGGCCCGCTGAAGCCCCCCACGGTGTGGTAGGCGCCGGGGTGGAACACCCCCAAGCCCCACCCGTCGTCGTCCACCAGCGCGGCCCAGCACTCGGTGCTCGTCCAGTACTCCCACGGCGGGCCGGAGTTCACGATCTGGGTCGGTGTCCCGTCGGTGAAGGGGGCGTCACCGGTGTAGGTGAAGAGCCGGTGCAAGCGGCCGATCGTGTAGATCGCGGGCAGCTCCTGGTGCGCCGCCGGGTAGCGGGTCGGGTCGGAGCGCGCGTTCTCGAGACGGTAGCGCAGGTGCACGCGGTTCTCGTCGAGGGTCACCCAGGTCTTCAGCGTGCACTCGCCGTCGACGTCGTCGAGGGCCCACTGCTTGGGCACGCAGGACGAGTAGAGCGTCGTTCCGTCGTTGCGCAGCTCCGTCATCGCCGCCCCGTTCCCGAAGGCGTCCCCCGCTTGGATCGGGTTCCAGCACCATCCCGCCCAGCCAGGGTGCTGGGTCGCTCCATCCGGGATGTACGGGCAGGGACCCGAGTAGTACGACTGCTGGACGTAGCGCCCCATGTCGTGGACGTTGATCACGCTGTCGTCCACGTCGGAGAGGCTCAAGTAGGCGAGCGTGCCGCCGTGCTGGGTGTCGAGGCCGACGCGGATCACGCCGTTGTCCAGGAACTCCAGCGGCTCGGGCGCGACCTGCGCGGGAGCGTCCGGCACGAGGATGTAAGCGAGAAGCAGGTGGGCGGGGGTGACGGCGCGCATGGGGGATTCAAAACCCTAGGGACACCGTGCAGCATACCGCCGCTCAACGCATCCCGAACCCCAGTCGTTCGGTGGACGGGCTCCCCAGGACATACGATCGGAGCGAGGTGTCGCCATGAGAAGATCACGTCCGTCCCGTTTCACCCGCCGTGCAGCCCTCTGCACCCTGTCCCTGCTCCTGGTCTCGTCGGCTCTCGCCCGCTGGACACTCCAGGACGAACCCGCGAGCGCAAAGACGACCGCCGCAACCGCCCGCACGCAGATCGAGGCCCTGTACGAAGCGTGGGGCCAGGCGCGCGTCGCGTACGACCGGGAGAAGATGGAAGCGCTCCTCGCTCCCGGATTCCACGTGCTCCTCTACGGACGCACGATCCCCGGCGAGCAATTCGTCCAGGATGTCTCCCAGACGCGTCCCGGCTTCCGCCTGACGCGCTTCGACGTGGACGTCCTCACCGTCCAGCGCGAGGGCGAGGAGTGGACCGCCGTCATCTCGGAGAAGCTCGAGCTCGAGGTCACCGGCCGGGATGGCGGGAAGGGCACCATCTACAGCCGCTGGATCACCCGCGACGGGTGCATCGAACAGGACGGCAAGTGGCTGGTGACTTCGAGCGAGGCGATCGGCCATCAGGATTGGACACAGGGGACGCAGCCCCCCATCCGCGATTGGTGAGGGCGCTCCCCGCGCCCATCCCACCGAATTCCGGAGAAACCCGCCGACGGATCGGGGTAGACGTCGTCGGGAAGGTCCGGGATCCCAGCGCCCTCAACCCACGCCCCGCGCCCCTACTCGCCGATGCCCCGTCTTCTCACCGCGGGCCTGCTGCCGCTCTGCCTGGCCCTCCCCACGGCCACCGCGACCCTCGCCCAGGATCCACCCCCCTCCAACGGCTCCCTCGACATCGAGGCGCAGCGCGCCCGCATGCACTTCGCCCGCTTCGTGGCGGAGGAGGAGGCGCGCTTCGTGCCCGTCCTCTGGGAGCTCGCCGGATGGTGCAAATCCGTCAAACTCTTCCGCGAGCGCGCGCGGCTGTGCCGCGGCATCCTGGCGATGGACCCCACGCACCGCGGGGCGCGGACGGTCCTGCGTTACATCCGCTACGGGAGCGAGTGGCGCCAGGCGAAGAGCTACCGCACCCCGCGCAACCGCGCGCCGGAGGAGGTCCTGGAGGACTACCGCCGCCGGCTGGACGCGGCAGCGGCCCCCTTCCGCGCGCGCATCTTCCGCCGACTGGAGCGGGAGCGCGCGCTCCTCGGCCCCGACCTCCGCGAGGCGGAGCTGCGCAAGCTCCTGCTCCTCGATCCCGACGACGCTGCGCTGCGCACGGTGCTGGGCGAGGTGCGCCTCGGAGAGCGCTGGGTGCTGGCGGAGACCGCCGCGGCCGCGGAGGGCGGCGCTCGCATCGGCGAGTCCGCCTCATTGGCGCTCGAAGGGGTCGATTTCCCGGAGAAGGTCCAACTGACCGAGGCGGAGGAGCGCCTCCAGCTCCTGTGGCGAGCCGCCCGCGCCACTCCCCGGGTACGCGTGCTGGGCACCACCTCCCGGAGCGAGGTCGAGGAGACGACCCGCGTCACCGACGCGGTGGGGAACTTCTTCACCGAGGTCTTCGGCCGGCGGCAGCCCCACCGTCGCGGCTACACGATCTACCTCCTCGAGGGGCCGCAGGAGCGCGACCTCCTGATGGGCGGGCTCGGCGGGATCGACGTCCCGACCCAGACCCTCCTGCGCCAGGCCTCCGGCGGCTGGCTCGGCAACGGCTACCGGCTGGGGGAGTGGGATCCGGACCCGGCGCGGCGTCTCGACGGCGCGGCCCGCCAGACCCTGGGGACGCTCTTGATGGACGCCTACGGCGTCGACGGCCGGCACGGTTGGGCCTGGGAAGGGATGGGGCTCTACCTCGTCTACCGCCTGGTGGGAACTCGCAAGACCTACTTCATCCAGCGCGGCGCCTACGCGCGCCAGACCCAGACCACCCTCTGGCCCAAGCTGCAGAGCGCCGACACCGATTGGCTGCGGGAGGCGCGCGCGCTCCTGGCCACGGAGGTGGCGCCGGATCTGCCGATCCTGATGGGGCGCGGGGTGGACACGATGCGGGACGAGGACCTGCTCGCCGCCTACGCGCTGAGCGCCTACCTGCTCGAGGGCCGCCCCGACGACGTACCGCGCATCCTGCGCGGCATCGGGGCGGGGGAGCATCCGGTCGTGGTGTTCGAGAGAGTGACGGGGTACAGCGTCCCACAGCTCGAGGGGCGCCTGCGCCGGTGGTTGGACGAGGTGCTGAAATAGGCTTGTCCCGTGAGTCAAGTACGCACCGTTTGGATCGGACTGGCGCTGGCCGCGCTCGTGGTCGGCGTGGCCACGTGTGAGGTCGCGCGTCGCGCGGAGGTGCGTGCTTGGGAGGAGCTCGACGACGCCTGGCAGGCTTGGGTCGATCGCCGCGGGGAGGCCGATCCCAGCGGTCAACTCACTTGGAGGGTCGTGGACGAGTCACCCGGGCAAGGGAGCCGATCGCGGCTCGGCCTCGAGTGGTGGGGGGCGCGTCTCGTCCATCTATACGAATCCCGTGAGACGGGAAGCCCGCAGCACATCGCCAACCTCTACCTCCGTGCCGAGCGATCCTGGCTGCGAACTCGGATTGAGGTGGAGCTCCGGACGATCGGATTCCATGGAGCCAATGCACCGTGGTTCGCCGCGCTGAAGTCGCACTTCGTAGAGCGCGGGATCGACTTCGGCACCCATCAGGTCGGGGGCTTCGGCAACTGAACTCAGTGCCGCATGTTGGAGTAGGCTGGGCCCCGTGAGTCAGACACGCATCGTGTGGGTCGGACTGGCGGTGGCCGCACTCGTGGTCGCCGTGGTTACGTGCGAGGTCGCCCGCCGCGCGGAGGTGCGAGCCTGGGCGGAGCTCGAGGACGCCTGGCAGGCGTGGGTCGAGCGCTGTGCTGAGTCCGATCTGGATGGTCAGCTCACTTGGAAGGACGCAGACCTGCCGCCCGAGCGACAGGCCCGATCGCGGATGGCCCTCCGGTGGTGGAAGACGCGCCTCGTCCATCTGTACCACTCCCCTGCGATGGGCAGCCGGAAGCAGATCGCCAACTTCTCGCTCAGTGCCGAGCGAACCTGGCTGCGAGTATCCATCGAGGTGGACTTCATCTTTTTCGGATCCCTAGAGGACTGGGCGCCGTGGCTCGACGAGATGAAGTCACACTTCGAAGATCGTGGGATCGCGTTCGGCCGGCGTCAGATTCTGCTCTGAGGGAGCTGCTGCTAGCGCCGCAAGTAGACCGCCTCCCACTCCAACGATTCCTCCTCCTCCGTCCTCAGGTACACCGTGTCCACCAACCGGTCCGGCTCCACCAACCTCAGGATCTCCCGGTAGCTCGCCTCGCGCCCATCCGGGCTCCAACCGTTCCAACGCAGCTCGAGTGCGTCCGGATCGGTTGGGTCGACGCGCAGGATTCCCTGGCGCAGCTCCCCGCCGGCGAGCAGCGCGTTGAAGGCGATCGACTCCTTCTCCGGGTGCCAGAAGTAGAGCACCTCCCCCCCCGGCTCCTCCCGCAGCTCGCGCACCGCGGCGATCTCCTCCGCCCAGGTGAAGCGCAGCCCCGCGGCCATCCCCTGCGGCGGCTCCTCCTCCGCCGCCCAGCGCCCGCCGATCAGGGGGGTCAAAGGGCTCAGGTGTTCCAGGGTGAGGCTCTCCTCCTCCTCGTCCCTCAGCGAGCGCACCGCGAGGACCACGATCAGACACGCGATGGCCCCCGCCGCCAGTCGGCGCCGGCGACTCACGACCGTTCACCCCTGCGATGGATCGCCTTCATGCCCGCATCCTAATAGGATCCCCTCACCGTGCCCCACCCCGACGACCTGAGCGCCGCCGAGATCCTGGCCCGGCACCTGAGTGCGCTCGGGCCGGCCAGCTCGATCGACCTGGAGCGCCTCTGCGCCGAGAACCCCGAGCGCGCCACCGAGCTGCGCCGGCTGACCGCCCACTGGGAGCACGTCGGCGACGTGGTCGCGGCCCTGCGCGGGTCCTACGACCTGGAGGAGCGCCCCCCCTCTCCCGCGCGCCCCGCCTCCAGCACCGCCGGCACCCTGGGTCGCCTCGAAGCCCGCACCCCCGACGTCCAGCGCTACCAGACGCGGCGCGAGTTGGCGCGCGGCGGCATGGGGGCGATCCTCGAGATCTGGGACGACGAGCTGCGCCGCACCCTGGCGATGAAGGTCGTCTTGACCAAGGGGCGCGAGGACACCCAGGAGAGCGACGAGCTGCTCCTGACGCGCTTCCTGGAGGAGGCCCAGGTCACCGCCCAGCTCGACCACCCCGGCATCGTGCCGGTGCACGAGCTGGGCCTCGACGCCGAGGGGCGGGCCTTCTTCACCATGCCGCTGGTGCGCGGCCGCGACCTGGCACAGATCCTGGAGCTGGTTCAGCGCGAGGAGGAGGATTGGACCCTGACCCGCGCGGTCGGCGTCCTCCTGAAGGTGTGCGAGGCGATGGCCTACGCCCACTCCAAGCAGGTCATCCACCGCGACCTCAAACCCGCCAACGTGATGGTGGGGCGCTTCGGCGAGGTCTACGTGATGGACTGGGGGTTGGCGCGCGTCATGGGCCGCGAGGACAAGCGCGACCTGCGGCTGCGCGACCGCGGCCGCGATGTGACCAAGAGCCTGGTCTCCACCGACCGCGACGTCCACGACGCCTCTCCCCTGGTGACGATGGACGGGGACGTGGTGGGGACCCCCTCCTACATGTCGCCGGAGCAGGCGCGTGGAGAGCTGGAGTTGATGGGGCCCCACTCCGACGTCTACTCGGTGGGGGCGATCCTCTACCACCTGCTCGCCTCCCACATGCCCTACGTCCCCCCGGGCTCGAAGCGCAACGCCTACGGTGTGTGGGGACTCTTGCAGGAGGAGCCCCCCGCGCCCCTGCGCGAGGTGGCGCGCCGCGCTCCCGAGGAGCTGGTGGCGATCTGCGACAAGGCGATGTCCCGCGACATCGAAGCGCGCTACCCGGAAATGCTCGCCATGGCCTCCGACCTGCGCGCCTACATCGAAGGCCACGTGGTGCGCGCCCACGCCACCGGCGCCCTGCCGGAGCTGCGCAAGTGGATCCAGCGCAACCGCGCCCTGGCTTGGACCAGCGTGGCCGCCTTCCTGGTGATCACCACCGGTCTCGTACTGGCGGCCTGGATGCAGGTGCGCTGGAGGGATCGGCTGGAGGAGAAGGAGACGGAGGTCACCGGCCTCTTCGACACCGCCCGCGAGCGCAACTACGTGGCGAACCTGATCGGCGCCGCGATGAACCGCGAGGTGGGCAACTTCGCGGAGATGGAGCGCCGCTTGGAGGCCTGCCCGCCGGAGCTGCGCGGCTGGGAGTGGGATCACCTCATCCTGGGGGAGAACCCCGCCCTGCTCGCCTTGCCGGGGGGTGCCCAGGCGGTGGCTTGGGATACTGCCGGGTGCTTCCTGGCCGGGACCCACGACGGTCAGGTCCACCGGCGAGAGGGCAAGAGCGGTGGGCTCCAGGAGGTGCGCCAGCTGCACACGGCGACGCTGGCCTGCCTGACCTCGACGCCGGACGCCGGACTTCTCGCCAGCGGCGGTCTCGACGGCACGGTCGCGGTCTGGAGCGGCTCGCCCGGTCGTGCCCGCACCTGGCCCTGTGGAGAGCGGGCGGTGCGCGCCATCGCACTCTCCCCCGACGGCGCTCGGCTCGCGACGGGGGAGGGGGCGCGCTACCGGGTGGAGCTCGGCGGCGTGCTGCGCGCCCAGCGCTTCGACGAGTACCGCCTGCACCTCTGGGACGCGGAGAGCGGCGAGCGGATCGCGACCCTCGAGGGGCACTCCCGGCCGGTGCGCGCCTTGTGCTTCCTGAGTGACGGCCGCTTGGCCAGTGCGTCGGAGGAGGGTGAGATCGCCCTCTGGGATCTGACGAGCGGCGAGCGCACGGCCACCCTGTCTGGCCACCAGCGCGGCACCTTCGACCTGGTCGAGGCCCCCGGGGGACGACTCCTCTCAGCCGGGGGAGACGACGCGATCGGGATCTGGAACCTCGCCGGCCTGCAGCGCGACGAGATCCTCACGGGTCACGGGCAGGCGGTGCTGGCCCTGGATCTGGCCCCCGACGGCCGGCGGGTGGTCTCGAGCTCCGCGGACGGGACCGTGCGCACGTGGGATCTGGTCTCGCTGCAGGAGCTCTCCACCCTGCGCGGGCACGAAGGGGAGGTGGGCTCGGTGGCCTTCAGCCCCGACGGACAGAGGATCCTCTCCGCGGGATTCCAGGACGGCCTGCGCCTGTGGGACTCGAACACCATTCCCGCCCAGACCCCCCTCCGTGGTCACGACCACCGCCTGGTGCCGTTGACCCTGACTTGGGAGGGCGGGGGGTCCCCAGGGGTGGTCTGGCTGGTCGACCTGGACGACGTGGACCGATCGACGCCGGGGCTCCTGGCGACGATCGGTGCCCTCGATCCCGACGGGGATCGGCTCGCCCTGTGCGGGCGGCGCCACCGGCTCAAGCGGCGCTACGAGATCGACATCTGGGAGGTCGCCACCGCCGAGCTGACCCGCACCCTAGACGGGCACGCCGACACGATCATGGCCTTCGCCTGGGGACCGCGCTGCCGGCGTCTGGCGAGTGGCGCCTCCGACGGCAGTGTGAAGGTCTGGAACGCGCAGCAGGGCTCCCTGGAGATCTCCTTCCAGCTCGACGCGGGGGTGGGGGCCCTGGTCTTCCACCCGGAGGGGCACCTGCTCGCCGCGGGTGATGCGGGGGGGCGCGTCGTCCTGATCGACCCCGGCACGGGCACGGTCGAGGGCTTGGTCGAGGAGCACGAGGGCCGCGTGCGCGCCTTGGCCTGGTCCGACGACGGGCGCCGACTCGCCAGTGGGGGGGCGGACGACTCGATCCTCCTCTGGGACCGCGACCATCCCGAGCGGGCGGCGATCACCCTGCTGGGACACCAGGACCCCGTCACCTGCCTGGCCTTCGGGCCGCGGGGGGAGCGCCTCTTCTCCGGCTCCGCTGACACGAACGTGCGCGTCTGGCACACCTCCTCGGCCACGAGTCTGCTGACCCTGACGGGGGCGAACTTCCCGATCACGGGGCTGAAGCTGGAGCGCGGCGGCCGGCGACTGATCACCTGGGAGGCGAGCCGCAAGCCGGTGGTCAAGGTCTGGGAGAGCTCCTTGAATGACCTGCAGTCGATGTGGCGCGCGTGCGCGTTGGAGCGACGCGCCGCGGAGGTGCTGCGTTCTCTGGAAGAGGCTCACCAGGGCCGTCGTGCGATGCAGGCCGCTTTCGAAGCGCGCAGCGACCTCGACCCCGAGATCGAGGCGATCGTCGAGGAGCTCATCCGCCGGGCAGAGGAGTAGGGGGTGCTAGAGGAGCTCTTCGAGGTCGTCCGAGCCCACCAATTCGCCCTCGCCGTCATCGCAGGGCTGGTCTCCCTGGGCGGCGTGATCCTGGTGCCGGTGATGGTCACCTGGATCCCCCACGACTACTTCGCCCATCGCAAGGCCCCCCCCCTGCCCTGGGCGGAGGCCCATCCGGTGTGGAGGCTGCTGCTGCGGGTGGCGAAGAACCTGGTGGGGGGAGTGCTGCTCGTCTCCGGAGTGGCGATGCTGGTGCTGCCGGGTCAGGGACTGCTCACCATCCTCCTGGGCCTGATGCTGATGGACTTCCCTGGGAAGCGTCGCCTGGAGATGGCACTGGTGCGGCGACCGCGGGTGGCGCGGGCGCTGAATTGGATTCGGGCACGGGCGGGGAAGGGCGAGTTGGAGGTGGGCCGGTGGGAGGTCGGTGATTGAAGCCATGCGCTACGGGACCTTTGACGTCGAGCGGCGGGAATACATCATCGAGCGACCCGATGTACCGGTTTCCTGGACGAACTACCTAGGGGTCAAGGACCTCTGCACGGTGCTCTCCCACAACGCGGGAGGGTATTGCTTCTACCGCTCCGCCGAGCACCAGCGCCTGACCCGCTTTCGTCCGAATGGAGTGCCGCTGGACCGACCGGGGCACTACGTGTACCTGCGCGACGACGAGGATGGTGACTACTGGTCGATCTCGTGGCAGCCGGTCGCCAAGAGCCTCGAAGAAGCGCGCTACCAGGTCCGCCATGGTCTGTCCTATACGAGGTTCTTCAGCTCCTACCGGGAAGTAGAGGCGGAGCAGTTGCTGTTCATCCCGGTCGATGATGACGTCGAGCTTTGGGATGTAAGGGTCCGCAACACGAGTGCGCGGCCGCGAGTGATCAGCGTCTTCAACTATCTGGAATGGTCCTTCCAACACGCGGAAACCGACAACCAGAACTTCCAGATGAGTCTCTACGCGAGTGGGGCGGACTACGCGGACGGCATCATCGAATACGACTTCTTCTACGAACCCTGGACGTACCACTTCCTCACATCGAGTTTCGATCCCGACGGATTCGATTGTGTGCGCGATCGTTTCCTGGGGAACTACCGCACTGAGTCGAATCCCCTCGCCGTCGAGCGCGGCGCATGCAGCAGTAGCGCAGAACTGGGGGGGAATCACTGCGGCTCACTTCACAAGCAGCTACGGCTCGCGCCGGGCGAGGAGGCCCGCCTGGTCTTCATCCTGGGTGTCGGTTCTCGCGACGCAGCGGGTCGTGCGCTGCGCGCGAAGTACTCCGATCTCACCGCAGTCGACCGTGCCTTCGAGGAGCTGGGCGCCTACTGGAAGGAGAAGACCTCACGGCTCCAGGTCGCAACGCCCCACGCAGACCTGGACACCATGGTCAACACCTGGACCCTCTACCAGGCGGAGACCTGTGTGGTGTGGTCGCGCTTCGCTTCCTTCATCGAAGTGGGCGGTCGCACGGGACTGGGTTTTCGAGACACTGCCCAGGACGTCCTCGGCGTACTGCATTCCAATCCGGAGCAGACGCAGCAGCGCATTCTCGAACTACTGCACGGGTTGACCCGCGCCGGCTACGGCCTGCATCTCTTCGATCCCGAGGTCTTCACGCCACGAGAGGAGAAGCTCCCGGGCGTCGAGCTGCCCACGGTCGTCCCCACCCCTCGCCCGGAGGAGATCGTCCACGGCTTGCAGGACGTCTGCGCGGACGATGCCCTGTGGCTCGTCGTCTCGGTGTGCGAGTGGGTCGTGGAATCCGGGGAGCTGGAGTTCTTCGAGCGTGTGCTCCCCTATGCCGACGGCGGCGAAGGCTCCGTCTACGAGCACCTCACGAAGATCCTGGACTTCTCTGCGGAGCAGGTTGGCCCACACGGAATCTGCAAGGGCCTGCGGGCCGACTGGAACGACTGCCTGAATCTCGGGGGCGGCGAGAGCGCCATGGTCTCTTTCATGCACCACTGGGCGCTGCGCCACTTCGCCGCTGCAGCGAATCACCTGGGCCGCACCGCAGACGCCCAGCGGTACGCAGCCCTGGCCGATGCAGTCGCAGCACGTTGTGAAGAGGTGCTGTGGGACGGGGAGTGGTATCTGCGCGGCTTCACGCAGTCGGGACGTCCGCTGGGGACCCGAGAGGATGCCGAAGGACGCCTCTTCCTCAATGCCCAGAGCTGGGCGGTGCTCTCCGGGGTGGCCTCAGCCGATCGAGCTCGCCGCTGTATGGACGCAGTGAACGAGCACCTCTACTCGCGCTTCGGGCTCCACCTTCTCTGGCCCACGTACGGCACTCCCGATGACGAGGTTGGATACCTCACCCGGGTCTACAAGGGCGTGAAGGAGAACGGCGCCATCTTCAGCCACCCCAATCCCTGGGCGGTGATCGCCGAGTGCATGCTGGGTCGAGGAGAGCGCGCGATGAAGTTCCACGACGCCCTCAACCCCGCCTCCCAGAACGACCTGATCGAGATCCGAGAATCCGAACCGTATGCCTACTGCCAGTTCATCATGGGCCGCGACCACTCCGCTCACGGCCGTGCCCGCCACCCCTGGTTGACGGGAACGGCCGCCTGGGCGTACAGCGCAATCACGCGCCGAATCCTGGGCATCCGGCCCACATGGGATGGCCTGGTGGTGGATCCGTGCATCCCCCCGGATTGGGGAGGATTCCGCGTCGAACGCAACTGGCGTGGAGCGCTCTTCCGGATCGAGGTGCGCAACCCCGAGCATGTGTCCAAGGGGATCCTCTCGATGACCCTGAATGGGGAGGTCGTCGAGGGCCCCCTTCCCATTCAGGAAGCTGGATCGGCGTGCGACGTCGTCGTGATCATGGGCGCATTGACTCCCCGCGCTTGACGAGCGCGGATCTCGTGAGGATCGATCAGTTCCGTATCAGGGCGCTCAGCCGCGGGGCGTGATCACCGCCGTGCGGGCCGTGGCGCCGTTGGGCACCGGGGTCGGCAGGCACTTGCGCAGCGTCGGGTTGTACATCAGTCGGTAGGAAAGGCCGACGTTGCCCTGCTCCGCCATCGCGTCCCAGCCGGCGATCAGGTACGGGCAGTCGTTGTTGAAGCACACGTAGACGAACTCGTCCGGCCACTCGCAGAACGGGTTGGGCGGGATCTCGAATCTCTCCAGCGCCACCTCGCAGTAGGGACAGGCGAGGGTCTCGTGGACCCGCCGCTTGCGCTCCGCCACGACTTCGGGGGGCGGACCCGGGGCGGGCTCGGGGGGCACGTCAGGGCGCGGAGCTCGCCCCACCGGCGCCCCCGCCTTCTCCACCCAGACCGCGGTGATCGGATCGCTGGGGAGGCCCAGGCCCGCGTACCTGTCGTCCTGTGGCCGCGGCTTGCCGCGGGAGCTGAACCGCCGCGGGGGGCCGAAGGCGGGCGCCGCGGCCAGGAACTGCTCGATCAGGTAGGCGCGCGTGAGCTCGTCCGATTCCTTCCAGATCTGCACGGCCTTCTGGGGGAACATGCGGTTCGAGAAGACCACCACACACAGCCCGCCGGGCACCAGCACCCGCGACACCTCCGCGAAGACCTCCAAGGGCCGGACCAGGTAGTCGACCGACACGGTGTTGAGCACCGCGTCGAAGCTCGCGTCTGGGAAGGGCAGCACGGGGGAGCGGTTCAGGTCATGCACCACCCGACGGTCCAGCCGCGGGTTGCGCTCGAGCTCCCCCTCGTCGAGGCCCAGGCCGACCAGCTCGCGGGGCCGGACGTCGGGGGGGAGGTGCGAGTCGCCGCCGGCCATCAGGTCCAGCACCGCGGGACGATCCTCGATCAGGAGGGCGCCGAAGATGCGCTGGATCGTCTCTCGGGCGCGCTTGTCCAGATGGTGGACGGGGCGGGAGCGGGAGTAGAAGAGCGCGTCGTCGCTCTCGTCGTCCCGGACGTAGGAATCGGGGGCCCGCAGGGCCAGGTCGAGTTGCATGCTGCCGTTCGGGGAAGGGGCGGGGCCGCGGCGGGAACACCCTCGCGTCCGCGGCGCGCCAGGAGGCGGACCACGCAGGCTAGCATCGCCGGGCGCCGGCCGCGTGAAGCCTGGGCAAATCGCTGGGGGGAGGCGCGGCGGCGCACTACCTTGGTCGCTCCCCTCTTCCCCGGCACCTCGACGACGGAAGGCCCCCATGCGCCCCGGACCGCTGCCTGCGCTCCTCTCCCTTGCCCTGCTCTGCGCCGCCTGCACCTCCTCACCCGCCGGGCCGCCCCGCGCCCCCGAGCTGCCGGAGCGGCTCGAGATCCACGGCGACGTGCGGATCGACGAGTACTACGGCCTACGCGAACGGGACGATCCCCGGGTGCTCGCCTACCTCGAGGCCGAGAACGCGTGGACCGCGGAGGAGATGCGGCACACCGAGGCGTTGCAGGAGGAGCTCTTCCAGGAGCTCAAGGGGCGCGTACGCCAGGACGACTCCACGGTGCCCTACCGCTCCGACGGGTACTGGTACTACACGCGCTACGAGGAGGGAGAGGAGTACCGCGTCCACTGCCGCAGGCGCGGCACGCTCGAGGCGCCCGAGGAGGTGCTGCTCGACGAGAACGAGCTGGTGGGCGACCACTCCGGCTACTTCGCAGTGGGCAGGACCAGCGTGAGCCCCGGTGCGGGGTTGTTCGCCTTCGCCGTGGACCTGGTCGGCCGCCGCTTCTACAGCGTGCACTTCAAGGACCTCGCCACGGGGGAGCTCTTGCCCGACGTGCTGTCGGACGTGACGGGGAACCTGGCCTGGGCGAACGACGACCGCACCGTGTTCTACACCAAGCAGGACCCGGAGACCCTGCGCTCCCACCGCATCTACCGCCACGTGCTCGGCGCGGACCCGGCCGCGGCCGAGCTGGTCTACGAGGAGACGGACGACACGTACTCCTGCTCGGTGTCGCGCACGAAGTCGGACCGCTTCCTCTTGATCAGGTCCTCGCACACCCTGGCCGACGAGGTGCGCTACCTCGACGCCGACGACCCTCAGGGCGAGTTCCGGGTCTTCCTGCCCCGGGAGCGGGGGCACGAGCACCGGCTCGACCACCTCGGGGACCACTTCTACCTGCGCACGAACGACGACGCGCCGAACTTCCGCCTGGTGCGGGTCCCGCTCGACCGACCCGGTCGGGAGCACTGGGAGGAGCTGGTGCCCCACCGCGCGGACGCCTACTTCCAGGGCTTCGAGCTGTTCCGCGACCACCTGGTGATCTCCGAGCGCCGCGACGGCCTCGTTCACCTGCGCATCCGGCCGTGGAACGGCGATCCGGAGCATGAGCTCGACTTCGGCGAGCCCGCCTACCGCGTGGGTCCGCGCAGCAACCGCGAGCTGGACACGCGCCTTCTGCGCTATTCCTACAGCTCCATGACCACGCCCGACTCCGTGTACGACTACGACATGGAGACGCGCGAGAAGACGCTGTTGAAACGGGACGAGATCCTCGGCGACTTCGACTCCGCCGACTATCGCACCGAGCGTCTGAACGCGACCGCGGCGGACGGCGTGCAGGTGCCGATCTCGCTGGTGTACCGGGTCGACCGGCGCCGGCCGGGGGGCAATCCCCTACTCCTGCGCGCGTACGGGTCCTATGGCTCGAGCAGCGACGCCTCGTTCCGCTCCACGCGCCTGAGCCTGCTCGACCGCGGCTTCGTGTGCGCCATCGCCCACGTGCGTGGCGGGCAGGAGCTGGGCCGCGGCTGGTACGAGGACGGCAAGCTCCTGCGCAAGAAGAACACCTTCACGGACTTCATCGCCTGCGCCGAGCACCTGGTGGAGGCGGGCTACGCCGCTCCCGACCGCGTGTTTGCCGAGGGGGGTAGCGCCGGCGGGCTGCTCATGGGGGCGATCGTGAACATGCGGCCCGACCTGTTCCACGGGGTCGTGGCCAACGTCCCGTTCGTCGACGTCGTCACCACCATGCTCGACGAGTCGATCCCGCTGACCACGGCTGAGTTCGACGAGTGGGGGAATCCGAAGGACCCCGTCTACTACGAGTACATGCTGTCCTACTCGCCGTACGACCAGGTCACGGCCCAGGACTACCCGCACCTGCTGGTGACCGCCGGCCTGCACGACTCGCAGGTGCAGTACTGGGAGCCCGCCAAGTGGGTGGCCCGCCTCCGGGCGCGGAAGACGGACGACCACCGGCTGCTCCTCAAGACGAACATGGAGGCCGGCCACGGCGGCCCCTCGGGCCGCTACCGCCGCTACCGCGAGACCGCCTTCACCTACGCCTTCCTGCTCGACCTCGCGGATTGAGGCGGGGCTTGCTTGCCCCGCTGGAGCAGCTTGCGGGACGGTGGCCGAGCGTCACATCGCGGGGGACGATCCGTACCGCGCGATACCGAACAGGGCCCTGAACGGCGGACGACGACGTCGCCATTACCCGGGCTTCACAGCCGGTGAAGACCATGACCAAGACCCCTCCTCTCCTCCTGTCCTGCTTCGCCCTCCTCGCCTCGGGCTGCGCGCCGAAGTCGTCCTCCTCCGCCGCCGCCGGACCGATGGCCGGCCTGGACTCGCCCGAGGCCCCGTCGGCCGAGGTCGCGGCCGAGACCGACGAGGAGCTTCAGGAGCGCCTGACCGAGCTGCAGTACCAGGTCACTCAGTGCAGCGCGACCGAGCCCCCCTTCCGCAACGAGTACTGGGACAACGACGAGCCAGGGCTCTACCTGGATGTGGTCTCCGGCGAGCCGCTGTTCAGCTCCGAGGACAAGTTCGACTCCGGATCCGGCTGGCCCGCGTTCACCAAGCCTCTCGCCGACGAGCTCGTGACCGAGCACGCGGACGACACGCTCTGGGTGCCCCGGGTGGAGGCGCGCGCGGCCGGCTCGGATTCCCACCTCGGCCACGTGTTCAACGATGGCCCCGCTCCGCTGGGCACGCGCTGGTGCATCAACTCAGCGTCGCTGCGTTTCGTGCACCTGCAGGACCTGGAGCAGGAGGGGCTCGGCGAGTACCTGGATCGCTTCCCCGCCGCTCTGCGTGAGAAGCACGGGGTGACGGCGAGCGCCGCCTCCGGAAAGGACCGCGAGGTCGCCATCCTCGCCGGCGGCTGCTTCTGGGGGATGGAGGGCATCCTGCGCACGCTTCCCGGCGTGAAGGACACGGAGGTCGGGTACACCGGCGGGCACCTCGACGATCCTCGCTACCAGGACACGCACCTTGGCATGAGCGGGCACGCCGAAGCGATCCGCATCGAGTTCGATCCCGCCGAGATCAGCTACGGGCAGATCCTCGACACCTTCTTCCGCATGCACGATCCGACCACAATGGATCGTCAGGGCAACGATCGCGGATCGGAGTACCGCTCGGCCGTTTTCTACCGGAACGAAGCGCAACGTGCGGAGGCGGAGAAGGCCCGCGAGCGCGCCGCCGCCTCGGGTCGCTGGGACGATCCGATCGTCACCGAGATCACCGAGGCCTCCACCTTCTGGCCCGCCGAGGAGCGCCACCAGGACTACCTGGAGAAGCACCCGGGGGGATACACCTGCCACTACCTGCGCGACTGAGGGTCGGCCGCGGGGGATAGGCGTTCCCAAGGGACGGGGCGCTACGGCCGGCGCATCGGTCGATCGAGTCGTGTGGCGGATTCCGTCGGTCGGGTCGATCGCTCAGCGCTCGGAGCCGGGCGGATCGGCCAGCACCGCGGGCCTGGCGAAGGGCCCGCTCATCTCCCGCGGCAAGACGCGCACCACGCCCGCCTGGTCGCAGAAGTAGAGATGCGACTGCGACGGCTCGCGCGCGTGGCCGTCCGCCCAGAGGGCGTAGAAGTCGGGGTGGGCGTTCACCGGCCGGCGGGCGTAGGTGTGGTTGCGCGGGCTCTCCGCGGTGAGCTGTCGCTCGAGCTCCCAGCTCTCCCCCCGGTCGGAGCTGGTCCACATGACCATCTCTCCCCCGGGGTTGTAGGGCTGGGGCCCCGTCATCGACGGAGCGATCACGCGCCAGGTGCCGTCCGGCTCCAGGTAGAGCGAGCCCATGTCGTAGTTGTTGTCCGAGCCCATCGCCGGCCGGAACTCCCAGGCCTCACCGGTCCAGCGGGCGGTGGTCCAGATGCGCGGATCGTTCTGTGGCCCGGACTCGTAGCCGCGGCTGGTCAGGTACAGGATGATCGGGCGGCCGTCCGCGTCGAAGTCGATGTCCTTCAGGTAGACCCGCAGTCCCTCGGCCGAGTAGTCGCGGACCAGCGCGGGATTGGAGAGCTCCTCGAGAGGCACGTCCACCTCTCGGCCGCCGGCCGTCCGCCAGCTCTCCCCTCCATCGGCCGTCTCCAGGTAGTAGAGGTTGGTGCGCCAGTTCAGCCCCTGCGGATCGGGATGGACGTTGAAGGCGCAAGCGGCCTTCTCCTGGTTGGCCGCACTGATCTGGTAGTGGCCCTTGGCGATGACCGCCAGGCGCCGCCAGGGCGACCAGGTCTCCCCGTCGGGGCTCGACATGAAGCAGATGGTGCGGTCGACGGGGAAGCGGTAGCGGGTGAAGAAGCAGTTGAAGCCTCGGTCGGGGACGTACCAGGCCTGCATGTAGGAGAAGTTGGTGATCTCCTCCGCGCCGGCCTCGCCGCGGCGGGTGGCGCGCACCCGGAGGAAGCGATCGACGTTCCATGGCTCGGCGCTGCGGTGCACGAAGGAGGGCCGGCTGGTGCCGTGGGAGGTCGAGAAGATCCAAACGTGACCCTCCGCGTCCACCGCGATCACCGGGTTGTCGTGGGCGTCGGAGGTCCCCTTGTCGAGCAGGATCGTCGGCCGAGGCACCAGCCCGGTGCGGTGGTCGTAGTACGAGACCATGTGCAGCAGTTGCCGGTTGCTCTCGCTGCTCGTCCCGCCGAAGCAGAAGAAGGTCTTCTGCGCCTCGGGGCAATGCACGGCGAAGGGCTGATGCTTGGCGCAGTAGGTCCCCAGGCCCCCGCTGTACTTGTAGACGTACTCGTCTCCCGAGGGCTGGTTCATGTACCAGATCCCCCGGTAGCCGTCGGCCTTGGCGCTGATCGCGACCGGCTCGCCGGCCGTCGGCTCCTGTGAGACTGCCGCTGCCGGGGTCTCTTGGAGGGCGGTCGCCAGGATCGCAGCGAGCTTCAACGACTTCATGGCCTGCACGCCGACACGCAGCGTCTATTCCGCTGCGGTTTGTTCGATGGGCACCTCGATCGTGAACACGGTCCCGCCGTCCGACGAGGTGGTGAAGTGGACGTCGCCGCCGAGAACTCGTTCGCCGAAGTACTTCATCGACCACGTGCCGATCCCGCGCCCGGAGCCTTCCTTCGTGCTGTAACTGCGCTGGAAGATCCGGCGGGCGATGCTGCTGGAGATCTCGGCGTCGTTCCAGGCGCGGAAGCAGACCCTGCCGCGCGCTTCGTCGCAGTCTGCCCAAACCTTGACGACGCCGCCGTTGTCGGTTGCCTCGAGGGCATTGACGATCATGTTGCACAGCAAGCGCATCAGGAGCGAGGTGTCCGTGGTGATCGGTCCCATGTCCTCGGAGGGCACCACTTCGAGGCGCCTTCCCCTTGCGGCGGGGTGCGATCGGATGAGGTCTTCGATCTGTTCGAGGAGTCGCTGGGGTCCGATGCACTCCCACGATGGCTGATAGGCGGACGCCTCGCTGGCGAGCAACGCGCGCTGGATCTGGACCTCTCGATTCAGTCGTGCGGAGATCTCGAGCACGTGCCGCGACTCCTGGGTCGGATGCGATTCGACGAGGAGGTCGCTGGCTCCTATCAAGACCGTGATGATGTTGTTGACGTCGTGGAAGAAGGCGCGCTCGAGCGCGGCGCGC
>CAZDQL010000114.1:0-18969 GCA_964507325.1 uncultured Planctomycetaceae bacterium | reverse complement strand
TTCTTCATCGACTGGCACTGCCACAACGTCGACGTCGCCTGCTGGGCCAAGGACGCCTGGCCCGTCTCCGCGCAGGGGTTCGGCAGCCGCACGTACGAGGCCGCCGGCAACCAGTTCGACCACTACAGCGTCGAGTACACCTTCCCTGACGGCGCAAAGCTCTTCGCCTTCTCGCGGCACATGAACAACTGCTGGAACACGTACTCCGACTACGCCCACGGTTCGAAGGGCTCCGCCATATTGATGGAGAGCCTGGCCCAGCCGCGTACGCGGATCTACGCAGGGCAGGACATGACCCGCGAGCCGAAGTGGGCCTTCGGGAAGAACGATCCCAGTCCCTACCGCGCCGAGTGGCAAGTGCTGCTGGACGCGATCCGCAACGACACCCCTCACAACGAAGCCCGACGCGCCGGGGAAGCGGACATCGCCGCCCTGATGGGGCGCATCGCCACCCACACCGGGCAGTACGTCACCTGGGACCAGGTGATGAGCTCCGAATACCAGTTCGTCGAGGACATCGACAACATGAGCTTCGAGACGGAGGCGCCGATCCACGACGGGCCGAACGGGATCTACGACGCCCCGCTGCCGGGGATCAGCGAGGAGCTGTGATGGAGCGCAGTACGAGTGATCCGGCGCGGTTCGACCGCCGCGCCTTCCTCGCCGCCGCGAGCAGCGCCGCGGTCGTCACCCTCTCCTCGACCCGCGCGTGGGCGCAGGAGAGTGACGCGCCCCGAGCCGAGAAGGAGCCCGCCGAGCGGAAGTGGACGATGAAGCTCTCCACCTCCTCGATCCAGTTCTCCTCGCTGTCGGTCGAGCAGGCCTGTCAGCAGATCGCCGGCCTGGGCTTCACCGGCATCGACATCTGGGGTGCCTACCAGGGGTGCCCGCACCTCGACGAGTGCCTCGACCGGCTGGGGGCCGAGCGGATCGCTGCGCTCCTGAAGGAGACGCAGCTCGAGCTCACCTCCTTCTCCACCTACGTCGGCGGCTTCGCGAAGTACGCCAAGCTGCTCGGCGAGCTCGGCGGCGGGATCGCCGTGCAGGGGAGCGCCGCGCCCTGCGAGCCCGCCGAGCTCAGCGCGCGGATGAAGGGCTTCTTCGAGCAGCTCAAGCCCCTGATCGAGCTCGCCGAGGAGACGCAGAGCCAGCTCGCCATCGAGAACCACGGCCACGCGCTGCTCGACTCGCTCGACTCCTTCAAGGCCTTCACCGACCTGAACCCCTCGCCACACGTCGGGATCGCGCTCGCTCCCTACCACCTCCAGGCGATCGAAGCGTCGACGCCGGAGGCGATCGAGATCTGCGGGGAGCAGCTGCTCTTCTTCTACGCCTGGGAGCACGCCCCCGAGATGCAGCAGCTACCGGGGCACGGACCGACCGACTTCACGCCCTGGATCGAGGCGCTGGCGAAGATCGACTACCCGCGCTTCGTCAACCCGTTCATGCACGGGCACCCCGAGCCGGAGGCGATGGCCGCGGCGCTCGCGAAGTCGAAGAGCTACCTCGAGGCGCGCGCGAAGAAGCTGGAGCAGGACACGGACGAGAAGTGAGCCAGCGGGTCGGCGGCGTTCAGCGGAGCGACGTCGGCGCGAGGAAGCGCTCGAGCGAGTAGCGCCGCAGCAGCAGGTCGCGATGACCGCGCGCCTCGTAGATCAAGGCGATGCGCCCATCGGCGAGCTGCACCAGGCTCGAGTAGGCGAACTCCTTCTCGACCAGAGTCGTCGCGTAGGGCCAGGTGCGACCCCCGTCGAGGCTCGCGTAGACCGTGCCGTGCGTGCGCTTGGGGCCGACCGGGACGGAACAGAGCACCACGTCCCGTCCCTCGCCGTCCGCTACGCACAGAATGCTCCCGTTGCAGCTCACCGCGGGGAGGCCGGAGTCGACCTCCTCGGGGCTCCAGCTCACGCCCCCGTCGGAGGAGAAGGCGCGCACCCGCTCGGGCGTGTGTCGCGCGTTCAGGAGGAGGGTCCCGTCGGAGAGCTCGGCGATCTTGTTCTCCAGCCGGACGTTCAGCTCCTTCACGCGCTCGCGCGGCGCGACGCTGCCGACGATCCAGGTCTCGCCGTGGTCGTCGGAGTAGAAAGAGCGGTTTCCCCAGCGGTGCTGGAAGCCACCGGGGACGACCAGCCGCCCTGCGCGCGGCCCGTGTCGCAGCTGGATCCCCTCGCCCGATCCGAACACGGTCGTGCGGTCGTCGGAAGCGAGCATCTCCGTGATGTCGCGCGGCTCCGACCAGCTCGCGCCGCCGTCGTCGCTCCGCTGGTGGAACTGCCGGCACTCGCGGCCCTCCATCGCCTTGCGCGACTCCGGGTCGTGGAAGTCCCAGCGGAACACGTTGTAGAGCACGTGGATCGCGTCCGTCTCGCGGTCGTAGACGCTGGCGTTCGGGCAGATGGAGGTGTCACCCATGGCGGCCACGAGCACGGCCTCCGACCAGCGGTCTCCACCATCGTCGCTCCAGCGACAGACGAGGTCCTGGCCGGAGCGATCGCTCCAGTCGCTCGCCTCTCGTCCCTGCGCCGTGACCACCAGGCGCCCCGAGCGGGTGACCACGACCCCGCCCTCGCGGAACTGGGCGTAGCAGCCGGGGGAGCGCCCGACGCCACGGACGGGTGTCTCGCG
Source organism: uncultured Planctomycetaceae bacterium (assembly GCA_964507325.1). Classification (GTDB taxonomy): domain Bacteria; phylum Planctomycetota; class UBA1135; order UBA1135; genus CAZDQL01. Next base: position 16,344 of record CAZDQL010000114.1, on the reverse strand, counting down.
AGCGACGAAGATCGGAACCGGCTCCTCGCCGACCGCGCTGGACAGGCAGTCCGCACGCCACGACTCCAGCTCCTCGCGCATGCGCGCGACCCGCTCCGGAGCCGCCGCGGCGACGTCACGCTCCTCGCCCGGGTCCTGGTCGAGGTCGTACAGCTCCCAGCTCTCACCCGCGTCATCACTGAAGAGCTTCCACTGACCGGCGATCCAGGCCAGCTGCAAGCCACCGGTCTGCATCCAGGCCTTCGTGTCCCGCGCCTCACTCTCCAGTCGTGGCGACTGGAAGCCGATCGGACGGGCGCGATGAGCGCGTTCTCCGCGCAGGATGGCGGTCACGTCCTCACCGTCCAGCGGGCGCCCGGGGGGTGGCTCGACGCTCGCCTGCGTCAGGAGGGTGGGCAGGATGTCGCTGGTGCTCAGCGGCTCGCTCACCGTGCGACCTCCCGAGAGGCCCGCTGGCCAGTACACGAACGCCGGAACGCGGATGCCGCCCTCGCGCAGCGATCCCTTGCGGCCGCGCAGCCCGCCGGTCGTGCCCAGCTCGTGGACCCAGGTGGGTCCGTTGTCGCTGCAGAACCAGATGAGCGTGTTCTCGGCGAGGCCCGCGGCCTCGAGCTCCCGCACCAGCCGCCCCACGGCCTCGTCCATGGCGCTGATCGCGCCGAACCAGTGCTGTTCGCGCAGGGAGAGCTCCTCGTAGAGCGCGCGGTGGCGCGGCCCGGCGACCACCGGCGTATGGGGGGTGGAGAACCAGAGCAGTGTCAGGAAAGGGCTCCCCTCGGCGCTCGCGCGGCGCGCGAAGTCCAGGGCCCGATCGACGAGCAGCTCGGGAAGCGGCCCCGCGAGCCACTCATCGCACAGGGCGCCCTCTCCGGTCCAGAAGCGGTCGCGCCAGACGAAGCCGCCCTCGCGCTGGCCCAGCTCGACCGGGCGGTCCATCACCATTCGATAGCCCTCGGAGCCGAACTCGCCGCAGGTCAAGTAGTACGGGTTGAAGCTGGGTAGGGAGTTCACCACGCTGAACGACTCCCGGAAGCCGTGCTCCCAGGGTGGCGAGTAGCCGAAGCCGTCCACTGCGCCCGGTGCGTAGCTCTGCTTGACCGTCCGCGCGAGGTGGCCGACGTGCCACTTGCCGAAGTGCGCGGTCGCGTAGCCGGCTCGGGAGAGCAATTCGGCGAGGGTCACTTCGCTGGCCGGCAGCGCCCCCCCGAAGGCCCAGGGGATGTTCATCCGGAAGGGGTGACGTCCGGTGAGGCAGCTCGCCCGCGTGGGGGAGCAGACCGGCGCGGCGGCGTAGAAGCGGGAGAGCAGCACGCCATCAGTGGCGAGCCGATCGAGGTGGGGGGTCTGAACGATCGGATTGCCGGTGAAGCCGGTGTCCCCGTAGCCGAGGTCGTCGGCCATGACGAGGATCACGTTCGGAGGCGGGGTCTCCGCCTGCGCGCGGGCGACCGCCGGGAGGAGGCTCGCCAGGACCAGCAGGGAGCGATACGGAGTCATGAACATCACCAGCGTCAAGTACTCATCTCGTGCGGAGGAGGAGCTCCCAGTAGCCCACATCGATCCAGCGCTCGAACTTCCAGCCCACCTCCTTGAAGTGGGCGACCTTCTCGAAACCCAGCCTTTCGTGCAGCGCAATGCTGACGGGGTTGGGGAGAGCGATTCCCGCGATGACGGTGTGGTAGCCGCGCTCCCCGAGGGACGCCATCAGCTCGTCGTAGAGCTGCTTACCGATACCGCGACCCGTTGCGCCGGGGGCGAGATAGATCGTGCTCTCCACCGAGTGGCGATAGGCGCAGCGGCCCTTCCAGCGGCTGGCGTAGGCGTAGCCGAGGAGCTCTCCCTCATCCACGTAGACCAGCCAGGGGAGAGCTGCCGTCACCTCCTCGATGCGCTCACCCATCCCCGCGCTGGAGATGGCCTCCTCCTCGAAGGTGAAGATGGAGCTCTCGATGTAGTGGTTCTGGATGCGGCAGATCGCGTCGGCATCGTCCTCGTTCACCGGGCGGATCATGGCTCGATCTCCTTCATGGGCACCAGCGTCACCGGGCCCAGCAGGCCGGACGGTGTGAGCGGCCACTGCGTGGCGTCGAAGGACCTGTAGTTGTGATCCACGAAGTTGATGTCGTGGAAGTTCCTCCACTGCACTCCCCGGCGGTCGAGATCGCAGATCCGGTTGGCGGAGAGGTTGGTGACCTCGACCTCCAGCCGGTTCACGCCCGCGACGAGGTGCTTCCCTACCTTGGCGCTGTACGGAACGGACCAGAGCGCAGCGACCTCCTCGCCGTTGAGCGTCACCCTGGCGCTCTCGCGCACGTCACCCAGATCGAGCCGCCATTCATCGGCGACCACGTCTCGAGGGAGGTCGAATTCGACGGCGTAGCGCGCCGTTCCCGCGAAGCGCACGGCCTCGTCGCCGCCCAGCCCCGTCCACGATTCCAGGCGGGTCGTGGTGAAGGGCGCGGGAAGCTCCGGTCCTCCGTCGAGGAAGGTGACCTGCCAGAGACCGTCGATCGCAATCGCTGGGCCAGCGCTCTCCCGGTGTGCCGGCCACGGGGGACCGGAGGTGACCAGATCCCGGAAGGTCCTGATGAAGCGCGTCTCTCCCGGAAGAAGCTGCAGGTGCACGGCGTTGCCCTCCTGCCTGCGCGCCTGGCCGCTGTTTCCCGACCGGGGATCGAGCAGGATGGCGCTCTCGAACGCCACGCCCAAGGGGACCCAGCAGTCCACCGCTTCGGTGCCCATGTTGGCGACGAAGTAGTGATGCCCCCCGTCGTGAGTGCGCCGGATGAACTCGAGCCCCCTGTCCGTCATCGGTTCCCGTACGACGCCGGCGGCGGCCAGTCGCCGGTGCAGGCCGTCCGGTTCGACGGTCAGGCCTCCACGCCCGCGGAGCAGCCGCTTCAGCAGAGACCGACGCCCCGCCACATCGAGGAATCCGGGAACATCGGCAGGCAGATCCTCGAGGAAGAGGACCGGCAGCCCACCGTCGTTCAATTCGAGCAGCATCCTCAGAGTGGCCAGAGGCAGGTACTTCGTGCGCGGCACGAGAACGACTCGAAAGGCCTGGGCATCGCCGGCCAGGATCTGCCGGTCGGAGATGAAGTCGAACCCGTACCCCTGCGCGTCGAGCCGCGCCGCCGCCTTGCCGCAGGTGGAATCGACGAGCCACCCGGCGTGATGCACCGTGAGCTGCTGCTGCATCCCGCGGGGATCCTGCCAGAGGTCGTGCACCGGCCAATACAGCGCCACGTCGTTGTCGGGACTCCCGGACTGCAGGATCGACTGGCAGCGCGTAATGTACTCGTTCAGGTAGGGAGCATCGCGCCAGATGGCATTGCGCGGGTTGTACTGCAGCGAGGCGTAGAAGAGCCAACCCGGCCAGGGCGCTTCCTCGGGGCTGTAGCAGGATCCGTGGAGGAAGACGTGGTTGATCCCATTGAGGAAGAGCTGGTCGATCTCGGGCTTCACCTGCGACAGGGCGGCCCGGAAGTGGTTGCGCACCCAGGTGCAGGCCTCGGCCGCCACCAGCGGCTTGCCCGCGACGTGCGCCGCTGAGGAGGCCATCCTGTTGATGAGAGGCTGGGGGAAGTCGCGCCGCACGTTGTCCTCTGCGCGGCGGATCCCGGGAATCTCGAAGGAAGTGGCCCCGAAGGTCTCCGTCTCAGGGATGCCGCAAGCGGCGTAGAGGTCCAAGAGGTTCGACGGCGAGCCGTGAGCCTGGTTGCGCGTGCTGCACCCCTTGCTCTCCGACCACGCGACCCAGGCCTGGAGATACTCGAGATGCAGGTCGGCGAGCGTCTCGCGATAGTCGCACTTGATGCGTGCCACCACCTCCTCCTCGCCGGTGCCGAAGAGGGCGGGGAGATGGGGCCTCAGGTCGTAGCCGCGGCGCTCCTCGAACTCCTGCATGAACCGCGAGCACCAGTTCCCCTTGAACTCGAAGGAGTCGTGGTACATGGCTCGGGGCAGCTCGACGCCTGGCCGATCGAAGGCCCGGTCGAAGTGCCCCAGATAGGCCTCCATCGCGGCCGGCGAATAGGGATTGATCGCTCGGCCTTCCCCGCCGGGCGCGGCGCGCTTCACGTTCCTTCCGGAGAACTTCCAGGAGAGCTCGCCCTCCTCGTAGACCACGGCGGCATCGCAGTCCTCGTCGGAGATCATCGGGCCACCGAAGGGCCAGCCGGTGCCGGTGGTCATGTCGATCCACATGCCGAGCCGGTCCGCTTCGGCCACCGCGTGGCTCATCATCGTCACCCACTCGGGCGTCAGGTGCCCGATGTAGTGCTCTTCATACCCCTTGACCCCGTAGATCGGCACGAGGGTGCAGCCTCCGATGCCTGCCGCGTGCAGGTTCTCGAGGTTCCAGGTGATGTTTCTCTTGTCGACGGCACTGCCCATCCACCACCAGTAGCAGCCCGGCCGATTCTCCGTCGATGGCTCGGGCCACTCGAATGCGCCGCTGGCCAGCTCGTCTGCCTCTGCATCGGGAGTGCGACACGCTGCCAGCAGAATCAGCAGCGGCAAGAGCACCAGCAGTCTCATTGCAGTGTGGAGTCCTCCCCTCACTCGTCTTCGATCCAGAGGCGCTTCAAAAGGGCATCAGGGATTCTGTGTACCCGCGCCGTGGTCTTCTGCGTCTCGGTGATGTAGAGGCCGTCGTCCCAGGTGAAGTCCGGATAGCTGATGCGCACCTGTTCGTCCTGGTGATACAGCACGGCGACAGGCTCGCCCCAGTGTATGACCCTCCCTTGCTCACCATCGCGCTCGACCCCTCCGAGCAGATAGGCGGGATTCCGCCCCTGATAGCCGGTCCCTCCGTGGTTGTGAAACCAGTAGATGAACCTCCCCGCATAGGGACCCTCGGTGAGCCTCCGGACGAAGTTGGCGGCACGCGGGTGGTCGACCAGCTTCCCACCGGGCCGGAAGGTCATGAACGCGGGGCCGCTCCAGGTCCTGCCATCATCTCGCGAGTAGGCGTGGCAGGGGTGGCCGGCCACCGTGCGGTAGGTGCAGAAGAGACTGCCGTCGGAGAGGCTCGTGAGGTTCACCTCCTCCGCGATCGAGCCCTCCGGGGAGCGCAGACCGATGTCGCCCTCGGGGAGGGTCTCCCACTCGAGCTTGGAGGGATCGCGCTCGCTCTCGATGTTGCCGCAGCGCAAGAACCACGACTCGCTGACGGCGATGAAGCCCTCCCCGAAGCGGCCGATCTTGGAGAACCCGAGGTACAGCGCCCCCTCGTGTCGGATCGGCTTCCCCACGCCCCAGAAGAAGCGCACCTTCCCCTGGTAGGGGTTCTCGCGGTCGATCGCCGCCTCTCGCACGGGGATGAACCAGCGCTTGCGCGACCAGGTGCGCCCACCGTCGTCCGAGTACTTGACGGCGTACTCGCCAAGGGTGTCGACCCGGCCTCTGCTGTACTCGGTGTCGGCGATCACCGAGCGCATGTCGGCGGCGTTGTAGGTGTAGAAGGCGTAGACGCGGCCGTTCTCCGTCAGATAGGGCATGACCCACGACGCCTCGGGACCAGCGGCCGGTTCGATGTCGACCAGGGGGCCCCACGACTCACCCCGATCCCGACTGCGGCAGGAGACGATGTGCTGCCCGCTCTGCCCTTCATGACCCTTGCCCGTCGTCATGGTGCAGAGCCACGTCCCGTCGGCGAGCTTCACCACGTAGGGCTGGTCGCAGTAGCCTTCGGAGGGGATCTCGCTGCCGGTGGCGATGTCCACGGCCGGAGGAGACTGGTCGACGGCCTGCGAGATGTCACCCCCGCTCGCCGGTAGCGCGGATGCCAAAGTGAGCAACAGCATCTGTGCCAGGTGAGGGCGTCTCATCGCCTCATCCTAACCGCCGTCAGGAGGTCACTGGTTGCGGATGCGCCTGCGGAACCTCACCAGGGCGGCCAGGTAGCTGAAGACGTCCCTGAAGACGCGTACGGTCGACGCCTTGTCGGAGCGGTGCAGGAACAGGCACGGGATCTCTGCAATCTTCAGGCCGTGCAAGTGAGCCTGCACCATGATCTCGGTGTCCCAGAACCACCCCTTGTGCTCGAGCCGCTCGAGAACGGGCAAGATCGCTGCTCGGTCGAAGAACTTGTAGCCCGTCTCCGTGTCCCGGAAGGGCACGCGCAAGAACGCCCGACACAGGACCCGGTAGCCCCGACTCAAGACGTGTCGCAGCAGGTGATCGGGCCGCAACCCAACCTTGTACACCCGGTAGGCCGTGGCTCCGTCGTGCCCGTCGTCGATCGCTTGGATCATGGAGGGGATGTAGCGGCTGTGCACCTCGAGGTCGATGTCGAGGAAGCCGACGATCCGGCCCCGCGCCAGCAGGAACCCCTCCTGCACGGTGCCGCCGCGACCCACGTTCCGCTCGTGGAAGACCCGCGTCCTGTTCAGGTGGCCGTCGGTGATCCGCTCGATGATGCGCCGCGTGCCGTCCGAGCTCAGGTCGTCGATGAAGATCACCTCGTAGCTGTAGTGCGTGGCGTCGAGGGTCCTGACGATCTCGTCGACGGACTCCTCGAGGTGCGGCTCTTCGTTGTAGCAGGCGACGACCAAGGACAGATCGCATGCGGGAGGGGAATCCCCACTACGCCTCCTCCCCGAACCGTCTGAAGCTCGAGTCAATTCCCTTCCTGCACCTTGTAGACCGTCACTCCACCGTACTCCACGGTTTCGAGAACCCGCAAGCGGGGATCGGTCACGAGCCTGGGGACTGCCTCATCGCGAGGCGGGTGCCAGCGGTTCTTCACAACGTAGAAGATGCCGTCGAGCCTGCGCTCGCCGAGCTTCAGTGCGCTCAGCCTGCCGTCGCCAACGCGATGGACGAGCAGCTCCGCGCCCGCCCGCGCCTCGGCCTTGCCCCGCTCGAATTCGCGCGCGGTGGCCTGCGCCACCCGAGCCAGCGCGCCGCCCAGGCAAGGGCCCAACTTGCGCTCCAGGGTGCGCACCATCTGCTCCGTCCTGGCCGTCATTGGCACGAGTCCCGGCTCGAACTGGATGCGCCGGTCGTAGTAGGAGAGGCTGCGCGGGTTGGGCATCGAGGTGAAGACCGGCCGCCCCCCGCCGCCTGCGTCGACCTCCGCACCCAGATAGCGCGCCGTAGAGCGCCAGTCCGGGTGGGGCTTGTAGACGGTCCACTCGTCGTCGTAGACGTAGTAGGCCGTCAGGTTCGCGGCGCACATCGCGAGCACCATGGCGCTCGCCGCAACTCTTACCCACCTGACCGTCAGCGAGGCCAGCCCCGCTCCCACCACCAAGAGGAAGAAGGGCAGAGCCGGCAGTGCGCTGCGCTCGACGTAGGTATTGGCGAGTCCCAGCCCCGGCAGGACCAAGAGGAACACGGGGACCGCCAGCATGTAGAGCAACACGCGGCTCCCCTCCGGCTTCGTGCGATTCGATCGGAGGACGACCACCAGCCCGCGCAGGAACAGCGCTACACCGAGGATCTGGAATAGCACCCATAGCACCCAACGGGGATTCCAGGACGCGTGCCTCAGTCCGGCAGGCAGGCAGTTTCCGGTCCAGGACCACTGGAAGAGGAAGCGGTACAGCTCCTCGAACGTGAACGCTCGCATGTAGCCCTGGGAGGTCTCCAGCTCGGCCAGCGACATCCGCACCGCGACCCAGCCGGCGAGCAGGACCAAGAGGACCGCGTGGACGATCGCGATGCGGCGCCCTACCTCGCGCTCCGCTTCCCGGCGTGCGGCCAGCGCCCCCAGCAGCCCGAGCAGGAGCACGTAGACCGCCAGGTAGTAGTGGACTACCAGCATCAAGAGCAGCACTACGACGTAGAGCCGCCACGCCCCGCGGGACCGCCGCCCGTCGAGCAGCCTCTGGAAGAGCATCACCGCGGCGAGCGTCAGGAACACCATCAGCGTGTAATGCCGCGCCTCGATCGAGTACCAGATGTGCACCGGGGACAGGCACATCAGCAGCACGGCCCACCAGGCGGCGCGACGGCCGAGCAGCCGATCGCCGACGGTGAAGACCAGCGGGATGCTCGCCAGGCCGCAGAGCAGGGCCGGCAGCCGCATCGACACCTCCGAGTCGCCGAAGACGGCGTTCCAGAGGTACATGAACGTGATGTAGAAGGGCGGGTGGATGTCGACGTAGGCGGTGGTCAGGAGCTGGGCCCAGGTCCCGGTTCGCTGCGTCGACATGCACGCCTCGTCGAACCAGATGCTCTGGCAGTAGTTGGGCAGCCGCAACGCGACCGCCACCAGCAGCACCGTGACGAGTGCCAGCGGAAGCCGCGCGGCTGCGAGGGTGCGAGCCATCGACCGAGCTACTCCCCGAAGGCCAGGACCGCGTCGATGATCCGGCGCTGGTCCTGCTCGGCCAGACCCGCGTAGAGCGGCAGTCGTACCAGGCGCTCGCTGACCTGCTCGGTGACGGGCAGGTCGCCGGGGCGGCCTCCGAGCTTCCTACCCACCGCTGACAGGTGCAGCGGTACGAAGTGGAACACAGCGCTGATGCCGCGGCGGTCGAGGTGGGCGATCAGGTCGTCGCGCATCCGAGCGGAGGGCAGCAGCAGGCTGTAGAGGTGGTGGGTCGACTCGCAGAACTCCGGTACCCGGGGCTGCTGGACACCGCGCTGGACCGCCCAGGCCTCGAGCTCGACCTGGTACCGCTCCCAGATCGCCTTGCGGCGAGCGTGGATCTCGCGCCACCCCTCCAGTTGGGCGCACAGGAAGGCCGCCAGGATGTCGGACATGCCGTAGCTCGAGCCGCTGTCGACCCAGGTGTACTTGTCGACGATGCCGCGCAGGAAGCGCGCGCGGTCGGTGCCCTTCTCCCACACGATCTCGGCTCGCTCGATCAGCTCGGGGTCGTTGATCAGCAGGGCCCCCCCTTCGCCGCAGGTCAGGTTCTTGGTCTCGTGGAAGCTCACCGTCGCCAGGCTGCCGAAGGTGCCGAGCGGCTTGCCCCTGTAGGTCGCGAACAGACCGTGTGCGTTGTCCTCGATCAGGCGCACCCCGTGCCGCTCTTCGAACTTCGCGAGCCGGTCCAGGTCGCAGCCCACGCCTCCGTAGTGCACCGCGATGATCGCGCGCGTGCGCTCGGTGATCCGCTCGGCCACCATCTGCGTGTCGATGTTGAGGGTCTCCGGGCAGATGTCGACGAAAACGGGCGTCGCCGACCGCTGCAGGAAGGCGCTGGCGGTGGTCACGAAGGCGAAGGAGGGCACGATGACCTCGTCCCCCGGCTCGAGATCGAGCAGCCAGGCGCACATCTCCAGAGCGTCGGAGCAGGAGGTGGTCAGGAGCACCCGCGGCACGCCGAGCGCCTCCTCCAGCAGCGCCGCGCAGCGCTTCGAGAAGGGGCCGTTGCTCGCGATCCGCAGGCTCTCGATCGCCTCGGTCACGTAGCGCAGCTCGGCACCGGTGAGCTCGGCCCGATTGAAAGGGATGCGGGGACCTTGCATGGGGGGATCGGCGCGGGGGCGCTCCGGGCTGGGGAGCGCCCCCGAGAAGGCAGCCGTGATCGGGTTTGTCGGCAGTATGGGGCGCTTTCCAGAAGCCGGATACCCCAAAGGGACAGGTTACCGCGACCCGCTCTTCTCTGCCCGCCGCGACTACAGCTCCAAGATCTCGACCTCGTCCCCCGGGGTGAGCGTCACCGGGATTTGCCGCACCACCTCACCCTCCTTCCGGAGGACGAGCGTCTTCAGGCTTTCGTCGACCTTCAGCACCGCGCTGCGCCCCCCGCTCAGGCTCACCCCGCCGCGACCTCCAAGTGACACGACGCCCCCGCCGACGGTTTCGCCGAGATTGATGGAGTGGGGCACCGGCTGCCCCTCAGCGTCGAGCAGGCCGACGCGATCCGCTTCCTCCGGATCCTGCGCGAGCACGATCTGGATGCGGCAGGCTAGCGGCACCCGGAGCTCGAGGTTCTCGAGGTCCATACTCGAGTCGAGCGCCACCTCGTACCCGCCGGCTTTGGGACTGGACAGGTAGAAGTGCGCTCCAGCCACGACGATCCCCTCCATCTCGAAGAAGCCATCGGCGTCGCTTCTCCGCGAGTAGTCGATCAGCCACGGCGAGCCGCGCCCCGTCATGCCGTGCACCCCCTCGCGCCAGAGCAGGAGGGTCACCCCCTCCACCGGGTCGCCTGCGTAGCTGACCACGTGGCCGGCGATGCGCTGCAGAGGCTCGCCCCCGTCCAAAGTGAGCTCGACCTCCGTGCCGGCCTCGACGTCCCGGCCCACGACCTCCAGCGTCTGCGGGTGCATCGCGAAGAGGTGGTAGGTGCGGGGCAGCAGTCCGCGGAGCTCAAAGTGCCCCGCGCTGTCCGCCGTCAGCTCGCAGCCGCGGCGTTCGAAGCCCCCGGTCACCGCCTCGACCAATCGCGGCGAGTTGTCTCCCGTGCGTGGAATCTCGGTCACGTCGCGGCACCACACGCTGGCTCGGGGCACGCCCTCACCGCGCCGATCGACGACGCGCCCGACGATCTCGAGCGCGGGCTCGTCGAGCACCACCACCACCGACGACTCCTGCCCCTTGCGCACCAAAGCGCGCCCCGGCAGGTAGCCGCGCCCGAGGGCAATCAGCTCACCGTCGTTACCGTCCCAGGGGATGACGAAGTGTCCGGCCTGATCGGCTTCGACAGCTACATCCCCGAGGATGACCGAGGCCTTCGCGACGCCGGCGCCCTGGGCGTCGAGCACGCTTCCGACGAGCTCGAACTCAGCGTCGATAGTGCGCCGGAGCACGATGCGCAGCTCCTGGTCATCGCGCTCGGGGAGGAGGAGCTCGACGGACTTGAAGCCGGTCTGGCCCACCCTGAGATGGACGTTCCGAAACCAGCCGATGCCGTCGAGCTCGAAGGAGCCATCCTCGTCGCTCTCGGCATGCCACCAGAGCATGTGGGTGCGCTCGACGCCGGGGACCAGCTCGGCCAGCACGCCTGGGTCGAGAACCACGGAGATTCTCGCACCGCTCACCGGCCGCTCCTCCTCGTCCACCACGAGACCGAAGTAGTCGCAACGCGGAGCGACGACCACCACCAGCTCGCGCTCGACCACCTCCGCCCCGAAGCGCTCGTCCTGCAGCACGACCCACTCGTCGGAGACGACGCGCAGCCGCGTCCACTGCCAGGTGTGCGTCAAGCGGAACTCGCCCAGCTCTCCGGTCGTCGTGCTCCAGGCCTCACCGACGGGGACCCAGGACCCACTGCGGTTCGGCTTGTGCTCGATGCGCACCGTCACCCCGGGGACGGGTTGTCCCCGCGGATCGATCACCCTTCCGGCGAGCTCGATGCTGCCGGGCTCCTCCGGCTCGGTGGGCGGGTCAACGGCCGCGCGATCCGTTGCGGGATCTGCCGGTCGCGCCGGCGAAGTCGCCGGCCCGGGCAGCTCGGGCTCGGACGAGGTCCCGGCGGTGAGCGCCTCGGGCGGCTTCGGAGTGGACGGATCCCATCCTCCTCCGAGCAGCGCGAGCACGCCGGCCATTCCGATCAAGCCCACGGCCAACAGAGCGGCCGCCCAGGTCTTCGTCTGCGTCTTCACCAGCAGGACTCCCAGGTTCCATCCCTTGCCGCGCTCGGCGAGGTGCATCAGGAAGGCGAGCGACCAGGCCCCTCGATCCCCCTGGTGCTCGCGATCGAGCTTCCGGCGCAGCTCCTTGCGCGCGCGCGAGAGGCGCATCCTCACGGCTCCACCGGCGACGCCCAGCCGTCTGGCGATCTCGCGCGGTGACAGGCCGTCTTGGTAGCGCAGGAGGATCACGTCACGCTGTCCCGGCGCCAGCTCGAGCACTGCGTCCATCAGTTGGCGCTGGAGCTCCGCCCGCTCCAGCGAGTCGCTGGCGGCGGGGAGGGCCTCGTCGCGCGCGGCGAGCCGCTCGCGCACCGCGCTGCGCGCCCGGACCCGGTGCATGCGTCGAGCGCGGTTGCGCAGCACGTTGGCCAGCCAGCCACGCAGGCCCCGACGGTCGGTCGCGGCCGGTGGGTTCTCGAGAGCGGCGACCCAGGTCTCCTGTAGGAGATCCTCCCGCTGCTGCGGATCACCGACCAGCCGCATCGCCAGCCGGCGCAGCCAGCCGGTCTGCTCGAGCAGCAGCTCGGGATCGATCGGAACGCTCATGCCTGTCCTGGGAGTTCCCACGGCCTCCCGATTGTCACTCGCCACTCGGGAAAAGCGAGGGAACCCGGTCCCGCCCGGCTGCGGCCCTCGTCGGCGTGTCCACCGTCGTAGGTGCAATTGCACGCGCGCCGGGAGGGTGATAGGAAGAGGGCCACGCTGCGATCCGCCGTGGGCGGGGTCCCCTCATCGGGCGTGCAGTCGGTCGAACACCAAAGGACAGAGCGATGCCGGAGTTTGCCTATCAGCCCCCCTTTCCCCTTGGATCGGACACGACCGAGTACCGCCTGCTGACCAAGGATCACGTCTCCGTGGCCGAGTTCGAGGGCCAACGGGTGCTCAAGATCGAGCCCGAGGGCCTCACGCTGTTGGCGCGTGAAGCGCTGCGGGACGCCTCCTTCCTGCTGCGCCCGAGTCACCTGCAGAAGGTCGCCGCCATCCTCGAGGATCCGCAGGCATCGGCGAACGACCGCGGCGTGGCCATGGCGATGCTCAAGAACGCGGAGGTCTCCTCCGAATTCGTCCTGCCCCTGTGCCAGGACACGGGCACGGCCACGGTCGTCGCCAAGAAGGGGCAGGCGGTCTGGACCGGCGCCGCCGACGAGGAGCACCTCGCGCGCGGCATCTACGAGACCTACACCCAGGAGAACCTGCGCTACTCGCAGACGATTCCCCTGGACATGTACGCCGAGAAGAACTCCGGCTGCAACCTGCCCGCTCAGATCGACATCTACGCCACCGAGGGCTCGGCCTACAAGTTCCTCTTCGTCGCCAAGGGTGGTGGCTCCGGCAACAAGACCTACCTGTTCCAGGAGACCAAGGCCCTGCTGAACCCGGAGAGCCTGGAGAAGTTCCTGGTCGAGAAGATGCTGACCCTCGGCACGGCGGCCTGCCCTCCCTATCACATGGCCTTCGTGATCGGCGGCACGTCGGCGGAGGCCTGCCTGAAGACGGTGAAGCTGGCCAGTGCCCGCTACCTGGACGAGCTGCCGACCAGCGGCAACGACGGTGGGCAGGCCTTCCGCGACCTGGAGATGGAGGAGAAGCTGGTCGCCGCCGCCCAGGCCTCCGGCTTCGGCGCGCAGTTCGGCGGCCGGCACTTCGCGCTCGACGCGCGGGTCATCCGGCTGCCGCGTCACGGCGCCTCCTGTCCCGTCGGCATGGGGGTCTCCTGCTCCGCCGACCGCAACGTCAAGGCGCGCATCGACGAGGAGGGGATCTGGGTCGAAGCGCTCGAGAGGAATCCCGGTCGCTTCATCCCCGAGAAGTACCGCGGCGCCGGCCACAAGGCGGAGATCCAGATCGATCTCAACCGGCCGATGAAGGAGGTCCTGGCGGAGCTCTCCAAGTACCCGGTCTCCACCCAACTGTCGCTCAACGGCACGATCATCGTGGGCCGTGACATCGCCCACGCGAAGATCAAGGAGCGCATCGACAGCGGCGAGGGCATGCCGCAGTACCTCAAGGAGCACCCCATCTACTACGCCGGTCCCGCCAAGACCCCCGAAGGCAAGCCCTCCGGGTCCTTCGGGCCGACCACGGCCGGTCGCATGGACTCCTACGTCGACCTCTTCCAGTCCCACGGCGGCTCGATGGTCATGATCGCCAAGGGCAACCGCAGCCAGCAGGTGACCGACGCCTGCAAGAAGCACGGCGGCTTCTACCTGGGCTCCATCGGCGGTCCCGCGGCGCTCCTGGCCGAGAACAACATCGAGAAGGTGGAGCTGCTCGAGTACCCCGAGCTGGGCATGGAGGCGATCTACCGCATCGAGGTGGTCGACTTCCCGGCCTTCATCCTGGTCGACGACAAGGGCAACGATTTCTTCAAGCAGCTGCCCTGCGCCTGACCCGGTCCTCTCAGGAGGGCTTCGTTCCCCGCACCCAGAGGCTGCCCGCCTCGTGCAGCTCCACGTGCGTGGTCCAGTCGGGGCAGTGGGTTCCCGGCTCGAAGGACTCCTCGTCCCCCGGCCCGCGCGAATCGATCACCCGCTGGCTGGCCACGTCGACGAAGCCCACCTCCGCGAACAGCTCGCGCCAGCGGACTTCGCTCAGGTAGTGCATCTCGAGACCGATACTGTCCGACCAACTGGCCGTATGAGGGGAGTCCGCGAAGCAGTCGAGCACCGCGTGGGCGCTGCCGCCGGGCTTCAAGACGCGTAGCATCTCCCCCAAGGCCTGCTGGAGGTCGACGACGTAGTAGAGGACCTCCATCGAGAAGACGCGGTCGAAGCGCCCGTCGGGGAAGTCGAGCTCCTCGATCCGGCCCAGCTCGTAGCGCGCCCGCGAGGTCAGGTCGTGGGTGTCCTCCGCCCGCGCGATCATCTCCGGCGAGACGTCGATCCCCACCGCGCCGGCCCCCGGCGCGGCGCTGGCCAGCAGGCGCGTGGCCCAGCCCGTTCCGCAGCCCAGCTCGAGGCTCTGCATCCCCGGCTTGAGGTCGAGTTGGGCGATGACTTGGCGCACCACGTCACCGTGGCAATCCTCGAGCCCGTCGGCCGTGCCTTCCTGGGCCCAGCGGTCGAAGGTGGCGGAGATCTCTTCGTGGGACATGGCCGGGATTGTAGACGAGCGTCGATCGTCGCAGCGCAGAGGCCTGCCGTGGGGCCTCTGCGGCGCCGGCGTCGGGCCTGTGACCTCTTTCTCGATCCTCTGCTACGATCCCATTCGAACCTTGGCGGCGCTCGTGCTCCGCATCGAGAGTGTGAACATGCACGTCATTCGTCGGCCCCTGCGCGCGGCATTCGTGGGCTGCTGTGTCATGACCCTGGCCCCGACTCTGCTCGGCCAGTCGGAACTGCCCGACGCGCGGGATGCGCTTCCCGAGGGTCTTGCGACCGAGGATTGGACTGCCATGCGGGCTGCTTGCGAGGTGGGCCGCCACGCGGTCTACCCCGTCGAGGGGGGATTCGAAGCCCACAACCCCGGCCAGCACTGGCGCACGCGCTTCGACGGGCGCGGCTTCGACACCGTGCCCGAGGGTGGTGGCTGGACATGGGGGTTGGAGCTCGAGCGCTACGGGTTTCCCGGGGCCGAACGGGAGGTTGCGAGCCCCGCAGCCGCGCGTGCGGAGGGCCAGCGTCTGACGTACGAATGGGACACCACCCTGGACGAGTGGTACGTCAACGATACCCGCGGCCTCGAGCACGGCTACACCGTCCACCGCCGGCCCGTCGGGAGCGCGGTAGGACCGCTGCTGGTCACGCTCGCCGTGCGCGGGGGACTGCGTCCGGCGATCACCGACGACCGCCGCGGAGTGCGCTTCCTGGATCGAGGAGGCGTCACGCTGCTCACCTACACCGGTCTCACGGTGCTCGACGCCTCGGGGCGGGAGCTGGACGCCAGCTTCGAGCGCACCGACTGGGGGCTGCGCATCTCGATCGACGAGCGTGGCGCTCCCTATCCGCTGACGATCGATCCGGTGGCACAGCAGGCGTACGTCAAGGCCTCCAACGCCGAGACATACGATTGGTTCGGCTACTCCGTGGCGGTCTCGGGGGACACCGTGGTCGTGGGAGCCTGGCTCGAGGACAGCAACGCAACCGGAGTGAATGGCGCTCAGGGCAACAACGGGGCCAGCGACTCCGGTGCGGCCTACGTGTTCGTGCGGCGTGGCGCGAATTGGAGTCAGCAGGCCTACCTCAAGGCCTCCAACACCAATTCCAATGACCACTTCGGCCGCTCGGTGGCGATCTCAGGGGACACCGTGGTGGTTGGGGCGCCCTCTGAGCGTAGCGGTGCCACTGGTGTGAATGGCAACCAGAACGACAACAGCACTCACGAGGCTGGCGCAGCGTACGTGTTCGTACGCAATGGAACGACTTGGAGTCAGCAGGCATACCTCAAGGCCTCCAACACCGACGCGGCGGACTTCTTCGGCGATGCCGTTGCGGTATCAGGTGATACCGTAGTAGTGGGGGCGAGCAGGGAGGACAGCCAGTCAACGGGAGTGAATGGCGACGAGGGCAATGACAACGCACTCGACGCCGGCGCCGCGTACGTGTTCGTGCGCAACAGCATGGTCTGGGCTCAACAGGCCTACCTCAAAGCCTCCAACACCGACCCGAACGACGACTTCGGGTACTCCGTGGCGGTAGCGGACGACACCGTGGTGGTTGGGGCACCCGATGAGCGCAGCAACGCCACCGGAGTGAATGGCGATCAGACCGACAACAGCGCCCACGGGTCCGGCGCCGCGTACGTGTTCCAGCGCAGCGGCACGACCTGGAGCCAGCAGGCGTACCTCAAGGCCTCCAACACCGG
>CAZDQL010000113.1:0-19064 GCA_964507325.1 uncultured Planctomycetaceae bacterium | reverse complement strand
CGAAATGAGGTCCGATTCGAAGGCGCGCTACGACGACGCCAACAGCGCGGTGGTGATGGACCTCCACTTCCTGGGCTTCGGGCGCAACCTCGGCCACGGGCAGTGGGAGTGGCTGCTGGAGGAGCAGAAGTTCTTCGGCACCGCTACGAACGACGCGGGGCGTACCGTGGCGCGCTTCGAGTTCTACACGGAGGACGCCGAGGAGGGCTTCGCCCTGAAGGGGCCGGCGACCTACGTCCTGCCGGAGGGGATCTCGAACCTCAACTGGGATGTGAACGAGGAGAAGCTGACCTACGACCTGCCCTACACCGGCCCGATGGGGCAGGGCCGGCTGAAGGCGCGCTTCGCGGCGCGCGAGCGGCTGATGAGCTGCCTCTACAAGGTGTACGGGCTGGAGACCGAGTTCGACGCCCAGTGGGTCGGCAAGGCGGTCTTCACCAACGTCGGCGACGGCCCCGTCACCGACCTGAAGGTGCGCTTCAAGCTGGGGTCCTACTCCGAGCTCGACCTGTGGCAGAAGTTCCCCGAGGTGCTCCCGGGGCAGACGGTGGTCGCCGTCTACCACCCCGTGCTGAACAGGTCGATCGCCGAGCTGACGAGCACCACCCCCGCCAACCTGATGTGCGAGTGGAAGTACACGGACGTCGAGGGCAAGGAGCACGACGACGGGGACGGTGGCCGCATCTCGATCCTCGGCCGGCACGAGTACGTCTTCTCGAACCTGCTGCCGGAAGAGAGCATGGGCACCTTCGAGGACGTCAACAGCAACGCCGACCTGGTGGCGGCCTGGGTGAGCCGCGACGATCCGGTCGTCAAGCAGTTCGCGGCGGCCGCCAACAAGGCCGCCGGCGGAGAGGGCGCGCCCTACAGCGACGAGGCCGCCATCAAGGTGCTGAAGGCCTGCTACGAGATCTGGCAGGCGAACAACTTCACCTACCAGGGCCCGGTCGGGTTCGCCGACCCGACCATGAGCTTCGACAACAACATCGTGCAGAGCATCAAGTTCCCGCGCGACGTGATCCGCGACCGCTCGGCGACCTGCATCGAGCTGGCCTGCCTGTACTGCTCCATGGCGGAGGCGGTGGGCCTCAAGTCCTTCCTGGTCCTGATCCCCGGCCACGCCTACCCGGTGGTGCAGCTCCCCAGTGGCAACCTCCTCCCGGTCGAAGCGACCGGCGTGGGAGGCGGCCAGCGCTACGGGACGGCGCCCTTCGCGAGGGTGGTCGAGGCGGCGATGGAGAACACGCGCAAGGCCGAGGAGGACGGCTTGATCATCGCGGTGGACATCCGTTCGGCCTGGACGCGGGGGGTCTCCAACCCGGAGCTCGAGAAGCTGCCGGCGGACATCCTGCAGCGTTGGGGCATCGTCCTGGACTTCACCCTCAGCCCCGACGGCGAGGGTGCGGGACCCACCCCGCCCGGCCCGCAGCCCCCGGGCCCCAGCCCCACCCCCGAAAGCGGCTCGCCCCTCGGCCAGTGGGCCGGCCAGGCCACGCAGCCGCTCCCCGACGGCACGCAGATCCACTGGCCCCTCGTGCTCGAGCTCACCCAGGATCCCTCCGGGGTGATCAAGGGCGAGTTCTACGGCCGCTACGAGGGGGACAACGGCTGGGGAGGCACCACGGTGTACGAGGTCTGGGAGAGCTTCGAAGGTGCCGTGCGCAACGGTCGCCTCGAGATGCAGGGGACGTCGAAGACCAACGCCATCGACGGCCAGCGCTTCCAGGGGATGCCCGACACCATGGCCCTGACGATCCAGAACGGGATCCTGATGGGTGAAGTGCAGCTCGGCGAGGGGGGCGGGCTCACGTTCCAGGCGCAGAAGCAGTAGTGGGGGAGCGGGGTGCGGGGCAGTACCGCACCCCGCGCAAGACGCGGATCAATGCTCGCAGGAGGAATCCGGCGCCCGCCGCAGAGCACCCGCGGAGTCGAAGACGAGCTTGTCGCGCGCCTCCAGGAACTCCAGGAGCCCCGCTGCCGTCAGCCCCTCGGCCGCGCAGGTGTGGAAGCGCGCCTCCTCTCCGAAGCGGGCGTGGATCGCCTCCAGGAGGGTGGCGCGGGTGTATTGGGCCTGGAGATCCTCCAGCAGGGCCAGAACGTCGTGTCCGTGGATCGAAGGGGGCATGGTCGGGTTCGGGGAAGGTTCGGGGCGGCGGAGACTATCAGCGGCGAGACCCCCTGGCGAGCCCCCAGGCGCTGTCTTCTACGCACTTGTACGGTCCGATCTCCCCTTCCTTGCCGTTTGTCGCATGCCGGGGGCGGATCTATCCTCCCCGCCCCGGAGTCTAGGTTCAAAAGGAGAAGACCCGTGTCGACGCTCAAGGAAACCCTGTATCAGAAGATCGAAGAGCACCGCTCCCGGACAGTGAGGCTCCTCAAGCAACACGCCGACGTGAAGGTTGGGGAGGTCACCATCGGCCAGGCGATCGGTGGTGCCCGCGGAGTGCGCTGCCTGGTAACCGATATCTCCTACCTCGATCCGATGGAGGGGATCCGCTTCCGCGGCAAGACCATCCCCGAGACCTTCGAAGCCCTGCCCAAGGTCCCCGGCAGCGAGTACCCCTACGTCGAGGGCTTCTGGCACTTCCTCCTGACGGGGGAGGTCCCGACCCTGGAGCAGGCCCAGGAGGTGGCGGCCGACTTCAAGCGGCGCTCTGCCCTTCCGCAGTACGTCATCGACGTGCTGCGCGCGATGCCCCGCGACACGCACCCGATGACGATGTTCTCGGCGGCCATCCTGTCCATGCAACGCGAGTCCGTCTTCGTACAGAAGTACAGGGAGGGGATGAGCAAGATGGACTACTGGGACCCGACGTACGAGGACGCCACGAACCTCATGTCCCGGCTGCCCGCCATCGCGGCGTACATCTACCGCATGAAGTTCCGCGCGGACACCCCGATCGCGCCCGACCCCGACCTCGACCTGGGCGGCAACTTCGCCCACATGATGGGCATCGGGCACCCCTACGACGACGTGGCGAGGATGTACTTCATCCTGCACTCCGACCACGAGTCGGGCAACGTCTCGGCGCACACCGTGCACCTGGTGGCCTCGGCCTTGTCGGACGCCTTCTACGCGCTCTCGGCGGGGATCAACGGCCTCGCGGGTCCGCTGCACGGCCTCGCCAACGAGGAGGTCCTGCGCTGGACCCAGGCCTTCATCGAAGGCTTGGGGGACAAGGAGCCCACCGAGGACGTGATCAAGGACGCGCTCTGGGCCACCCTCAACAGCGGACAGGTGATCCCCGGCTACGGCCACGCGGTCCTGCGCAAGACCGACCCGCGCTACGTCTCGCAGATGGAGTTCTGCCAGAAGAACCTGCCTGACTACCCGCTCTTCAAGGTCATCAACATGATCTACAAGGTGGCGCCGGGAGTCCTGCAGGAGCACGGCAAGGCCAAGAACCCCTGGCCCAACGTCGACGCCCAGTCGGGTGTCATTCAGTGGTACTACGGCGTCCGCGAGTACGCCTTCTACACGGTGCTCTTCGGCGTCGGCCGCGCACTGGGCACCTTGGCCAACATCACCTGGGACCGCGCGCTGGGCTACCCGATCGAGCGCCCGAAGTCGGTCACCACGGCCATGCTGGAGGAGGTCGCGGGCATCAAGAGCTGATTCCCGAGATCGCAGGCCCGGCAGCGCAGAGCTCTGGGCTTGAACCCACGCGGACGGGGCGCCCAACCGGGCGCCCCGTTCTGTTCAGCGGCCCACTCAGCGGGCTATTCGCTGGTCAACTTCTGCTCCGCCATCACCCGCAGGGGGAATGGTTCACCGCCGAAACAGGTGTCGTAGTCGGGGAAGAGCTGCTTGAGGTCGGTCGCCTGCAGGACCATCTCGGGGTCCAGCCCGGTGCGCACCAACACGCGGCAGACGGCGATGTACTCGTCGCGGACCATCTGATTGTACTTCTGGGGGCTGAACTCCCTCGCGTCCACCTCTTTGAGCTCGAGATAGTCCCGCAGGCTGAGGGGCGCTTTGAGGATCAGCCCGGGCTGTCTGAGCTCGTCCTCCTCGATCCGACCCCGCACGGTCGCCTCGTAGAGCATGGGACTCAGGTCCTCGTGACTGATGTCCCAGTGGGCCTCGTACGGGCGGTGGATGAACATGTCCACCTGGCCGGCATCATCAGCGGAGATGGCGAAGATGCACCCTTTGAAGTCGGAGCGCGAGATCGCGTAGTCGTCGAGCAGGATCTCGCCGTAGGCGACCCCTTGCGCTTCCTCCTCCAGCGGCTTGGACGGTTGTGACGTTTGCGGGGAAGCTGCGGGCGGCGGCGCGCTCGGGGGAGGCTCGACCCGCTGGGTGAGCGCCGCACGGCGCTCGAGGGGCTCGACCGCACCGATCGGTGAATCGGGATCGTGGTCGATGGCGATCCTGAACTTCTCGCACTTCGAGCGCCGCTTGGGAGGCAGCACCTTGCCCGGAATGAGGGGCATGCGCACCGTGACGAGAGTGCCCTCTCCCGGCGTGCTGTCGATCTCCAACTCCCCGCCGAAGGCGTCGACGGTCTGGCGTACGAAGATGAAGCCCAGGGAGTGCATGTCGCCATCGAGGGTGGCGCGGTCGAAGAGCAGGGATTGGCACTTCTCCTTGGTCATGCCGCAGCCGTCGTCGTGCACCGTCAGGTGCAGGCGATCTCCGCGGTTGGCGACGCCGACGTGCAACGTACCCACGCGCTGCTCGGTCATGGCATCCACCGAGTTCATGACCAGATTGAAGAGCATGCGGCGGAATCGGTACTTGTTGCCCCACACCACACCCGAGTCCAGGGCATCGAAGATGATGTCCACCCGCGAGCTGCTCTTCTCCGTGACGTAGCCTTTGATGACGTTGGTGGTGAAGTCCTCCACGTCGGCCGCCACGTCGAACTCCCGGTCGACCTCGCCTCCACCCTTCTCCTCGAGAAAGTGCTCAATGCGATAGAACACGCCGCAGATCCAGTGCAGGCAGTTCTTGTAGCGGCGCGCGGACTGAACCGAACGGCAGTCCCGGGGCAGGAACGAGATGACCGAGTCGAAGCGGCCCCAGAGCGGATTGATGATCAGCTCACAGACGTCCTGGATCGTACCGACATAGGACTCCCCCATGGCCAGGATGGTCTGTGGGGGAGAGAAGCTCTTGACGGCGTTGGAGTAGGCGCGGTAGGCCCTGCGCAACTCCTGGGCCTTGCGCTTCAATTCCAGCAGGTCGTGGCTGTGCATCACAGCCACCTGCTCGATGTTGTGGATCTCCAGGTCGGTATTCAGGGTGACCTGGTAGTGGATGACGTCATTGATGAACTTCTCGACCCGCAGGTCGTGGATGAGGAACTTGATTTCGGCGACTTCCCTCTTTATTCCCTCATCGAAGTCCGGCATGGCTGCGTCCGTGGTTTCAGAGGCTATGCGGGGTGCCTGGGAGCTGTCAAGCTGCATAGAACCTCCTGGATACACGTGGTCAGGCCGTTGTCCTGGATGCGAGCGGGTGATCCTGGAAGTCGATTGGGGCCGAAACGGTCCTTGAACGGCCCCCACCGATTCAGTAAGACACTTCCATCCCCCCAAACTCCCTCAGGAAAGCCGCATGGCTAAGAAGAACACAGAGACCGAACTCCGCGCGTGCATTGACTCATTCGTCGAGGAATTGACGGCCATCATCCAGCGCAACGCCGTTGACTCCGCCATCGCGGCCTTGATGGGTGGCGAAACCGCAAAGCCCGGAAGGAAACCGGGGCGCAAGCCCAAGGCCAAGCGCGCTGTCCCGGCCGCCAAGAAGCCCACCCGGAGGAAGCGTGCCGGAAAGCGCAAGCGGCGCTCCTCGGAGGACGTCAACGCCACCGCCGACGCCATCCTCCGCTACGTGCGGGCCAACAAGGGCCAGAGCATCGCCGAGATCGGCGCTGCCCTGAAGCTGACGACCAAGGACATGCGTCTTCCGATCGTCAAGCTCGTGGGCGAGAAGAAGCTGCGCACCACGGGCCAGAAGCGAGGAACCCGCTACTTCGCGGGCGCGGCGCGCGGCGGGGCGAGGCCCAAGAAGAAGGCCGCCAAGCGCAAGAGAGCCAAGCGCAAGACGGCCAAACGGAAGACCACCAAGCGCAAGGCCACCAAGAAGAAGACCGCGCGCAAGAAGCGGACGCCGGCCAAGGGCTAATCCACAGAGAGCGACCCCCCGGCACCTTCCGCGCCGGGGGTCGCCGAGCCCTGCTTCACTCCAGCAGGGTGAAGGAGAGAGTGGCTTGTTCACCACTCTCGACCAGTGCGGATTGGGGTTCCGGCATGGGGGGCGCTTCGTCGAACGACTCCCCCGGGCCCGGGTTGAGCCTCACCCGCCAAGGCCCGGCCATGAGATCGTCGAAGCGGGCCTCCCCAGCGGTCACCGGGCGCGCCACGGGCTCCACCGAGGTCTCGTTCTCTCCCTCGTAGGTGGCCACCGCCAGGAGACCCCCGGCCGGCTCTCCCCCGGCGGTCGTCACGGCGACCACGATGCTCCCACCGCGGATGAGCTGCACGTCCACGGAGTCGCGGCGTTCCCCGGGCTGGAGGACCTGTCCCTCGGAGGTCGTGGGCCCGTAGCCCTCGGCGCGCACCTCGACGAAGAGCTCGACATCCGGCGTCACACCGCGCAACGAGTAGCGGCCCCGCGCGTCGGTGGTGACCACTGGACGCTCGTCCCCGGCGCTGATGGTGGTGGTCTCATCATCGCCGTCCCCGAGGTTGGCCACCATCACCATGCGGATGCGCGTCTGCTCGATCTCGCGCCGCGCGACGGTGACGGTCGCACCTTCCACCGGCTCGCCGTCCTCGTCGGTGACCTTGCCCTCGATGATGCAGACCGGAAGGTCGACGTCGAGCTCGTTCTCCCCCTCCTCGAGCTTGAACTCCACCTCGTGGGCCATGGCGCGCGAGGCGTGGGTGAATTCCGCGGCGTAGCGGCCGAGCTTCAGATCCTCGAAGAGGTAGCGCCCCGAGCCGTCGGTGTGGGTCGCGGGCGCGCCCCCGAGCATGGCGGCGAAGCGCGCTTCCGGATCATCGGCCTCGTAGAGGGTGAGGCGTGCGTTCGCCAGCGGGACTCCATCCTCGGTCACGCGCCCCGACAGTGACCCCCGCGGAGGCGCCACCAGACGGAGCTGGTGTTCCTCGCCTCCCTCGATCAACACCTCCCGCCATTCCTCGCCGCGCGTCCCTCCCGGGGAGCTCCCCGCCACCGCCAGCACGAAGCCGCCACTGCGGGGATTGCGGTCTTCGACGCGGAAGGCGTGCAGGCCCGGTTCCAGGCCGGCGAAGCGCGCCCGCCCCTGGGAGTCCGCGGGCTCGCTTCCGGCCCCGGGCCAGAGCATCTCTCCCGAGGAGATGGGCCGCTGGTGCTCGATCTTCGCTCCGGACGCCGGAGCCCCGGTGCCGTCCACCACGGTCACCAGCACCGTGCCGCCCGCCGAGAGCTCGAAATCACGTTCGACGTCTTCCCTCAGGGGCAGGAGCTCCGGCTCCCCCGTGGTGGGTGCGTAGCCGGGTGCGCGCACCGTGATCACCGCGCGCACCCCGGGGAGGCTGGAGAGCACGCACAGGCCGGCGGCGTCGGTCTCGCCGTACTGGGCCGGGGAATCGAGGTCCTCGAAGTCCCCCGGCTCTGGACCTCCGCCCCCGAGCCGAGCGCCGATCCTGCGCACGCCACCCGGATTCGACTGCGGAGCCGCCCGCAGGGTGACGCCGGCGCCTTCGATCGGTTCGCCGCTGAGGCGGTCCCGCACGGTGACGCGCACCATCGGCATCGGCTGAAGCTCGAACGTCCCCAGGTCCAACTCCTGCCGGTCGTCGAGGGTCACCTGGTGCTCGAGCGGCTCGTAGCCGGCCGCTTCGATCCGGATGCGCAGCTCGTCGCGTCCTTCCCGCGGCCAGAGACCGTCGAGGCACACCAACCCCTCGGGGAAGTGGGTGCGCGGGAGCCCCTGCTCGTCGAGGAGGGGAGTGAGCCAGCCCAGGCCCGACTCGACCTGAAACTCCTCGAGCGGCTCGCCCCTGCGCGCGTCGGCGACCCGCAGGGTGACGGTGGTCCCCGTGCTCCAGACGAGCTCCACCCCGCGCGAGCCCGCGGGCACCGTCACGGGAGTGCTGCGCCCGTTGCTGCGCGGCCACTCCCTCTGCGCCAGGCGCGCGTGCAGCCGGTAGTCCCGTTCGGCGCGCAACCCGCGCACCACGAAGGCCCCGTCGACGCCGACGGGGGCGATGCGCCGCTCATCGGCGAGCGGTGAGTCGAGCTCGGCCGCGCGGACGCTCACCTCCAGGAGCCCCTGCTCCTCCTCCGGCACCCCTAGCAGCCTGCCTTGGATCTCGAGGCCGTCCTCGAGCACCACCAGCAGGTCGGTCACGTGGTCGCCTCGGTGCTCGGTACGCCCCGCGAGCCCCTGTGCTGGGTACGCCTCGTGCGTGGCGATCAGCTCCCACTCCCCGACCTCCTGGCTGGCGACCTCGAAGCGCCCGTCGCTGTCGCTCACCGCGACCGTCTCCCCATCCAAGCCCGGGAGCTCGATCACGAAACCATCGGCAGGCGGCGGGAAGGGGCGCAGGATCTCCGCCCCCCGGACGGGAGCGCCTCCCGCGTCGACCACGCGGCCGGCCAGGATCACTCCGCGGTCCAGGGTGATGTCCCCCAGGGAACGCCCGCCGTCGGGGAGGGGCTCCCCAGTGCGACGCAGCGGGGCGTAGCCGCGGGCGTGAACGGTCAGGGTGAAGGTGGGCGGGCCCTTCTCGATGGCGAGGGTGAACTCCCCGCGCGCGTCGGAGCGCGTGGTCACCGGGGGCCGGGGAGCCTGCCTCCCCGGGTAGAACCACGGGTCGCGATCCCCGCCGTGTCCCGCGCTGACCTCGGCGCCCGCCACCGGCCGCCCCAGGGCGTCGACCACGCGCCCACTCACCGGGAGCGTCGCGGCGACGACGGACGCCGCCGGGTCGTCGTCGGTTTCAGGGGTGGAGGCGGTCGCGCGGCGCGGCGGGCTCCCCTCCCGACCCGCGTCGTCGAGCTCCACCAGCTCGGAGCTCCCGCTCTCCCCGGGGGTCGGAGTGACGCCTCCGGCGACGTCGGGGACCGGTGGCGTCGAGCCGGGGTTGGAGTTGGAGTCGAGGAGCCAGATCCCGACCGCCAGACCGGCGGCGAGGAGCACGAGGAGCGGGGCGATCGAGCGCATGGTGGGGTTCCTTGCGGGAAGCGTCACAAGGAACGTGCCGCCTCACCAGGGTGGTGAGGCACATTCCGTCGCTACACGCCTCCGGGAATCGGGACTTCGATCCCCGGATCAGGAGATGGGTGGGTGCGCCGGCTCAGCCCAAGACCAAGAGGCCCGGGTGCTCCAGGAGCTCCTTGAGTGCCACCAGGAAGCGCGCTCCCGTAGCTCCGTCCACCAGGCGGTGGTCGATGCTGCATGAAATGTTCATGTAATGGCGCACCTCGATACGGTCCCCATCCGGGCCCTCGACCACTCCCGGGCGCTTCACGATGCGGTGCACGCCGAGGATGGCGACCTCGGGGAAGTTGATGATCGGGGTCGCCAGGATCCCGCCGATGCTGCCCGCGTTGGTGATGCTGAAGGTTCCGCCGCGCAGCTCCTCGACGCTCACGCGACCTTCGCGGGTGCGCTCGGCGAGCTCCACGAGCTCACTGGCGAGCTGCAGGGCTCCCTTGGTCTGCACGTCCCGGATCACAGGCACGATCAGACCCTGGTCGGTGTCCATCGCGATCCCCAGGTTCACGTGGTCGAAGGTCACGATCTCCTGGGTCGCCTCGTCCAGCTGGCTGTTGAGCTCCGGGTAGCGCATCAGCGCGGAGGCGACCGCCTTCATGATGAAGGGCATGTAGGTGACGCGCACGCCCTGGCGCTCCCCGAGCTCCCGCGCCTTGGCCCGCAGGGCCACCAGCTCGGTGACGTCCACCTCCTCGACCACGGTGAAGTGGGTGGCGGTGAACTTGGAGCGCGTCATCGCGTCGGCGATGCGACGGCGCACACCCCGGAAGGGGCGCCGCGTCTGGCCCTCGCCCTCGGAGACGCTGATGGCGTCGGCGGGCGCGGGGGCGGGCGCCGCGGAGGGCGCCGGGGCGGTGGCCACCTCCCCGGCATCGCGCGCGAAGGCCTCGACGTCCGCGGCGCGGATGACGCCGTTGCGCCCGCTGCCGGTGACCAGGGCCAGGTCGACGCCGAGATCCCGCGCCCGCCGGCGGGCGCTCGGGACCGCGAGCGGCTTCGAGCTCTTCGCCGGGGCCGTCGCGTTCACGTGCTGGTGGGTGCGCGCTGCGCTGGGCGCCTCTTCCCGAACCTCGCTGGCAGGCTCGGTGGCAACCTGCGCGGGGGCTTCCTCACCGTCGAGCACGAAGATCACGCTCCCCACCGCCACCACTTCCCCCTCGGCGGCGCGCAGCTCGGTCACGGTGCCGGGGCGCGGAGCGGGGACCTCCACCACCGCCTTGTCGGTCAACACCTCGACCACGGTCTGGTATTCCTCGACCGAGTCGCCGACGGACACGCGCCAGCCGACGATCTCGGCTTCGGCGATCCCCTCGCCGATGTCGGGGAGCTTGAATTCGAAGGGCATCTCAGTAGGTGGCTACGTGTTCGATGGCGTCGAGAACGCGCCGTTCGTCGGGCATGTAGTGGTGCTCGAGGGAGCTCGGGAAGGGCGTGTCGAAGCCCGTGACGCGCACGATGGGCGCCTCCATGTACTCGATCGCGCGTTCGGCGATGATAGCGCTGATCTCGCCCCCCATGCCGCAGAAGCGGGGGGCCTCGTGGACGACGACCACCCGTCCGGCGCGCTTGGCCGCCTCGACGAGCCCTTCCTCGTCGAGGGGCAGGAGTGTGCGCAGGTCGACGACATTGCACTCGATCCCCTTCTGCGCCGCCTTCTCGGCCGCGGCCAGGCAGAGAGGCACCATGGCACCGTAGCAGAAGACCACCACGTCGTCCCCTTCGCGGGCGTGGCGCAGGGTCGACAGGTCGACGGTGTAGCTCCCCTCGGGGACCTCCCCCTTGACGCTGCGGTAGAGGGCCTTGGGCTCGAGGAAGAGCACCGGGTCGGGATCGGCGATCGAGGCCAGGAGCAGCCCCTTGGTGTCGTAGGGGGTCGACGGCACGACCACCTTCAGCCCCGGGGTGTGGCAGAAGTAGGCCTCCCCCGACTGGCTGTGGTAGACCCCGCCGCGGATCCCACCGCCGTAGGGGGCGCGGATCACCAGCGGCGCGCTGTACTGCCCGCCGGAGCGGTAGCGCAGCTTGGCGGCCTCGCTGACGATCTGATCGAAGGCGGGAAAGATGAAGTCCTGGAACTGGATCTCCGGCACCGGCCGCAGGCCGTTCATCGCCATCCCGATCGCCGCCCCGACGATGCCGTCCTCGGAGAGGGGGGTGTTGAAGCAGCGCTCGGCCCCGAACTGCTCTTGCAGCCCGGCGGTGGCCAGGAACACGCCGCCCTTCTGACCCACGTCCTCGCCGAATACGAACACCGAGGGGTCATCGGCCATGGCGGTACGCAGGCCGTCGTTCACCGCCTGCAGAAGGGTCTTGGTCTCCATGTCGATCACCTCAGAGGGGGAACTCGCCATCGCCCGCGACCGCGTCCCCGCGCCGGCGTGCGAGCTCAAAGGCCTGCTCCCCTTGGCGCCGCAGGTGCGCGGGGATCTCGGCGTAGACGTCGCTGAAGAGGGTCTCGAGGGGGGGAGCGTCGGTCGCCTCGACGGTGCGGACCGCGGCTTCGATCTCCGCGCGCAACTCGGTCTGGTAGCGCTCCTTGAGCTCGGGGTTCCAGATCCCCGCGCCCTCCAGGAAGCGCTCGAAGAGCACGATCGGATCGCGCGCGCGCCACGCCTCGAGCTCCTCTTCGGGCACGTAGCTGCTGGGGTCGTCGGAGGAGGAGTGTCCCCCCACGCGGTAGGTCTCGGCCTCGATCAGGGTCGGCCCTTCGCCGGCGCGCGCACGCTCCACCGCCTCGACCGTCGCACGGCGCACGGCGAGGAGGTCGTTGCCGTCGACGCACACCCCCGGCATGCCGTAGGCGTCGGCCTTGATGGCGAAGTTCTCGGAGGCGGTCTGCTCCGACGAGGGGCAGGAGATCGCCCAGCCGTTGTTCTGGCACAGGAAGACGACCGGTGCCTTCCAGACTCCGGCGAAGTTCAGGGCGGAGTGGAATCCGGAGCTGGAGGTGCCGCCGTCGCCGAAGCTGGCCAGCGCCACGGTGTCCTCCCCCCGGCTGCGAGCCGCGAAGGCGGCCCCCACGGCATGGGGGATGTGGGTGCCGATCGGCGAGGAGATCGACACGAAGCGGATCGGATCGGTGAAGGTGAAGTGGGCGGGCATCTGCCGGCCGATGGCGCCGTCCAGCGCCGTGCCGAACATGTTGTGCAGCATGTCCACGGCCTGGACCCCGTGGTAGAGGGCCATCCCGAAGTCCCGGTAGCTGGGGAAGAACCAGTCGGAGGAGCGCAGGGCGCTGGCCGCCCCCACCTGACAGGCCTCGATTCCCACGTTGGGGACGGCGAAGCCGATGCGCCCGGAGCGCTGCAGCTTCATGCTGATCTCGTCGAAGACGCGCACGGCCAGCATCGTGCGGTAGCAGTGCAGGAGCCCCGCCTCGTCGAGGCCGGCGTCGTAGCCGTTCACAGCCCCGTCGGGGGCGATGACGCGCTGCGGCTGGCCGGCCGCGGCGGCCGGTCGCATTTCGGGATGGGTCATTTCGTGGGCCTCCTCGCGCTATATCGGACCAAAATGGTACTATTTCCCTCCGGGAAAGTCCAGAATCTGCCCCAGCGGGCTCCAGCCCCCCGGAGAGGGCCCTGATAGGGCCCAGAACCCATCCCAGCGAGTGAAACCATGGACATCTTCGCGGACCTCTGGCTGCCGATCCTACTGTCGGCGGTCTTCGTCTTCATCGTGAGTTCGGTCATCCACATGGCCGTGCAGTGGCACAAGAACGACTGCGGGAAGCTCCCCGACGAGGACGCAATGCTCGCCGCGATGCGCGAGCACCACCTCGAGCCGGGCGCCTACACCTTCCCCCGCCCCCCCTCCTTCAAGGAGTGCTCCACCCCCGAGATGCTGGAGAAGTACCGGCAGGGGCCCGTGGGGCACATGATCGTCCTGCCCAGCGGCGCTCCGGCGATGGGCAAGGCCCTCGTCTTCTGGTTCATCTACTCGGTCGTGATCGGCGCCTTCGTCGCCTACACCGCGCGACTGGGACTGGCTCCGGGCGCGGAGTACTCGGCCGTCTTCCGGCTGACCTTCACGGCGGGCCTCCTCGGGTACGCGCTGCCCACCCTCGTCGACGCGATCTGGAAGGGACAGAGCTGCGGCACCACCTTCCGCTTCTTCGTCGACGGCGTGGCCTACGCCCTGGTCACCGCGGGCACCTTCGGCTGGCTCTGGCCGGGCCTCGGCTAGAGGACTGCTAGGGCTCGAGCACGACCAGGGCGGCGACGGGGAAGGGGGGCAAGCTCACCTCGAAGCCTCCTTCGGTCGGGGTCGGCACGAGCTCGACGCCGGAGACCGCTTCCAGGATGCGCGTCGGGCGCACCTGGGAGCGGAACCGGACGCGCACTCCCTCGCAGACGGGGGTCGCGGTGGCCTTCCCCGTCGCACCCACGGTGCGCACGCCGGCGAAGTCGTTCACCAAGGCGAGGATCACGCCGTCCCCTCGGGCGGGGCGGTAGGTGATGGCGTGCATCCCCTCCGATCCGCCGACGACCTCGAGGGGGAGCTCGGCCCGCAGGGGTTCGACGGCGAAGAGGAGCTCGTTCACGTCCCCTGACTCGACGACCCGACCCCCGCCGTCGCGGAAGCGCTCGACGCTGGCGCGCATCTCGCCGGTGAGGTCGGCGGGGCTGGGAAGGAAGAGGGCCTGGTAGCCGTCGAGGGCTCCCTCCGCCAATTGGCAGTCGCTGACCAGCCCCACCGGCAGTCGCCGGCGCAGGAGCGCTCCGAAGGCCTCGTACAGGGGAGCGCACCCCTCCCGCCACCACGCGGCGACGTCCGGGGCCAGGCGATCCCGCGCGCGCCCCGGGACGTGCAGCGCCACCCAGCGCAGGGGTCGCGCGCCCCCCAGGTGATCGGAGAGGCGGTTCCCGAGGGCCACGGCGGCGCCGAAGGTGGCGGGATCGGGGAGGCTCTCCTCGGGGTGGTCCAGGTTGGCGACGCCGCCGTGGGCGATCACGGCGGCGGTGGCCAGGCAGGCGGTCGCTTCGCTCTCGATGTGCGGGATCCAGACGTGGGGCGGCCGCCCATCCGCCGCGTCGCGGCACCAGGTCCACCCGCAGGCCAGGCGCACGTCGCGGGGGGGGGTGGAGAGATCGGGAAGCTTCGCCAGCAGGAGATCGACGCGCCCGTCGGCGCCCTTGTCGAACTCGGTCTTGACCGAATCGGCGAGCCGCATCAGTCGATCACTGGCGTGGCGGTCGAGCAGGCCGCCCGCCCGATAGCTGCCCACCAGCAGGACCGCCTCCGGGTTGCGCGCGTGGATCGCTCGGCGCCAGCGCAGGAAGGTGCGCTCGATGGTGAGGTTGGTGAAGTCCTGGAGCTTGCGGTGCAGGGGATCGTCCTCGTCGATCGTCGAGGGGTGCTCGAGCCCCGTCGCGGCGTGGAAGGCCTGGCGGCAGTGATCGCACCAACACCCGTCGGGGGGCATGTGCACCTCGTCGAAGTAGAAGCCGTCCACGCCCCGCTCGACCAGCTCGAGCAGGCGTCGCTCGACGTACTGCGCCGCCGGCGTGTTGAAGCACAGCATCGGCTGGCCGCCGCGCCTGAGCACCAGCTCGCCCCGGTCGTCGCGGCAGGCCCAAGCGGGGTGCCGCTCCGCCATCCCCCGGTCCTCCATGTGCCGGTAGTAGGCGATGATGCGCAGCCCCTCCCCGTGGGCCCGCTCGACGATCCCCCGCGCCACGTCGACCCGGCTGGCCCAGAGCTCCTTCGGCCCCATGACGCTCGGCCACCAGGCCCCCTCCCCGAGGGTCTTGAAGTGCCGCACGTAGCAGCGCGCCCCCAGGGAGCGGAAGGACGCCGCCGCCTCCTCGAAGGGCTCGCACAGGAGCCAGCGGGGGGAGAGGCGGGTGTGCATGCAGAGACGCGTGCCGTCGAACCACTCCGGCAGCTCGTAGCCGACCGCCTCGTCGAGCCAGTCCGGTCGCGCGGGGACGAGCGGTTGCGCCAGGAGCTCGAGGGTGCGCTCGTCGTGCTGCGCCACCTCCGGCGGCGCGAGGTAGTCGGGTACCCCTGCCCGGGTCGTGAGCAGGAGGCAGTCGGGACGCAGGGGAGCGGCTTCCACGACGTAGAGGTGTCGCCCAGCGGTCAGCTCGCCCGCGTGCAGCAGTGCCCAGCCGAAGGCTCCCTTGCCGGAGGAGGCGCCGGTGCTCGCCAGCTCGTGCTCCGCGAGCTCCTCCTCGCCAGCGAAGCCGGCGGCGAGCGTGACCGTCGAGGTCGCGGCGTAGCGCAGCCAGAGGTACCACTGCCGGTCCGTGGGCACGTCGAGGGCGTAGGTGCAGCGCCCCTCGCCGTAGAAGCGGATCAAGCACTGCCGCCCGCTGGCCCAGCGCTCGGCGTGGGGTCGCGCGAAGGAGGGGCCGCCTCCCTCGCGGGAGACCGGCGCCTCGGCTTCGACGACGATCGGGATCTCCTCCTGCGGCATCTGCAGGAGCAGGGGCGCGACCGCCGCCATCAGGCGCACCGCTGCACCTCCGGCGCGACAGCGCGGACGTGGGCGGGTGTGGCGCGACACCCTGTTGCGCTACTTCCCTTCACCCCCTGCACCTCCAACCGCCTCGTCGAACATCTCCTCCACCCGCTCCTTCTCCCGGTCCAGCGCCGTCACCGGCTTCAGGTGCTCCTGGATCAACTGCCATTCGAGCTGTCGCGCGTGCCAGCGTTGCCCGCCGTTGGAGATGCCGTGGCGGTTCTGGGGGTAGGCCATCATGCTCCAGCTGGTCTTGCCCGCTCGCTGCAGGAACATGGCGAGCTGCAACATGTTCTGGACGTGCACGTTGTCATCCATCACGCCGTGGTACAGGTGCAGGAAGCCCTTCAACCCCTCGGCCTTGTTCAGGCAGGAGGTCGCCTCGTAGCCCTCCTTGTTGCGGTCGGGAGTCGACATGTAGCGCTCGGTGTAGATCGTGTCGTACATGCGCCAGTCGTAGACGCCGC
The DNA here is from genome assembly GCA_964507325.1 of uncultured Planctomycetaceae bacterium. Taxonomy (GTDB): domain Bacteria; phylum Planctomycetota; class UBA1135; order UBA1135; genus CAZDQL01. Next base: position 2,916 of record CAZDQL010000113.1, on the reverse strand, counting down.
CGCCGGCGATCCCCAGAGCGAACTTGTCCGAGGTCAGCAGGGCGAAGGCGGACACGGACCCGCCGTAGCTGTAGCCGGTGATCCCTACCCGCCGCGCGTCCGCCCAGGGCTTGGCGGTCAGCCAGCCGACCACGTCCTCCAGGTCGGCGATCTCCGGGATGAGCATGCGCTTGTAGCAGGCCCCCGTCGCCACGTGGCTCTTGCCGCTGGCGGAGCGCACGTTCGCCTGCAGGACGATCACGCCGTTCTGGGCCAGGAACTGGGCCCAGGTGCTGCCGTTCCAGCGGTTGCGCACCGAGGGGGCATCGGGGCCGGAGTAGGTCATGACCCAAACGGGGTGCGGGCGCTTCTCGTCGAAGGGCACCGGCTTCAGGAGCGCCACGTCGAGGGGGAAGCCGTCGCGGGCGTCCACCTCGGTCAACTCCCAGCGGGCGAGGGGGTAGCCCTCCTTCTCCGCGGGGATCTCGGCCCGGCCCAGGAGCTCGATCAGGTCCCCGTCGGCGTCGCAGAGCCGCACCTCTTCGGGGAACATCAACCCCGAAACCCGGTCGATCAGGAACTGCTTGTCCTCGCGGAAGTCGATCGAGTGGGAGCCGTCACCGCGGGTCAGGCGCTTGAAGCCGCCGCCGTCCAGTTGCACGCGGTAGTGGTTGACGTTCACCGCGCCCCCCTCGGTGGCGGTGAAGTAGATGAGACCCACCTCCTCGTCGACTTCACGCATGCGCCTGACCGCCCACTCCCCCGCGGTCACGGGGCGGACCAGCTTCCCGTCGGCGGCGTAGTGGTAGAGGTGCCGATACCCGGTGCGCTGGCTGAGCCAGAGAAAGCTCCCGTCCTCCAGCCAACGCGGCGAACGGGGACGATCGACCCAGGTCGGCGAGGCTTCGTGGATCAGGGTCTGCCACTCCCCCGTGTCGGGGTCCGCCACGTTCACGTCGCACCAGGTCTGGATGCGATCCTGGACCATGAAGAGGCAGCGCCCGTCGGGGGTCCAGTCGACGCGCACGACGAGCGGCTCCTCACTCTCGTAGCGCTCCAGGTCGATCCACCGGATCTGTCCACGCCTGGTCTCGGCGATCCCGAGCGCGACGATCGGGTTCGGATCGCCGACCTTGGGGTAGTGGGTGATCTCGGGCTTGACCCGGAAGTGGCCCTCCTCCACGTGGTCGACCACGGTGAACTCCTCAACCGGCGACTCGTCGAGGGAGAGGAAGGCCACGTGGCTGCCCGTCGGCGAGAGCCAGAAGGCCTGGAAGTCCCCGCGGCCGTAGATCTCCTCCTGGTAGACCCAGTCGAGCTTGCCATTCAACCGGTCCGGACCGCCGTCCTCGGTCACCTGGATCAGGGAGCCGTCGACGGTGTTCAGGAGGTAGAGGTCGTTCCCCTTGACCCACCCCATCAGCGGGCCTTCAGGGGCGACCTGGGGCAGCTCGAAGGGACCGTCGGCGGCGGGCACGCTCCCCACGCGTTCCTTCCCGTCTTCGTCGCGGCCGTAGAAGTAGAGCGCCCCCTCGCTCTCCATCAGCCACCGGTTCCCGTCCTCGCTGGCCGCGCGGCGCCGGCGGGCGATCTGCTTGGCGCCTTCAGCGTCGATCCCCTCGATCGCCTCGAGGGCCGCGGCGACCTTTTCGCGGTCGGGCCGATCCTCCAGCGGCTCGGGCTTGCCGAGGGGCCGGGGGTCGACGCGCTCCAACGTCTCGGGGTCGAGCCACTTGGCGTCCTTGCCGCGGCCCAGGACCAGGTGGTGCCCGTCCGGAGCCCAGCTGAAGTCGCCCGCGCGACCGGAGAAGCGCGGCGCCTTGGCGCGGGCTGAGGCCTGCTCCAGGGTGAGCGTCTTGGGTTCCGCCTCCTGGGCCAGGGCGGGGGAGAGGGTGGCGAGGAGAAGGATGGCGTTGGAGATCACTTGCACGGGATCGATCGAAGCTGGGGGTCGAAGATGAGGAGAGTCGGGCAGTCTAGCCCGGATCTCTCACCAGCGGACGCCGAAGTCGCGCGCCCCCTCGGTGGGGACTTCGCGCCAATCGACGTGATCGACCCGCGCCGCGGGCGGTCCCTCCCCCATCCAGGCGGTGAAGGCGGCGATCTCCTCGTCGTTCCCCTCGACCTGCGCCTCCACGCCACCGTCGCTCAGGTTGCGCACCCACCCCTGCACGCCGAGCCGCTGCGCTGCGCGCACCGCGGACCAGCGGAAGGCGACCCCCTGCACGCGCCCGCGGACCAGGATCCTCCTCGCCTGACCCACTGCCCTACTCCTGCTCGCCACCCGGCTTCCAGAGCAGGTCCCCCTCCACTCCCTCGTTCGCGGCTCGAGCCACGACGAAGAGCAGGTCGGAGAGGCGGTTCAGATAGCGCAAAACCTCCTCCCCCACCACTTCCCCCTCCCGCGCGGCCAGGGCGCAGGCGAGCCGTTCCGCGCGACGGCAGACGGTGCGCGCCAGGTGCAGCCAAGCCGCCACCGGACGGCCGCCGGGGAGCAGGAAGGAACGCAGGGGCTCGAGCCCTTCGTTGACCTCGTCGATCCAACCTTCGAGGCGCGTCGCGTACTCGGGCGGGATGCGCGCCTCGTCCTTCCCGCCCTCCGCAGCGCCCGGACGGCAGAGGTCCGAGGCCAGATCGCAGAGGTCGTTCTGGACTTGCGCCATCCAGGGGGCGTAGGGCTCCTCGATCCCGTGGGCGCGCACCAGCCCCAGGAGGGCGGAGACCTCGTCCACGGTGCCGTAGGCCTCGATCCTGAGATCGTGCTTCGGGACCCGCGATCCGTCCCCCAGGGCGGTCGAACCGTCGTCGCCGGTACGGGTGTAGATGCGGTTCAGGTGCACCATTGGAGGCGCATCATCGCCTCGCTCGTCGCCCTGCGCAACCGAGTCGCGCTCCGCGCGCCGGTCGATCGCCTTCCGCCGCCGCCCCCCCTTGTGG
>CAZDQL010000112.1:0-19457 GCA_964507325.1 uncultured Planctomycetaceae bacterium | reverse complement strand
CGCGGCTGATGCCGCGGTTGTAGAGGATGTCGAACTCGACCTTGCGGAAGGGGGGCGCGACCTTGTTCTTGACCACCGTGACCTTGGTGCGGTTGCCCACCACGGTGTCCCCGTCCTTCAACTGGCCGATGCGCCGGATGTCGAGCCGCACCGAGGCGTAGAACTTGAGCGCCCGGCCCCCGGTGGTGGTCTCGGGGCTGCCGAACATCACGCCGATCTTCTCGCGGATCTGGTTGATGAAGATCACCAGACAGCGCGACTTGGCGATCGCTCCGGTCAGCTTGCGCATCCCCTGGCTCATCAGCCGGGCGTGCAGCCCCACGAAGCTGTCCCCCATCTCCCCTTCCAGCTCGGCCCGCGGCACCAGGGCGGCCACCGAGTCGATGACCACCACGTCCACCGCGTCGGAGCGCACCAGGGTCTCGACGATCTCGAGCGCCTGCTCGCCGGTGTCGGGCTGGCTGACGAGCAGGTCGTCGAGCTTGACCCCCAGTTTGCGGGCGTAGCCCGGGTCGAGGGCGTGCTCGGCGTCGACGAAGGCGACGATGCCCCCCTCCTTCTGGGCGCACGCGGCCACCTGCAGGGAGAGGGTCGTCTTGCCGGAGCTCTCCGGGCCGTAGATCTCGACCACGCGCCCCTTCGGCAGCCCCTTGCCCCCCAGCGCCAGGTCGAGGTGGATCGAGCCGGTGCTGATCCCCTCCACCTCACGCATCAGCACACCCTCGGCGCCGAGTCGCATGATCGAGCCCTTGCCGTAGCTCTTCTCGATCTCGCCCATCGCCGCTTTGAGAGCCCGCTCGCGGGCCGGGGTGTCCTTGTCCCCCACGCGGGTCTTGGAATCCCCTGCGCGAGGCTCGGGCCGGCTGTCGCCGGCGGAGCGGTCGCCTCGGGTCGCCGCCTTGCTGGATTTGGTGCCCTTCTGCGTCATTGGAATCTGATGTCTCTCTTCGGGGACGCGGGGCCTGAATCCGCATCGCTGGTCGGTCGGGTGGCCTTCCGAAGCCGAGTCTAGGTCGGGGGGCGAGAGGTTGGAAGGCACGCCTCCTCAGGGACGCGCGGCGGCCCCCCGGGTTGCGGCTCAGGGCTCCGGATCCCCCAGGGGAATACGGAGCAGGGGGGTGTAACGCGCCCCCCCGGGCCCGAGCCGGGACTCCATCAGCACGGCCGCGCGCGGTCGCCAGGGGAGGTCCAGCGCCACGGCGAAGAAGTCCGCCGGGGCTCGCCACCGGGCGCGGCCGCGCACGCGGGCCAGGGTGAGGTGGGGGTGGAAGGGGCGCCCCCGCTGCGCCTCGGAGGGGTGGATTCCGACCTCCCCCGCCCCCCGCCACGCGGCGGCGTGCAGGGCCTCGAGGCACCCCCGCGAGCTCTCTTCCTCCTCGATCCCGGCCCACAGGACCCGGGGGCGTGAGCGCCTCGGGAAGGCCCCCGTTCCGCGCACCCGCAGGTGGGGGGCGCCGCGGCCCGTCAGCTCGCGAGCGAGGGCGCGCTCGAGCCGCCCGCGCTCCCCTTCGGGGACGGCGCCCAGGAAGGCCAGGGTCGCGTGCAGGTCGTCCGGCGCTCCGCGCGCCAGGCGCTCGCAATCCGCGAGCAGGGGGTCCACCTCGCCCGCGACCTGCGCCGCGATCGCCCCGTCGAGCAGGAGGGCGACGAAGAGACGGCGCTTCCCCGAGGCGGGGAGAGGAGGCGGGCCGGACGCATCCACGGCTGGAGGATACTCCACCCCCGGAGGGAACCCAGCGGCGCCGCGGGGCGTCGATGTAGAAGTGGGGACGCCGACCGCACCGCCGGCGCCCCCCGGGCTGATTGACTCTCCTGTTCAACCCTGGAGCTGCGCCTACTGGCGCCCGCTCCAGGGGCTCTTCCGGTGGGGCTGCCGGAGGTGGGGCAGAAAGTCGCCGAGAATTCGGGAACCGGTCTAGACCGTCACGATCGAGAGCAGCTCGCTGTAGCGCCCTTCGAAATCGGTCATCGTGCGCTGGCCGAGGTCCTCGATGCTGAAGCCCTGGACGCAGAAGCTGGCGGTGACCGTGCCGTAGAGCATCGCCTTGCGCAGGGTCTCGGGCCGGGCGTTGCGGGCGCGGGCGATGGTGCCCATGAATCCCCCGGCGAAGGAGTCCCCGGCTCCGGTGGGATCCACCACCTCGGTGACGGGGTAGGCGGGCAGGGCGAAGTGCACGTCCCCCCCCATGACGAAGGCCCCGTGCTCCCCCTTCTTCAGGATCACGTAGCGCGGGCCCAGCCCCATCACCTGCTGACTGGCGCGGATCAGGTTCGACTCGCCGGTCAGCATGCGCGCCTCCTCGTCGTTCAGGATCAGCCCGTCGACGCGCCGCAGGAGAGCCAGGAGCTCCTCCCGGGCGCAGTCGATCCACAGGTTCATCGTGTCGACCACGGTGAAGGTGGGGCGCTGGGTCTGCTCCAGGGCCGCGAGCTGGATCGAGGGGTGGGCGTTGGCCAGGAAGAGGAACTGGGAGTCCACGAAGGACGCGGGGACCTTGGGCTCGAAGTGCTCGAAGACGTTCAGCTCGGTGAAGAGGGTGTGGCGCGTGTTCCAGTCCGGCTCGTAGCGCCCTCCCCAGCGGAAGGTCTTGCCCGTGGCCGTCTCGACCCCTGCGCAGTCCACGCCGCGGCGGCGCAGGTCCTCGACGTGCGCCGGGTTGAAGTCATCGCCGACCACCCCCACCAGGCGCGGCGCGGCGAAGGGCGCGGCGGCCACCGCGAAGTAGACGGCCGAGCCCCCCAGGGCGTCGTCCCGCCGGTCGTTGACGGTTTCGACGGAGTCGTAGGCCAGGGTACCGATGACGAGGAGGGACATGGGGGTCTCCGGGTTGGGGGGGCGCTGATTGGAACGGGGGCGCGCGCCCGGGTCAATCTCCGGCGGCGTCCCTCCCGGCGGCGAACTCGCGCCGGACCGCGGCTCCTCCCGGCAGGAGGAGGAAGATCCCTCCCGCCAGCCCCATGGCGGTCAAGATGAGGCGGTAGACCAGACTGGTGGCGACTCCGAGCATGTAGAGGCCGCCCCCGAGAGCCATCAGTGAGCCGAAGGCCACCTCACCCACCCCCAAGCCCCCCGGTGAGAGGGGCAGGGCGGAGACGGTGTTGGCGACGGTCGTGAAGCAGAGGTAGTCGTGGAAGCCGTGGCCGTCTCCGAAGGCGTGGCCGATCCAGTAGATGGCCGCCGTCGAGGAGAGGTGGTTGCCGAAGGAGAGCAGCAGGGCGGGGACCAGGGCGCCCGGTCGGGCGACCTGATAGCGCAGCGCCTCGTCGAGACTCGCCAGCCGCCTCCCCTGGGGCAAGCGGGCGAGCAGGCGGTCGACGCGCGCCAGCCGGCGCAGGGTGGGGCTGACGAAGGCGCCCAGACCCAGGACCATCACCGCGAGCGCCACCGCGACCCACAGGCGCAGAGGCGCGAAACGATCGTCGGCGGTCCAGATCGCCGCCACCGCGAGCAGGACCATCGCCACCAGGCCGATCAGGCGGTCGAGCACGACCGAGGTCAGCGCCGAGGCCCGCCGCTCCGGGTGATCGCGCACGACGACGTAGGCGCGCGCCAGGTCGCCCCCGGTCGACCCGGGTAGGACCGTGTTGAAGAAGAGCCCCACGTAGGTCAGTCGGAAAGCGGTGGTCCAGCGCGCATAGCACCCCGCCTGGGCCAGGAGGCGCCACCAGCGGGTGGCGACGAAGACGCTGGCGAGCAGCAGGCAGGCGGCGGCGGGCAGGAGGCCCGCGAGCTCCAACTCCCGGAAGGCGCGCGGCATCCCGGGGCGCCACTCGACCCGGCAGGCGAGGGTCCTCCGTGGCCCCTCGGCGGCAGGGGCCGAGATCCCCTCCCGAGTCGCCTCCACCACCCCCCCACGGGCCAGCACCGCCTCCAGGGGGTGGCCGGTCAAGAGCTCTCCCGCCGCGACCCCCTCCGCGAAGCGGAAGAGCACCGTCTGCGACTCGGTGCGCCACTCCCCGAGGATCTGGCCGGGGTAGCTCTCCCCGGGCGCCTCCTGACCCGGTCGCAGGGTCAGGGTGTCCCGCCAGGGCACCTGGCTCGCCGCGAAGGCGAGCAGAGCGGCTGCGACGGCGAAACCCGCCAGGCGGCGCAGGAGCGCGGTGGCGTTGGATCCCGCGCTCACGGGCGGGACCCGCCCTCCTCGAGCGCTGCGCGCTGCGCGCGAATCGTGCGCGCTTCATGGGGCTCGTGGGACGCCCACCAGCACATCCAGTCCTCGATGCGCAAGCTCTCGAGCTCCGCATCGGCCACGGTGCCGAGGGTCATGAGCGCCGCCGTGCGGGTGCGGTCGCTGTAGGCGGTGAAGTCGTGGGCGATCTGCATCAGGACCTGGAGCTGCCGCAGGCGCAGGGAGCGCAGGTCCAACTCCGAGAACCCCTCGGGGCGCGGCAACCCCTGCTCGCGCAGGATCTGGAAGACGGTCAGAAAGACGTCGTCCCGTTCCGACCACTCCCCCCGCAGTCGGAAGCGACCAGTGCGCAGGGGGGCCCCCGACTCGTCTCGCTCCGGCAGGGTCAGGGCGAGCAGGGCGTCGTTCAGGAAGGTTGGGCCGTAGGCGTGCCAGTTGGCGCGGAAGGCCGCGGCGCGCACGCGCGCGTCGGGATCGTGTCGGCCGCGCGCCAGCGCGAGGCCGGTGACCCGGCGCTGCACCGCGTCGGAGAGCTCGAGCATGGGTCCCAGGGCCTGCCGATCCTCCCGGGCCACGCGCCCGAAGGCCGCGATCACCCGCAAGAGCCGGCGCCCCCCCTCGATGTCGAGCTCCAGGCGCCGCAGCAGGCCGCAGGCGGCCTCGAAGTCCTCGCGCACGGTCGCGTCGCCGGTCGAGCCTCCCGCGGCCAGGGCGCTCAGGGCCTCGAAGAGCCCGCGGATCCCCTCCGAGAGCTCCGGCGCGTTGGCGGCCAACTCCGGCTCGAGCTCCGGCTCACCGAGCCCCAACCGCTCGGCGTGGGGACCGAGCGCCAGGAAGGCGCGCTCGCGAGCCAGGGCGGAGGGGCAGAAGGCCGCGTAGCGGGCGAAGTGACGCACCTGCTCCGCCTCGAGGAAGGCCCCCGCCAGCCCCGTCCCCTGGCCCCGCTCGAGGGCGACCAGGTTGGCGAGGCAGGTCTCGGCCGGATTGGCGAGCGTCTCGAGGTTGTCCCCGCGCAAGAGGCTGTCCTCCGCCAGGCGCTCGGTCGGGATCAGGCCCTCGAAGAGGGAGTCGAGCGTGCCCCGCAACCGAGCCTGGTAGCGGAAGCGGTGCTCGGCGGTCATCAGCTCGTCGAGGTTGACCGCCGCCGTCTCGGCGGAGCGGCAGGCGCCGAGCGGTAGCAGGGTGAGTGCGATGAGTGCCCGGACGAGGTGCGAGGTGGGCATGGCGGCGAAGAGGATAGCAGGGAGCGGGAGGGATCCAGAGCGCCATGTGGGAGGGGGACTCGAGGCTTTTTCGCACGTCCCCGCATCCGGCCGGTGATGGCCTATGATTGAAGGTGAAGCGGGCTATCGCGCGACAGGGCGTGGTGGCCAGCGGTGGGACCCTCCCCGTCCTGCTGAGACCGCCATGCTAGCCTACCTGTTGCCTCTCATCGTCGCGCCACCGGCCCCAGCGGAGCCGGCCGAGGAACCTCTGGCGGTACCGACGACGGCGCCGATCACGATCATCGTCGCAGACGATCTGGGACGCGATCTGCTCCAGGTGGCCCACACTCCCAACCTCGACCTCCTGGCCGCCGAGGGGATCACCTTCACCCACGCCTGGGCCTATCCGGGTTGTTCCCCGGCCAGGGCTGCTCTCTTGACCGGGCGGCATGCCTGGCGCACCGGCGTCGGGAGCGTCTTGAAGCCGAGCAACCCGTCCAACCTGGGCCTGAAGTACTCCGAGGTCACGCTGGCGGAGCTGCTCCCCGAGCGCGTGGAGGGCTTCGGCAAGTGGCACGTCAGCTGGCGCCGGGAGAGCCCGCGGATCCAGGGCTTCGACCACTATGCAGGCGGCTTCTTCTTCCAGAGCCCCAGCTACTACAACTTCAAGAAGACCGTCGACGGCAGCACCTACAGGGAGACCACCTACGGGACGATCGACACGACCGACGACGCCTTGGCCTCCACGGCCTCCATTCGGCTGGTGGCCTACCACGCCGTTCACGGTCCCTTCGAGAACCCGCCGGGGGGAATCGCGACTTCGGACTGGGGAAAGGTGCTCGAGATGACGAGCTTCCTCGACCGCGAGATAGGTCGCCTCCTCGAGGACTACGACGGATACGTGTTCTTCATATCCGACAACGGCACCGAGGACCAGTTCGGCGGGGGCAAGGGCAGGTTGCTGGAGAGTGGGATCAACGTGCCGTTCATCGTCCACGGCCCGGGGATCCGACCGCGCGTGTCAGGGGACCTCGTCAGCATCGTGGACATCTACGCCACCATCGCCGAGATGCGCGGCGTGCCGTGCCATGCCGAGGACAGCGTCAGCTTGCTCCCCATCCTGCACGGCGAACCGGGGCGGCGAGAGACGATCTACGCGGAGAAGTTCCGCCCCAACCACACGCTGCAGAATCGCAAGCAGGCGATCAGGTGTCGGGACTACAAGCTGGTGCGCGAGGCTTGGGGTGTAACGCTCTACTCGATGCCCGGGGAGATCCTGGTCATGCCACCGTGGACCCAGGAAGAGGAGCGGGCCGCCCGGTTCCTGCGCAGCCGCCTGCCCTAGCCCGGTTCCCTACATCCGGGTCCGGAAGGAGGCGAGCATGGCCAGCGAGCGCAGGTAGTCGCGGTCCTCCTGCGACCAGTCCCGCAGGCCCCCGCGGTTCTCGCAGCAGATGATCCCCACCGGCCGGAAGTCGTGATGCACGATGAAGTCGAGCAGGGAGATGATGCCGTTCGGCAGGAAGTACGGCTCCGTCAGCTCGCGGGTGACGGGGTGGGTGCGGGCATCGGGGGCGCAGATGGTGTTCTCCTCGACGATCGTCGCGAAGTAGGTCGGGCAGTCGTTCTTGGACAGCGATTGCCCGCTCGAGAAGGACTCCGCCAGGGCATCGAAGGCGCACAGGCAGCGGATCGCGTCCCCCTCCTCCTCGAACTTCCAGACGCTGACGAGGTCCGCGTTCAGGTGCTCGGAGGCGTCCTCACACACGGCGCGGAAGACCTCCCCGTTGTCGCAGCGGTCGTCGACCGCGATTGCGATCGCCTGCTGTGTTCTCTTCATGGTGCTGTCCTGGACCCGGCTGCGTCCGGGCCGTGCGGGTAGGCCCGTCCCGGCGTGCTCTGGAAGCCGAGCTGCCCTGGCTCCGATCGGCAGGTTCTCATCCCCACTTGAGCGCCCTGACACCGACGGGGGCTCCCGAGCCACGAGCGGGACCCTCTGCCGTCCAGATCGAGGCCGATCACCCGATCCGGCCCCCCGCCGGCCAGGACGAGCTGACCAGGCGCTCGCCCCCGGCTATCGTTGGGAGCACCCGGCGGCTCCTCCCCCAGCGCGTGCGAGCTGGAGGCGACGCCCCCGGGCCCGAGATCGACGATGTGCCCTGAGTCGGGGAGGACGATGATCGCCGAGTGCTTGCACGACCGGGAGCAGATCGAGCGCTTCCTGCGCCGGGACCCTGGCCTTCACATCTACGGCCTCGGCGACCTGGACGACCGCTTCTGGCCCTTCACGACCTGGTACGGGGGCCGGGACGGCGGCGACCTGCAGGCGCTGTTCCTGCTCTACTCTGGGCTGAGCCTGCCGGCCATCCTGGCCCTGCACGACGGGGAAGGGGCGGCCGCCCGCGAGCTGGCGCGAGCGGTGCTCCCTCTGCTTCCGCGGCGGGTCTACGCCCACCTCACCCCGGGGCTGGCCGAGGTCTTCGCGACGGCCTTTCGGCTCGAGCCGCACGGGCGGCACGACAAGATGCTCCTGCGCGAGCCCGCGCGCCTGGCCGACCTGGACACGGCCCACGTGACGCGCCTCTCCCCCACCGACCGGGAGGAGTTGCTGCGCCTCTACGCGCAGAGCTACCCCGGTCACTGGTTCGAGCCGCAGATGCTCGCGACGGGGCAGTACTTCGGGATCCGGGAGGGGGGCCGCCTGGTGAGCGTGGCCGGGGTGCACGTCCACTCCCCGCGCTACCGGGTGGCGGCGCTGGGGAACATCACCACCCTGCCGGAGCGCCGCGGCCAGGGGCACGGCGCGGCGGTCACCGCCCGGGTGTGCCAGTCACTGCTCGAGTCGGTCGACACCGTCGGCCTGAACGTGCAGTCGGACAACACCGCCGCCATCGGCTGCTACCGGAAGCTGGGCTTCGCACGCTGTGCCGTGTACGAGGAGTCCATGCTGACTGCGGGGGAGGGGTGACGCCGGTCAGCGCGGCGCGCCCCGGCCGAAGGCCGCCAGTTGGAAGCCGCGCCGCAGCTGCCAGGCCCCGCGCTGGCCGAAATCGACCTCGACCGCGTAGGTGGCGCGCAGCACGCCCTCCAGCGGCACCTCGTCGGACAGGATGCACTCGAGCTCGACGCGCAGCGGGTAGTGGACGCCGCGCATCAGCAGGCTCGCCTCGACCCGACCGGCGAGCCTGCGCGCCGCGAACTCCCTCCCCGCGAGGGTGAAGGAGCCCTCCTCGACCGTGCACTCCTCCAGTCGCGGCTCGTAGAAGGTCTGGTCGAAGCTCGCGAAGTGGATCAGGAGCTCGAGCAGGCCGCCCTCGCAGGGCAGGCTGGCGTCGTTGCAGTGCAGCTTGCCGCCCATGCGCGTTTCGGTCTGGACGCGCAGGCTCTGCGCGCCGCGCTCGGCCAGCGTGCGCAGCTGGCTGCGCTCCTCCGGCCGCATCGTGGTGCGCACCTCGTAGCGCGCCCACTCGCCGGGCGCGGCGTCGGTCAGGGGGCTGGGTAGCCCCTCGAGTGAGCTCTCTAGCTTCCGGCGCGCTTCCCAGCGTCCCGCGCCCGGCTCCTGCGCCTCCGCGGAGAAGGCGGGCTCCCCCGGCTCGAAGCGTACCCAGCGCGGGTCGAGCGGCTTGTAGCGCAACGGGCGGAAGCCGCGCCGCTCCAGCTGCGCGGTCGGGTAGACGCTCTCCTGGACGCGCAGGCGCGCGGCCTCGAGCACGCGCGCCGCGCCGCGCTCCTCGTCGGTCCACTCGACGAAGAGCACCACGTGCTGGTCGAAGGCGTTCAGGAGGTCGCCCGGCAGGAGCTCGTCGTAGCTCTCCAGCTCGTAGCAGATGTTGGCCAGGCTGCGCGTGGACTGCTTCTGCGGCAGGTCGAAGCAGCGCGCCACGTAGCCCGAGCAGTCGACGCCCACCGCGCGCGTCGTCGCGCCGCTCTGGTCGGTGGTGGGCACGTGGCCGGCCCAGGCGCCCGCGGCGATGCCCGCGTCGAACTCCTCGAGCGAGCTGAAGCCGCCCCACTGGTAGGGGATGCCGACGTTCACGCTGCCGTCGCTCTTCCAGCCCTTGGGATCGAAGGAGGTGTCCGGGGTGTCGACGCGCTGGCCGCGCTCGTCCTCGCCGTGGAAGACGTTGCGTTCGCTGGCGCTCCACTCGTGCGCCGCGTAGGCGAAGGCGATCTCCAGGATCTCCTCGCGCCTCTCCGTCCGGGCGCGCTCGGCCGGGGGGTCCTGGGGGAGCGCCGGTGCGTTGGCGCAGGAGAGGAGCAGCGGGAGCAGGAGGGCGCTGGCACGGGGAATCATCGCAAGGGCCTTTCCTCGGGGGGGGTGGACGTGGGGACTGCGTCGCGGCCGCGCCTGCATTTTCCGGGCTGCGCGCCGGCGGCTCTCCAATCTCAAAGCAGGCGGCCGGCGTAGCGCTCCGCGAAGAGCGCCGGCAGGCCGCCCGTGTGCCAGAAGAGCAGGCTGCGCGCGCCCTCGAAACCGCCCGCGCGCAGGCGCTCCAGCAGGGCGCCGAAGGCGCGTCCCGTGTAGACCGGGTCGAGCAGCAGGCCCTCGCGGTCCGCCAGCTCGTGGATCGCGCCGCGCTCCAGCTCGCCCATGGCGCCGTAGCCGCGGCCCAGGTGCTCGCCGTCGACCAGGAAGTCCTCGGGCGCGAAGCGGAGCTCGAGGCCCAGGCCGCGCGCCGTCGCCGTGGCCAGGGGCGCCAACAGCTCCTGCAGCTCGCGCGCCGGGCGGCTGACCGAGACGCCCAGGATGCGCCCCTCGAAGCTCAAGGCGCGCGCGCCCACCGCGAGGCCCGCCTGGGTGCCGCCCGAGCCGCTGGCGTGCACGATCCAGTCGACCTCCTCGCCGCGCTGTGCGAGCTGCTCCAGGAGCTCCCGCAGCGCCTCGGCGTAGGCGGCCGCGCCGAGGGCATTGCTGCCCCCGATCGGAATGACGTAGGGCCGCCGGCCGGCGGCCTGCATCTCCGCCGCCAGCTCCTCGAGGGAGCCCTCCCCGTAGCGCAGCTCGGCGCCGAAGAGGCGGTCGAGCAGGAGGTTCCCGTCCGGCTCCGTGGGCGGCTCGCCCTCGAGCAGGAGGGTGCAGCCCAGCCCGCAGCGCGCCGCCGCGGCCGCGGTCTGCCGGCAGTGGTTGGACTGCACCGCCCCGGCGGTCAGCAGGGTGTCGGCCCCTTCGGCCAGGGCGGCGGCGACGAGCAGCTCCAGCTTGCGCGTCTTGTTGCCCCCGGTGGCCAGCCCCGTCAGGTCGTCGCGCTTCACGAACAGGCGCGGCGCCCCGCCCGGCAGCTCGAGGCGCGGCAGCTCCTCGAGCGGGGTCGGCAGGTGGGCGAGGGGCAGGCGCGGCAGGCCGCGGATCAGGCCGGTCTCGGCTTCGCAGACGTCCATGGGCGGGATCTCCGGGGTGCGCGGCGACTGGCAGGAGTCTAACTCGCGATCCGCTGGGCTCGGGTCGCACCCCTGGTCGTCCAACTCGGTCGGGTCCTGGGCTGCAGCCTGCCCCTTCTGGCAGGGGTCCTATCCGCTGGTGCCGCGGCCGGTGGCCAGTCGGGCGTGGGGGCAGCAGAACCCATCTGTGTGGGGGCCGCACTCCGGGGGCCAGCCGTCGCGTTCCGCTACTGACACCCCTCTCACTTCAAGGTTGCGAGGAAACCGAGGAGTTCCTCCCTCGCTTTCGTCTTCGCGCTCTCGACGTTTGCGAACGCTGCTTCCAGATCGGGAAAGTCCGAGGAGTAGAGCCACATGCGAAGTCGGAATCCCCCTGGAAGCAAAGTCGTTCCACTCCCGCGAAAAATCGGTCGAGAACCGGTGTACTGATGGGTGGATTCCGGCTCTGGATCACCCTCGCCCCAGATGACGTAGTCTCCCGCGTCGAGCTTGCGAAGACGACATTCCTCTGCCAGTGTTACGGCTTGGGTCGCGAGACGACGAATCTCGTCAACGTTGTCGTCAATGAGGAAGGCCAGCGCCTCACGTTCCTGGGAACCCATCTCGATACCCATGAGGGCAGCACGAGCTGTCATATCAGGAAGCCTGCCGACACCATCGACCCTCTTCTCGAGCCTTTCCTCATCAAGGCGGGAGTACAGAAGAGGCCGGGCATAATCTATGAGAGCCGATTCCAACTCATCCCGGGAGGCGGTTCCTCGCTCGTACGCATCGAGGAGCTCCTGGAGCGCTTGCCACTTCTCGCTAGGCCCTCCTAGCGTGTCGACCTCCTCGAGTCCGGCCTGCGGGGCAACGGGCTCGCGTGAGCCAACACCGTTCCTTGCGATGGCCTGGCCGTGATCGCCCCCGCCCTCCACCGAAGCTCTGCTCGCAACGACGCGAAGACCGACATCAGGTCCACTTCGTCCGGAATCTCCAGGCCATGCTGAGTACGTCAGTACTGTGCCTGTGGCAACGGCTGCGAGGGCCAGCAGGACGATCGTTTTGTTCTGCACTTTGCCGGCCACCGCTCTAGAAGACCTGCCCCTCGCACTGTTCGCAGTCGAGGTTGACCGTTACCAGGATGGTGCCCTTCTCTTCGCCGAGCTTGTAGCCGACGATGTCCATGGTGAAGGGGCACGCCTCGCCACAGTCGACCCCAACGTAGTCCTCGTACAGTCCGATCATTCCCGGAAGCTGGTGCCTTCCGCCACCCAAACCGGTGCCGCAGACATTCCCGTAAGTGAGGAGACTCCACGGACTGCTGGACATGGCGATGATGCTGATCATTGGAGTACATGGATACTCCATGAAACAGAGACCGGCCGCAGGTGGGTCGCCGCCGGCCGTGACGGGTATCCAACAGCGACCGTCGAAATCCAGGACCCAATCATCGATCAGCACGGGATCCCACGCGGGATCGGTCACTTCGCCTGTGACGATTGCAGCCGACGAGTTGTCTGCGCAGCCAGAACACCAGTCCTGCATCGCGACGGGGGCCAAGGAGAGAAGTGAGAGAAGCGCGAGCGGGGCAGCGATTCGCACGGCAGGCATGAGCATCTCGATCTCCGTAGGCGAGTGGTGGCACCCAAGCGGCGAGCGCCTCCTGTGTTGTGGCCAGCTCCCAGGCATCCGGGACCTAAGGCCACTGTAAACGTTGGATAGATGGAGTCCTCTATTTACGGGACCTTTACTCTGGTTGGGTATTGAATCCCAGCCGACTCTGCCCCCCGAAGCCGAGGATCGGCACCTCGCCCCCAGGCACGAGACCCTTCCCCGATCATTCCTCGAATACCCACCCCTGCGGACGCGCGAACGTCTCGCCGCCTGGGACCGACTCTCGCCTCTCCGCCGCGAGCGGCGCGCGCCCTTGCGTGAGACGACGAGTTACACGACTCGTTCGGGCTGTCCCCGAGGTCTGCGAATGCCGCGGCACTTCCGGACCCCGGCGGGCTCGGTCCGGAGGCTGGCGGCTGAGGCGGGGTTCTGCGTGGGCGGGCTCACGGGTCTGCGGGCCGGTGACATCCATCTGGCCGGCCCCCCGCCCCGCCATGTTCACCCGGCGAGACGCCGGCCGCGCGTGCCACGGGCACCGAGGGCGCGCCGGAGAGCGTGGCGCGAGACGTGGCTGTTCCGTCCGCTTCGCAGTGCACTTCCGTGCAGTCCGGTGCAGAAGCGACCGCCCCTCACGGCCCCGAGAAGGCCACCCAGGGCCCAGACGGTGGTGGAGGCGGCGGGAGTCGAACCCGCGTCCCGGAGCCGCCGCGCGCCAGGCCTCTACGTGCGTAGTCCGCTCTTGGATCTCGCCCCTGGGCCGGCTGCGGACCGCCGGCGTCGGGACCAGCCTCGGTGATGTCTCGCCGGTCCGCCCCGAGGCGCGGCTTTCCGGCCAGCCCGCTGTTGTCGCTCCCCCGGGGCCGCGGGCCCTCCCTGGGGGAACGGCTGCCTATTGGTTAGGCAGCAAGAGCATAGTTGTCGGCAAGTGAAGTTGCCTTCCCGAGGTCGCTACGGGGTGACTCGGGGTCCCCGGCACGCAGCCCGGAGTCGGAGAGAACCGGTCGAAACCAGTGCGCCCCCGTTCCGTCTCCTCGCAACCTAGGCCGGGGAGGCGGAGGTGTAAAGGGGGGGAAGGGCGGCTAGGCTCCTGGGGTGCGACCCAGCCTCCTCACGGCCTCGGCGCTGGTGCTCTGCGCCCTGCCGGCGAGCTGTACCGGCCCTGCCCGCCACGAGCTCCCTCCGGACCAGGCTCAGCCACCGGCCGCCGCGGTGCTGGGCCCCGACGGGGTGGTGCACTGCGCCGGCGAGGACTTCCCCCTGGAGGACCCCGCCCGGATGAGCGCCCTGCTCGCGGAGCTGGACGCCCTCGCCCAGGGGGAGACCCTGCGGCTCGCCACCGAGCGCGGCACGTCGCTGGAGCTGGTGGAGCGCTGGATGGACGCGCTGGCCGCCGCGGGGATCGAGGACTACCGCATCGACCTGAACCGGGTGCGCTGAGGGGTGCTCCGACGCGGCTTGAAGTTCCGTCCCCGCGACGCGTAGAACCGGCCCATGCCGAGCCTCACGACCTGCCCCCACTGCGACGCCAAGCTGCGCTCTCGCCACCAGGCCTACTGCGAGTACTGCGGCGGCGCGCTGCCGGCGCCGGAGCCGACCACCTCCGGGGAGCGTCGCGCCGACGACCTCGCCCGCCGCTTCGAGGAGCTGCGGCGGCACCCCGACCTCCCCGAGCTGCTGCGCCACAATCCGAGCGGCCAGGGGCTGGTCCTGCAGAGCGGCTGCGGCGTGGCCTTCATGGTGGTCTTCGTCGTGATCGCCCTCGCGATCACCGGGGTGTTCGCGGGGGTGGGGGGCATGGCGGCGGGGCCGTTCGGCTCCCTCTTCGGGGTGGTGCCGCTCCTGATGGCGGGGATCGGTGTGGTCGGCCTGGTGATCGCCGTGAAGAGGCTCAAGGCCGTGTCCCTCTCCCCTCTGCGGCGCGTGCCGGCGGTCGTGTTGGGCAAGCGCACACACGTCTCCGGCGGTGGGGATTCCTCCCAGACCAGCACTCAGCACTACGTGACCCTCGAAACCGAGAGCGGTCAGCGCGTCGAGTGTCACGTCTCTGGCCGCGTCTCGGGACTGCTGAAGGAGGGCGACCTCGGGATCGCCTTCCTGAAGGCCAGGCACCTCCTGGACTTCCGGCGGCTGCGCGTTTGAGCGTCCCTACCGCCCGCGCCGGCGCAGGGCGCGGTCCGCTTCACGACGGTCGCTGCGCTCCCGCTCCGCCTGGCGCTTGTCGGCGTACTTCTTGCCGCGCACCAGCGCCACGCGCACCTTGACCAGGGCGTCGGTGAAGTAGACCTCCAGGGGGACCAGGGTGATCCCCTTCTCGCGCACCGCCTTGGAGAGCTTGGCGATCTGGCGTCGGTGCGCGAGCAGCTTGCGGTCGCGCGTCGGCGAGTGGTTCATGCGGTTGCCCTGGGCGTACTCGGGGATGTGGGCCCCCACCAGCCAGAGCTCCCCCTTCACCAGCCGCACGTACGCCTCCTGGATCGAGCACTGCCCCGCGCGCAGGGACTTGACCTCGGTGCCCGAGAGCGCGATCCCCGCCTCGAGCTCGTCGAGGATCAGGAAGCGGTGACGCGCCTTGCGGTTCGACGCCACCAGTCGGCGGGAGGGCTCGTCGGCGGGCACGGCGAGAGGATCCCAGACGCACCGCCCGCAGGCAGCTCCCGCAGGCGTTTTCTTACTCCGCCGAGGCTCTGCAAGCGCCCGGCGACGGTGCTACCCTCCCCCGCTACCTCCCACGAGACACGCCATGCCCACCGCTTCCGATCCCACCGATCTGCTCGCCGAGGCCCTGGACGCCGACGGCGGCGCCTTCGTCGAGCTGCGCTACCACGCCAAGCGCAGCCGTTCCCTGGCCGTCGAGAAGGGGCGCGTCGACCAGGCCAAGGTGGCCGAGCACACCGGGGTCGGGGTGCGCGTCCTCGAGCAGGGCACCTGGGGCTTCGCCAGCACCGACCACCTGGAGGTCGACGCGGTGCGGCGCTCGATCGAGGCCGCGCGGCAGGCGGCCAGCGCCTCCGCCGCGGCGCGCAGCGTACGGATCGAGGCCCTGCCCCCCACCCAGCTGGCGCGGGGGCGCTTCGACGAACCGGGCTACGAGGAGCTGGAGGCGACCCCGATCGAAGAGCGCCTGGACCTCGTCCTGCGCGTGGAGGACCAGGCGCGCGGCTCCTCGGGCAAGATCCAGAGCGCGACCTGCGTCTACAGCGAGATCTTCGAGGAGAAGGGGATCGTCACCTCCGACGGGGCCAAGGCCTGGACGCGGCTGGTGCGTCCCGAGTTCCGCATGTCCGCGGTGGCCCAGGAGGGGTCCGAGATCCAGCGCGGCGCCCGCAGCGTGGGGGCGACGGGAGCCTGGGACTGTCTCTTCGCCCGCGCCTCGGCGGAGGAGATGGCCCTGGAGGCGGCCCAGATGGCGGTCGACCTGCTCTCCGCCGAGTACCCCGAGGGGGGGCGCCGCAAGGTCCTCCTGTCGCCGGCGATCGTGGGCCTGCTGACCCACGAGGCGATCGGTCACACCGTCGAGGCGGACTTCGTCGCCGCCGGGTCCTGCGCCGCCGGCAAGCTGGGCCAGCGGGTCGCCAGCGAACTGGTCACCCTGGTCGACTCCGGCGAGAGCGCGCACTCCCCCGGCGCCGGAGGGAGGATCGCGGTCGACGACGAGGGGGTGCCCGCGGGGCGCTGCGTGATCATCCGCAACGGCATCCTCGAGAGCTACCTGCACGACCGGGAGTCCGCCGCCGCCTTCGGGGTGGTCCCCACCGGCAACGCGCGCGCCTGGGAGTACGACGACGAACCCCTGATCCGCATGCGCAACACCCACATCGAGCCGGGGGAGTCGAGCTTCGAGGAGCTCGTGGCGCGCATCGACGACGGGCTGATCCTCGACGGTCCCCGCAACGGGCAGGCGGACGCCAACGGCGAGTTCATGTTCGGCACCCTGCAGGCCTGGCCGGTGCGCGGGGGCAAGCGCGGGCCGCTCCTGCGCGGAGTCAACATCTCGGGGATCGCCTTCGACGTCCTGAAGACCGTGGACGGCGTGGGGCGCGAGTTCCTCTGGGACCTGGGAGCGGGCCACTGTGGCAAGGGACAGCCCGCGAAGGTCGACGCAGGAGGGCCCTGGCTCTCCTGCGAGGTGATCGTCGGTGGGAGGACTCAATGATGGACGCGACACGCGAGAGCACGAACTTCGACCCCGCCGTCAACGAGCAGACCCTGCGCGGCCACGCGTCGCGCTTGGTGGAGAGCGCGCACGCAGCCGGGGCGGAGGAGGCGGAGGCCTACTGCGTGCGCGGCCAGATGGTCGCGGTGCGCTTCGAGAAGGGGGACCTCAAGCTGACCACCGTGGACGAGGGGGCCACCCTCGGCTTGCGCGCCTTCCGCGAGCGCCGCACCGGCTTCGCGTCCAGCAACCAGGAGGGGGAGGCCGCCCTGGAGCGCATGGCGGGGGACGCGGCCGGCCTGGCGCGCTTCTCTCCCCCCGACGACGCCAACGTCCTGCCCGCGCCCCGCCCGGCGGAGCCGGGGCCCGGGATCCACGAGAGCTTGCTCGGGCTCAGCATCGGCGAGGCGGTCGAGCACGGCCGCCAGCTGGTGGCGCGCACCGTGGCGATCGACCCGCGGCTCTCCCTGGATCAGGCGTCCTTGAACCTCTCCCTCTTCTCCAGCGCCGTGGCCTCCAGCACCGGCACCGCGGCCAGCAGCAGCGACGCCTCGGTGTCGATGTCGGTCTTCGGCATGGCGATCGACGGGGATGACGTGGGGGGCTTCGACTACTGGGGCGACCTGGCGCGCGACCGGGCGGACCTGGAAGCCCGCAGCGCCGCTTGCTCGGAGCGCTTCGCCCGGGCGGCGCTCGGCAACCTGGGCGCCGGCAAGGCGGAGACCTACCGCGGGCCGGTGCTCTTCGCCCCGGCAGCCTTCCAGGACGTCTTCATCTCACCCCTCGTGTCCGCCGCTTCCGCCATCGCGGTGCAACGGGGACGCAGCGCCCTGGCGGGCAAGCTGGGCGAGTCGGTGGCGGCCGAGGCGTTGGAGATCGTGGACGATCCCGGCGATCGGCGGCTCTACGGAGCCTGCGCCTTCGACCGGGAGGGGATCGCCACCGGGCGTTACCCGATCGTCGAGGCGGGGGTGCTGCGCGGCTACCTGTACAACGCCTACGCGGCGGCGGTGGAGGGAATCCCCTCCACCGGCCACGGCCGCGGGGGTCCGCGGTCGGTACCCGGGCTGGGCGCCCACGCCCTCTGCGTCGCGCCCGGCTCCGGCGGGGACGCCCGGGCGCTGGCGAACACCCTGGGCCGTGGTCTGGTGGTGCAGCGCTTCTCGGGGACGGTCGACCCCGCCTCCGGGGACTTCTCCGGCGTGGCCAAGTCGGCGCGTTGGGTCGAGCCGGGGAGCGACGAGCGGCCCGTGCGGGAGACCCTCTTCTCCGGCAACGCCTTCGAGCTCCTGGGACGCATCCTGGCCCTCTCCTCGGAGAGCGAGGTGGTCATGGGTGGTGCGCGCGTTCCGTGGGCCCTGATCGACGGGGTCTCGGTCACCGCCGGGTGAGCGCAGCGGAGCCGGGCGAATCGACGGGGAATGCTTTGACCCTTCCCCGGCCCTGGCGTATCGTCTCCGCCCCTCGCCCCTGCCCGGGTGGCGGAATTGGTAGACGCGCATGGTTCAGGTCCATGTTCCCGCTAAGGGAGTGGGGGTTCGACTCCCCCCCCGGGCACCACTGGCTCGCTGAACGACCGAGTTCTCG
The DNA here is from genome assembly GCA_964507325.1 of uncultured Planctomycetaceae bacterium. GTDB lineage: Bacteria > Planctomycetota > UBA1135 > UBA1135 > CAZDQL01. The sequence continues at coordinate 1,407 of CAZDQL010000112.1, read as the reverse complement.
GTCAGAGTCCCGCGCCTCAGAGTCCCGCACCGCCGGGGGCGCGATAGACGAGGATCGCCCGCTGCCCCATCTCGCCGGGTAGCTCGTGCTCCCAGACGGTGTCGAGCTTGAAGCCCAGGCGCTCCGCCTCCCGCTCCGCCGCGCGCACCTCGCGCGACCAGGAGTTGCCCTTGAGCATCACCATGTCCTTCAGGGAGTGGCGCACCTTGCGCACCACGCGCACGTTCTCGCGCACGGAGGAGACGGCGCGCACGACCACCACGTCCACCCGGTCGGTGGTGAGGTGATCCTCCACCCGAGCCCAGAGCGCCCGGGCGTTCGGGACGCCCAGCTTCTCGATGCAGCCCTGCACGAACTCGGCCTTCTTGCGGGTCGAGTCGACCAGGGTCATCGAGAGATTCGGCTCCGCCAGCGCCAGGGGCAGGCCCGGGAAGCCGGCGCCGGTGCCGAGGTCGAGGACCTTGCGAGCGATCAGCGGGACCAGGCGGGTCACGCGCCAGGAGTCCAGGAAGTGCTTGGCGGCAATCTCCTTGGGATCCTGGATCGCCGTCAGGTTCATCACCTTGTTCGCCTCGAGCATCAGGATGGCGTGCTCGGCGAAGCGCTCGAGCAGCTCCGGGGTGACCTCCTCCTCGTCCGCGAAGGCCCACTTCAGGGCGGAGAGCATCATCCGCGCCGTGGGCACCTTGGTCTTGGGATCCCCCGGCTCCGGCTCCGCCTCGAGGTTGCCCCGCGTCTTGGAGCTCTTCTTGGCCTTGGCGGCCGCCGCAGGGGAGTCCTTGTCGGCCTTCTCCGCTCCGGATTCCTCCCCCTCCCCCTCCTCCTGGCCGTCCTCCTCCTCCTCGAAGCCCTCCTCGTCGTCCAGCTCGAGCTCCACGTCGACCTCGGACCCCTCCAGATCCTCCTGCTCGAGGGGCAGTTCGTCGTCGTCCAAGGTGCGCTCGTCGCCCACCTCGGGGTCCTGGTCCGGTCCGCGCATCCGACGCTTGAGGTTGGGGGTCTACGGGGGGGAGTTGGCAGGGCAGCAGGGACTCGAACCCCGATCCTACTGATTTGGAATCAGTCGCTCTAACCAATTGGAGCTACTGCCCTTCGGGCGGGAGAAGCCTACGGGGCCCCCACGGGCCCGGCAAGTCCCAGCGCAGCACTTCCCGATTGAACTGCCCCCCTTCAGTGTGCTTCTCCAGGACTCGGCACCGGCGCTCATCCAGTCGGTCATCTCTCAAGCCGCCTGACCCACCGCCGCACGCCCCACCCCGAAGGGGCACGGACTCCGCCTCCCCCAGTCCTGCCGCCACCCGACCAGCTCCGCCGGCCGCAGGCGCCTCGGCGCCAGCCCCGCCAACTCGCCTGGGCTGCGCACGTCGCGATTGAAGCGCGGCCGCACCCAGTTGCGCCACGCCCCGT
>CAZDQL010000111.1:0-19707 GCA_964507325.1 uncultured Planctomycetaceae bacterium | reverse complement strand
GTCCCGCCTTTCCGGTGGGGGCCTGCGCGGGGCCCCCCGCCCCCCCGGCCCCGGGGGCGGGGGCGGGGGCCGCCGCCGTGAGGGGGGTGGGAACGGTCTGTGGACTGGGAAGGCGGCTAGTGGCGCGCGGCCTTCCGGCGGGTCTTCTTGCGCCCGCCGGACTTCATGCGGTGCGCCTTGCGCATCAGCTCCACCACGCGGTTGGAGTACCCCCACTCGTTGTCGTACCAGGAGACGACCTTGACCGTGTTGCCGGCCATCACCATGGTGCTCAGGCCGTCGACGATCGAGCTGTGGGGGTCCCCCACGATGTCGCTGGAGACGATGGGATCCTCGGTGTAGGCCAGGATGCCCTTGAGGGGCCCGCGCTTGGCGGCGGCGGAGAGGGCGGCGTTGACCGCCTCCACGGTGACCTTCTTGGAGAGGGTGGCCACCAGGTCGACCACCGAGCCGTTGCTCACCGGCACGCGGATGGCGAAGCCGTCGAGCTTGCCCGCCAGCTTGGGCAGGATCTTGCCCACGGCGCGGGCGGCGCCCGTGGTGGTGGGGATCACGTTGGCGGCCGCCGCGCGGGCACGCCGCAGGTCCTTGTGGGGCAGGTCGAGCACGCGCTGGTCGTTGGTGTAGGCGTGGATCGTCGTCATCATCCCGTGCTTCAGGCCGAAGGCGTCGTCCAGGACCTTCGCCACGGGGGCCAGGCAGTTGGTGGTGCAGGAGGCGTTGGAGATGATCTTGTGCGAGCCCTTGAGGTCCGCGTCGTTGACACCGAGCACCACCATGGCGTCGATCTCGTCCTTGGCGGGCACGGTCAGGATCACCTTCTTGGCGCCCGCCTCGAGGTGCTTCTCGATCATCTCCCGGGTGCGCAGCACGCCGGTCGACTCGACGACGAAGTCGACCTTGTTCGCGGCGTGGGGCAGCTGCGCGGGATCCGGCTGGGCGGTGATCGGGATCTTCACACCGTCGACCACGATCGCGTTGCGGACCGTGCGCACCTTCCCGGGGTAGCGCCCGCAGATCGTGTCGTACTTGAGGAGATGGGCCAGGGTCTCCGGGGGAGTCAGATCGTTGATGTGCACGACCTGGGTTCCCGGCGTGTTCTGGAGGATGCGGAAAACGTTGCGGCCGATGCGGCCGAATCCATTGATGGCGATGCGCATGGGAAGCGCCCCGTCGAGGGGAAAAGTCGGGGGAATTGGAGGGTAGAGCCGCCGTACGGTCGGCCCGGGAATGGGAACCGGAAGCCGGGGCGACCGGTTGTGTCCGAGATTCGGCCAGGCCCGCCAACCCGCTGCAAAGCGCAGTCGCCGGGCGGGTCTCCGGCGGGCGCGCGGCGGGAAGTCGGAAAGCGGATCCCCCGCAGCGCTCGAACACGGCCGGCCGGGGAGGTTTCCAGGGGAATCGGGGGCAGAGGATACTCGTGCCCACCGATGGGTTCAACGTGCCGTATCGTCCTCGCGACGTCCCCCCCGGCACTGGCGTCCCCCCCAGGATGCCTCCTGGCCCCAGGGGAACGTACAGGCGCGGAGCGGACGGAACAGCGACCCAGACCCGTAGGAGCCCGAGAGACAGGAGTACGAGCAGGTGAGTGCGCGCGAGGCCAGGACAGGGGGCGCCGGCGGGGGCCAATGGAGCGAGCGATGGCCCCAGCTGGCACGGGGGGCGGGGATCTCCCCGACCGAGCCGGTGCTGCTGGCACTCTCGGGGGGGGCCGATTCCGTCTTCCTCTTGCGGGTCCTGGCGCAGTCCGCCCCGCGACCGAGGATCCTGGCGGTCTACGTGGACCACCACCTGCGCGGAGGGGAGTCCGCTTCGGAGGCGGCCTTCTGCGCCCACCTGTGCGCCAAGCTCGGCGTGCCCTTCGCGCGCCGCGAGGTCGAGCTCGACCCCGAGGGGCCCAACCTCGAGGCCCGCGCCCGCGAGGCGCGCTACCGGGCCCTGGCCGACGAGGCGCGCGCGGCGGGCCTGCGGACGATCCTGACCGGACACCACGGGGACGACGCCCTGGAGACCCTGCTCCTGCGCTGGATGCGAGGCTCCGATCTCCCCGGCCTGGCGGGCCTCAAGGCGCGCAACGCCCTGACCAGCGCCGCCACCGCCGCCGGGGCCCCGATCACGGTCGTGCGCCCCCTGCGCACGATGCGCCGCGAGGAGGTGCGCTGCCTCCTGCGCGACGCCGGTTTCGAATGGCGCGAGGACTCGAGCAACGCCGACCCGCGCTTCACCCGCAATCGGGTGCGCTCCGGCCTCCTGCCCGAGATCGAGCGCGCCTGCGGCGAAGGGGGTATCGAGAACCTGCGCGCCTTCGCGGACGCCGTCGAGCGCCTCGAGGACGAGCTCGCCGAACGCACCGCCCACCTGGCCTGGTCCCCTCCCGCCCACGCAGCCGCCGTCGGCAGCGCGGGGCAACCCTACCGGGGGGGAACCCTGGCCCGCACGGAGCTGGCGGGACTCGCCGCGCCCCTCCTCCGACGGGCCCTGTGGAGGCTGCTCTCGGAGGGGACCGGTCACCCGCCGTCGCGGGCGCTCCTGGCGATCCTGGAGGACGACCTGCTCGAGGGCAGGACCACCCGCCGCGGACTGCCTGGGGGCTGGACCTTGGCCCTGCGGCGCGAGGAGCTGCTCCTGGTGGAGCCGCAGTCGGGTCAGGAGGCGACCCCGGAGCGCCTGCCGCAGCCCCGCGGTGAGACTGCACGCGAGACCCTGCTGGATGCCCCGCGCGTGGACCGCGCGGCCCAGGGCTCCGGCGCCAGGTCCCGGACGCAGCGCCACTCGACTCCGGAGCCGGCGGAGCCGGCCCCCGAGGCGAGCCCACTAGCGCGGGAGCTCTCGCTCCCGGTTCCGGGTCGGGTCACCCTCCCCGACGGTCGATCGATCGTGGCCGAGCTGGTGCGGCTCCCCGCGGGGAGCGAGGTGCCGACGACGGAGACCGAGGTGGAACTCGACGCGGATGGGCTCCTGGAGCGCAGCCTGTCGGTGCGCTCGATGCGCGCTGGGGATCGCTTCCACGGCCTGGGAGCCCCCGGCTCCCGCCCCCTGCGCCGCTTCCTCGCGGACGCCGGCGTCCCCGCCTCGGAGCGCCAGCGGGTGCCCCTGGTCTTCCTGGGGGACGAACTGATCTGGGTAGCGGGGCTGCGCCCCTGCCACGCGCGCCGGGTTCGATCGACGAGCGGACTGCGCCTGCGGCTGAGCTTGAGGGGCGCCACCCCCGCCTACCGCGAGGTCTCCCAGCGAGAATCCCCCTCGCGGCGGCAGCGAGACCCCCGGCGGTGACTTGCCCCCGGGTGGCGGGTACCTATCGTATCCTCAGCCCGCCCGTGACCTGTTCCGCCCGCCCCCTGATCACTGCCCTGGAGGCGAACCTCGCCCGACTCCGGCGCCGCATCGCCTCCGCGACGGAGGCGGTGGGTCGCCGTGCGGATGAGGTAGTGCTGCTGCCGGTCACCAAGGCCGCGGGGGTCGAGGTCGCGGCGGCCTTCCTGGAGCTGGGGTGGACCGACCTGGCCGAGAACCGCCTGCAGGGGCTCGAGCGCAAGGCGGCCGCCCTGGGGGACGGAGAGCGCCCCCCCCGCTGGCACTTCATCGGCCACCTGCAGCGCAACAAGGCGCGGCGGGTGTGCCGACTCGCGGACGTGATCCACTCCGTCGACACCCTGCAGCTGATCGAGACCCTCGAGCGCGTGGCCCGCGAGGAGGCCCGGCGTCCCGAGGTCTACCTGCAGCTCGCCCTCACCGGGGAGGACGCCAAGCACGGCCTGGAGGAGGAGGAGCTGGAGGAGGCCGTGGACGCGGTCCGCGCCGCCGACTCCCTCGAGCTCCTGGGCCTGATGGCGATGGGCCCGCTCTGGGAGGAGGGTGACCTCACCACCGCGACCGTCTTCGCCCGCGCCGGCGAGCTCGCCCGCGACCTCGAGGCGCGGCGCGGGGAGGCCTTCGTCGATGGCCGCTGCCGGCTGTCGATGGGGATGAGCGACGACCTGGAGGTGGCCGTGGCCGCGGGCAGCACCTGCCTGCGCATCGGCAGCGACCTCCTCGAGGGTCTCCCGCGACCCGGGGAGGGCGCCGGGTGAGCGAGCGACTCGCGATCGAGGTCCTGGGGGACGGGACCCGCGTGGAGCTTCCCCCCCAGGGCAAGCTGGTGGTGGGCTCCGACCCCGAGCGCGCCCAGCTCGTCGTGCGCGGTCAGGGGATCGACCCCGTGCACTGCGCCATCGGCCGCATCAAGGGGGGAGGCTGGGCGCTGAGGGACCTCGGGTCGCGCTACGGGACGATGCTCAACGGCCAGAACACCGAGTCCGCACGGCTGGCGATCGGCGACCGCATCGTGATCGGGTCCAGGCGTCTGGAGGTCGTCGACGCCGACGCCAGTATCGTCGAGGCGCAGGAGCCCGCCGAACCGGTGCCCCTGGCGAGCCCTCCCTCGAACGGAACGCCGCCGCTGGAGATCCCCGGCTACCAGTTGGAGCGCCGCATCGGCAGGGGCGGGATGGGCGAGGTGTGGCTGGCGACCCAGATCAGCCTCGACCGCCGCGTCGCGCTCAAGATCCTGGACCCCCGCTTGGCCGCGGACGTGGCCTTCGTCGAGCGCTTCCAGGCGGAGGCGCGCGCCGCGGCGGCCCTGAACCACACCCACGTGGTGACGGTGCACGACGTGGGCCAGGCACAGGGGCACCACTTCCTCTCGATGGAGTACATGGCCGCCGGCTGCCTCGAGACTCGGGTGCAGTCCCAGGGCCCGCTCCCCTGGCGGGAGGCGCTGCGCGTCCTGCTCGACGCCGCCCGGGGACTCGAGTTCGCGGAATCCCGCGGCGTCGTGCACCGCGACATCAAGCCCGCCAACCTGATGCAGACCGAGGCGGGGATCACCAAGATCGCCGACCTGGGTCTGGCGGTGCAGGTGGAGCAGGAGGAGATCTCTGCCGAGGGACGCAAGATCTACGGCACGCCCCACTTCATCGCCCCGGAGCTGGTGCGCGGGGCGCGCCCCGACTCCCGCTCGGACCTCTACTCCCTGGGAGCGACCGCCTACCGCCTGATCCTGGGACACACCCCCTTCGAGGGATCCTCGCCACGCGAGATCCTGCGTCGGGTCCTGAACGACCGAGCGGTCCCCCTCGATCAGCGGGCCCCCGGCACGCCCGGCGGGGTGGCACGCATGGTCGACCGACTCCTCTCCCGCGACCCCGGGGACCGCTACCCGAGCGCGTCGATCCTGATCAGGGAGCTGGAGCGCCTGATCGGAGCGGACGGGGCGGAAGCGGTGCGGCCGACCGCGCCGCAGCGTTCCCCCTCCCACCTGCGCACCGCCCTGATCGTCGCGGGGTTGCTGATCGTCGTGGGGGTCGGCGTCAAGTCGATCCTGAGCGGCAATGGGGACGGCCTCGATCCGGATTCCAGCGCTTCCCAGGGGGGACCGGAGAGCGTCTCCGCCGGGCCTGCGCCGGTGGTCAGCGGCCCCACGGAACGGGACCCCGACGGAGCGACCGAGGAGCAGCCCGGCACGCCGGGGGAAGCGGCGGGGGATGGCGGCGATCCCGACGACGACCAGAGTGAACAGCTCTTCGAGGCGCGGGCGCAGATCGCCTACCACGAGCTGGGGGATCGGGCGCTCACCGACGCCGAGCGCGTCGTCGCCCTCAGGGCCCTGGCCGCGCAGTACCTCGGCACTGACGTCGAGAGGCGCGCCCTCGAGGAGGCCCAGACCCTGGAGGATCAGCTGCGATCGGCGTCACAGGCGGAGGCGCGCCGGGCAGCCGAGCGCCAGGGGGTGCTCGACGCCCTGCGCAGCGCCGCCGATCTGGAGGCCGATCCCCCGCGACCCGGCCGCGCCCTGCGCGCCATGGCGGTGGTGCCGGGGCAGGAGGCGTGGGCGGCCGACCCCGAGTTCAGCGCGGCGCGGGAGGCCATCACCGCTGAGGTGCTCGACCGGGCGGTGACCTGGGCCGAGGCCACCTGGACCCGCGTCGGGGAGCTCGAGGCGCAGGGGGGATTCGACGAGCTGGAACCGCTCTGCAACTCCCTCCTGGTCCTGGTCGACCTACCCCTCTCGCAGGGACCCGAGCCCCCCCAGGTGACGCGTCTGAGGGAGCTGGCCTCCCTCGCCCGCAGCAAGGGCGAGAGCCTCGAGGAGCTGCGTGCAGCGTACGAAGAGCGCCGCTTCCTCGAGGGGCGCCTGACCCTGGCCCAGGGACTCGGTGGGGCGAAGGGACTGGAGAACCTCCTGAGCGACCTCGCCTTCGAAGCCGCCCAGGAGCTCTTGCACGGCACCCTGGCGAGCCTCGAGGGGGAGCTGGCGCGCGCGCGCTTGGCGCCCCTGGTCGCCGACGTCGAAGGAGCTCGGGCGGCGGTCCAGCTCCTGATCTCGAGCTGGAGCGCAGGGGAGTGGAAGCGCTTCGCGGTGCGGCTTCCCGCAGGCTCGAGCGCGGACGCCATCCGCGTGGGTGTCCCCGGGCTCACCGTCAGCAGCGCCGACGGGGAGATGCTGGTGCCTTGGGCGGAGTTCGGCGGCCGCGCGCGCGAGCTGGACAACCTCTTCACCTCCCGCTTGGAGCGGGATTGGAGCGACGAGGAGCTGCGCCACATCGCGTCGCTGATGCGCCTCCAGGCGGTGGTCCTGGGGGTGCGACGGGTGGGGCGGATCCTGGTGCCCGACTCCCGGGCAACCCTTTCGAAACGCGACACCCAGGAGCTCGCCGAGGCGTTCGACTACGCCGGCGAATGGGCGCGCCGGACCGGCGAGGGCGCGCGGGTCGAGCGGGAGCGCGCTGCTTTGGCGGAGATGACCCGTGCCTTGGACGCAGCCGAGGAGGGTCGTTGGTCGGAGACCGCCACTGCCCTGGAGCGACTCCTCACCGAGCACGACGATTCACTGCTCGTGATGCTGCTCTCCGACGGAAGCGACTGGAGCGAGGAGTAGCCTCTTCTCGAAGAGGGAATCGGAATTCCGGTTCCCGCCGGGCAGCACCTCCTGCGATATTTGGCGCCGTCCCCCCCCGGAGGAAGCATGGAAGTTCCCGTCGAGCTCGAGAGGATCATCTACCTGGACAACGCGGCCACGGTCTACCCCAAGCCCGCTGAGCCGATGGCGAAGGCGCTCGAGCTGTACCAGCGCGTGGGCGTCAACCCGGGTCGCTCCGGCTTCGACCTGGGGCAGGTGGGTGCGGACTTCCTCTTCAAGGGGCGCGAGGTGCTCACCAGCTTCTTCGGCGGGACCGACCCTGAGCGACTGTGCTTCAACTACAACGCCTCCGAGGCCCTGAACATCCTGATCCAAGGTCTGGTCAAACAGGGCGACCACGTGGTGACGACGGTGCTGGAGCACAACTCGGTGATCCGGCCCATCAACCACCTGGCGCGCGAGGGGGTGATCAGCGTCGACTACGTGCCCTGCGACGCCGACTGCCGCGTGGACCCGGCCGCCATCGAGAGCCACCTGCGCGAGAACACCACCCTGTGCGTGGTGAACCACGGCTCCAACGTGCTGGGGGTCGTGCAGCCGGTGGCGGAGATCGGCGCTCTCTGCCGCGAGCGGGGCGTGCGCTTGGTGATCGACGTCGCCCAGACCGCGGGGGTGGTGCCGATCGACGTCGAGGCGATGAAGGTCGACGCCCTGGCCTTCACCGGGCACAAGTCCCTGCTCGGCCCCGCCGGCATCGGCGGACTCTACGTCCGGCCCGGGGTGGAGGTGGGTCAGACGCGCGCGGGGGGCACCGGGGTGAAATCCGCCTACCCCTACCACCTGGAGGAGTACCCCTTCCGCCTGGAGGTGGGCACCCCCAACCTGCTCGGCGTCCTGGCGCTGATCCTGGCCCACGAGTGGATCGTCGAACGCGGCGGGGTGGAGGCGATTCACGCCGGGGAGATGCAGCTCTTCGAGCGCCTGCAGGCGGGCCTGGCGGGGATCGAGGGGATCACCCTGCACGGCACCACCAGCCTGGAGCACCGGCTGCCGGTCCTGAGCTTCACCATCGACGGTCAGGATGCCGCCGACACCGGCACCCTGCTCGACGTGGACCACGACGTCGCCACCCGCACGGGACTGCACTGCGCGCCCCTGATCCACGCCCATATGGGCACCTCTCCGCGCGGCACGGTGCGCATGAGCATCGGGCCGAGCAACACCGTCGAGGAGGTCGAAGCGGCGATCGTGGCGGTGGCCGAGATCGCGGCCGACTTCAGTGTCCTGAAGCGCTAGTCGGTGCGCGCGTGCCGCCCGCTCGGGCGGACGCTCATGACTAGTCCGGGCTAGAAGAACAAGAGCCCCACGACCGTCCCGAGCCAGGCCAGGCAGTTGAGGACGAAGACCACGTCCCCCCCGAGCAGTACGCGGGTCGGGTTGCCCCCTCCCTTCTGGGTCTGCACCAGGAGCAGGTAGCGGAAGAGCCCGAAGACGACGAAGGGCACGGTGTACACCAGCCCGTTGTCGGTGCCGAACTTGCCCGCCGTCTCGGGCGAGACGGTGTACATCGTGTAGTTGACGATCGTGCAGGCCGCCAGCACCACGATGCTCTGGTCGAGGAAGGCCGGGGTGTACTCGAGCAGGATCCTGCGGTGCGACCCGCGCCGCTCCCCGAGCAGGTCGATCTCGGCGCGCCGCTTGGCCAGAGCCAGGAAGAGCGCCAGGAAGAGGGTGCACAGGACCAACCAGTGGGAGAGGGGTGCCCCCACCGCGAAGCCCCCCGCCAGGACGCGCAGCAGGAACCCGGTGGCGATGCAGAAGGCGTCGACGATCACCACGTGCTTCAGCCGCAGGCTGTAGAGCAGGTTCAGGAGCATGTACGCGCCGACGACCGCCGCCACGCTCCCGTCGGCGGGGTGGGCGAGCCACGCCAGCACCAGGGCCGCCACCACGCACACCCCCGAGCTGGCGCACGCCAGCGGAATCGAGACCAGACCGGCGGCGATCGGGCGCAGGCGCTTGGTGGGGTGCTGGCGGTCGCTCTCGACGTCGAGGACGTCGTTGATCAGGTAGATCGCGCTGGAGCCGAGGCAGAAGGCCGCCAGTGCCGCCAGGGCTTGCAGTATCTGGTCGCCGCGGTCGAACGGCAGCTCACCCGCCCCCGCCGCCCGCTCCCCCAGGCTGAAGAGCAGGGCCGCCAGTACGAAGACGTTCTTGACCCACTGGTAGGGTCGCAGGGCCGTCAGGAGGGGGAGGAGGGGCATGGGGCTCGGGTCGGGTATCGGCCAGCCGCGCGGGATGACTGCACCCCCTCCACCCCGGATGTCGCGGCGCCGGGCCGGACGCTCAATCCAAGGAGAGCTCCTGCAGCTCCTCCAGGGGCGACTCGGATCCGACCACCAGCCACTCCGCCTCCTCGTCGACCAGCTGCCTCTTCTGCAGGTCGACCAGCTCGTACTCGCGCACCGTCCAGTCCCCCATCAGGGCCAGGGTCGTGGTGCGGTGGTTGCCATCGGGGTCGTTGTCGTCGGCGACCAGCACCTTCTTGCCGCTGGGGGTCTTCAAACGGATCGCATGGTCCGCGGTGTTGCGGCCCGCGTAGGCGGAGTAGCTGCCGTCGATCATCTCCAGATCGACGTACCACTCCTCCTCGGGGAGGCCCCGAATCGCCAGGGAGTCGCTCGAGACGTTGGGACAGGTCAAGCGCTTCGCGTTGGAGGGAGTCGCCTCCCAGATCTTGTCCCCGATCAGGCAGCAGTGGAAGCGGGCGCCGCTCTCGGAGGGCCACTTCTTGAACGTGGCGTGGTACTCGATCAGGCCCTTCCCGATGTTGTCCAAGTTGGCCCGGCACGCGCTCACGTAGGTGCGGTCCATCGCCTTGGGGATCTGGGGGACCAGGAACGCCATCAGGATGCCGATGATCAGCATCACCGCCAGGAGCTCGATCAGGGTGAAGCCGGCACGGGCGGTCTTCATCAAAGGGCTGTTCATGGTGCAGACGGGGCAAGGGCGCGCTCCCGGCCCGGGGAGCGGATGCCGATTGGGACAACGGTTTTACCCCACCGCACCCCGGCAGTCACCCTTGGAGCTCCGGGGTCGTGGTCCGGGTCTCAGACGGAGGCGCCCAGCGCCTCCCTGAGCTCGGCCACCTTGCCGGTCTCCTCCCAGCGGAACCCGTCGCGGCCGAAGTGGCCGTGGTAGGCGGTGCGCTCGAAGATCGGGGAGCAGAGCTCCAGGGCGGTGATGATCCCCGCCGGAGTCAGGTCGAAGACCTCCCCCACCGCCTTGGCGATGGCGTCGTCGCCCGCTCTGCCGGTGCCGAAGGTGTCGACGCGCACCGACAGGGGGTGGGGCACGCCGATGGCGTAGGAGAGCTGCACCTCGCAGCGCTCCGCGAGGCCCGCCGCGACCACGTTCTTGGCCACCCAGCGGGCGGCGTAGGCCGCGGAGCGGTCCACCTTGGAGGGGTCCTTGCCGGAGAAGGCGCCTCCGCCGTGGCGCCCCATGCCCCCGTAGGTGTCCACGATGATCTTGCGCCCCGTCAGGCCGCAGTCCCCGTGGGGCCCGCCGATGACGAACTTGCCGGTGGGGTTGATGTGGAAGATCGTCTCGTCGTCCAGGAACTCCGCCGGAATCACGTCGCGGACGCACTTGGCGAGCACCTCGCGACGGATCTCCTCCAGCACCTCCTCCTCCTCGCTCTTGCCGTTGACCTGCGGGTCGTGCTGGGTGGAGATCACCACGGTGTGCACGCGCACCGGCTTGTCGTCTTCGTACTCGACGGTCACCTGGCTCTTGCTGTCGGGGCGCAGCCAAGCGAGCTCCCCCGACTCGCGCAGCTCCGCCAGACGCGCCACCAGGCGGTGGGCGTAGTGGATCGGGAAGGGCATCAGGTTCGGGGTCTCGTTGCAGGCGTACCCGAACATCAGGCCCTGGTCCCCCGCTCCCTGCTCGGCGTGCAGCCCCTCACCTTCGGTGACGCCCTGGCTGATGTCCGGAGACTGCCGGTCGATCGAGACCAGCACGGCGCAGGTGTCGCCGTTGATGCCGTAGTCGTCGTCGACGTAGCCGATGCGCTTGATCGTGCGGCGCGCGATCTCCTGGTAGTTGACCACGGCCTGGGTGGTGATCTCGCCGGCGACCACGCACATGCCGGTGGTCACCAACGTCTCGCAGGCGACCCGGCTCCTGGGATCTTGGCTGAGGAGCGCATCCAAGATGGCGTCCGAGACCTGGTCGGCCACCTTGTCGGGGTGCCCCATGGAGACGGACTCGGAGGTGAAGAGGGATCGGGCCATGGCGGGAGAGGTCGGTCGGGGGTGGATTTCGGGGTGGGCGCAGCGCGAACCAGGAACGGCCGCGGTTCCCCACCTATCGGCTGACCCGCGCGGCCGCTTCAGCCACACGGGTCCCGATTCGCGATGTTACCCCCTGGGGGTGGGGGACGCCACCCGGGGGGGGGCCCCCTACCCCTGGCCCGCAGGAGGCGGCTCCGGCAGGCAGCGCTCGCGCAGCAGGGTCAGGGTGCGAGCGGTGGCCCCCCGATGCTGCTCGATGGCGCGCATCCCCGCGGCCGCCATGCGCGCCCGTGCCTCGGGGTCCGCCAGGAGCTCCCCGATCGCGCGCGCGAGCTCGTCGGGGTCCTCCACCCGGCGCGCCGCCCCCATCCCCTCGAGCAGGGGAGCCCCCACCGGGAAGTTGGAGACGTGGGGACCGAAGAGCACCGGGCGTCCCTGCGCCGCCGGCTCGAGCATGTTCTGACCCCCGTGGGGGATCAGGCTGCCTCCGACGAAGACCAGGTCCGCCAGGCCGTAGACGCGCCCCAGCTCTCCGATCGTGTCGACCAACAGCGGACGCTCCGGATCGGGGACTTGCCTCCCCACCCGCAGATCGGTCAGCCGCTGCACAGCCACCCCCTCCGCAGCCAGCCGCTCGCCGACGGAGCCGACGCGCTCGGGGTGGCGAGGGACCAGGATCAAGCGCGCGTCGGGAGCCGCCCGTCGCCAGGCGCGCGTCACCCAGCGCTCCTCCGGCTCGTGGGTGCTGCCGGCGACCACCACCGCCTGTCCCGGTCGTCCCCCCGCCAGGCGCTCCAGCTCGACGAACTCCTCGTCCCGGGGCGGAGGCCCGATCCGCAGTCCATCGAACTTGACGTTGCCCGCGATGACCACCCGCTCGGGCGCACCCCCCAGGGTGACGAAGCGCTCGGCGTAGGTCTCGACCTGGGCGGCGAAGAGGCTCACGCGGTCGAACTGGAAGAGGGTGCGGCCGAAGCGCCGGTAGTTCTCGTAGCTCCCGGAGGTCAGACGTCCGTTGACGATGGCGATGGGCACCCCCAGCCGACTCGCGCGACGCACGAAGTTGGGCCACATCTCGAGCTCCATCAACACGATCGCGGCCGGACGGACGCGGCGCAGGAAGCGCCCCACCGGCAGGAGGTGGTCGACCGGGAAGCGCACCACCGACAGGTGTGGGAAGAGGCGGTTGGCGATCTCGACCCCCGTGTCGGTGGAAGCCGAGACGACCACGTCGTAGCCGTCCCCCTCGAGGCTGCGCACGATCGACTCGGAGGCCTTGATCTCCCCCATCGAGACGCCGTGCAGCAGGACGCGCGGGCGCTCCCCGGGCGGCGCGAGCGCCGGCAGCGGCAGGGTGAGGCGCTGGCGCACCATGCGCCGGAAGGGGCGGTCGTAGAGGCTGCGGCCCAGCCACCAGGGGCAGCTCCCCAGCAACGCTCCGGTCCAGACCAGATCGTAGAAGAGGTAGAGGCCGCGCAGCCGGAGACCGGGACCCCGAGCCGGCTCCAGGGGGGGGGGAGGGCACTCCGCGCTGACGTCGCCCCCATGCTCCGCGGGGACCTCGACCGGTGCGGTGTGCGCCATGGTCGGCCTACCAGCCCCGACGGTCGCGGCTACGCCGCTCCGTGGCACTTCTTGAACTTCTTCCCACTCCCACAGGGACAGGGGTCGTTGCGCCCCACTCCGGCGAACTGGTCGGCGGGCGCCTGGGTCTTGGGCTCGGCGACCTTGGCGCCGGGCCGGCTGGCGCCCTTGCGCTTCATCATGTCGAAGGCGCTGGAAGCGGGCACCTGGGGGCGCATGGCGCGCCGGGCGGCCTCCTGGTTGGCACGCCGGCGGTAGGCGGCGACCTGTTCGGGGGTGGGGGCGGTCCCCGCGGGCCCGCCGGGTCCCATCCCCTTGGGAGCCAGCCCGCCGGCGGGGTCCCCCTCCTCGCCCTCCTCCTTGGGGCGGGAGACCTGGATGCGCAGCACCAAGCTGGTGATCTCGTTCTCGATGGCGGGCAGGAGCTTCTCGTGGAAGTAGCGGGTGCCCTCCTGCTTGTAGGCGGTCTTGGGGTCCTGCTGGCCGTAGCCGCGCAGGCCGATGCCGGCCTTCAGCGCGTCGACGGCGTGCAGGTGGTCCTTCCACTTGGAGTCGATGGCGTTCAGCAGGAGGTACTGCTCGACGCGCTGGGCGAGCTCCTCCCCCAGCTCCTCGCGGCGCTCCTCGTAGCGCGTGTGCACGGCCTCCAGGCAGGGGGCCAGGTCGCGGTCGCGCTCCTCCTTCTCGGTCGCGAGCCGTGCGGTGGATTCGTCGACCTCGAAGCCGAAGGTCTTCAGGAACCACTCGGCGAATCCCGCTGGATCCTCGAGGTAGACGATCGCCTGCCGCTCGAGCACCGCGTCGATCATCGACAGCACGCGCCCGGCGAGGTCCTTCTTCTCGAGCACCTCCTGGCGCACGCCGTAGATCGTGCGGCGCTGCTCGTTCATCACCTCGTCGTACTCGAGCAAGGACTTGCGGATCTCGAAGTTGCGATCCTCGACCTTGCGCTGGGCGCGGGCGATGGCGCGCGTGACCATCTTGGACTCGATCGCCTGCCCCTCCGACATGCCCAGCTTCTCCATCGCGTTGGTCACCCACTCGCGATAGAAGATGCGCATCAGGGGGTCCTGCAGGGAGAGGAAGAAGCGGCTGGTCCCCACGTCCCCCTGGCGCCCCGTGCGGCCGCGCAACTGGTTGTCGATGCGCCGCGCCTCGTGGCGCTCGGTGCCCAGCACGTAGAGGCCGTTCGTCTCGAGCACCTTGGTCTCCAGCTCCTCGCACTCGGCGCGCACCTTCTCGCGGATGACGTCGATCTCCTCCAGGTGCTCCAGGTCCCCCTGGGCCAGGCCCGCCTCGTCCAGGGCCTGCTTCAGGCGGTACTCGAAGTTGCCCCCCAGCTTGATGTCCGTGCCCCGCCCGGCCATGTTGGTGGCGACCGTCACCGCCCCCGCCTCGCCGGCGCAGGCGATGATGGTGGCCTCGCGCTCGTGGTTCTTGGCGTTGAGCACCTCGTGGGGAACGCGAACCTTCTTGAGCAGCTTGGAGACCTTCTCGGAGTTCTCCACCGAGGCGGTGCCCACCAGGACCGGCTGGCCGCGCTCGTGCAGCTCCTCGATCTCGTCGATGATCGCCTTCCACTTCTCCTGCTCGGTGCGGAAGACCACGTCCTGGTGGTCGACGCGCGCGATCGGCATGTTGGTGGGGATCGAGACCACGCCCAGGGAGTAGATCTTGTGGAACTCCCCCGCCTCGGTGATCGCCGTGCCGGTCATGCCGGCCAGCTTCTCGAACATGCGGAAGTAGTTCTGGAAGGTGATCGTGGCCAGGGTCTGGGTCTCCTGCTTGGGCTCCAGACCTTCCTTGACCTCGACCGCCTGGTGCAGCCCGTCCGACCAGCGCCGCCCGTGCATCTTGCGGCCGGTGAACTCGTCGACGATGATCACCTCGGTGGCGGTCTTGCCCGTGCGATCGTCGGTCACCGGCTCGACCACGTACTCCTTGTCGAGGCTGTAGAGCTCGTGGGCGCGGATGGAGTTCTCCAGGTAGTGGGGCCAGTCCTCGAACCCGGGCTGGTAGAAGGACTCGACCCCCACGAGCCGCTGCGCCTCCAGGATGCCCGCCTCGGTCAGGGAGGCGCTCTTCTCCTTCTCCTTGACCTCGTAGTGCTCGTCGCGCTCGAGCTGGCGCACGACCGCTTCCGACTGGGAGTACTTGCCGATGTGCTCTTCGGCGGGACCGGAGATGATCAACGGCGTGCGCGCCTCGTCGACCAGGACCGAGTCGACCTCGTCGACGATGACGTAGTAGAGGTCGGTCTGGACCTGCTGGTCCAGATCGGTCTTCATGTTGTCCCGCAGGTAGTCGAAGCCCAACTCGTTGTTGGTGCTGTAGACGATGTCGCAGGCGTAGATCGGCTTGCGCGCCCAGGCGTCCATGCTGGACTGGATGGCGCCCACCGTCAGACCCAGGTACTCGTAGATGGGACGCATCCAGTCCGCATCGCGCTGGGCCAGGTAGTCGTTGACCGTGACCAGGTAGCACTTGCGTCCGGTCAGGGCGTTGAGCGCCAGGGGCATGGTGGCCACCAGGGTCTTGCCCTCGCCGGTCATCATCTCAGCGATCTTGCCCTCGTGCAGCACGTAGCCGCCGACCACCTGCACGTCGTAGTGACGCAGGCCCAGGGTGCGCTTGGAAGCCTCGCGCACCAGGGCGAAGACCTGGGGCAGGACGTCCTCGACGGTCTTCTCCCCGTCGGCGATCGCCTGGCGGTAGCTGGCCATCTCGGCCTGGATGGCGGCCTGGTCGAGCCCCTCGGTCCAGGACTCGAGCTCGTTGACCTGCGCCACCATCGGCTCCATGGCGCGCACGATGCGCTCGTTCTCGGAGCCGAAGAACCGCTTCAGCGTGCGGCCGAGGCCCTCTCCGAAGACCTGCAGCTTGTCCCTGACTTCGTCCCAGTCCATCGATTACTGCTCCGCTTCCCCGAACGGGGTCTGCCCCGGCCCAACGAGCGAACCATTAGAGGGCCCCCGGCGGCCCCTGCCAAGGCCGGGCTCGCGGTCCCCCGTCATTCCTCCGTACGGGCGCCGCGCACGCGCCCGCGGGCCGCCACCAGGAGCTCCTCGATCAGCTTGAAGAGCACCTCGCGCGGATAGGGCTTGCGCAGCATCCCGCTGCCCACCCCCAGGGAGCCCAGATCGATCTCGGTGGCGGTGGCCAGCAGGATCGGCAGGTCGGTGCAGCGGGGGTCCCCCCGCAGCCGCTTGATCACCTCCTCGCCGTCCAGCTCGGGCAGGGCGTAGTCGAGCAGCAGAAGGTCCGGTCGCGGGTCGTGCCGCATGCGCTCGAGCGCCTGCGGGCCGTCGAAGGCGGTTTCGACCTGGTAGCCGCGGGCGCGCAGCACCGCCGCCACCCCGCGGGCCACGTTGCGCTCGTCGTCCACCACCAAGAGCAGCGCCTCCTTGGCATCCTCCTGCTCCAGCTCGGCGATGTGCTCCATCAGGGTGCACAGATCCTCGTGGGTGGGCAGCATCGACTCGCACCAGAGGGCCTCGATCTCATCCTTCAACTGGGCGTTGAAGCGCCGCAGCTCGCACCAGCCCTCGTAGTCGGGCATGCCGGGGGTGATCCTCAGGTCGTCGTGGGTGTCGACGGAGAAGAAGTACTCCTCGGCGACCAGGTACTCCTGCACGACGAACTTCATGAAGGGATAGCGCCAGTTCCCCAGCCGCAGGGTGTAGCGCGCGGCGGTGGGACCCCGCTGGCTGGCCTTGGGGCGATCGAAGCGCTCGAAGAGCTCGTCCAGGGTGTCACAACCCACCAGTTCGTCCACGTCGAGCTTGGGGCGGCTGGGACCGGCGATCGGCCAGGCGATGCGGTTGTAGAGCTCGATCGCGCGTCGCACCAGGGCGGGAGTCAATCGGTCGATACGCATCCCAGCGGTACTCCGGACTAGTGGTGTGGACACGGGGGGGGGCACCCCAGGGTCCCGATCCACTCGTCGATGGAAGCGGCACGCACCTCCTCCAGCCGCTCGCGCAACTCCCCGGGGAGGCGGCCCAGGGTCTCGGGGTCGTGGAAGCTCGCCGTGCCGACCTGGACCGCCCGGCAGCCGGCGACCAGGAACTCGAGTACGTCGTCCGCCGTCGCGATTCCGCCGCAGCCGATGACGGGGATGCTCACCGCCTGGCAGCACTCCCAGGCGCAGCGCAGGGCGATGGGCTTGAGCCCCGTGCCGCTGTAGCCACCCACCACCGTGTTCAAGAGGGGCTGGCGCGCGCGCCAATCGACCCCCATTCCGAGCGCGGTGTTGGTGGCGGTGATGGCATCCGCCCCCCCACTCTCCGCGGCCCGCGCCAGATCGGCGATGCGCGTCACGTTCGGCGAGAGCTTGGCCAGGATCGGTTTGCCGGTCGCCTGCCGCACGCCGCGAATCACCGCCTCGGTGACCTCGGGCCGGGTGGCGAAGGGCAGGCGTCCCCCGTCGACGTTGGGACAGGAGAGATTGACCTCCAGGGCGTCCACCTCGCTGCGCCCCTCGAGGACGGCGGCCAAGGCGGCGAACTCCTCGGCGTTCTCTCCTCCGATGTTGGTGATGATCGCCGTCGGCGCGTGCGCCACCTCGGGTAGCACGTGGGTCAGGTAGTGCTCGAGGCCCCGGTTCTCGAGCCCGATCGAATTCAGGAGCCCCGCTTCCGTCTCGGCGATGCGCGGCGACGGATTCCCCGGGCGCGGATTGACGGTGACGGTCTTGCTGACCCAGGCTCCGAGCAGCTCCGGCGCAACCAGCCCCCCCATCTCCAGCCCGTGCCCGAAGGTCCCGGAGGCGGAGAGGATCGGGTTGCGCAGGCGCAATCCAGCGATCTCGACCGATAGGTCGACCATCGTCGCAATGTAGTCCAGGGATGCGGGGTAGTCGAGGGATGGGGGCCGGGCTACGGGCTCAAGTGCCCTCACCCTGCGGTGCGCTCGCCTCCTGCTTGCGCTTCGAGCCCCCCAATCCCGAGAGGATCAGCAGCACGGCCCCCACCGTGATGCAGGAGTCCGCCACGTTGAAGGTCGCGAAGTGGTACTGCCAGCGCTCGAAGTAGACGTCGATGAAGTCCCGCACCGGGCCGAAGGGCCGTCCGGGCTGCTGGAAGAGGGGTCCGTTGAAGAGGTTGTCGTAGAGGTTGCCCGCCGCCCCGGCCAGCACCAACACCAGCGCCGAGAGGTAGAGGGGCTCGCGAGCGGGGGCGCGCAGGATCAGCACCGAGACGACCAACAGGGCCACCGCGCGCAGGGGAACCAGGGCCCAGGAGAGATCCGCGAGCTGCCCGAAGGCCGCCCCGTAGTTGAGGTTCTCCATGAAGGCCAGCCAGTTGCCCAGGATCAGGTAGCGATAGTGGCCGGTGACGTCGCGCACCAGGTCGGTCGTCGGGTCCCTGAGCAGGGCGAAGACCGCTGACTTCGACCACAGATCGGCCACCACCAGCGCCGCCGCCACGACGAAGCACCACTGGCGCCGCGGCCGCTGCTCCCCTACCGCCGCCGGCTCACGGGGCTCCTGGGGAGCCGCGGTCGCCCCGGGTTCGGGCGCACCGGAGTCGCCCGTGAGTTCAGGGGCCGCCACGCTACTCCTGGCCCTGTTCGCAGGCCCGCTGGCAGGCGATGCAGTTGCGGGCGTGGGGCATGGCCCTCAGGCGGGCCTTGGGGATCTGCTTCTCGCAGGCGGCACAGATCCCGAAGGTCCCGGCCTGGATGCGTGCCAGGGCGTCCAGGATCTCGCCGGCCGCCTTCTCGTCCCGCCCCAGGAGCTCCAGGGAGACCTCCAGGGAGTGGATGACGGCCCCGCTGTCCTCGGCGCTGAGGTCGCTCGGCGCGGCACTCGGTCCCAGGGAAGAGGACTCCAGGGCGTCGATGTCACCCCGGATGACGCTCAACATCTGCCTGAGGAGTTGATCGAACTGCTCCAGGTCCTTCTTGGTCAGCTTGCGGGCAGCCATGGTGGATGTGGGGGAAGGAGCTCCCCGGATCGCCCCTCCCGGGCGCCAGGGGCGGCGGAGTATAGGCGCGCCCTGCCCCATCTTCCACTCGCTTTCGTCCCGCCGATTCGGCCCTTGAATCCGCCCTCCCGGGGGACAAACCTGCACCCATGTCCCCCGCGGAGGAACCCCCGCCCCTGCCCCCGGCCCTGGCCGCTCCCATCGGGGAATTCCTCGAGGTCTCGCGCCTGGAGGCGGGCCTGGCGCGCACCACTCTGCGCGCCTACCGCGGCGACCTCGAACGCTTCGCGCGCTGGGTGGCCCGGCGCGGTCTCGAGCGCTGGGCGGACCTGGAGACCAGCGCGGTCGTCGACTACCTGGCGGAGCGTCGCCGCGAGGGAGTGGCGGAGGCCACCGTGGCGCGCTCGCTGGTCACCGTGCGCATGCTGATGCGCTTCCTGCTCGGGGAGGGGACCCTGAGCCGGGATCCCACGGCCCTGATCCCCGCCCCCGTCCTGCGCCGGTTCCTGCCGACCACCCTGACGGCGGAGGAGGTGGAGCGCCTGCTCACCGCCTTCACCGGCGACGGCTGGCGCGACCTGCGCGACCGCGCCCTGCTCGAGGTGCTCTACGCCTGCGGCGCGCGCGTCTCCGAGGCCGTGGGCCTGCGGACCGACGACCTCGAGCCGCGGCTCCGGGTCCTGCGCCTGCACGGCAAGGGGGACAAGATGCGCTTGGTGCCGATCGGCGTGCGCGCGCGGGAGGCGGTGGAGAGCTGGCTCGAGTCGGGACGACCCCGGGTCGCCCGCGGGGACCGCGTGCCGGAGCTCTTCCTCTCCCGCTCGGGTCGCGCGTTGCAGCGCGGCGACGCCTGGCGGCGGGTCAAGGCCGCGGCCCTGGCGGCGGGGCTACCCCCGGGGACCAGCCCCCACACCCTGCGGCACTCCTTCGCCAGCCACCTGATCCAGGGGGGCGCGGATCTGCGGGCCGTGCAGGAGATGCTGGGACACGCCTCCATCGG
>CAZDQL010000110.1:0-20725 GCA_964507325.1 uncultured Planctomycetaceae bacterium | reverse complement strand
TGGCGCTGACGGGCCTGGGGCTGATGGTCGCCAGCCTCTTCTTCAAGCTCTCGATCTTCCCCCTGCACCTGTGGGTGCCGGACGTCTATCAGGGCTCGCCGACGCCGGTCACGGCGCTGATGGCGACGGGCACCAAGGCGGCGGCGCTGGCGTTCTTGATGCGCCTGGCCACCGTCCTGCCGGGTTCGACCGCGACCCTGCTGGGGATCCTGGCGGTGCTCACCATGGCCGCCGGCAACCTGGGGGCGCTGGTCCAGGCGAACCTGAAGCGCATGCTGGCCTACTCCGGCATCGCCCACGCCGGCACGGTGCTGCTGGTGGTGGCGGGAGCGGTCGCTGCCCCGGCCTTGTACTCGGAGGCGGGGCAGGCGGCGCTCTACTACATGGCGGCCTACGTCTTCACCGCCGGAGGCGCCTTCGGCCTGCTCGCCTGGCTCGAGGTGGACGGCGATCACTTCACCGAGATCGAGAACCTGAAGGGCCTGGCGCGACGGCGACCGGGGATCGCCGCGGCCCTCTCCCTCTTCCTCTTGAGCCTGGGTGGCATCCCCGCCACCGGCGGCTTCCTGGGCAAGTGGTTCGTCTTCTCGGTGGCGGTGCGTGCGGACCTGGTGGTGCTCTCGATCCTGGGGGTGCTCTTGTCGGTGGTGGCGTTGGGGTACTACCTGCGGGTGATCGTGGCGATGTACATGGAGCCCGCTCCCGAGGACAAGGCGCCGCCGATGACCCAGCTCGACTCGGCCACCTTCGTGACAGCCTTCTGCGCGGGGATGGTCCTCGTGCTGGGGGTGCTGCCGGGCGCGTTCCTGAAGTGGATGCCGTAGCCGGCGCCGCGCGCGGTCAGTGCGCGGCGTAGGTCCCGCCGTTCTGCTCGGCCAGGTTGCGCAGCAGGTAGGCGTCTTGCGCCCCCGAGAGCCCGATGGTGTGGATCACGATCCCGGCGGAGGCGTTGCGCTCGCGCACGAACTCCAGGATCTCGTCCGCGTTGGTGGTCACCCCCACCGAGGGGCGGCCGTCGGTCAGGAGGAAGAAGGTGTCCACCAGGGGCTCCGACCACTTCCCCCCCCCCTTGGCCCCCGCCAGGTCGAGGGCCTCGCGTAGGGCTCCGTAGATGTTGGTCCCCCCCACCGCGCGCAGGGAGTCGACGTATTCGAGCACCGCTTCGCGCTTCTTCTCGTCCATCTCGACCAGCTTGTCCTGCCAGGTCCACACGTCGCTGGCGTAGAGCACCAGGTTCATGAGCGCCCCGTCATCGAGTTCCCCCAGGACCCTGAGCAGGTCGCGCTTGAGCGCCGTCAGCCGCGAGATCTCACTCCCCCGCGGCAGGTCGAAGGGTCGGTTCGGATCGTCGTTGGGGTTGTTGCGGGGGACCATGGAGAACTCCATCGAGCCCGAGAGGTCGACGATGAAGATCACCCGCTGACTGGTGGTGGAGATCCCGAAGAAGGTCACCCCCACCGAGCGCTCGGCGTCATCCGCGGCCCGCTCGACCTCCTCCAGGGAGGGGACCTGGAACTCCTGCCCCTCGTCTCGCCACCAGCGCTGCCACAGCTCGGCGTTGGCGCGGAAGTCCCGCGCGGTCAGGGAACAGAGCCCCTCGCGCAGGTCGGTCGTGTCGCGCCCCTGGGAGGTCCCCAGACGCTCGATCAGAGCGGGGATAGCCTCGCGCACGCGCAGGTGGGCCAGGGCCCGCAGGGCAGCGGCGCGCACCACCCAGTCCTCGTGGTCGAGCCACTTCCCCAGCAGCTCGGGCACGATCGCCTGGTCGCCGATCAGGGCCAGGCTCTCGATCGTGGCGGCGATGGCGGCGGCATCCCGCTCGCGGGCCAGGGCGTCGCGCAGGAAGGCCTGGGCGGGCTCACAGGGCACCGTGGCGAGCATGCGCAGGGTGGGCAGGCGCGCGCCCTCCTTGGCCTTGCTCAGCGCCCGACCCAAGGCCTGGATCGACTTGGTCTGGACCTCCCCCTCCTCCCGGGCCAGAGCCGTGGCCCCCGCCTGGGCGCAGGCGTCGATCACCGCGGCCAGGTGGGTCAGGGCCGAGCGGTCCGCGGCGGCCTCTCTCTTGGCGCGCTGGTACTGCGCCATCGATCCGCGCCCCATGCCGCCTCCGCTCTGCTCGGCCTCCTTCTGCAGGCGCGCCTCGATCTTGCGCACCTCGGCCTCCTTCTTGGGCAGCTTGCGCAGGATCTTGGCGCGTTCGGCGGCGATGGTGGTCAGGAACTTCTGGGTGTCGACGGCGGTCCCGTCGCCGCCGACGCGCCCCAGGAAGTCGAGCGCGGCGGTGACGTGGAAAGGGTCGGTCGGCTCCTCGATCGCGTCCCAGAGGGTCTTCACGGCGGAGCGCCGCTTGGAGGCGGGCAAGGCGCCCAGGAAGCTGCGGGTGCGCTCCATCAGGAGCTCGCGCCACGGGGTCGAATCGGTCACGACCTTGCGGCTGCGCTCCAGGCTTCTGGCCAGGCGGTCGCGGCCCTGCTCCAGGCGGGAGATGACGACCTCGAGACTGGGATCGCGCTCCACCCGTAGCCGCAGGTCGGACAGCACCCGATCGCGGTCGCGCAACGCGTAGGCCTGGCGCTGCTCCTCGGCCTGAGCGTCCTGGATGCGACCCAGACAGGTCACGTAGGCGCTGAGCACCCCTCTCGTGGCTTGGGGATCCGCCAGCTCCAACAGGCTGTCGAGAGCCGCGGCGCGGGCGGTCATGTCGGGGCGCGCCGCGGCGTGCCGGAAGGCGGCCAGGGCCTCGTCGAAGCGATCGTCGAGGGGCGTCGAGAGGGGAAGGACGGCCAGGCCTAGGAGCAGTGCACGCATGGGGGACCTCCAGGTGGAGCGCCAATCGTAGTGCCCAAAGCGCTACAATGCCGCTGGACGTGAGAGGTCTGGGCGGCCGCTCCGCGTGGCCGCGCCGCGGTCGGCGCGGGGAGGAAAGTCCGGGCACCGCGGGTCAGGGTGGTTGTCAACGGCAACCGGTCGCAAGGCCAGGGAAAGTGCCACAGAGAGCAGACCGCCTACCCCGCGCTACGGCGCGGGCGGCAAGGGTGAAAGGGTGCGGTAAGAGCGCACCGCGGCTCCTGGTGACAGGGCCGGCACGGTAAACCCCACCCGGTGAAAGACCAAATAGGAAGAGCACGGCGACGACCCGCGCCAACGCTCTTCGGGTAGGTCGTTCGAGGCCGGAGGCGACTCCGGTCCCAGAGGAATGGCCGCCCCCCTTCCACGGAGGGGGACAGAATCCGGCTTACAGGACCTCTCTCGTCCACCCACGATCCCGCCTCTGCGGCGGCAGGATCTTGACTCGCAGAACGGGCACGCCAGATTTCCGCGCACCCGGTGGAGCGATCCCGATTCGCGACGCCACAAGATGTTGGGGGTGTGGACGATCCGGTATCCAGGATCTTGACGGATTCTCCATCCCCCCCTAATGTCTCGACTTCTGGGGCTGCCGCTGGCCGTGGGCGGTGGGTACCCGCCTGGTGGCATCACCGCAGATTCCGCCGCCGACCCCATGGAGTTCGTCTACGTCGTACCGCGCACCGAGCTCTTCCTCGACGCCTCCCCGCAAGGAGTGCAAGTCTTCGGGGGGGAGTGGAACGAGGAACCCGTCCTGCACCGTATCCGGGCGGGGGGATTCTTCGTAGAGCGCGCCTACGCCGAGACCTGTCCCGATCTGAAGCAGGTCATCCCCTACTCCCTCGTCCAGAGCGGCGGCCAGGTGCTCTGCCTGCGCCGGACGCGCCAGGGGGGAGAGGAACGCCTGCACGACAAGCTCTCCATCGGTGTGGGGGGGCACATCAATCCCGATGACCTCCCCGGCAGTGATCTTCCCCACGGGGCGCACGGCGCAGGCCGCAGCCGCTCCGGACTGATCGCGCGCGCGACCCAGCGCGAGGTGGCCGAGGAGGAGCTGATCCTCGGCGGACCCTTCGCGGTGCGCCGCGTGGGGCTGATCAACGACGACTCCAATCCGGTCGGCGCCGTGCACGTCGGCTTGGTGCAAGTGATCACGGTCGAAGGTCCCGTCGCCGTGCGGGAGACCGACCAGCTCGAGGGAGGCCTGGTGACGCGAGCCGAGCTGCGTGCGCGGCTCGCCGACGGCGCCAACTTCGAGACGTGGTCCAGCCTACTGATACCGCATCTGGACCGCCTGCTTTCCCAGTCCACGGCTCCCGGACCCTCCCGTAGCGGGTCGACGGAGCCGAAGCCCACCGCAACGACCGCCTGAGGGGCGGCGTCACTGTTCATGACCACCACGAGGAAGGCGCGTCAATTGGGGCCGGAGAAGATCTACGACATGCTCCTGACGGCCCGCACGGCCGACAAGATCACACTGCACCTCAAGGACGGCCGGGCCGTCCATGGGGCGCTGATCTTCAACCCCTTCAAGGGCACCGGCCGTGTCATCAACATCGATCTCGAGCAGTCGATCGACTTCTGCGTCGACGACATCCGGGACCTGAGGATCAACTGATTCGCCACTACTCCGGGTAGGACGGCATCTCCGGTTCCAGCTCCACGTGAACCGCATCCGCGACACGGTTCACGTAGTTGAAGTAGCTCGTCACCTGGACCGCGTCGTGGATGGCGACGTCGTCGAAACCCGCCTCGCGTAGCGTTCGCACGTCCGCTTCCCGCATCTCGGCAGGGGTGCGCGTCAGCTTCTCGGCGAAGGTGCACAGTGCGACTTCGGCGACCTCGAGGGAAGCGGTGCGCCAGTCGGTCATCACTGCCTCGAGCAGGCCCTCGCGAGCGTCGTCGTCCATCTCGGGGAGCTCGGCACGGAGATCCCATGAGTGGGCGTGGACTCAGTAGTGGCACTCGTTGACGCTGCTGACGACGGTCGCGATCAACTCGCGCTGGGCCCTGGACAGCCCCTCGGGGGCAAACATGATCTGCCGGTAGAGGCCCATGGAGGCCTCCAGCACCGGCGGAGCGAGGCTCATCGCCCGGGCGATGCCGAATACGCGTCCGGTGCGGGCGATGGCGGCTTCGTAGTGAGCGGCGAGGCGGCCGCGGGCCTCACCGTCGGAGATGGTCTGGATCCAGGGCATGGCGTCGCAACGGGGATGGAGGGCCCATCCTAGTGGTGTGATTCACCCCGGCCTCAGTCGCGCTCCTCGAGGGAGGAGATGCCGGCCAGGAACTCCGCCATGTCGAGGCGCATGTCCCCATCGCGATCGAGGGTGCTCAGGACGGCTCCCGGCCGCATCCTGACGCGCACAGGCCGACCCAGGAGCTCGAGATCCGCCAAGGAGATGTAGCCGTCGTCGTCGAGATCGAGCCGGCGGAAGTGCCCCACCGGCCCCACGATCTGCGGCGGCCCGGGGACGGGCTCCTCCTCGGTCCCTCTCGAGGTCACCTGGCCGAAGAGGTCGGCGATCGTCTTCGGGCTCGGGTGCCCGTCGGTGGCGTCCACGGTGGCGGGCTCGGAGGGGGAGAGCACCGCTCCCAGGCCCTCCAGCTCGTCGATCGTCAGAAGCTGATCTCCGGAGGAGTCGAGGGCCGCCAGGAGGCGCTCCGGGTCGGAGAACTCCTGATCGTAGTCGATCAACAGACGCTTCAGCTCGAACAGGTTCAGGCCCCCGTCCAGGTCTGCGTCGTAGGCGTTGCGGACCTGCTCGGGGGTGCGCTGGGGCGGAGGTCCCGAGGACTTCTTGCGACGCGGCGCGGTGAACCCCTGGGCCGTCAGGGCGTAGTGCAGGTAGTACTCCTGGAACTCGGCGGGGATCAGGCGCCCGTCGCGATCGAGGTCGAAGTGCTGGAAGCGCCCGCGGGTGCAGCGCAGGGAGTGGGCGGACTCCGAGAAGGAGATCCAGCCGTTGGCGTTGTGGTCGCAGATCGTGAACCACCCGCGCAGCTGCTCCTCGTCCGCCAGGGCGAAGACGCGCTCGTCCGCCCCCAGGGCGCGGGACTTGCCGCGGATCTGCAGCTCCCGGACCTTGGCCATCGCCTCCTGGGGGTTCACCGTCCGGCGTCGCACCGGCCCGGTCAGGCGCACCTTGGCGCCACCGAAGATGCGGTTCTTGCCCCGCTTGGCCTGCTTCGGCTTCCAGCTCCGCCCCCGGCCCTGGAGGGGTGCCGAGACACCCGGATCCCACGGCGCGGCGCCCGCCTCCGGTGCCGGCAGGGCCAGCAGGAGGGGCAGCACGAGGGTCGAGATCAGGGTGTAGCCGGGGCGCATGGGACCCCATGTATATCGGCTGTGCGGGAACAGGGTTCCTGCCCTGCCCCGGGAATTCCGGCCGGGACTATTCGAAGGGCTTCATCTTGCCGGAGCGCAGCTCCTCCATGTACCCGTCCAGGGACCGCTTCACCTTCCCGGAGAGCAGGACCACCCCCAGGATGTTCGGCAGCGCCATCCCCAGGATCATCAGGTCCCCGAACTCCAGCACCTGCTGGGCGGTGATCACCGAGCCCAGGAAGACGAAGACCAGGAAGAGCATCTTGTAGGAGAGGGAGCTCTGGTCACCGAAGAGCCAGACCCAACAGCGCTCGCCGTAGTACGACCACGAGATCATAGTCGAGAAGGCGAAGAGCACCACCGCCACCGCCAGCACGTAGGGGAACCAGGAGAGGGTCGTCGCGAAGGCCTGGGAGGTCAGGCCGGCGCCGTTGGCGTCCTGCAGATAGGGCGCGAAGACGGTCGCCTCGCCGCTGGCGTCGACCCCCTGGTAGGCGCCGGTGATGACGATCACCAGGGCGGTCATGGTGCAGACGATGATCGTGTCGATCATCGGCTCGAGCAGGGCCACCACCCCCTCCCGCACGGGGTACTCGGTCTTGGCCGCCGAGTGGGCGATCGCCGCCGAGCCGACCCCCGCCTCGTTGGAGAAGGCGGCACGCTTGAAGCCCTGCACCAGGACCCCCATCAAGCCGCCGAAACCGGCCGCGGGCGTCATGGCGCCGGAGAGGATCGTCCCGATGGCGGCGGGGACCTCCGAGGCGTGCAGGACGATCACCGTCAGCGCGGCCAGGACGTAGATGCCGCACATGGTGGGCACGATCTTCTCGGCGGTCGAGGCGATGCGGCGCAGGCCACCGAGGATCACGGCCGCCACCAGGGTGGTCATGATCAGGCCGTACATCCAGTTGTACTCGACGAAGAACGGCACCGTCTCCTTGAGGGCGTTCAGCGACTGGTTGACCTGGAAGCTGTTGCCGCCGGCCAACGAGCCCCCGACGCAGAGGAGGGCGAAGATCACCGCCAACAGGCGCCCGATCCCCCCCACCCCGAGTTCCTTCAGGCCGTCGGAGAGGTAGTACATCGCGCCCCCCATCACGCTCCCGTCGGGGCGCTGGCGGCGGTACATCTGCCCGAGGGTGCACTCGGTGAACTTGGAGGCCATCCCCAGGAACCCGGCCAGGATCATCCAGACCGTGGCGCCGGGGCCGCCGATCGAGATGGCGATCGCCACCCCGGCGATGTTGCCCAGGCCGACGGTGGCGGAGAGGGCCGCGCTGAGCGCCTGGAAGTGGGTGACTTCCCCCTCGTCCTCGGGGTTGTCGTAGTCCCCGCGGGTGACGCGCACGGCGTGGCCCAGGGCGCGCAGTTGCACGAAGCCCATGCGCACGGTGAAGAAGATCGCCCCCAGGACCAGCCACAGCACGGCCAGGGGCATCCCGGAGTCGGTAGCCGTGAGGGTGGCCTTGCGGTCCGCCCCGGTGGCGGTGTGGGTGGGGATGGTGAGCTCGACCTCGGCCACGGAGAGCTCGAAATCCTCCGCCTCTGCCCTGCGCACCAGCTCGGCCACCACGGCCTCGAGGGCCGCGGGATCCTCCAGGGCTGCGGTCGCGTCGATCGGCTCCTTCCCCCCCAATACCGTCCCGCCCACGTCGTAGAAGAAGATCGCACCCACCGCCGCGTTGACCTTGGCCATCACCCGGTCGACCCGCTCCTGCCAGTCCTTGGGCTCCTCAACCTTGTCCACCGTGACCGTCCAGCGATCCGCCCGCCCCTCGAGCAGGGTGTCGAGCCGGGCCTCGAGGGCCTCCTTGAGCGCGTCGTCGGGATCGGGAGCCTCCGCGACCTCCCCCGTCGCCGGCACCTCCTGGGCCGTGGCGTTCCCGGCCAGGGCCAGGGTCGAGAGGAGGACCACGAGGAGGAGCAGGGGGCGCGTGGAGAGCCGCATAGGGGTTCCTGGGGGGGATTTGGGGACCGCAAGGCTCGACCGTCACGGACGTTTCGGCCGCGGCGAGGCGTCCGAGGGCGGAGCGGCGCATTGTACGGGTACGCCGGCCCGAATCCCCCGGCGACGTCCGTCGCGGCCTTTTCGATCCAGAAACGAAGCCCCCCGATCCAGGGTGACTACCCCAAAGGACTGCCCAGGAGGTGGCCCCACCTCCGAGGTGACCCCGTGAGCCCGATCCCCGCCCTCCTCGCCCTCGTCGCGCTCTACCCCCTCGCCCCTCCGGCGGCGGTGCAGCCCGCCCAGGAGGCCGCCGCGGACGACCTGCTCGACCTCGGGTCCCTGCGGCGCCTGGCGCGCGACGTCCAGGTCCAGATCGAGGAGCTGCGCGGCCTGGAGTTCAAACAGCCGGTCGAGGTCGAGCTGGCGGACCGGGCGCTCTACCTGGCCTACGTCCGCCAGCGGATGGAGGCCCAAGGGGGCTCGGAACGAATCGAGCGGGACGAGGAGGTCGCCAAGCTCCTGGGACTGATCCCCGGGGACTTCGACCTGGAGAGCGTGCTGAGCACGGTGCTGGAGGAGCAGGCCGGCGGGTTCTACGACCCCGACGAGAACACCTTCTACGTGCTCGATTCGGTGAGCCCCGACCTGGTCCCGCTGGTCGTCGCCCACGAGCTCACGCACGCCCTGGACGACCAGCACTTCGACCTGGACGGCACCCAGCGGGCGCTCCAGGGGGACAGTGACGCCCAGCTCGCCCACTCGGCGGTGGTGGAGGGCAGCGGTGCGGAGACGATGCTGCAGTGGGCCCGGGAGCACTTGGGCACGGCCGAGCTGGAGCGCCTGGGCAGGACCCGGGGCGGGCTCCCCGGCCGGGCCATCCACCTAGCGCCCCCCTTCGTCTGGAAACCCCTGATCGCGATCTACAACCAGGGGCAGTCCTTCCTCAGGCGCCAGGCGCGGATGACCCTCCTGGCCAGTCCCGCCCGGTCGATCGACGTCGAACGGGCCCTCGAGGAGCCCCCCCGCTCCACCGAGCAGGTGTTGCACCCAGTCAAGTACTGGAACCGCACCTACGTCGACGAGCCGCAGCGGATCGGGGCGCAGGTCGCTCCTCTCCCCGCCGGTTTCGAGCTGCTCTTGGAGGACACCCTCGGCGAGCTCGTCACCGCCATGGTGACGACCCCCTTCGAAGAGCGGTCGGGGTTGGACGTCTCCCTCTCCGGGCTGCTCTCGCTCGAGTTCACCAACGAGGCGGCGGCGGGCTGGGGAGGTGATCGCTACCTGCTGCTCGGGCGCGATGGGGAGCGGGGACGGGACCTCTTCCTGCGCCTCTGCACCCGTTGGGACAGCATCAAGGACGCCACCGAGTTCGCGGAGGCGGTCGGAGCCCTGGCGGAGGAGATCGAGGAGTCGAAGGCGGCCGGCGGATCGCTCGACCCCGATCTCAACGGCTTCCGCATCGAATCGCCGCGGGACGACGAGGTGTTCATCACCAGCTGGTGCGGCCTGACGGCGGAGGAGGTCGACGAGCTCTGCCGGGCGATCTCCTTCTTCTCGGAGCCTGCCGAGCGCTAGCGCGCCTTGGCGCGCCTGCGGGGCAGCCCCCCGGCGATGGTCCCCGTGAACATGACCGTCCCTTCGATGCGCCACCCGGGCCGAGGGTCCGGCAGGCCGTCGGAGGACAGCTGCCAGGGGCTCACGAAGAGCGTCAGCGGCCGCTCCGGTGCGTCGCAGACCAGCATCCGAACCACCTCGCCGGACAGGGGGTTGCGCAGGTGGCGGATCGACTGGATGCGCAGCGAGACCTCGGCACAGCCGCCCGGATCCTCGCTCCCCCCCAAGGGCTCCACGGCGGCGCCCCGCGGCCGCTCCAGGATCGCCTGATCGCGCACGCCGTCGTTGGGCCCCACGTAGTCGATCTCGAGGGCGAATCCCGCCACCGAGACCGCCAGCACGTGCCCGGGGGCCAGGTGCCGCGGCAGCTTGCGGGCGTCGCTGAGCCAGGTCGCCAAGAGGTACGCCCCGGGGCGCCCCAGTCCGCCGATCGGCTCCGGGTCGTCCGGCAGGGGGGGGACGGCCCAGCCCGTCAGGAGGGCGTCGAAGGGGGAATCGGGCACGCTGCGCAGCTCCCGCACCGCGATCCGCAGCCGGTGGGGCACGCGATAGTGGGGCAGGAGGGTCCAGAAGTCCTGGCCCGGCTCGCGGTCGACCCTCAGCTCCAACCCATCTCCGAGGGGCAGGCGCTTGTGGTTCTCGGGGTCCCCACGCCAGGGGACCGCCTCGCCCTCCCCGAGCACGCGGGCGGTGAGGGTCTCCAGGTCGGCCTCGGGGGGGAAGCCGATGCACTCGAGCAGGAAGTCCACGGGGGCGACAATACCCAACCCAACTCGCAGTGATTCTGAACTGCCACCCTTCGATGTGCTTCTCGGGAGACCGCTCGTCGTAGCTTCTTTGCTCCAAAGGACTTGGAGCGCCCTCCCCCTGGCGCAGGCCCTACTGGAGGGGTGGTGAACGGGCGCCGGGCGGAGGCGGGATCCAGGAGGCCTGAGAGCGGGCTCCGAGAGCGGCAGTCGGTGCGTCGACGGCCGGATGCACACTGAAGGGGGGCAGTTCAGTATGGTCCGCAGGGTGATGAAGAGGACACCCACCCTGCTCCTAGCGCTCGCCGCCGGCTGCGCCGCGCCGGACTCGCGCACCGAGGCGCCGCCCATCCTGGGCGGCCTGGTCCCCCCGCGCACGATCGGGACGCGCCCCACCGACATCGACGTGGAGCACTACGCCCTCGACCTGGGGGTCTACCCCGAGGAGCGGCGCATCGAAGGGCGCTGCAGGGTGCGGCTCTTCGGTGTCGCCGACGGTCTGCGCACGGTGACCCTCGACCTGGAGGGGCTCGAGGTCGAGCGCGTGCTCGACGGCTCCGGAGAGGAGCTCTCCTTCCTACACGACGGCGGACGCCTGCGCATCGAGCTCGCCACCCCGGTCGGGCGAGGCCGGGCGGTCGAGGTCGAGGTCGTCTACGGGGGGACTCCCGTCAAGGGGCTCTGGTTCGCCGGGCACCCGGAGACGACTCACCTCTTCACCCAGGGGGAGTGCGAGGATGCGCGCTGGTGGTTCCCCTGCCAGGACGATCCGGCCGACCGGGCCACCAGTGAGCTGCGGGTCACGATGCCCGCGGGCTGGACCTCGGTGGCGGCGGGCGAGCGGATCGAGTCGCGCTCGAGCGGGGGGCGCCGGAGCGAGCTCTGGCGCATGCACTTCCCCCACCCGACGTACCTCGTGACCCTGGTCTGCGGCGAGCTGGCCCGCGTCGACTCGGAGTGGGAGGGGACGCCCCTGGCCTTCCTCGCGCCCCGCGACTACGTGGGTCGCCTGGAGGGGTCCCTGGACGCCACGGCGAGTGCCCTGGCCTTCCTGTCGCGCGTCACGGGCAAGCGCTACCCCTACGGCAAGTACTCCACCGCTTGCGTGGAGGGCTTCCCCTTCGGTGGCATGGAGAACATCTCCGCCACCACGCTGACCGTGGGGGCGCTGCGCGACGAGCTGGGGCTGGTGGACGGCGACGCCGACCGCCTGGTGGTGCACGAGGCGGCGCACCAGTGGTTCGGAGACCTGCTCACCTGCCGCGACTGGTCGCAGATCTGGCTCAACGAGGGCTTCGCGACGTATCTGACCCACCTCTGGTTCGAGGAGACGGAGGGGGTCGACTGCTTCCGCCTGAGCATCGACGACGCCATCGCCGGCTACCTGGCGGGGGACGACGCGCAGCCCCGGCCCCTGGTGCACGGGGTCTGTCGCGACCCGCTGGACCTCTTCTTCAGCGGCCACGCCTACGCGGGGGGAGCCAGCCGGCTGCACCTCCTGCGCTTCCTCCTGGGGGACACGGCGTTCTTCGCCGGACTCCGGCGCTACGTGGGCGAGAATGCCGGGCGCGGGGTGACGAGCGAGGACCTGCGCCGCGCCATGGAGGTCGCCTCGGGCCAGGACCTGTCGCGCTTCTTCGAGCAGTGGATCCGGGGCCCCGGGCACCCCGAGCTCGAGGTGCGCTGGCGCTGGGACGGACAGCGCGGACGCGTCCTCTTGACGGTCAACCAGACCCACACCGTGGCCCCGGGAGTGCCGGAGGCCTTCGAGATGCCGGCGTCGGTCGAGCTGCGCGTCGCGGGCGAGTCGACCCTGCACCGCATCGAGATCGAGGAGCGCCGGGGGCTCTTCTCCCTGCCCGCCAGCGAACGCCCCGAGTGGGTGCGCTTCGACAAGCACCGCTGGTTGCCGGCGCGCATCAAGAGCGCCAAGCAGACCGCCGAATGGCTGGCGATCGCCGCCGGCGACGACGACGTGGTGGGGCGACGCCGCGCCGTGCGCGCCCTGGCGGCGCGCGCCCGCAAGCTCAGCGGCGAAGAGCGCGCGACCCTCTTGCGAGCGATCACGGCCCGCCTCGACGAGGACCC
The DNA here is from genome assembly GCA_964507325.1 of uncultured Planctomycetaceae bacterium. GTDB lineage: Bacteria > Planctomycetota > UBA1135 > UBA1135 > CAZDQL01. The sequence goes on along the minus strand of CAZDQL010000110.1, from coordinate 8,154 downwards.
GTCGCCGGGGGTGCGGCTGGCCGCGGCGGAGGTGCTCGGCCACCTGGGGGGGGGACGGGCGCGTGGAGCCCTCGGATCGGCGGCCGGCGGCGACCCCGACGCGGGGGTGCGCGCGGCAGCCCTGGGGGGCCTGGCGCGCTTCGGGCCGGACCCCGGGCTGGCGGAGCTCGCGAGACGTGTCTACGAGGAGCGCACGAGCTGGGGCGTGATGGGCGCGGCGGCCGAGCTGTTGGCCTCCTCCGACCCGGAAGGGGCGACCTCGTGGGTGGCCGAGAAGCTCGAGGGCCAGCGCTGGACCCTGGACGGTCAGCCGCACCTGCACCTCCTGGGGGTCCTGGCCCGCGTCGAGGGCTCGGCGGCGAGGGAGCCGCTGCGGGAGATCGCCATCGATCCCGCGGCGCCCCGTCCGCTGCGGGAGCGGGCGGTGATGCTGCTCGGGGAGCTGGCCGGGGAGGAGGATCCGATCCGCGCCGACCTGGCGCGACTCCTGAAATCCACCGATCCGGGGCTGCGGCGGACAGTCGTGAACACCCTCTGCCAGTTGGGGGACGAGGGCTCCCTGCGCATCCTGGCGGCCTACTACCCCTCCTGCGTCGCGCCCAGGGAGCGCCGGGCGATCGAGCGCGTCCTGGAGCTGTAGAGCTCCTCCCCTACTCCTCGAAGGGCACCAGGTCCTCGCGCCGCGGCCCACCCTCCAGGTCGGCCACCGCGTACTGCCCGCGCCCCCGCAGGGTCACGCCGGCGGTCGTTCCGTCCAATCCCAAGAGGTAGAGGCTGAGCCCGAAGGTGGGGCGCCCCGCGTCGTCGACCAGCCCCTGCTGCCAGCTCGCCGCCCGCCGCGCTTGGCTGGTCACGCGGCGCAGGACCTCGAGTCCCGCGTCCACCGGCGCCATGCCGCCGCGCATCAGCTCCACCGCGGCGAAGCTGGCGTTCGACAGGATCGCCGACTCCCCCCGGCCGGTCCCGCCGGCGCTGCCCGCCTCCTGATCGCAGTAGAGCCCCGCCCCGACGATCGGGGAGTCCCCCACCCGCCCGGGGATCTTGAAGGCCAGGCCGGAGGTGGTGGTCGTGCAGGCGAGCTCCCCCTCGGTGGACAACCCCGAACAGTGGATCGTGCCGGTGGGCCGCCCGGCGCCGATCAACTCCTCGAGGGCCACCTTCTCGCCCTCCAGGTCGATCATCTGGCCCCCCTTCTCGTCCCGCGCGCCTCCCCCGGGGACCAGGCGGTCGTCGCGGGTGCTCATGTTCTCGCGCCAGGCCATCCAGATGCGCCGCGCCTCCTCGGTCAGCAGCTCGACGTGCTCGTGCCCGTGGTCGCGCGCGAAGCGGTAGGCGCCGGGACCCACGATCAGGCAGTGGTCGGTGCGCTCCATCACCAGCCGCGCCACCTCGCTGGCGTGCACGATGTTCTCGAGGCACGCCACGGCCCCGGAGTTGTGGGTCGGGCCGTGCATCACCGCGGCGTCGAGGGTCACTCTCCCGTTCTCGTCCGGGATACCCCCCTTGCCCACCGAGTGATCCGACTCGTTGGCCTCCTGGACCTTGACCACCTCGATCACGGCGTCGAGCGCGTCCCCTCCCGCCGAAAAGGTCTCCCAGACCTGGCGCATCCCGGGGAGGGCGTTGCTCGAGCCCACCAGGGTGGGACGACCCCGTACCGCGTCCTTCCGACGAGAGGGTCCGGTCCCGCTGGCGGGCAGGGCGGCGACGCCGAGGGCGGCTCCCAGGAAGTGGCGGCGGTCGAGGCGGGTCGGATCGGAGGTGGGACTCATGACGCCGAGGATAGCGCACCCGGCGTGGAACCTGCCTCACCCCGGAGGGTCACGTCCGATCAGCTTCCGTAACGGTCCGGTGGGGTCTCCCCCCAGCAGAGGGCCCTCAGCCAGAGTCGGGCCCCGTCGCGCCACTCCGCCCACTGGTACCCCACCTCCTCGGGAGCGCCCTCCTGCACCACGGCTCCCTGGCGCTCGTGGCACTCGCTGAGGGAGCTCTCCAGATAGCGCACCATGTCCTCCGGGCGGGCGTCCGCCACCCCCATGGCTCCCGTGAGGAGGGCCGCCACACTGCGCCGCAGTTCCTCGACGTCGAACGTCTCCAGGCGGTCGAGACTGGGGCGATCGGCGGAGTCCTGGAGATGCCACAAGCGGGCCGCCGGCACCCCCTCGATCAAGAAGGCCAGGCGGGCGCCCCCCCCCTCCCAGGGGTGTTCGTCGGTCGCCCAGCCCGCCGCCGCCACCCCGACGTCGACCAGGGCGCAGCGCAGGATCACCGACAGACCGTTGGGAATGAGGGTGAAGGGGACGACCGCAGGGGGGCCATGGGGTGGGTCACGGTCGGGGGGCAGGGGCGTCAGGGCACCGGGATCGGGGCCGCGCTCGAGCAGGCAGAGGGCGTCGGTCTCCCCCCTGGATCGCCCGAGCCTGCCGACGGAGATGGCGGCCACCGGCCGGCGTTCGGTGGTCCCGAGGAAGGCCACGCTGGCCAAGTGGTCCTCTCCCCAGACGCAGGCGATGCTGCGTCGAGGCCGGGGGATCACTCCGCCGTCGATCAGGCGCTTCAAGGTCCGGGCACCCTCGACCAACCCGGCCCACCCGGACCGTTCGTCGTCGGCCCCCGGCTCCTGGACGGGGGCCACCAGCACCACCACCTCGTCGGGGCGCTCGGCCCCGGCGATGACGGCGATCAGCGGGGGCAACACGTTGGCGGCGGTTGCGGAGCGGAGCTCGACGCGTAGCTCGAACCCCTCTTGGGCTCCGAAGCCGGCGGCGCGCAGTTCATCCTCGAAGCGCGCGAGGGTGGCCTCGTCGCGGTCGTGGCGGTCGGCGAGGCGCAGTAGCTCCAGGGCGGCCTCGGCGTCGACGGCCGCGAGGATCGGCTCTGCGAAGCGGCGCGTACCGGCGGCGGAGTAGAGGACCTCGGGGCCGCGGTGGTAGGCGCGGGCGAAGCTCTCGCTCCCCATGCCCTCCCCGACTCCGGTCGGGAGCGATGCGGAGGAGCAGGCCGCCAGCAGGAGCGCGGAGAACTGGAGGCTCGAGAAGCGCACGTCAGCCCCCCAGGTAGCGCGAGACGAGCAGGTCGAGGCGTGCCCGTTCCCCCGGATCGACCGCCTCCGGAGCAGTCAGGAGGGCGGTGGAGAGGGCGTCCCCGCAGGGGCACTCGAAACTCCTGGTGCCCACCGCCGGAATCGCCTGGGCGATCAGCCGGCGCGCGTTGCCCACGTTGGTGGCCATCGTCTCGAGGATCGCCTCGACGGTGACGTCGTCGTGCCCCGCGTGCCAGCAGTCGTAGTCGGTGGACATGGCGATCGTCGCGTAGTGCAGCTCCGCCTCCCGCGCCAGCTTGGCCTCCTGCAGGTTGGTCATGCCGATCACGTGCGCTCCCCAGGAGCGGTACAGCTCCGACTCGGCACGCGTCGAGAACTGGGGCCCCTCCATGTTCACGTAGGTGCCCCCGTCGTGCACCGTGATCCCCGCCGCGCGTCCCGCTTCGACCAGGATGCCGCGCAGCACGGGGCAGACTGGATCCGCGAACATCACGTGGGCCACGATCCCGCCGTCGAAGAAGGTGTCTGCGCGGTGCCGCGTGCGATCGATGAACTGGTCGATCGCCACGAAGTGACCGGGGACGATCGCCTCGGTGAGGGAGCCGACCGCCGAGACCGACAACGCGTGGGTCACGCCCAGCCGCTTCAGGCCCCAGATGTTGGCGCGGAAGTTGATGCAGGAGGGGCTGATGCGGTGTCCGCGGCCGTGGCGCGGAAGGAACACGACCGGCACACCCGCCAGGGTGCCGCACAGATAGGCGTCACTCGGCGCGCCGAAGGGTGTGCTGACGAAGACCTCCTCCAGGTCGGAGAGGCCCTCGAGATCGTAGAGTCCGGAGCCGCCGATCACGGCGACCTTGATGTCTTGGGTCATGGTGGATCGAGGGGAGGTCGGGGATCAGTGGGAGCGCGGCGGGCCGAAGAGCCGGCTGAGGAGCAGGGTGGCGTATGCGCCCCGGGGCAACCGGAAGGAGAGCTTGACCAGCTTGCGCCCCGGATGCACGCGATCGGGCTCGGCGGGGCGCGCGCGCAGCTCGCCGGGGACCACCGTCGCGACCCGCGGCTCCGCCTTGAGGGCGAAGCCCTCCACGCCTTCGATCGCGAGTCCTGCGGGCGTGAGGTCGTGCTGGTCCAGGACCTCCTCGAAGAGGGTGCGCTGGTCGGGGAGCTCGACCCCCTCCAGCCGCGCCCCGGGCAGCGGGAGCGCCCCCTCCCAGGGGGCGGGCAGATCGACCCGGCCCTTGGGAAAGACGAGCTTCCCCTCCCGAATGCGGTAGGTGAAGGACTGCTCGCGCGGGGTGACCCGCCCCAGGTGCAGGGCCAGGGCGCGATTCCAGAGGTGCGACTGCCAGGCGAAGAGGTGGATCAGGCGGATGCGCGTGGCCACGTGCCGGAAGGCCCCGGCGCAGTCCTCGGGATGGCGCTTGAGGTGGGCGAAGACCGAGTGGTGGGTACCGAAGCGGCCGGCGATCTCCCGGCACTCCCGCCACTTCCCCCAGTGTCGGTAGAGGGCCGACTTGAAGGAGCGCGTGCGCTTGTCGTCGTGGTCGGAGACGGCGGTGAGCAGGCGCTTCAGCGCGCGGTCGGCTCGGCCGCGCACGAGTTCGAGGGCCAGCCAGCCCTGGTTGTGGCGCAGGTTCCCGAAGCGCTGATCGTCGAAGTAGTTGGGCAGGCCGTGCTCGCGCACGGACGGCAGGGCGGCGCGCAGGCGGCGCAACTCGCGGTCATCCAGGTCGCGCGCGACGAGCTCGAAGGCGTTGCCCAGGCTGTCGCGGCTGGAGAGCGGCGCCCGCGCGAACCCGACCGTCTCGATCGAGAGGTTCTGGTCGGAGTGGTCGACCGTCTTCCCCCGGCGCACGCTCATGTACTGGCGCGTGACCCCCTGCCGGTCCTTGAGGCCGGCCATCGCCACCTCACCCGGAGAGGACGCTCCCGCCAGGCGCGCCAGCACTCGGGCCGCGTCGAGGGAGGTCACCTTGCGCTTGGTGACGCCGTAGACGCGGTGCTCCCCCCGCGCCTCCAGGCAGTCCTCTCGCAGGAGCTCCTCCACGCGGAAGTCCTGGGGCTTGATCTTGATCCTCACGGTCGGGGGGGACGCACCTTGCGCAGTTGCTTCAGAACGCGGGTCAGATCCTTGGGGATCGGTGCCTCGACTTCCAGGGTGTACTCCGCGCCGCCCGCTGCGGCGCCGGCCAGGTCGGGGAAGCCGAGCTTCCAGGCGTGCAGCGCCAGCCGATCGAGGAGGGGCCGCTCGACCGCCCCTCGCTTGGGGCGGTAGCCGGCCTTGATCTCCGACAGGCGCAGGCTGTCGCGACGTCCGTAGTGGGGGTCGACGATCAGGGGGAAACCCGCGTCCGCCAGGTGAACGCGGATCTGATGGGTGCGACCGGTCAGGGGGCGGCAGGCGAGCAGGGTGAAGCCACGGAAACGCTCCTCGACCGTGACCGCGGTGCGCGCGGGCTTGCCCTCCCGAGCCACCCGCATGCGCCCGCTGCGGCGGGCGTCGCTCGCGATCGGCCGGTCGATCACGACCTCGTCCTCTGCGGACCACTCCCCCTCCACCAGGCTCAGGTAGGTCTTTTCGACCTTGCCCTCCTCGAAGGCCGCCCGCAGGGCGCGCTCCGCCTCCAGGGTCTTGGCCACCAGGACGCAGCCGGAGGTGTCCTTGTCGATGCGGTGCACCAGGCGCGGCCGGAAGTCGACCACCCCCTCCGCCGGCCGTCCCGACGGGTCGGCCCCCCCACCGCGGGTGAGGCTCTCCTCAATCAGGGCCCCCGAGAGGGATGCCGCCCGGCGTTTCCAGCGCTCCGGCTCGACCGCCAATCCGGGGGGCTTGTCGACCACGAGCAGGGCCGCGTCCTCGTGCAGGATCTGCACGGGCTCCTGCGGCGCCACCGGTCGGATGGGCGCGCCCTGCTCGTCGAAGTCGACGGAGACGACCTGTTCGGCGTACACCCGGACGGAGGGGCGGACCGCTGCGCCGTCCAGGAGCACGAAGCCATCGCGCACCTGACGCCGGAGGTACCCCTTGCTCACCAGGGGATAGGCCAGACAGAGGAACTCGTCGAGCTCAAGCCCCGCGTGCCCCTCGGGGACGACGAGGTGTTCGGCCATCGATCAGGCACTCCCGTCCGGCACCGCGAAGACTTCGGAGCGCAGAGCTCCCACGTAGGGCAGGTTGCGGTAGCGGCCGGCGTAGTCCAATCCATAGCCGACGACGAAGAGATTCTCGACGACGAAGGCGCGGAAGTCCGCCTCGAATTCGAGCGCGCGGCGCGCGGGTTTGTCGAGGAAGACGCAGGTCTTGACGTCGGCGGCTCCGCGCTCCAGGAGCTCACGCTTGATGTGATAGAGGGTCTGCCCGGTGTCGAGGATGTCGTCCACCAGGAGCAGGTGGCGACCGTCGATCTCGTGCCCCGCGGGAAGCAGGTCGATCTCCAGCTTGCCCGCCACCGTGCGGCTCTCGTAGCTGCGCGCCGCCACGAACGCCAGCTCGAGGGGAATAGGAATTCGACGGATCAAATCCGATGCAAAGATGCAAGAACCCTTCAAGACGGAAACCACGGTGAAGTCGACCCCGCGGTAGGCCTCCGTCACCTGGCCGGCCAGGGAGTCGATCCCCGTCAGGATCTGGTCCTCGGTGATGAGGACCTGGTCGATGTCTTGATGCATGGTAAACGCCCCGTATGAGGGGGGGCTTGCAGAAGGGCTTGCAGGGGGGCGGGCCCTGGGGGCGGGCAAGATACCCGGAAGGGGGGGAAACCGCAGCCCAGCGCATTCGTATTCGAAGCTGGGGATTTGAAGTGGATTCCCCTGGCACAACTTGATCGCTCCGGAGGCGGTGCTAGATTCTCCGATAGAGGTGCGGGCCTCCTGTGGGTCACCGCGGGAGCGGCTCGTTCCGAAACGGAGCCGGCCATCGCGTCAGTGCAGCCGGGCCGCTGCGAATGGGGATCCATCGCGGCGACCATTGCATCGACCGAGGCGTCCGGCACCACCGCATCCGGAGACGAGACCCGGCAGCAACCGTCAGCAAGGAGCGATTGCGACCCCGGCTGGTCGACCGCCTCGCGGGCATCAGAACCACGCATCACAAGATCAATGGACTGGAGCCCCGGAGCTGGGACCCCACTCAGGAGCCGTCATGGCGAAACGAAGCTACCACCGGCGCACGGACGAGCAGATCATCGCGGACCTCGAGGACAAGATCCGAGAGATCGAACGGCGCAAGGAGGCCAAGGAGCGTCCAGATCAAGCGGTTCTGAAGGACCTGCCCAAGCTGAAACGACAGCTCGGCAAGTTCTCCCAGCTCTGCATGGACAATTGTCGCGGTGACCTCTCGAACTCGATCCTGGCCTTCCTCGCCACGTTCGAGATGCAAGCCAAGCAGCTGCCCGCCGAGCTCGGGCAGTAGCGCTCGCCCTTCCGCCGCTCCGGCCATCGTGTTGCGGTCCTCGCAGCGCCGGTCCCACGGACCGAGACCGTGACCCTTCGCCCCCATCCTCGAGTCCGGCTGCTCGCCAGCGAGATCCTCTGCCAGGCGCCCGCCTTTCGAGTGGTGGATCAGAAGCTCGAGCTCCCCTCGGGACTGCGTCAGCACTGGGCGCTGGTGGAACACGGAGGAGCGACCGCCATCGCCGCCGTCGGCGAAGACGGACGCCTGCTGGTGGTGCGACAGTTCCGCCCCGCTGCAGGTGATTGGATCGTGGAGCTCCCCGCCGGCCGGCTCGATCCGGGGGAGGCTCCATTGGCCGCGGCGCAACGGGAATTCGAGGAGGAGACCGGCCACCGCGCGAGCCAGTGGAAGCAGCTCGCCACCTTCCTGCCCGCGCCCGGATTCTGCTCGGAGGTGATGCATCTCTTCGAAGCGCGCGAACTCGAAGCCGTCCCTGGCGGAGGGTTGGCGTACGATCAGGACGAGGAGATCGAGGTGCTGTGGATGCACCCCCGGACTCTGCTCGAGCAGGATCCCCTCGACGGCAAGACCCTGGTGGCGGTTCAAGCGCTGCTGCTCAGGGATCAGTGAACCGTGGTGCGGGGCAGTACCGAGCCCGCCCAATTCCCACCACCTACGGAGCGCCCCCCCCCGCGGGGGGGGCGCTCCGTAGGTG
>CAZDQL010000109.1:0-21116 GCA_964507325.1 uncultured Planctomycetaceae bacterium | reverse complement strand
ATGATTTCATCGCATCATCAATCCTCCCCGACCAGCCTTCCTGGTCGCATCTGGAACACCTATCCGCCGCCGGAGGGACGGTCGCCGGCGGCTTCCGGAACCGTCGAGGTCGACTCCTCTCCTGGGTGATAGAGCCGCGACGTGTGTCGGTCCAGGTCCTTCTTCGCACGCCAGCAGGGCTTGAGCTGGCCGCTCGCGTAGTAGGGTCCCTGATCGAAGTAGTGTGGCGAGCGCGGGTCGCTGCTCTGGCCGTAGGGGATGATCGAACGTGCACGTGGGGTGCTGCCGAACTCCACGGCGCACACGTAGGCATGCCCGTGTACGCCGTACCGACGCGGTCCGCTCCCCAGCGGCCTCGAGATGTAGACCCAGGCTCCGCCGGTCAGGGTTCCGGCGATCGGCAAGCTCATGCGCTCGTCGGAGAAGCTCCCTTCCCCCTCGGGACGCTGATGCCGGTTGACGTCCCCCCAGGCGATGCTCCAGGAACCATGCTGCCTCTCGAGCTCGGACACGACCGAGCGCAACTTGTCGAGGGCGGACCCCCCGCCGGCCGCGTACCGCTTCTCGGTCCAGAGCTGATAGAGGGTCGTCGCGACGGACCGGATCCCGGTGTGACGGTCCCAATCGCGCAGGACCTGTACCGGCTGCGCGAGCTGCTCGACCTCTCCGGGCTCGGCGCGATCGAATTCCGCGCAGAGCGCGTCGAGGCTCCTCTCGGCCGGGACGTACGTGTGGAACGGGATCGCGGCCCATTGTTCGAACGTCACGTCACGCAGTGACCCGAGCAGGCGTCGCGCTTCCCTCGCGCGCTCGTTGTCACGATCGCCCTGCCCGATCATGTAGGTCGGGAACGAGTCGCGCTCCATGCCCAGGCCGTCGGTGGCGCCGAACGGCGAGGAGTTGCAGTTCTGCAGAAAGCCGCTCTCGGGATCGAGGACCTGGGGACGATCCCCCAGGCGGTGCACGCCCGACCATTCGTTGGCCGGATCGCTCCCGTCCACCGGCTCGGACCAGTCGGGTCCGGTCGGTCGGCAGGGAACAAGGCCGTTGTAGACGTAGAGGATGTGCCCATCCGCATCGGCGTACAGCAGGTTCTGGTTGACGAGCGCGTTGCGGTCGAGTGCCGTCCGGAACGCGTCGAGATCCTGTGCACGCCCCATGTCGTAGAGCTGCTGGAGCACGCCGCCCTCCTCGATCCCGGCGATCTTCACGGCAACGGGCTGGCCCGCGCGCTCGGCCAGGATCGGGCCGTGGTGCGTCCTCTTGAACCGCACGCGGCGTGTCGCCACCCCCTCGGCCGTCTTCACTCGGATCTGGTCGGTCCACGTCTCGGCCGACCGCCACTCGTCGCCGTAGCGGTAGCGCAGCGGATCGTCGGGATCGTCGAAGCGCTCGCGGTAGAGGTCGACCCAGTCGATGTAGTTGTTCGTGAACGCCCAGCCGAGCCGATCGTTGAAGCCGAGGATCGGCAGGATGCAGTGGCCGTAGGCGACGCAGCCCGAGAGCCGGTAGCCCTCCTCGCTGATCAGGTGCCCCTCATAGGGAGCCTCGAGCGGCAGGTGTAGATCGATGAGGAGCAGCGCGTGGCCCGAGGCGGTGCGCGACGGCGCGAGAGCCCACTCGTTGCAGCCCAGGTCCCAGCGACCGGTCAGGCTCAGCGGCGCGGCGCAGGCCTGACGCGAGTCGCGATCCTCCCGAGCTTCCTCGTCGTCGGAGGCGTCCTCCTGCACCCATTCGACCGCAGCGAGTACGTCCTGCGTCGTGATGCCGTTCCACTCGAAGCCGTAGAGGCTCCACATCGCCCGCTGCCCGGCCAGCGGGAACCAGGGTTCCCAGTGCGTGAGCAGCTCGGGCTCGACTTCGGGGTGCTGGGCGAGGAAGTGGTTGACGGCAGCGGCGAACGCATCACAGAGCGCACGCAGCTCGGGATCGGCGCGCTCGTACTCGGCTCGCGACAGGCGCTCGATCTCGACCGCCCGCATCAGGACGTCGGAGCCGAGGCCGGCCTCGCCGTACACCTCCGCGAGCCGCCCCAGTGCCCGCAGGTAGAACCGCTCGAGGGTGGCGAAGCGGTCTTCGCAACGGGCGTAGGTGAACCCGAACACGACACTTGCATCGGTCGGCCCGTAGACGTGGGGAACGCCGAAGGTGTCGCGCTGGATGGTGACCGATCGTGCGAGCGCCTCGATCCGCGCGCGCTGCGCGCTCTCGAGATCGGCGGGCGGGGCGGGGCTCGCGGCAAGCGCCACGGCTCCACTGGCGAGGAGGGACGTCCAGAGCATGGATGGTCTCAGTCGGTTGGCGTTTCGTGCCCCGTCACCACGGACGGCGCTCGGGCATGGTAGCGTTCGCTCTGCGCACGACGCGGACGAACGATAGTGCTCCGACGACGGCAGAGACACCATGATCGAGTTCACGTCTGGACAACCCTCCGCTCCTGAGGGGGCTGGCGAACGACGGAATCGGCGTCGCCACGGATTCCCCGTCCTTCTCGGAGCCAGCGCACAGCTCGCGATCTTGCAGGAAGCTGACAGATGCTGAGCACATCGAACGAGAAGTGGCGCTGCGCAGCTCTCGCTCTCCTCGCCTGCGTGCTTCCGGCCGAGCGCGTCAGGTCGGAGGAGGGGTGTCGGCGAGGGGGAGCGGCGGACGAGCTCGAGGCCCTCATCGAGGATCTGCCCGAGGCGTTCGACACGCTCGCGGGTCGTATCGCAATCCAGGAGCGCCTCGTCGCAATCGCCGAGCAAGAGCGCAGCGAGCTCCGGATGGCAGCGTTGCAGGAGCTCGAGGCCTCGGCGCAGGACGAGTCATTCGACCGCAGGCGAGACGAGCGGTCGCAGGCGGTGGCGCAGGTGAAGACAGCGTTCGTCGTCATCGCCGAGGAACTGCGCGGGCACTCCGCGATGGAGAACGACGTCCGCGCCTTCCTCGGTCGTGAGGACGCAGCCGACCTGGTCTTCGACACCTGCTTCGGTCGCGAACGGGAGGGAGATCCCGTGCGCTTCGTCCTGGACCACACCCGCCTCGGCCGGGCGCTCCATCGTGCAGGCGACGGCTCGTGGTGGCTGAATCCTCACGCGCTCTGGGATCTCGACGTCCTGCTGCAGACGCTCCTGGAGTACGCGCAGACGAGACGCCCGCTGCTGGAGGTCTCCGACGAGCTGGAGCTCGTCCGTCGCGCGATCGAAGAGGCCGGCAGGGTCGAGATCGATCCGGTGGCACGCTTTCGCGAGCGCCACCTCGCAGGGAACGGGCGCCAGGCCGATCTCGAGGGCCTGCAGGCGAGGCTGCGCCAGATCCAGCGCGAGCTCGAGTGGAGCGGCGCGAGGTGCGTTCTCGCTGTCGACGGTCTTGAGTACGACGGCTCGGGCCTCGACCTGCTGCGCTCCTCCATCTTCTTCAATCCCCGCACCCTGACGGGCTACCGGTCCTACACGACGGAGTTCCCGGATCACCACACCGCCCGCCTCTTCGGGACCTGGGGCTGGAACGCGAAGGTCTCCCGAGACGAGGAGGACCTCGTCGCCCGTCTCCGTCAGCGCGGGGAGCATCTGCGGCAGCTCGCCCACAGCCACGACAAGCTGATCATCCACATCAGTGGCGTCCCCCCGTGGCTCTCGAGTCACGCGGGAGAGGGCGAATTCGAGGGCGGCGGATGGGAGGACAAGCAGGCCCATCCCCCGCGAGACATGCAAACCTGGAAGCGGCTGATCGCCGAGCTCGCGCGGGTGTTCCGGGAGGTGGAGGGTGTCGATCGCTACTACGAGTTCTGGAACGAACCGGACATCGAGTTCTGGCAGGGTTCCCTGGGAGACTTCCTCGAGCTCTACGCCGTGACGGCCCGGACGATCCGCGAGATCGATCCGGCGGGCAAGATCGGAGGCTGCGCCCCGAACCAGTGGGACGGTCGCATCGACAAGCAGGCGGGCTCGGACATCCTCAACCTCGAGCTGATGCGCTACGCGAGGGAACACGATCTCCCGCTCGATTTCGTCTCGTGGCACCACTTCGGCCGTCCACTGGAGGCGATCGCCGAGGCGCGGGCAGCCTATCTCGCGCAATGGAGGGAGACCGGATTGCCCGGCGAGCCCGAGTGGCTGGTCACGGAGTGGTCCTCGCCCTATCGCGGCACCCCGCACGCCAACGCCCCCTTCGCCGAGCTGATGCTCGCCTTCCGCGCCGCCGGGCTCGACGCCCAGACCGCCTCCTGCTGGGAGGAGTTCCACGCCAAGCCCGATCCGAGAGGGTTCGCGCCGTGGGGTCTCATGACCCAGCAGGGACAGCGCAGCAACCGGTGGTTCGTGCACCGCTTCTTCGATCGGCTCGCCCGCGGCAGCCAGGGCATCGCGATCCTGCGTCCGACCGAGGAGCTCACGCTCGTGGTGTCCAGGAAGGCCGATGACGTGTACGACTTGATGCTCTGGGGGCTGGGCTCGGTGCCTCGCCAGGCGGCCGCCTGGGAGCTGCTGCAGGAGCAGGGCTTCGATCGAGAGCAAGCCGCCCAGGCCTACCGCGTCGGCGATCGGCTGGCGCGGGCGATCGCCGCGGGGGAGTCTCCCAGCGCGGAGTGGGCCGAGGCCTTTGCCGCCGCGCAGGCCGTCCACGACTCGCATCCGGTCGAGACGCGGCGTCTCGTCCTGGATTTCGAGGGCGTGCGGGCCATCGAGATCCTCGCCTGCGAGGCCGTGCGCATGCAGCACGATCCAAGCCGGGCGGCGGTCGTGCAGGGCAACTCGGTGGCCTGCGCCGTCTCCTCCCACGAGGTCCTGCGTCTCCTTCTGCGCATCTCCCGCTAGGGCCGTGATGCACACGGCCAGGTGCGCTCCGAGACCGACGGACGGCGTGGTTGCGGCCTGATGCTGATCTGGAGGAGCCGCTAGAATCCCATCCCATGCGTGTCACCGCCGCCCAGGTCGCCCCCGTCTTCCTCGACCGCGCCGCCACCCTGATGAAGATCCTGGAGTGGTCCGAGAAGGCCGCCGCCGAGGGCTCTCGCCTGGTGGTCTTCCCGGAGGCCGTGCTCCCGGGCTACCCGACCTGGCTCGCGCGCACCCACGGCGCGGCCTTCGACGACCCGCTGCAGAAGCAGATCCACGCCCGCTACCTCGACCAGGCCGTGGAGCTCCCCGGCCCGGAGCTCGCCGACCTCTGCCGCTGCGCCGGCGACCTGGGCCTGAGCCTGGTGGTGGGCGTGATCGAGCGCGGTCGCGGGACGCTGTGGTGCACGGCGCTCTGGGTCCATCCCGACGGCACTTGGCTCGCCCACCGCAAGCTCGTACCCACCTACGAGGAGCGCCTCGCCTGGGGCTGGGGCGACGGCCACGGCCTGCGCACGCAGCAGGTCGACGGCTGGCGCGTGGGGGCCCTGAACTGCTGGGAGAACTGGATGCCGGCCGCGCGCCTGGCGCTGTACGCCGACGGCGAGGAGGTCCACGTGGCTCTGTGGCCCGGCTCCCCGGAGATCACCCGGAACATCAGTCGCTTCACCGCCCGCGAGGGGCGCAACTACGTCGTCGCCGCCTCGGGCGTGCTGCGTGCCGAGGACCTGCCGGCGGACCTGCCCGCCCGCGAAGCGCTGCTGGAGGACGCGCCCGACGGCATCCTCCACTCGGGCGGCAGCCGCATCGTCGGACCCGACGGTGGCGAGCTCACCTCCCTCGACCGCGCGCAGGAGGGCCTGATCAGCGCCGACCTCGACCGCGGCCTGCTGCTCGGCGAACGCCAGAACTTCGACCCCGCGGGGCACTACCATCGCAGCGACGTGTTCCGCTTCGAGGTCGACCGGCGGCGGCAGGGGCCCGCGAGCTTCCGGGAGGAGACGTAGCGGGCCCCATCTCGGCGCGGGAGAGGTCTCGAGGTCGGTCACGCGCCCCCGTCAGCGCTTCAGCCTCAGGTTGACCAGGCGGAACATGCGCGGGGTCTCGGGGTCTTCGAGCGGGTGCTCGACACCGTCGACGTACGCGGGTTTTAGATCGCCGAAGATCCCGCCGAGGCGCGGGAGTGATTCGGTCTGGTCGAGCTGCAGGAGGCGCAGGAGGGTTCCCTGGCCGTCGCGCGTGCGGCGCATGCCGATCAGCGCATACGCGGCCGGCTCGACGGTGACCAGGGAGCGCACTGGATCGTCCGTGGCTCCCTGATGGTTGGCGGGAAGGCCGAAAGCGAGGAGCGGCTGCTGCAGTTCCTGCCCGAAACGATGACTGTCGAGCGGCGTCGCGGGCCCCTCGCTGGCGGTGAACGAGTAGAGGAAGACGTGTTCCCCCGGCTCCTGACCGGCGCGGTAGTTGGTCTCCCAGTAGTTGTTCATCACGTAGGAGAGGATCGTCGGGCGCTCCAGGTCGAGGTGGGCCTGTGCCTCGCCGATCTGTACGTCGCCGAACTGGACCAGCGGAGCGTCCCGTGGGGCCCAGAGGATCGATCCGCTGTCCCCGGAGATCGACACCGCGCCGACGGTCGTGTACCAGTCGCGGTTGGCACCGGAGAGCTGGTCGCGCTCGGGGACGAAGCTGGAGAAGGCGGTCTCGAGTGAGAGCGTCGGGCGCTTCGCCGCGAAGGGAAAGGCGACGTACACCGCCTCCTTGTCGTTCTCCTCCTGCTTGTCGATGGTGACGCACAGGTCGATCCGATCGAGCTCGTCGTAGAAGGACCAGGTCCACTCGACCCTCTTGCAGCTCGGTGCCTGCCCCGCGTAGGTGAGGGTCGAGACCACGGGACCGCGCCGAAACGCCTCGAGTTCGATGTCACGAGCGAGGTGTCGGACGTGGTGCGGCGGCTCGCCCTCGTCGCGGATCAGCTGACCCATCCGGTAGGGAGCCTCGACGTCCACGAGCTGGCGCCCGCTGGCGAGATCGACGATGCTGCGCGCTCCGCCGCGCTGCGTGTCGAACCAGACGTCGTAGTGTGGCGTGCTGAGGTGACCGTCGGCCAAGGACGACCCACTGGGGTTCTCGGCGGAAGGAGAGGGGCGGAGCTCGTACAGGCGGTAGCCGAGCGAGGGCACGTGGCGTGCGATGAAGACGATCTCGCCCTCGCTCCCCGTTCTCTGCCAAGGGACCTCCGTCCCCGTCGCCCCGTCGACCAGCTGGAAGTCCCCGTCGTGGTGCACACGCGCGAGCACAGGACCGGTGCGCGGCCACGAGAGCGTGTTCCAGACGCAGAGCGCGGGGTGGGCAGCGGTGCTCGGAAGCGCTGCCAGCGCTGCGAGCGCTTCGGCGGTCGCGGCCTGGATCATGGGGACGGGACGCGTCGTGCAGCTCTTCTTGAACTTCCAGTGCTCGCGCACGATCTCTGCATCGGGGTCGCTGATGCTCTGCGCGTGCCCCCAGGTGTGCTCGTTGTACATCTGGACGTCGTCCCAGATCGCGCGCAGCTCGTCCTTGGGGTAGGTGTGGCCGCCGACCGCCGTGGCCAGCGTCGCGAGCCGCGTCGCCTGATCCGCCGCCGCTTGGTTGCGCGCGTTGGCGGCGGTCGCCAGCGCGCTGGAGCCGATCCCGTCCTCCCAGTAGGTCCCCCAGTCCCCGCGCTGGACCGGGATCCTCTCGCCGTGGCGCTCCTCGAAGCGCGAGAGGAACTGCGCAATCGTCGAACCGCGCAGCTTCGGCCAGCGGAAGCGCTCGTTCCACTCGCGGATCAGCGGAGCCGGCTCGAAGGTGAGTGGCCGATTGTCCGCGTAGTAGCAGTGCATGAGCAGCATGTCCCAGGGATAGCTCTGCGCCGGAAAGCGCCGCTCGAGGTAGGCGGGCAGGGTCTCGAGCGTGTCCTCGACGTCGCCGGTCAAGCCGTACTCGTACTGCCCGTACTGGTAGCTGAACCAGGTCAGCACGCGCTTGCCGTCGGGCGCCTCCCAGTAGAAGGGGGGCACGATCTCCGTGTTGCGTTCGAACCAGGCGCGGTGCTGGTTGAGCGCGGTGGAGAGGTGGCGCACGCCCGTATTGGCGAGCAGGCTGCACAGCGACCAGGAGTAGCTGGGCGTGTCGGTCTGCGAGGCGCCGCGGCAGTCGCCTCCCAGCTCGCGCTCGATCTCGTCAGCGAATTCACGCAGGCGGAAGAGCGCCTCCGGGGAGTTCATTCCGGTGAGGGTGTTCAGGAAGAGCGGGTTGAGCGCGACGCGCCCCTCAGCGATCCGCCCCTTGAGCTGCTCGACCAGTGCTGGATCCGCCTGCTCGATGAACTGGTCGAGCTGCCAGCCGGTCTCGATGGTGTAGGTCGGCCTGCTCTCCTGCGGCCAGTCCTCGGTGCGGTCGCAGTACTCGAGCATCAGCTCGAGGTTCTCGAGGTGGATGCGCGCAGTGTGCTCGGGTAGATCGGTGTAGCCGATGTCGGTGTGGACGCCGAGCATCACGTGCACCTCGAGGTGGCGCGGGGGCTCGAGGGTGACGGAGGTCGCGACGGGTTGCGCCGCCCCCCGCGCGTGCAGGGCGATCTCGTGCGGCGTCGGCTCGGCGACCTCGGGCAGCTCGAAGGTGATCCAGCGCTCGGAGAAGCCCGGGACGCTGAACTCGTGCTGCAGGGGCTCACCGCTGGGCGAGTGGATCACCGCTCTCGTGTCCGCGGTCCGACCGCCGTTGCGGACGAGCACCCGCACGAGCTGTTGCCCCTCGTGAGTGACCACCGGTAGGGAACGCACGCGTAGCACCTCGAGCGACGCGGGCGGCAGCTCACCGGTGAAGGCGTCGAGCCCCAGGGCGTCGTAGGCCAGCCAGCTGCCCTCCTCGACGCTCAGCGTCAGGCGGTTGGCGCCGGCGGTGAGCATCGTGCTCGGGATCAACAGGCCCAGTTGCCGCGCCCCGTGGGTGCTGTGGCTCACGATCTCGCCGCCACCGGGCTCGAGCTGTCGCTCGACGCGTTCGCCACGCGCGGAGACGACCAGCTTCGGCGGCGAGCCGTCGTGGACCTCCGTCAACCAGAGCAGCAGGAGGCTGTCGCGTGGCTCCTCGAGCTGGAAGTCGATCTGGAACGGGTGAGTGCCGCCCTCTGCCCACCAGTCCCGCGGGCCGGGGTGGATCGCGCTCCACGACTCGTGAGCGTCCTCGTCGTTCGCATCGACGTGGACCCCGTCGGGAAAGCGCTCCTGGAACTCGCCGTACTCCGGCGGCCCCAGCGCGAACTCCTCGCAGGAGCCGTCGACTTTGCCAATGCGCCACAGCGACACCCGGTCGACTACCTCCAGGGCGGCGTCAGCCTGCGGGCCGTCGGGCTCCTGGCCTGGCGGAACGGAAACCGCACAGGCAACGCTCAGGAGTAGCGAGGCGATGAGAGGGGTCATGGCTGGCCTCTGGAGATGCGTGGTTCCGTGGTGACGACGCCGAGAGCATGGTAGCGCCAGGCGCGCAAGCCCTGGATGACTTCGCCCCAGCCACCTCGGCGCAGGACCACGCCGGACGGCCGCGCGCGCGCTCAACGACGGGAGTCGTCGAGGGGGGGAGGTAGGGACAGCCCCGGGACCCCCGCGGCCTTCCACCGCTCGGGGTCGGCGTCGGGGAGGAAGATGCGCATCCTCCCGTCGATGAAGGGCGCCTTGCGCCCGGAGCGCTCGACCACCCCGTCCTGGAGGGTGAGCTCCACCCCGCGCCCGCGGAGGCGGATCGTCAGGCGGTCCGCGAAGAGGCGCCGCAGGCCGCGGCCGCGGCGATCGAGCTCGACCAGGTGCACGTCGGTCACCGTTCCCCCGACGACGCCGCCGATCCCCACCAGGCGCCAGCCCCCCTCGCCGGCCTGATCGCGCAGGAGCTCCGCCAGGACCAGCCTCAGCTCCACCAGGTTCCAGCGTCCGTCGTCGAGGGGGGGAGCGAGGTCCTCGGGGTCACACAGCTCGGGGAGGCTCTCGATCCAGGGGGCGGGGTCGACCGCGGCGAGGCGGATGCGGCGCATGCCACCCCGCTGCGTCCCCTCCTCCTCCGGGGTCCCGAAGGGGATGCGCACGCCGCCGCGGCTCTCCCAGCCGACCTCGAAGACCAGGGTGACCGCTCGCCCCGCACGACTGATCTCCAGTCGCAGGCGATCCGCCGCCAGGGTCCCCGCCAGGTGCCCCCGGTCGTCGACGAGCCGCGCCACCACCGGTCCGGTCCAGCCGTCCTGGACGCGCCCCACCTCGAGGAAGTCGATGGCGAAGACCTGCTCGGCGGCGAGCAGCGCGTTCAGGTCGAGGCGCAGCTTCTCCGCGCGACGCGCCGCGGCCTCCTCGGTGGGGTCGGTGACGGGGGCCGGCTCGGGTTCGAGGGGTGCGGCGGCGAAGCTCGGCGGCGGCGGGAGGGAGTCGCGGTCGACCTCCATGGCGGAGAGGGCGCGAGTGAACTCCAGCCACTCCCCCTCCCGCTGGACGCGCCGCTCCTGCTCCAGGGCGAGCTCCACCTTCAGGCGGGTGTTCTCCCGCATCAGGCGGGCCCGCTCCTCGCGCCAGGCCTCGCGCTCCGCCAAGAGGGCATCCCGCTCGGCGATCAGCTCCGCGATCCGCTCCTGGGGGCGGGCCGGGGAGGCGGCCTGACCCTCGTCGTCCTGCGCAGCGTCGACGGGGCCGCACTGGGCGAGGGTCCAGCCCAGCGGGACCGCCACCACGACGAGAGCGGGGAGCCAGCGCACGCTGCGCCACTTCATCGTCTCCCCCCCTCGTCCACGGAGTCCAGGCGGGCCAGGGTCCGAGACACGACCGAGACGGGCAGGACACCTGGGAGCAGCTCGAGCTCGTGGGGCCCGACGATCAGGACCATTCCCTCACTGGGCGGCTCGCCCCACAGCACCGCGATCAACTCCTCCCCCGGCTCGAGGGTCGCCGGGACGGCCAGCAGGGCCCGCAGCGGATCCGCGAGCCCTCCCTTGGCGGGGGAGGGCGCCTGGCGGACCGCCGCAACCAGCTCGGAGCCCGCCGCGTCCCGCACGGCGAGCGGATCGAGCTCCAGGGCCGGAGGGGCGGAACCCCCGTCTTCCCCCCCACCGTAGTCGAGGGCCAGGCGCCAGGCCTGGCCCGTCTCGTGACCGAGGCGTTCCGCCAGCACGTCCCGGTCGAAGGCCTGCCGCAGCGGATCGTCGTGCAGGGGGGTCAGGGAGGCGTTCAGGGGCACACCGGGAACCGTCTCCAGGGTGCCGACCCACCCGTCGACGGAACGCTCGGCGACGGCGGCCGGCGGCTCGGGCCTGCCGGCGTCCTCCCCGCCCCGCTGGTGGCGCACCCACAGGAGGGCCAGGAGCAGGGTGGAGAGGGGCAGCAGGAGGGCGATCGGCCCCACCCCCTGGCCGGGGCGCGGGGGCGGAGTCGGGTCGTAGTCGGATTCGGAGCTGTCCACGATCTTCTGTGGACGGCGAGGATTCACTCCTCCTCGTCCCAATTCGACCTTTTGTTCTTGTTCCACCACCGCTGCCACTTGTTCGGATCGCGCTCGTCGTGCCCGGAGAGGGCCTGCAGGGTGGTGATCATGGGGGCCGAGATCTGGTCGCGGCGCTCCCGCGCGATGGTGTTGTTGACGTCGCTGTTGGCCGCGTTGTAAGTCGAGGTGAGCTCCTTCAGGATCGCCTCGAAGATCTTCTTGCGCAGGTCCTGCTTGACCTCGACGTAGTTGCCGAGGGCCTCCGCCGCGGCCGCCTGGACCTCGGCGTCCTTGTGGGTCAGGAGGTCCATCAAGGTCTTGGAGGCCTTGAGGTCGCGGGTCTTGCCCAGGGAGCGGATCAGCGTGGCCTGCAGGATCAAGTCGCGGCGGTGCTGCTTGTGCCCGATCCAGCTCTGGAGCGGCTTGACGCTCTCCGGCCCCATCTCCCCCAGGGCCACGGCGCAGGCGATGTAGAGCTTGTTGTCGGGCTCACCCTCGATCTCCTTGCGCTTCTCCTTCAGGCAGGAGGCGATCTCCTTGACGATCGAGGCGCGGTCCTTGGGGCCGCTGACCTTGAACTCCCCCAGGAGCAGGTCCACCACGGCGATCGCCTCCTGGTCCTCCTTGCCACGGGCGCCGGCGTGGTCGTCGAGCGTCTCCACCAGCTCCTTGACCTCGGCTCGCTTGTCGGGACGCTTCTTGATCTCCTCCTCGTCGTCCTGAACTGCGAGCAGCGGCGTGGGAGGGGGAGGCTGGGTTGCGGGCGGAGCCCCGAGCGCGACGGTCAGCAAGAGCGTGTTCATCATGACGGAATCACCCCTTGGGGTTGGAGCCGTGTGGGCCGTACCGCATCGAGAATACCGGACTGGGTCCCTTCCCGGTCCTTTGGCGTCGGTCCTTCAGATCGCTTACACCGCGCAGCCGGCCGGGATCCAACCCCAGGGTGTCGGGGAGCTCGTCCGGGCCCGCCAGGGAGGCCGCCAGGGCGGCACCCTTGGCGCGCGTCTCCGCCTCCTCCAGGACGGGATCGGAGGACCAGGTGATCCCGCCCCCGAGGTGGAAGCTGACCTCGCCCCCGGATTCCGCGGCGCAGGGACGCCAGACGAGGGTGCGGATCAGGATGTTGAAGAGCGCCCGCCCGCGGTGGTCCAGGAAGCCGGCGGAGCCGCTGAAGAAGCCGCGGCCCTCGCCCTCCAGGGCGGCGATCGCCTCCATCGCCGCCAGCTTGGGGGCGCCCGTGATCGAGCCTCCGGGGAAGAGCGCCGCCAGCGCGTGGCCACCGTCGAGCCCCTCTCGCAGCTCCGCCGAGACATCCGCCACCAGGTGGTGCACCGTGGCGTAGCTCTCGAGGGTGGGGAAGCCCTCGACCGCCACCGAGCCGGGCGCGGCCACGCGACCGAGGTCGTTGCGCTCCAGGTCGACGATCATCGCCAGCTCCGCCCGGTCCTTGACACTGGCGAGGAGCCGACGCTGGAGCCGCTGGTCCTCGCTCGCGTCGCGCCCCCGTTCGATCGTGCCCTTGATGGGACGGGTGAGCGCCCGGCGTCCGTCGCACTCCAGCAGGAGTTCGGGAGAGGTGGATAGCAGCGCCCCCTCGGGGCTCGCCCCCCCCGCGCCCCAGGAGACGTAGGCGCTGTAGGCGCCGGGGTTCGCCCGGCGCAGTCGCAGGTAGAGGTCGACGGGGTGCCCCCGGGTCCGGCGCGTGAAGCGGTGCGCCAGGTTGGCCTGGTAGATCTCGCCGGCGGCAATCAGCTCCCGGGCGCGCTCGATGCGAGCGACGTGGCGCTCGCTCTCGACGTGGCGCTGGAGCGTCCCCACGCCACGGGCCCCACCCGCCGAAGGCGCTACGGCGAGCTGCGCCAGGAGCTCGTCGCGCCGTCGAGGCGCGGGCGCGCGGCCGTCGGGAAGCTCCTCCCCCAGGACGAGCCAGGCGCGGTCGCGGCGGTGGTCCAGGAGGGCGAAGTCGGTGTAGAGCCCGCCGACGATCGGCGGCAGACCCCAGGGGTCCGCTGGCAGCTCGAGCGCCTCCCCCTCCACCCCCAAGTCGTAGGCCAGGGCTCCCAGGAACCCGCCCGCGAAGGGACCCGGCGGCTCGGCGCCCAAGGCGGGACGCAGGCTGCGCGCGAGCCGGCGCACCGCGGCGTGATCGGCCGGAGTGGGCAACCCCTCCAGCGGCTCGATCGCCACCAGGGACCAGCTGCCCCCCTCGCGCAGGTCGGCGGTGCTGTCGAAGGCCACCAAACCCCGCTGCGAGCGCCACGCCGAGAGCAGCTCGGGCACGCTGGGCGCGGGCTCGATCGGGGTGACGAAGGGGCGGAAGGTGTGGGGCGGGGGGGGCGCGTCCACTAGAACTGCGCCTTCTTCCCGAAGGCCCGTTTGAGGTTCCCCCAACGATCGCGCAGGGCCGCTCGCAGGGCGGCGATCTCTGCCTCCAGCTCGCCGGCGCGCGCCACCTCGGCTGCGAGCTTCCCCTGGGAGGCGACCAGATCGGCTTGGATCGCCTGGGCGCCCTCCTCGGTCCGCGCCAGGTGGGCCTCCAGGTCCGCCTGCACGCGACGGTGCTCGGCCAGCTCGAGCTCGCGGGCGTTCAGGGCGCCGCGCTCCCGGTCCAGCTCCTCCCGGGTGGCGAGCGTCTCCGCCAGCGCGTCGCTGTGGGCCTGGCGCGCCTCCGCCAGGGCCTTGGCGTGCTCGATCAGGTCGCTCTTGAGGAGCCCCCGCTCCTGCTCGTGCTCCTCGAGGGTCGTCTCGTAGGTCGAGCGCAGCTCGGTCAGGGTCTGCTCGTGGGCGGCGAGGTCGGCGCGCTCCTCCTCCAGCCGCCGACGGTGCCCCTCCAGATCCCTTTCCAGGTCGCCGATGATCTTCTCCAGGCGCTCCTGCTCCGGCTGCCAGACGTCCCGCCGACCGTCGAAGGCGAAGAGCTCCCGGGCCAGGGAGGAGACGGTCGTGAAGGCCCCGCGAGGCGCGACCGTCGGCGTTTCGAGGACGCGGCCGGCGGGGAGCTCGGCTCCGTCGAAGGCCGCCACGACGGCGTGGCGGTATACGGGCGGCGCATGGTCGGAGGCGTGCAGCGCCTCGTTGTAGAAGCGGAAGAAGCGCGCGGCGATCGGGCGCAGGAGCGGGTCGTGGTCCATGTACATCTCCATGCACATCAGGGCCAACCAGCGCTCCAGGTTGCCTTGGCCGTAGCTCGCCACGCGCGCCCCCAGGGACTCCAGCCCGGCCACCACCGCCACGCGCTCGGGGAGCCCGTGGGCGCGGTGCTCGCTCAGGTAGCGGTGCTCGACCCCCAGCTTCTCGCGCAGGAACTCGACCAGGAGCTCCTCCGCCTCGTCAACCCGCGGCGAGGCGTAGGGCCCCGCCAGGACCACCCAGCGCCGCGCCACGCGGGCGCACTCGCGCACGAAGTCAGCGCGCGCGGCGGGGGGCACGTGCTCCAGGGTGTCGAAGGCGCAGACCGCGTCGAAGGCGTTTTCGCGGAAGGGCAGGGCCGCGCCGTCCCCGAGCACGAGCGGGCGCTCCTCGCTCGGCTCCACGTCCACCAGGGCCACGTCGTCGAAGGGCAGGAAGGCCCGCAGGAGCGCGGTGCGCCCCCCCACATCGAGGATCTGGAGCGTCTGCCGGTCGCGCACCTCCTCCAGGAGGTCGGCGGCCAGCCGATAGCGCTGGAACTGGTCGAAGGGGAGGCTGGCGACGTCCAAACTCACTGCTGCGACACCTCGCTCGTCTCGACGCCGTCCCCGCCGCGGCGCCGCACGGTCCAGCGCGTGGGCAGGAGCAGCATGCCGTGCTGCATCTGCTCGGAGTCGATCACCTCGAAGGTCGCGGCGTGCTCGCGGTGGTCGATGGCGGTGGGGCCGGCCTTGGAGTGATCGTAGAGGAAGGTCGTCAGATAGTACTGCCCCTGCAGCAGCGGCAGGCCCTCGAAGGCCATCTCCACCTCCCCCTCCTGCCCCTTCTCCACCAGACCCAGGTCGATCGGCTCGTGGCGCCACTGGTGGTTGGAGCCATTGATGTAGGTCCCGTCGGAGCGGTACAGACCGATGCCGAAGACCGGGTGCTGGCACTGCTCGCGCGCCACCCAGCGGATGCGCACGCTGAAGGGCTCTCCCGGCCGGAAGACGTGGGTTGGCTCGGAGTCCGCCCCGAAGAGGTCGATGTCGAGGGTCTCGATCTCGCCCGTCCCCCAGCGGGGGTACTCGCTGGAGCCGCGGTTCAGGGTCGAGAGCCGCTGGTTGCCGCGCGCGTGGGCGCGCTTGAGGTACTCGTCGGCGACCTTCTCCGCGCTGCCCTGCTCCAGCACCACGCCCTGGTCCATCAGGACCACCCACTGGCACATCGACTTGATGGCACCCATGTCGTGGGAGACGAAGACGGTCGTCTTGCCCTGCTCGCGGAACTCGTTCAGGCGGTTGGTGCACTTGCCCTTGAAGTGCTCGTCCCCCACCGCGAGGGCTTCGTCGATGATCAGGATGTCGGGGTTGACGCTGGCGGCCACCGAGAAGCCGAGCCGCACGTACATCCCCGAGCTGTAGGTCTTCACCGGACGCTCGATGAAGTCCCCCAGCTCGCTGAAGGCGACGATGGAGTCGTAGCGCTCGGCGATCTCCTCGTCGGTCATGCCCAGGATCGAGCAGTTGAGGTAGATGTTCTCGCGCCCGCTGAACTCGGGGTGGAAGCCGGCCCCCAGCTCCAGGAGGGAGGCCACGCGGCCGTTGACCTGCACCGTCCCCGTGGAGGGGGCGCTGATCCCGGTCAGAAGCTTGAGCAGGGTGCTCTTGCCCGCCCCGTTCTCACCGATGATCCCCACGGTGGAGCCGTGGGGGATGTCGAGGTAGACGTTGCGCACCGCCCAGAACGCGCTGTAGCGCCCGCGCTTGGGGAAGACGAGGTCCCACACGCGGTGGATCGGCTTGGCGTAGATGCGATAGCACTTGCCCAGCTCCTTGGCGTGGATCGCCCGCGTGGGGTCGGCGCCGGAATCGGGGGTGTTGGAGGGCATCGACGTCAGAGCAGATCGGGGAATTTGGCCTTGTGGGCGCGGAAGAAGCCGCCGCCGAGCAGCAGCACGAAGAGCGCCGCCAGGGCCAGCTGGACCAGCACCTCCGGTTCGGGCCACAGACCGTGCAGCATCGCCCGGCGGTAGGAGTCGATCAACCAGTGCATGGGGTTGATCACCAACATGAAGCCGTACCCCGCCTTGGCGACCAGGTGGCCGGGGTAGAAGATCGGCGTACTGAACATCCAGACGGTGACCGCCACCCCCACCAGGTGGAAGGTGTCGCGCAGGAAGAGATTGAAGGCCGCCAAGAAGTAGCCCAAGCCGACGGTGAAGGCGACCTGCAGCAGGAAGAGCAGTGGCAAGGCGAGGATCGTCGGCCCCAGGTGCAGCGGGTGATAGGTGGGGTCCCGCTTCCCGTGCAGGCTGGTGGGGGGTACCGGCGGAGGCTCCGCGGGCGGATCTCCCGCCGCTGCGTCCACCAGGGTCACCTCCAAGCGCGTGGCCTCCCAAGCCCCCAGGGAGCCCGGCTCGATCAGCTTCCCGCAGTCCGGCTCGCCCAGCTCGACCACGATCGTCTCGCGCTCCTCCGGCAGTCGATCCCGGAGCGGCACCAGGTTGAGGTTCCAGTGCAGGGTCCCCGGCTCGATCACCAGCTCCCGGGTGTCGAGCAGGTAGTCCTCCCCCTCCACCGCCGTCCCCGAGAGGGTGAAGGGGATGCGCACCGGCTCGTGCCAGCCACGGGTGAGGTGCACCCTGACCGAGTAGGGCTCGTGGGCCTCGCCCAGGGCCGCCTCCACGGCGCGCTCCTCGGTCACCTCCTCGCCGTCCCGCATCACCGTGTACGCCTCGTGCGGCAGGGTGAGGTGCACCTCGGGTCCCGAGACGTGCCCGAACCAGAAGACGGCCAAGAGCACCACCGGCAGCCCGATGCACATGTTCACCAGGCTGGACAGCGTCAGGTAGCAGGGCAGGATCTCGGCCGGAAAGACCACCTTCTGGATCAGACTGGAGTTGTCCACCAGGGTGTTCGTCGAGCGCGAGATCGTCTCGGCGAAGGCGGTCCAGACCACGATCCCGGCCAGCATTACGATCGCCACCTCGAGCGCCCCCTGCGTGTCCGACCAGCGCGCCTTGAGCACGACGCGGAAGACGAACATGTAGACGAACAGGTTGATGATCGGGAAGACCACGGACCAGAAGAAGCCCATCGTCGACCCGACGTAGCGCGCCTTGAGATCCCGGACGACGAAGTCCTTCAGCAGCCTTCGGTGGGCCAGGAGGGATCGCAGGATCGAGAACACGTGGGGAGAGCTCCTCAGGGTACCCGCTGCGCAAGGGGGAGGGTCTTGGTGAGGGTCACCACGTCGCTTTGGGTCCAGGCCATCGGATCAGTGCGTCCTGGCGGAGAGGGCGCCCAGCAGGGCGCCCTGGAGGGCGGGGCGGTCGGCGCCCGCGACGCCACCCAGGATGCTCCGCAGCTCGTCGACCGCCTCGAGGCCACCCCACTCGCCGATGGCGAAGCCCAGGCGCCGGATGTCCTCGGAGGTCGCCTCGGGGGGCGGCTTGATGATCCAGTGCAGGAGGATGCGCAGGCCGGAGCTCTCCCGTGCCACCGCCGCCGCCAGGACGCTGCGGTTCCAGGGCTCGCTCCAGACGGCGGCCTGCAGGATCGGCTCCACCTTACGGTGCCCGTTGCGGATCAGGCTCCGCGCCAGGACGACGTTGGTCGCCCGGTCGCCGTCGCGCGGGAAGAGCTCCACCAGGAAGGCCAGGTCCGCCGGAGCGGGCATGCGCCCCAACCCGTCGAGCAGACGCAGGGCGGTCGGGGAGCCGGGCTGCGCCAGGGGGTAGGCGTCGCGCAGCTCGCCCCCGTCGATCTTGCGTCCGCGCAGGGCGAGGATGGCGAGCAGGTCCGCGCGGTCGAGTCCTCGGGAGTGCTCCGACAGGTCTTGGATGAAGGCGCTCAGGTTCCCCGAGCGGCCCGCCCGCGCCAGGGCTTCGCGGGCCGCGATGCGCTCCTCGCGGCGCGCCTCCCCGTCGCGAGAGCTGAAGAGGTCCTTCAGGTACTTGTGCGGCGCCTGATCCCCCAGGAGCAGGCGCGCGACCCGGGCCGTGGAGGCGACCAGGGGGTCGGGGTCGTCCTCGAGGGACACCAAGCGGGGCAGCAGGTGGGCCAGGCCGGCCGCACCGATGCCGTGGGCGGCGCGCCAGCGCAGCTCGGGCTGCTCCGCGCCCAGGGCGGCGACGACCAGGTCCTCCAGGCGGGTGTCCCCCTTCGCGGAGAGGGCCGCGGCGGTTGGCGACAGGCGGCGGAAGCGCACCGCCCGCTGGAGCAGGGTCGGCGTCAGGGGGGTGACCCCGCTCTTCAACGCCTCGTCGAGCATCGCCTCCCACTGGGCCTCCTCGGTGGGTATCCACACCTTGGCGTCCAGCATGCGATCGACCTCCCGCGGCATCGCCCGCACCGCGGCCCGCACGTGCCAGATGCCCCCCGGCTCGATGAGCAGCTGCAGGAGGTGGTCCTTCACCCCGGCGCGATCGATCTCGGCGGCGGAGGGGAGCACGACCTGGTCGAGGAAGCGGGAGTCGTCCGCCAGCAGCTCGAGCAGGGTCACGTTCCACGCGCGCCCGTCGACGGTGCCGTAGCGCTTGGCGGCGGTCCAGCGCATGTCGAACAGGATCACGATCGCGGCCGTGGGCTGGGCGGAGGCGGGATCGGTGACGAAGTCGACCAGCTTGGCCGCGACCGTGGCCAGGCGGTGGCTCTCGTCGGCGGCGATCCCCTCGGCCAGCTCGCGCCACCCCGGCAGTCCCGTGCGCAGGAGGGCGAGCAGGGCGGCCTCGGCCACCAGGGGATCGTCGACCGCCATCAGCTCGACCAGCAGCAGATCGGAGTCCCCCAGCTCGCTCCCCAGCTCGCCCAGGCCCAGGATCGCACCCACCCGGTCGTAGCCCTGTCCCTCACTGGCCCACGACTCCAGGGTCCGCCGTCGGGCGGTGGCGCCCGCGGCGCCGAGGGCCACCAGGGCGGCTCCCCGCTCGTCGGGACCGAGCAGCGGATTCTCGAGCGCCAGGAGGGCGGCGGTCGCGCTCTTCGGCGGGAAGCCCAGTCGCCCGTCCCGCTCCAGGGTGGCGCTCCAGCTCTCCTGACCTTCCGCCGGCGCGGCGAGGTGGGGAGGGGCGCACTCCCCGGGTGGGCCGGCCGGCGCGGGCAGGAACGCCAGGGCGACCCAGAGGGGGGTGCTGTGAAGCGGGGACGAAAGCACGATTCTCGTATCGACCGGATGTCGCGCCGGCCCCAAGGGTACATCCGGGGCCGCCGCGGGTTCTCTCAGGCCTCCGGCTCTCCCAAGATCGCCACCAGCTCGTCCCGCTTGGTGTCCCTGAGCCCCGGTTCCGAGGCCTCCAGGTTGAGGCGCAGGAGCGGCTCGGTGTTCGACATGCGCACGTTGAACCACCACCAGGAGGGCTGATCCAGGTCCCCGTACTCGACGGTGATCCCGTCCAGCTCGTCCTGGCGGCCGTCCCGATAGCGCTCCTTGAGGGCCGCGATGGCGGCCGCCTTGTCCTCCACGCGGAAATTGATCTCGCCGGTGGCGTGGTAGCGCCGCAGGTCCTCGCAGAGCTCCGAGAGGGGCCGCCCCGCCCGCGCCAGGAGGTTCAGGGCGGAGACCATGGCGATCGCGCCCGAGTCGCAGACGTGGTTGTCGCGGAAGTAGAAGTGCCCGGAGAGCTCGCCGCCGAAGATCGCACCGTGCTCGCGCATGGTGGCCTTGATGAAGGAGTGCCCCACCCGGTCGCGCAGCGGCTCCCCCCCCGCCTCGGCGATCACCTCCTTGACGACCCACGAGGAGCGCAGGTCGTAGACCACCGCCTTCCCCGGCTCGCCGCGCAGGAACTCGCGCGCCAGCAGGGCGGTCATCAGGTCCGCCGGCACCGTGCGCCCCCTCTCGTCCACGAAGCAGCAGCGGTCGGCGTCGCCATCGAAGCCCACCCCCAGGTTCGCCGCGGTCTCCAGCACCAGCTCGCGTACCGGGTCGAGGTTCTCCTCCTTGAGGGGATTGGCCTCGTGGTTGGGGAAGGTGCCGTCCGGCTCCATGAAGAGGGTGTGGGCCTGCACTCCCTCGAGTCGCGGCAGGATCGACGGCAGGGTGTGCCCGCACATCCCGTTGGCCGCGTCGATGGCGATCGTGATCGGCCCCCCCGCCCGCGCGAAACCCGCCACGTGGTCGGCGTAGGCGGCCAGCAGGTCGATCGACTCGTACCCCCCGCGTCCGTTGACCGCCCCCGGGTACTCCTCGGCGCACATCTTCTCGATGTCGGCGATGCCGTTGGCGCGCGAGATGGGACGCGCTCCCCGGCTGCAGAGCTTCATCCCGTTGTACTTCCCGGGGTTGTGGCTCGCGGTCACGCACAGCCCGCCGTCGACGTCCTGGGATCCGATGGCGAAGTAGGTCATCGGCGTGGACGCCAGGCCGATGTCGACCACGTCCGCCCCCGCGTCGCGCATCCCCTCCACCACCGCCGCAGCGATCTCGGGTGAGTGGGTGCGCACGTCGCGCCCCACCAGGAGCCGCTTGGCCTCGAGCAAGCGAGTGAAGGCATGGCCGATCTTCCGCGCCAGTTCGGGATCGAGCTCGTCGGGGACGACGCCGCGGATGTCGTACGCCTTGAATATGCCCATGGGGGGGGGTCCTGGTGGATCGGAGGGGTGGATGGGGCGGGGAGTCTACCCGTCTGTTCGGCCCGAATGCCCCGCGCCCGAAGGGGGGTTGTAGGGACTTGCCCCCCGCCCCGGCCCAGGCCCCCCCCCGAGCACC
>CAZDQL010000108.1:14136-21276 GCA_964507325.1 uncultured Planctomycetaceae bacterium | reverse complement strand
AGGAGCGGCAACGCCGCAGCGGGCGCGCAGGGGCCGATCAGAATGCCCCAACAGGATGAATCACACCACTACAGCCCACCGCTCACCTCCAGGACCGACCCCGTCACGTAGCCCGCTTCCGGCGAAGCGAGGAAGAGCACCGCCGCGGCGACCTCCTCCGGCGTGCCGAAGCGGCGCATCGGCACCGAGCGCGCGTAGCTCTTGGCCAGCTCCTCGGGCAGGTCCGCGATCAGATCCGTGTCGATGAAGCCCGGCGAGACGCAGTTGACCGTGATCCCGCGCTTGGCCACCTCCTTGCAGAGCGACCGCGCCAGGCCCACCTGCCCCGCCTTCGAAGCGGCGTAGTTCCCCTGTCCCTCGAAGCCCACCCGACCGGCGGGCGAGGTGACGAAGAGGATGCGCCCGTAGCGCCGGCGCATCATGTTCTTGACCGCCTCCTTGGCCATGCGGTAGCCGCCGCCCAGGTTGGTCTCGAGCACGGCCTGCCAGTCCTCTTCCGACATCATCGCCAGCACCCCGTCGCGTCGGATGCCGGCGTTGTTGACCAGGACCGAGACCGGGGTCTCCGCCAGCTCCTCCCAGAAGGCCTGCACCGCCTTGACGTCGCAGACGTCCACCCTGGAAGTGTGCAGGCGATCGGCGGCTGCACCGACCGACTCGCGCAGCGCGGACGCCGCGGCGTCGTCGCCGCGGTAGGTGGCGTGGACCGTGGCGCCGCGGGCCAGGAAGGCCTCCGCGACGGCGCGACCGATGCCGCGCGTGCCGCCGGTGACGACGACGTGCTGGTCCTGGAAGGGCTGTTCGCTGGTGGTCATGGTTGTATGCGGGCCAGTTCGGCCAGGCGGGCGTCCACGCGGTTGGCCGTGATCGCGCCGTAGTTCGCCGCGCCCAGCCAGCCGGACATGATGATCCCCACCGACCCGGTGTGGTAGAGCCCCTCGATCTGATCGGGGAGCTGCATCGAGTACGGCAGCCCCTCGAACTTGGTGCCGAAGGAGGTGCCGGCGGGATGGCCGGTGTAGTGGGCGAAGGTGCGCGGGGTGGCGCCTTCGACGTGGTCCAAGCGCGCGCGGATGTCGGGCACCCAGCGCTCCAGGCGCTCGACCGCCTCCCGCTCCAGGCGCGCCTTGTGGTCGGCGTACTGCCCCTCGTCCATCCCGCTCCAGTCCTCGTAGCGCGCGTTCATCGAGGCCACCACGGCCGAGCGCAGGGAGCCGGGACGCAGCTTGGGGTAGTAGAAGGAGAAGGTGGCGCTCTCGCCGTGCAGGTCGCAGAGCGCCTGCGAGTCGAACTCCTCGCGGGTGGAGGTGAACAACAGGTCCGCCACCCAGGGCAGCTCCACGCCGCGGCGCAACCCCATGTACACCTGGCACGAGGACGAGTTCAGCCGCACCTCCTCGAGCCCCCGCACCCACTCCTGGTCGAAGTGCTCCGCGCCCACCAGGTCGAGGATCGTCGTCTTCAGGTTGGCGTTCGAGACCACCACCTCCGCCCCGATCTCCCGGCCCGCGGCGCGCACTCCCCTCACCCGTCCCCCCTCGACCAGGATCTCCTCCACCGGCGCGCGGTGGAAGAGGTCGACTCCACCCTGCCGCAGGATGCGCTTCATCGCTCCGATCAGGGCGTCGGTGCCGCCCCGGAAGGTGAACACACCCTTCGACATGAAGTTCGAGAAGACGATCCCGTAGCTGATCGCCGGGTCGTCGAGGGAGGAGCCATTGGCGTAGCTGATCGGCTCCAGCAGCAGGCGGTGGACGTCGTTGCGCCCGGGGAAGAACTCCTCGAAGAGCTCACCGGTCGTGCGCCCGTCGTCGTCGTAGTAGTTCATCCCCTCGAGGGTGCGGTAGAAGCCCTCCACCCGCGCCCGCTCGCACCCGAAGTCGGTCACCAGCTTCTCGGTGAAGTCGGTGCGCGTGAAGTCTGTCTCCAGGCGGAACTGGGGGTTGTCGAAGCGGATGCCGTCGAGGGGCACGACCCGCTCCGCCAGCTCCGCTCCCCAGTACTTGCGGCAGGTCTTCTTCATCCCGAAGGGAAACCCGTGCAACGAGACGTCGAAGAGGTGTCCGCCGCGACGCTTGAACCAGGTCGCCAAGCCCCCGTGGTTGAAGTGCTGCTCGAGGACCGCCACCCGGTGCCCCGCCCGCGCCAGGACGTTGGCTGCCGTCAGCCCCCCCAGGCCACTGCCGACGACGATCACGTCGTAGCGGCTCGCCGCGCGGCGCAGCGGGTCGCCGGCGGAGGGTCCCGGCCCCCCGCGCCCAGCCCCCCGACTGCCGGGGCAGTAGCCTCTCTGGTCGTCCATCGTGGCGCTCGCGTCAGGGATGGGGCTGGAGGGTGTGTACGCCGGCCATCAGGATTCCCGAGTGCAGGGCGCCGACGATGCCGTAGTTGCCCTGGTCGGTGCCGATCAGCGCCAGGCCGGGGAGCGGGGTCTCGCCCCCGCGGCGCTTGACGGGGGCGCCGTAGACCGCGCCGTTCAGCTTGCCGGTGAAGCGCACCACCGTGCGCGGGGTGAAGACGTCCCGGAAGACCGTGTGCTGGCGGACGTGTGCGGCGAAGGTCGCCGTCGCCTCCAGGGCGGCGTTCCAGGCGCTCTCCTTCAGCGCTTGGTAGGGCTCAGGGTCCGAGCTCAGCCACGCCTCCGAGCGCGCCAGGAGGGTCACGCGCCAGTGGGGTTCGTCGTCGGCGCTCTCCCCGGGGTAGTTGGTTGGGCAGCAGAGCACGCCGCTACGCGCGTCGAAGGCCTCGGCGGGCTCCTCGTAGACGGTGGTGGGGGCCAGGTTGAAGAAGGCGATGGTGGTCCCCCAGCCCAAGGCCTCCGGCGGCGTGTCGAGGACCGAGATCGTCTCGACGAAGGCCATGCGCCCCGCCTCTGCCGGACCGTGGGCGCGCGCCAGCTCTCCCCCGCAGAGGGCCATCGTCTCGACCCACCCCGCCGAGGAGAGGATGCGCCGCGCCTCGAGCTGGCTACCGTCCTCCAGCACCACTCCGCGCACGCCCTCCTCGTCGTGCACGATGCGCTCCACTCCGGTGCGCATGCGTAGCTCGCCCCCCTCTTCGGTGAGGCGGGCGCGGAGCAGGTCGAGCAGCGAGCGGATCCCCCCGGCGGGTCGCGACAGCCCCTCCTCGTAGATGCTCTTCCAGAGCACGACGCAGGTGGACCAGTCCATGTCCCGCGGGGTGGGGGAGCCGTACCAGAGGAGCGGATGCAGCAGCATGTCCACCAGGAGCGGATCACGCAGGTGCTGCGCCAGGACCTGGCGCGCCCCCACGGGCGGCTGGGGGTCGTCGTGACGGGTCTCGGCCACGAGGGCCGCCAGGCGGTCGAAGCCCTCCCGTTCGGAGGGGAAGCCCTGGTGCACCTCCTCCCGCAGGAGCTCGAAGTCGTTCGCGAAGGAGAGCTCGTGGTCGGGGAAGACGATGCGCGAGCCGCGCTGTTCTTCCAGCCGCAGGGCCTCCCAGGGGATGCGCAGCTTGCGCAGGATGCGGGTCAGGGGCAGGCCACGAGCAGCGCGCGGAGCGTAGTTGGTCAGGGCGTGCAGCCCCGTGTCGAAGCGATGCCCCCCCAGCTTGTAGAAGGAGTTGAGTCCCCCTGGTAGCGCGTGGCGTTCGAGGACCACCACGCGCTGGCCCATCGTGGCCAGCCGGATCCCCGCCGCCAATCCGGACAGACCCGCACCGATGACGAGGGTGTCGAAGGGCCCGGAAGCGCCCACGCCGGAGGGGGGGTCAGACCCCGAGCTTCAGCTCGCGGCCCTCGAGCTTGGGGGCCAGGTAGTTGGCGCAGCCCTCGAGGGTGGCGAGCTCCGGGTAGTCCTCCTCCGGGACGTTGACCCCGTAGCGCTTGCGCAACTCCATGACGATGTCGAGGAAGTCCATCGAGTCCAGCTCGATCTGCTCCCTGAGCGGCTCGGTGAGGGTGAGGCCGTCCAGCTCCTCATCCGGCGCGATGGTGGCGATGATGTCCTTGACGGCCAGGACGATTTCTTCGTGGGTCATGGGATGGAAGAGGGGCTGTCACGGTTGGCCGATCCGCCGCACGACGACGGCGGAGTTGATGCCGAGCATTCCGAAGGAGAGGTTGAGGAGATTCTCGACCTCCCCGACGCGCTCGGGCTCGTTGAGCACCAGGCCGCGCACGTCGCACTCGGGGTCGAGGGAGTCCACGTTGATGGTGGGGTGCACCAGCCCGTCTTCGAAGGAGGGCAGGTTCCCGGCCAGCTCGAGGGCGCCGGCCGCGCCCATGGTGTGGCCGATGTAGCTCTTGGTGTTGTTGACGCGGGTGCGCGTCGAGTCGCTGAAGACTTGGCGCAGGGCGCCGCACTCCTGGGTGTCCCCCTGGGGCGTCGAGGTGGCGTGGGTGTTGACCACGTCCACCTCGCTCGGGCCCATCCTCGCGCGCTCGAGCGCCAGCCGCATGCACTCCACCTGGCGCTCCGGCAGGGGCAGGACGAAGTCGGCGGCGTCGGAGTTGACCGCGTGTCCGACGACCTCGCCGTAGATGCGGGCGCCGCGACTGCGAGCGTCCTCCAGGCGCTCCAGGGCGAAGAGACAGCCCCCTTCGCTGACCACGATGCCGTTGCGGTCGCGATCGAAGGGGCGCGAGACCCGCGTGGGGTCGGCGTGCTCGCCCAGGGCGCCCTCGGCCTTGAAGCTGGCGAAGATGCCGAAGGTGTGGACGCTCTCGGAGACCCCACCCCCCAGCGCCAGGTCCACCTCGCCCAGCTGCAGCATCTGCATCCCCTGGATCAGCCCCAGGTTGCCGCCGGCGCAGGCGCCGCCGACGCAGTAGTGGGGGCCGGTCAGACCCAGGTTGAGGGTCACCTCTCCCGCGGGGTTGTTGGCCACCGTGCGCGGGTTGTGGTGGTGGGACCAGAAGGAGAGGTCGAAGTCGTACTGGCTGACCTCGTGGATCTGGGACTCCGTCTCGACGTTGCCGTGCTCGGTGGTGCCGACGTAGACGCCGACCCGGGAGCGGTCCCGTTCGGCGACGTCGATCCCGGCGTCGCGCAACGCCTCGTTGGCGCACCAGATCGCGAGCGACCCCGCCCGGGTGCCCCGGCGCAGCGCCTTGCGATTCTGGTAGCGCGTGGCGTCGAAGTGGCAGATGCCCGCCACCGTCTCCCCGAAGTGGCGGATCGTCCAGGGCTCCACTCCGGAGACCCCCGCCAGGAGGTTCGCGCGGTACTCGGCCAGGTCGTTCCCGTTGGGACTGGCGAGCCCGACTCCCGTGATGACGACGCGGGGCAGGTCAGGCACCGTTCGTCTCCTCCTCGTCCTCGGGGTCTTCGAGCTCGGGGTCTTCGAATTCCGGGTCGTCGAGCTCCGGTTCGCGGCCGATGGCCAGCAGTCTGGTGGGGACCGCCAGGCCGGCGCGCAGGGCGCGGCTCACCGCCCGCGAGAGCAGGCTCTGGGGATCCCCCAGGGCGGAGCCCACCGCGTTGAAGACGAGCTGCATCAGGGCTTCGGCGATCTCGCAGGAGGAGATGATCGAGCGCAGGGTCAGGACGCGCGGGTCGCGCGGACCGTAGCGCTTGCGCACGTAGTTGAGGGTGCGCGTGGCCCCGGTGCGGAACTGGGCGAAGACCAACTGCTCCCGGCGTCGCAGCACCGTGGCGGCGATGCTCAGGGTGTTGCCGACGGCGCGGTGCAGATTGCAGCGACGCGAGCTGTCGAACTCGGAGGAGACCGCGCCCCACTCCGACAGCTCGTTGAGCGCGGTGCTGGTGGCCCCTTGGGAGATCTGCAGCTCGGCGCAGATCTCCTTGCTGGAGAGGGGCTGGCCGGAGAGGACCAGGAGACCCCAGACCCGACCCTGGATGCGCTTGAAGCCGAAGGTCTTGAAGAAGACCTCGAAGGTGGGCAGCTCTTCTCGCAGCCGCTCGTCGAGGCCGGAGAATTCGGCGATCGCCTGGGTTCGCGTCTCGGGGGGCATGGGGGGGGTGGTTCGGCGCGTGGTCTCGCGGATTTCAGAATTCCGTGAAATCCGTGAAGACGCGAGGCCGGGTACCTTGCCCTCGACGTCTGCCCCCGTCCAGGGCTGGTTCTCGAAAATCGGCCCCCCGGCCGGGTTCGTCTACCACTTCACGGCCAGCATCAGGCAGTGCAGCCCGCTGCCGATCCCCTGCATGGCGACCCGGTGCCCCGGGGCGATGAAGCCCTCCTCCAGGGCCAGGGCGAAGGTGATCGGGAGGCTGACCGAGCCGATGTTGCCGAGGAATTCGACGGTGGTGAAGTCCCGTCCGTGGTCGAGCTCGAGGGTCTCGAAGAGCAGGCGTTTGTGGGCGGTGCCGACCTGGTGGGTGACGATGCGGTCCAGGTCGGGGCGCGACCAGCCGAATTCGTCCAGGAAGGCGGCGAAGGTCTCCCGCGCCAGGTCGTTCCCGGCGTGCAGGAGCGCCTCCGAGTCGGTCTCCATCAGAGGGCCCGCGTTCCCCGGGCGCTGATCGCCGGCGCAGAGCTCGTGGTGGTGCGTCGCCGCCCGGACGGTTCCGCCCAGCAGGCGCTGTCCCCCGGTGCCTTCACCGCGCGTCAGGACGCAGGCCGCGGCCCCCGCACCGATGGTGAGGGAGGCGTAGGCGCGCTTCAGCTCGTCGCGCCCGACGCTCGGGTCGTCGGTCAGTGCGCGCAGCGTCTCCTCGACCAGCGGGCGACCGTCTTCCCCGGCGACGACGAGCCCCGCCTCGATCTCCCCCCGCTCGAGCAAGCTGCCCACGAGCATCATCCCGTTGGCGAAGCCTAGGCAGGCGTTGGAGAGGTCGAAGGCGTGGCAGGTGCCCGGGAGACCCAGTTGCGCGTGGACCACCGAGGCGGTGGCGGGCTCCAGGAAGTCGCGGCAGACCGAGGCGTGGATCAGGGCCCCGATCCGGCTGCGATCGACTCCGGAGCGACGCAGGGCGTCTTCTCCCGCCGCCGCAGCGACCGCGCTCGGCCGCGTGCCGGGGGGCCAGAAGCGACGCTCACGGATGCCGCTCATCAACTCGAGTCGCCCGACGTGCAGGTTGAGGCGCTGGTAGAGGGGAGCGAGTCGTTCCTCGAGGGCGTCGGAGGAGACCTTCTCCTCGGGCAGGGCGGATCCGAAGGCGGCGATGCGGACGTCCTCGAAGTGCATGGGGGGGGAGAGGATACGGGATGGTGGGG
>CAZDQL010000108.1:0-14126 GCA_964507325.1 uncultured Planctomycetaceae bacterium | reverse complement strand
CCCCCCCCCCCCCCCCCCCCCCCCCCCCCCCCGCCCCCCCCCCCCCCGCCCCCCGGCCCCCCCCCCCCCGCCCGCGCCGCGAGGAAGCCCCCCAATCCCCTAGTCCCCACCCCCCCCGTACCCCATCTGCTCCAGCTCCCGCGCCGCCGCATCCCCCCCCGGGATCAAGCGCGGGCGTCGCTCCAGCTCCGACTCCCTCCAGCGCTCCAGCAACCGCTCCAACTCCCGCACCTCCTCCACCCGCGACTCCGCCAGGTCGACCCTCGCCTCCGGATCCGCCTCCAGATCGAAGAGCGCCGCCCGCGGCCGCCCCCCCGCCTCCGGGCTCCAGTGCAGGCGCAGCGAGCCCCGCTGCACCGCGAAGAGGTCGTCCGCCGGTAGCACCCGGCGCTCCGTCCTCTCCGGCCAGGTCGCATTGCGCACCACGAAGAAGAACGGCTCCTGAGCCGCTTCCTCGACCCACGCCCCGTCGAGCAGATCGGTGGCCGGCATCCCCTGGGGCAGTGGGACCCGCGCCAGGCCCAGGAGCGTCGCCGCCAGCGCCTGGATCTCGACCGGGGCCCGCACCCTCCGTCCCGCGGGCACACCGGGCCCGGCGAGCAGCAGGGGGACGCGCACGGATTCGTCGTGGAGCTGGTTGCCGTGACCCAGCTGGTCGTGTTCGAGGAACTCCTCCCCGTGGTCCGAGGTGAGCGCCACCACCGTCCGGTCGGCGAGACCCGACTCGGCCAGGAACTGGGCGATGCGCTCCAGCGCCAAGTCCACCTCGAGCACCTCCGCCCGGTAGAGACGCTGCATCTCCTCCACCTCCGCCTGCAGCTTGCCGCGCGGGAAGGACCCCCCCTCGACGCGACTCTCGACCCAGGAGAGGAGCGTCGCCGACGGGACACTGCGCCCCTGCGCCCGGAAGCGCGCCTTGGCCGCCGCGCTCGGTTGGTAGGGGGTGTGTGGATCGCCCAGGTGCAAGTACAGGAAGAAGCGCTGCTCCCCGCGCGTCGCGAGCCACGTCATCACCTCCGGCAGCACCTTGCGCACCGGCACCCAACCGTGCTGCGACCAGCTCTCGAAGCCCTGGTCGAAGTTCTTGCCCGGCGCGACGATCGGATTGGTGGAGAAGGCCGCGGTCGTCACCCCCTCCTGCTGCAGCGCCTCGGCCAGGGTGACGTAGTCGTCGGCGAGGAAGCAGTGCTGCGCGTCGAGCAGACCGTGGGCCACGGGGCTGGCACCGGTCAGGATCGAGGCGGTCGAAGGCCAGGTCCACGACGACGGCGCGTACGCCGTCTCGAAGAGGGTTCCCCTGCGCGCCAGCTCGTCGATCGCGGGAGTGACCGCTTCGTCGCCGCCGTAGCAGCCGAGTCCGTCCCAACGCAGGGTGTCGACCACCACCAGCACCAGGTTCGGCGCAGCGGCGCGGACGCGGCTGCGCGCCACGAGGCGCGGCTCCACCAGCCGCAACAGTCCGAACCCCGCCTCCAACGGCGGCCGCGCGGAGTCCGCGTAGTCGACCTCGAGCACCAGCCGCCCTCCCGACGACACGTCCAGACCGATCCGCCTCCAGCCGCGCAGCCCCGGCGGGACCTCGGCACCCGCGGCGCACACCTCCTCCGCCACCAGGGCGTCGCCGAAGCTGACCCTGAAGCTCACCCGAGTCGCCGGCGCCCCGGCGGCGTACGCCTCCGCCCCGAGCCCCAGGGCCAGCTCGAGCCTCCTCCCTCCGCTCGCGGGGGCGAGCTGCCAGGCGATGCCACACGGTGGCGCGAGGATCGCGGCGGGCAGTGCCCCCGCGTCAGCCTGCACCTCCGTCGTCGGCGCCAGGGCGCCCACCCGGGGAGGACGCGCGGGGTCGCAAGCGACGACCTCCACCTCGTCCCAGCGCACCAGGAGGCTCCCGCGGCGCGATTCGACCCTCATCGTCCCAAGGTCGGGATCTCCGCAGCCCCCGATCCAGAGCAGCCCGATCGCCATCAGCATGCGCATCACGCCCCCAGTCTCCCGCCCCGGTTGACGGTTCACCAGGTCCGGGGGCACTCTATCCCTGCGCCGGTCCTCCCCCCGGACCGCCCCATGCCCCCCACGCCGTCGATCCTGCACGTCGACATGGACGCCTTCTACGCGTCCATCGAGATCCGTGACAATCCCGCCCTGGCGGGACTGCCGGTTTGCGTGGGCGGTCCCGCCTCCAGCCGCGGGGTCATCTCGGCCGCCAGCTACGAAGCGCGGGAGTTCGGCGTCCACTCC
This sequence comes from uncultured Planctomycetaceae bacterium, assembly GCA_964507325.1. Classification (GTDB taxonomy): domain Bacteria; phylum Planctomycetota; class UBA1135; order UBA1135; genus CAZDQL01. The sequence continues at coordinate 11,888 of CAZDQL010000108.1, read as the reverse complement.
GCCATGCCCACCGCCCAGGCGCGGCGCCTGTGCGCCAGCCTGGTGCTGCTCCCCCCCGACTTCGAGCGCTACACCGCCGCCAGTCGGCAGATCATGGGCATCTTCCAGCGCTACACCCCCCTGGTGGAGCCCCTCTCCCTGGATGAGGCCTTCCTCGACGTCTCGGGCACCGAGCGCCTCTTCGGCGACGCGGTGGAGGTCGGCCGTCGCATCAAGGCGGACATCCTGCGCGAGGTCGGGCTCGTGGCCTCGGTGGGGGTGGCGCCCACCAAGTTCCTGGCCAAGATCGCCTCCGACCTCGACAAGCCGGACGGTTTCCGGGTGATCGAACAGGACGAGGTGCGGTCGGTGCTCGACCCCCTGCCGGTGGGCAAGATCTTCGGCGTGGGACCGCGCACCGCCAAGCGCCTTGAGCGGCTCGGCGTCCAGACCGTGGCCGACCTGGCCGATCTGGATCGCGACGAGGTGCGCTCGCGCTTCGGGGCCGCGGGCCTGTGGATCCACGACCTGGCCAGCGGCATCGATCCCCGGCGCGTCACCCCGCGTCGCGAGGAGAAGTCCCACGGCATGGAGCGCACCTTCGCCGAGGACATCAGCGACCGCGAAGAGCTGCGCGCCCTCTTGCTCTCCTTCTGCGAAGAGGTCGCCTTCACCCTGCGCGACCGGGGCCTGCGCGGCCGCACGATCACCCTCAAGGCGCGCTACTCGGACTTCCGCACGGTGACCCGCACCACCACCCTGGACTTCCCCACCAACCTGGGGCCGCGGATCTACACCACCGCCAAGGCGCTCCTGGAGAAGATCGACCCCGCCCCCCTGCGTCTGCTCGGGGTGCAGGTCAGCAAGCTGGAGGACGTGCGCCTGCCCCAGCAGGGCTCCCTCTTCAACGGGGCCGCCCCGGGGGACGAGCGGCGCAAGTGGCTCGAGTCGAACGAGCGGCTGGCCAAGGCGGCGCCGAGCTTCGACAAGCTGCGGCGCAAGTACGGCCGCGGCACCCTCATCTCCGCCTCCCTGCTCGGGCGGAGGCGGCTGCGGGGCCGGGACGGGTCCGACGGCTCCCAGAAGCCCTCGACCACGGAGCCCGACTCCGCAGGCGAACCACCTCCAGACCGCCCCGGATTCGAGGTGGGCCGTAGGGCGGAGTTGGGGGCCGATCAATGGCCCATGGCCCCCCAGCGAAGAGGTGGGGATGCTACCTGCATTCGCGGGCGTTGGAGTGGTGCGCCCACCGGTGGCGTCGCCCAGCTCGATCGCGAGTCCAGTCCGCGTACCGCCCCCCCCCTCACTCTCCAACCCTGCACCCAACCTCTCCCTGCCGTGAGGGTCCCCACGTGAGAGTTGCCATCCCCGCCCTCTTCTTGCTCCTAGCGGGGTGGTTCCTCTTCGGGCCCGCCGGGGCGCAGCCCCCGATCGAGCCGCCGGTCGAGATCCCCCCCGGCGCTCTCAGCCTGGCCCCCGTCCGCCCGGCCCCCCGCGGCGAACCGGTGACGCGCATAGGGGGGGTGGATCAGCGCTGCAGCGACTGCCACGCCCTCTTCACCGATCTCGCGCCCTCCCCACCCGGGCAGATCTTGCAGCACGAGGAGATCCCCCGCGGCCACGGCATGAACGCCGCGTGCCTGAACTGCCACTGCGAAGAGGATCGCAACCGACTCGTCCTGCCCGGTGGGACGGAGATCGGATTCGACGAGGTCCTGCGCCTCTGCTCCGGATGCCACGGTCCCGCCTACCGCGACTGGCAGCGCGGCACCCACGGGCGCACCTCCGGGTACTGGGACGCGACTCGCGGTGAGCCCCAGCGCCTCGCCTGTACCGAGTGCCACGACCCCCACGCCCCGGCCTTCGAACCGATGGCCCCCCTGCCGGGACCGAGGACCTCGAGGATGGGAGATCCCAGCCACTCCTCCGAACACGCTGCCGAGCCTGCGCTGGTCAACCCCCTGCGTGCCTGGCGTACCGCCGAGAAGCAGGAACCACGCGGCGACGGTGGAGAGGGGGCCCGCGGTGAGTAGCGAGCACCTGAACGTCGACGGTGAGGGACGGCCTGCGGACGAGGGCGCAGAGACCCAATCCCGGCGCGGCTTCCTGCGAGCCGGCGCCTCCTGGGTCGCGGGCCTCACCGCCTTGGGAGCGGCTCTGAAGCCCCTGAAGGACCTCGATCCGGAGGACGTGCCCTCGATCGAGGAGTTCCTGCGGCAGCACTACCTGGAGCTCGACGCGGAGGAGCGCGCGGCTCTCTGCCGGCGCATAGAGGCGCAGATCGCCGAGCGCTGGCAGGGCTTCGAGGCCCGCGTGAGCGACCCGGCTCCCCTGGACGGGGTCGACTTCGTCTACGCCCTGAACCTCTCGCGCTGCATCGGCTGCCGGCGCTGCGTGCACGCCTGCGTGGCCGAGAACAACGCGAGTCGCTCCTCCGAGATCCAGTACATCCGCGTGATCGAGATGCCGCGCGCCACCCTCGACCTGGAGCAGGGCGATCACCACTACGACCACGCCCAGGTGCCGGACCCCGAGCACTTCTACATGCCGGTGCAGTGCCACCAGTGCGCCAAGGCGCCCTGCACCAAGGTGTGCCCGGTCGAGGCCACCTGGACCGAGCCCGACGGCATCACCGTCGTCGACTACGACTGGTGCATCGGCTGCCGCTACTGCGAGGTCGCCTGCCCCTACTGGGCGCGGCGCTTCAACTTCGCCAAGCCGGAGATCGAAGCCCAGGACCTGAACCCCGAGATGGCGCTGCTCTCCAACCGGCCGCGGGCGACGGGAGTCGTCGAGAAGTGCACCTACTGCCTGCACCGCACGCGCGAGGGGCGCATGCCCGCCTGCCTCGAGGTGTGCCCCGTCGGGGCGCGCAAGTTCGGCAACGTGCTCGACCCCGAGAGCGAGGTGGCCCAGATCCTGCGCACCCAGCGCATCTTCGTGCTCAAGGAGGACGTGGGGACCCTCCCGCGTTTCTTCTACTACTTCGACGAGCGCTACCCGTCGGCGGACTCCGGGGTGCAAGACGAGGGGGGTGACCGGTGAAGGAGTACGGGAGATTCCTCTACCGCTGCTTCCGGCTCAGCTTCGTCGGCGACCGTCGCTACCAGCTCTGGATGCTGAGCCTGACGGTGGTGGCGCTGATCGGCCTCAACGCCTGGTGCCGGCAGCTCGCCGGCGGCCTGGTGACCACGGGCATGACCGATCACGTCACCTGGGGCCTGTACATCGCCAACTTCACCTTCCTGGAGGGGATAGCGACGGCCGCGGTGATGTTGGTCATTCCGGTCTTCATCTATCGCGACCACGAGCTCAAGGACCTGGTCATCTTCGGCCAGCTATTGGCCGTGGCGGCGATCGTGATGTGCCTGCTCTTCGTCACGGTGGACCTCGGCCGACCGGACCGCTTCCTGCACCTTCTGTTCCGGCTGAACTTCCCCGGCTCGATGCTGGCCTGGGACGTCGTGATCCTGAACGGGTACCTGCTGCTCAACATGCACATTTGCGGGTACCTGATCTACTGCGCCTATCGAGGACGCCAGCCGAGCCGCGCCTTCTACGTACCCTTCGTCTTCGTGACGATCGTGTGGGCCATCTGCGTCCTCACCGTCACGGCCTTCCTGTACGTCGGCCTGGGGGGGCGTCCCTTCTGGAACTCGGCCATCATCGCGCCGCGCGCCCTGTCCGCGGCCTTCTCGGCCGGTCCGGCGTTCCTGATCCTGACGTTGCAGGTGATCGACGCTTGCACCCGCTACGAGGTGCCGCGGCGCGCGATCGACACCCTGCGTCGAATCCTCACGGTGGCCCTGCTGATCAGCATGTTCCTGTTGGTTTGCGAGGTCTTCACCGAGTTCTACACGGACTCCGCCCACGTCGCTTCCGCGCGCTACCTGTTCTTCGGTCTGCACGGACACGATGCCCTGGTGCCCTGGATCTGGACCGCGATCGGGTTGAACGCCTTCGCCCTGATCGTGCTCCTGAGCGGTCCCTTGCTGCGCAGAAGGGTGCTCCTGAACCTGGCCTGCTTGGCCCTGATCTCCGGCATCTGGATCGAGAAGGGCATGGGGCTGATCATCCCCGCCTTCGTGCCTTCTCCGCTGGGCGAGATCGTCGAGTACGCGCCCACCCTGAACGAAGTGGCCATCTGCTTCGGCATCTGGGCCTTCGGGCTGCTGCTCTACACGATCCTGGTGCGCGTCGCCATCCCCGTACTCTCCGGCCGCCTCACCGTCGACCGGAGCGATCACTCCATCCCCGAAGCTTCCACTGCGAGAGGTAACACCCCATGAGAGCCAGAAGCGCACTGCTAGGCGCCTCAGCGCTCGTTTGCACGATGGCCATCGCGCTCGGCGCCATGCCGACGGGCGAGACGGTCGATCCCGAAGTCGCGCACTCACCCCACTCCGCCGCTTCCCAGGCGATCGGATTGAGGGAGCTCTCCCCCGAGTCGCGCGAGTGCAGCAAGTGCCACAAGAAGGAGCACCCTGGCATCTACCAGATGTGGGGCAAGAGCAAGCACTACCGCGGCAACGTCGGCTGCTACGAGTGCCACGCCGCTGATGAGAGTGATCCGGATGCGATCGACCACTTCGATAACACCATCTCGGTCATCGTGAGTCCGAAGGATTGTGCCCGCTGCCACAGCAAGCAGGTCGAGGAGTTCCTCGGCTCGCGCCACTCCAAGGGCGGGCACATCATCGATTCCCTGGACAACTTCCTGGCCGAGGTCGTCGAGGGCAATCGGGCCTACCACACCCCCGGCTTCCCCGAGGGCAACTCCGCCGCCGCGGTGAGCGGCTGCTGGCAGTGCCATGGGTCCAAGGTGGTGGTGCTGCCCGACGGGACCCTCGATCCCGCCACCTGGCCCAACGCCGGCATCGGCCGCCTGAATCCCGACGGCAGCAAAGGATCCTGCGCGGCGTGCCACGTCCGCCACACCTTCGCCGTCGCCCAGGCCCGTCACCCCGACAGCTGCGGCAAGTGTCACCTCGGCCCCGACCACCCGCAGAAGGAGATCTACGAGGAGTCCAAGCACGGCAGCACGTTCTTCGCCAACCTCGAAGCATCGAACCTGGACTCACCCAAGTGGATTCCGGGTGAGGACTACTTCAGCGCGCCCACCTGCGCCACCTGCCACATGTCGGCCACCAAGAACCGGCCGGTGACCCACGACATCGGTATGCGCATCAGCTGGAACAACCGGCCCGTGCTCTCCGTGAGGCCCGAGGTGCAGGACGAGAAGATGGGTCTGCCCGGCGCCGAAGTGCCGTGGCAGGTGCGCCGCCAGTCGATGAAGGAGGTCTGCGGCTCGTGCCACAACAAGGCCTGGGTCGGCAACTTCTACTCGCAGTACGACGCCCTGATCGAGCTCTACAACGAGAAGTACGCCAAGCCCGGCCAGGCGCTGATGGAGGCCGCCAAGCCCCTCCTGCGACCGATCAAGTTCGGCAACAAGCTCGACTGGATCTGGTTCGAGCTGTGGCACCACGAGGGTCGCCGCGCCCGTCACGGCGTTTCCATGATGGGCCCCGACTACACCCACTGGCACGGCACCTACGACCTGGCCAAGCACTTCTACACCGAGATGGTCCCCGAGCTGGAGCACCTGATCGAGGCCCACACCGACTCCGCTGACGGGGAGAAGAAGGCGGCGGCCGAGGCTCTGCGCGCCAAGCTGGACGAGACCCTCTCCTCCGACGACCACAAGTGGTATTTGAACCAGTGACCCCAGCGCACTGAGCCCGAGTGAGGCCAACGGGCCGGCACCGGCCGCAGCGCCGGTGCCGGGCCCTTGATTTGGGCTCAGCCGTGGGATTCCCGGATGAAGGTCGCGCGGATCTCTCCGCACCGCGGTCAGGCCGCGCTCAACCCACGGCTCGGCAGCACCTCGTGGGTCACCAGGTAGTGAGTGCCACGCGGGTCCTCCACCCGCGTCACTCGCCCGCGCACGATCCGCCGCTCGAAGGCCAGGACCTGACGATCGTCGAGCTCGAAGGACTCGAGCCGTCCGGCCATCACCTGCCGCAGCCCCTCGGCGAAGCGCGCTCCCCCCTCGCATAGATCGCTCGCCGCCAAGTCACAGACCGACAGGTAGTCGACCCCCACGCCGGTGCGCGCGGGATCGGCGCCCGCCGCCAGGGCGAAGGCCTTCCAGGCGCTGTTGGTGGCGATGATCTCTCCGTCGGCGTTCAGGAGCGCGATGTGAGAGGGGAGGGAGTCCATCACGGCCCGGATCGAATTCAGGCTCAGATGGGACGGGGAGCGGGTTTGGGATCGGGTCGTGGGGGTCATCGGGGCCTCCTTCTGATGGGGCCGCTATCGGATGGGACCCGCGTTTCCATGAGGGATGAGCGCCCCAATCCCGGGACTGCCGATCTGAGGACTTCGGAACTGCCTCCCTTCCGTGTGCATCGCTGGAGACCTCTCGCCGCAACCCTGCAGCCACCAAGGACTTGGGGCATTTCGCCCTCGGAGCAGGCCCTCCTGGCCGCCGAGGGCGGTCGGCAGCGAGCTGGAGAGGTGAAGGGCCCGGTGCAGCCCGGGCACCGGGGCGCCGGGTGCACACTGAAGGGGGGCAGTTCAGTGGGCCTCCAGCCAGTCGTGTCCCCAGCCGAAGTCCACCACCAGCGGCACGTCGAGGGGCACGGCGTTCTCCATGCAGTCCCGAACCAGGGAAACGGTTTCCTCCAGCTCCCCGTGGGGCACCTCGAGCAGGAGCTCGTCGTGGACCTGCAGGATCATGCGCCCGCCGAGCTCCGAGGTCTCCAGCGCCGCGTCCAGGTCGATCATGGCGCGCTTGATCACGTCGGCGGCGGAGCCCTGCACGGGGGTGTTGACCGCCATGTTCTCCGCCAGGGCCCTCGAGCGGGAGTTGGCGGAGTCGATCTCCGGCGTGGGGCGCCGGCGGCCGAGGAGCGTCTCGACGTAGCCCCGTTCGCGGGCGCCGGCGAGGGTGGCTTCGATCCATTCCCGCACGCGGGGGAAGGCCGCGAAGTAGCGCTCGATGAAGGCCTTGGCCTCGGGCACGCTGAGCCCCGTGTCGCGCGCCAGCCGGGCGGGTCCCATGCCGTAGAGCAGCCCGAAGTTGATCGCCTTGGCCTGGGTGCGCATCCCCCGGTCGATCCCATCCGAGGGGACGTCGAAGATCACCGAGGCGGTCGAGGCGTGGATGTCGTCTCCGCGCTCGAAGGCGGTCTTGAGACCCGCGTCCCCCGAGAGGTGCGCCATGATGCGCAGCTCCACCTGGCTGTAGTCCGCCGCCAAGAGCACCCACTCTCCGCGCTCGTCCGCGGGGCGCGGCACGAAGGCGCGTCGCAGACGCCGGCCGCGCTCGGTGCGCACCGGGATGTTCTGCAGGTTGGGGTCGCTCGACGCCAGCCGGCCGGTGGCGGCGGTGGTCTGGCTGAAGTGGCAGTGCACTCGACCGCTGTGCGGATTGACGAACTGCGGCAGGGCGTCCACGTAGGTGCTCTTGAGCTTGGCCACCTCGCGGTACTCGAGCAGGCGCCGCACGATCGGCACCTCGGCGTAGTGCTGGGTGAGCGTGGCGTGGTCGGTGGCCCAGCCGGTCTTGGTGCGCTTGGGGCGCTTGACGGCGGCCTGCTCCTGGATGCAGAGCTTCTCGAAGAGCACCGCGCCCAGTTGCTTGGGGCTGTTCAGGTTCAGCCCCGGCTCGCCCGCCAGCTCGCGTACCTCGGCCTCGGCCGTCCCCAGGTCGGCCACCAGCTCCTCGCCCAGCTCCTCGATGACTGCCACGTCCAAGCGCACGCCGCGGCGCTCCATGGCGGTCAGCACCGGGACCAGGGGCATCTCGAGCTCTTCGAAGAGCGCGCGGCTCTCCGTCTCCTCCAGCTCGCGCTCCAGGATCTCCTTCAGCCGCCAGGTGACGTCGGCGTCCTCGCAGGCGTACTCGGCCACATCCTCCACCGGGACCTCGGCCATCGTCACCTGGTTCTTGCCCTTGCCGATCAGATCGCTGGTGGGGATCTTCGCCAGATCGAGGTAGTGCAGGGCCAGGTCGTCCAACCCGTGGCGGCGGGTGGCGCCGGCCACGGCGAAGCTGGCCACCATGGTGTCGAAGGCGGGTGGCGGGACGTCGATCCCCTGCCCCGCGAGCACCAGCGCGTCGTACTTGTGGTTCTGACCGACGCGCTTCAGCGCCGGATCGGTGAGCAGCCCGGAGAGGGCTTCCAGCAGGGCCGCGGGCCCGCCGGGGAGGACCGGGGGAGTCCGGTTGAAGGGCACGTAGAAGGCGCGGCCGGGGCTGGCAGAGAAGGAGAGCCCGACCAGCGAGACCTCCAGCGGTCGCAGGCCCGTGGTCTCGGAGTCCCAGGCGAAGGTGCCCGCGGCGGTGAGCTCGGCCACCATCGCCTCCAGCGCCTGCGCGTCGGTCACCGTGACGTAGTCGCGCTCGAGGTCGCTCCCCCGCGGCGTCCCCTCGGAGACCTTCTTGACCAGACTCTGGAAGTCGAGGCGCTGGAAGAGCTCGATCAGCTCTTGGCGCTCCGGTTCGGCGGGGCCGATCGACTCCACCCCACCCCCGAGGGGCACCGCGGTGTCCACGGTGACCAGCTCGCGGGAGAGCAGGAGTTGCTCGCGGTCGCGCTCCAGATGCTCGCGCGCCTTGCCCTTCACCTCGTCCAGGCGCTCCAGCAGGGCGTCCACCGAGCCGAAGCGCTGGATCAGTCCGATGGCGCCCTTCTCCCCGATGCCCTTCACCCCCGGGACGTTGTCGGAGGCGTCCCCCATGATCGCCAGGACGTCGACCACGTGCTCGGGACCGGTGCCGAACTTGGCTTCGACCTCCGCGCGTCCCTCGATCACCAGGTCGACCCCGCGCTTGAAGACGTTGTAGAGCCGCACGCGCTCGGAGACGATCTGCATGAAGTCCTTGTCGCCGGTGACGATCATGACCTCGTACCCCGCATCCTCCCCTTGGGTGGCGAGGGTGGCGATGATGTCGTCCGCCTCGTACCCCGGCGCCTCGTAGAGGGCGATGCCGTGGGCGCGCACCACGGCGCGGATGTCGTCGAGCTGGACGATCAGCTCGTCGGGGGCCTTCTCGCGGGTGGCCTTGTACTCGGGGTAGGCGCGGTGGCGGAAGGTGGGCTCCGGACCGTCGAAGGCCACGGCGATGGCGTCGGGGGACTCCTCAGCCAGGATGCGGCGCAGGGTTGAGGTGAAACCCCAGGTGGCCCCCGTGGGGCGACCGTCGGTCGCGGAGAGGCCGGAGCGGGCCAGGGCGAAGTGGGCTCGATAGGCCAGCGCGGTGCCGTCGAGCAGGAAGAGGCGCGGCATGGGGCGATTATGGGGAGCGAGACGCTCCCGGGGAACCGGCCGCCGCCGCGCTCAGAGCCCCAGGCGCTCCAGCTCCTCGCTCACCCAGGTCTGGCGCGCCTGGCTCGCCCCGCCGGGGGCCAGTCGGCCCTCGATCTCGATCCGCCGCAGGGCGATGGTCGTGTTCGAGTGCGCCCACAGGAGGAGGCAACCCCTCTTCACGGGGCCCGTCTCGACCTCCTTGCGCTTGACGTCGTCCACCCAGAGGTGCGCTCGCCGGCCGTCGTGGTCGAGCTTCATGTAGTAGGTGCGCGCGGGCAGGATCAGTCGCTCGTCCTCCCGAGGGGCCATGCGCGCGTAGCCCCGGGCCAGGTCGATCGCCTCCAGGTCGAAGAGGTCCCAGGCGCCGACGTAGGCCCCCTGGCCGTCGGAGCAGGTGCCCATGAGGACGAAGCTGACCGGGGAGTCCACGCGCCCGCGACCGTAGAGCAGCTCGTAGCGCACGGTGAGCGGGGCCTCGAACGCGATCACGTGCTGCACGGCGACGGTGCCGGCTCCCTCCAGATTCCCGGAGCGCACGCTCCAGGGGGTCGTCTGCACGTTGCCCAGCTCGGGCATCTTGGCCAGCCGGTCGGCGAGCAGCCCCTCGATGGGGCGGAAGTCCTCCTTCTCGAGGGGATCGTCGAACTCGTAGATCAACCGCACCCGGCCCTGCTCCCCCTCCTCGACCTTGCCGTGCAGGCGGTCCGCCAGGTCGCGGGTGTCGTGGAGCACCCCCAAGAGCTCCTCGGCGTGGATGCGGACCCCTTCGCGCGCGAGCTCCAGGGCGCGCGTGTCTGCGTGGTCGGCGGCGAGGCGCGCGAGCGCTTGCAGCCGCTCTTCGATCTCCTCCGCGCCCGAGGGGTGGAGGGCGTACGCCATCGCGCCGAGGGTGGCGCGGGCCGCGCCCTCCTTGACCAGCTCTTCGAGCCCGCCCTGCGCCGCGGCCGCCAGGGCTTGTCCCGGCCCCTGCGAGGCGTCGAGCTTGCGGTCCCAGCGCCGGTCGCCCGCGAGCAGGCCGAGGTACGGGACGATCCAGTCGGGGCCGTGGTCGGCCGCCGCCGAGCCCATCGAACGCGCCAGGTCACGGGGGCGGAGCTCCCGCGCGGCGAGGGTCTCGATCCCCGCCTTGTTCTCCCGCAGCCGCAGGACGCCCCCCGCGTAGGCCTCCACCCGGGCCACCACCTTCTCCTCCCCCGTGTCGATGCGCAACTTGCGCTCCGCCCCCGCCAGGCTGGCGAGGAAGCGGTCGCGCGTCTCGAGCAGGACCGACAGGCGCTCCTGCTCCTCGGAGAGGCGCTCGCGCCCTTGCAGGGTCGCCTCCATCGCCCGCGCGGCTTCCAGGTAGGAGGAGGCGCCCTCGTAGTCCCCCCGGCCGGCGCGGCCCAGGGCTTCGGCGAGGTGTCCGTCGGCGTCCTCGACGACGGGCACCAGGCCCGGGATCACCAGGGGCCCCGCGCCCGCGCTGGGGGGCAGGGCGGCTCCCGGGCTGGCGGTGGTCGTGCCGGCGATCCTGAGGTGCGCCTCGAAGGCGCCCTGGAGGCTGGCCGGTTCGAGGCCCAGGGTGGCCGCCAGCTCCTCGGGGCTTCCGTTCCCCGCCAGGACCTTGGCCACGTAGCGCCGCCAGGCCGCGCGGTGGCGGCCCCCCTCACCTCGCTGCAGGAAGTGCACCCAGAGCGTCGCCTGATCGCGGAAGAGCTGGGGGATCTGCTCCCGGGTCAGGGTGACACCCGCCGCCTTGGAGCACCTCGCGGCCAGGACCAGGCGGGCGTTCTTCGACGAGGCCCCCGCGAGCTCGTGCAAGGGCATGAGCATCGACGGCCCACCCGCCTCGAGCCAGGCTTGGGTGCGCTCCAGGGCACCCGGGTCCGCGGGGGGGTGGGCCAGGTCGGCGGGCTCGCCCACCGTGCTCGGTCCGGCGAGGTAGCCCGCGATCCCCTCCACCGCCCAGCGCTCCGTGGGCAGCCGGCCCCGGTCGCTCGCGTGGGAGGCGAGCAGCTCCTCCACGGCGCGCTCGAGGACCAGCCGGCGCGTTTCGCGCAGCGCCTCCTCGGGCATGCGCTCCGTCCACAGGCCGACGATCGCCCCCAGGTCGTCGATCCGGATGCACTGCTCGGAGCGCGGGTCGGGTGCGCTCTCGTAGCGCTTGGCGTTGCGGAAGGTGGGCACGCCGGTGACGATCACGACCCCGTGCTGACGCGCCTCCCGGCGTCCGAGGTTGTTGGGAGTCACGTACTCCGCCTCGAACACCTCTCCCAGCTTCGCCAGCCAGGGGGAGTAGAGCGTGCCCACCGTGGTGACCGGATCCCCGGAGGCCCCCCTGGGAGGCTGGATCCAGAGGCGGAAGGGGAGGCAGGCGGGCGCCTCCTCCAATTGCGGGCGCCGGAAGAGGGCGTGCTGGCGCAGCGCGGCGTCGATCGGCTGTTGGGCGATCGCGGGAGAGATGAGCCCCAGGGCCGCCAGGAGCAGGGTGCGAGTCATGGGGCCAGCGTAGGCCACCCGACTCCCCTGACAAGGGCTTTCCGCGCCGGGACCGGCTACAGGAAGGTCACCGAGAAGCCGTCGGAGAAATTCGACGTGGGCGTCGGATTCAC
>CAZDQL010000107.1:0-21747 GCA_964507325.1 uncultured Planctomycetaceae bacterium | reverse complement strand
CTCGAAGAACTGCGCCAGGGTCAGGGCCCGCGTGCGGCGGAAGCGGTAGATCACCCAGCCCGTGAGGGCGATGACGATCGCCGCCGGGCCCTCCATCAAGCCCCACCAGATGGCGGTGAACCCGACGTCGTAGTTCTGCTGGTAGTACCAGACCAGCGTGATGACCCCCAACTGCGACATGTTGAAGGCCACCGTGATCAGGTAGCGGCCCGCGCAGCGGTTGGCGGCCAGGAACCCGGAGACGCTGTTCGCGTGGCGACGCGTGCGCACGACGGCCGCCACGAGCACCAGCATCAGGCCGGCGACGATCCACCAGTCGATCGCAAGCAGCGTCATGCAGGCCTGGGTTCGGGGGGGAGCAGACGCAAGGTCAGGATCTCGAAGGGGCGCAGGGTCAGGGCGGTGGAGGTCGCATCAGCGCGCTCGAAGGGGCGCTCCGTCGGCTCTTCGAGCAGATCGTTCGGCACCACGCCGCCGTGCGGCAGGCGCCAGGTGAGCTCCACCGCCGTGCGGCCGCCGCTGCGCTCGACGAGGCGCAGGATACGGCCGCGGCCGTCCTCGGCGCGCTTGAAGGCCGCGATCTCCACGTCGCCGCCGGCGGGCAGGGCGAGCTCGAAGGGGAGCGCCGTTTTCGCGGAGGTCCCGCCGGCGGAGGGCACCGACAGCACCATCAGCGGGGAGGCGAAGGCCTCGGCGGCGGCGGCGACCCCGGCCGCGAGCCGGTCGCCCCCGTGGGGCATGAGCGCGTAGCGGAAAGCGTGCGCCCCGCGGTCGGCGCCGGCGTCCGGGAAGGTGGGGGCGCGCAGTAGGGTGAGACCCAGAGAGCCCCCCTCGGCGGAGCGGCCGTACTTGCCGTCGTCGAGCACGGCCAGCCCGAGCCCCGGTTGGGCGAGGTCCATCCACCCCTGACCCGGCACCTCGAAGCGCGCCTCGTCCCAGCTGGTGTTCTTGTGCGTCGACCGCTCCAGATGGCCGAACTGCACGCCGTAGGTGGCGTGGCGGGCGCGGATCGCCGTGGGGCAGAGGGCGCGCAGCAGGGTGCGCTCCTCGTTCCAGTCCACCTCGCTGTCGACCTCGACCCAGGGGCAGTCGGCGCTCAATCGGTAACGCTGCGTGATGCGGCTCGCGCGGAACTCGTGCACCACCTCGATCGCGGCGCGCAGGGGGCCCGCCTCGAGCACCGTGATCGAAGCGGCGGGTGCGTCGAGGGGTGTCGCGCGATCGGCGCAGTCGAAGTCGATGTCCCACGCCTCCCAGCGGCGAGGGCGGTCGTCGTAGGCCACGAGCTGGTTGAGGGGCAGGAGCTCCCCGGCGTCGTCGCGGGCGTTGAGGGGCTCGGCGTCCGACGCGCGACGCAGCTCCGCGATGCGGCCCACTTCGTCCAAGCGCAGGCTCAGGTGGGCGTTCGAAAGCTCGTGTCCTTCGACGCGCACGGGGGCACTGGGCGTCGACGTCGCGAGCGGTGCGATCCCCAAGGGGGGCAAGGGCGCGACGAAGACCGGCTCGCCGCCCTGATCCACGACGCCTCCCAGCGGTCGCGAGGCGGGATTGAAGAGGCCCTGCGTCCCCCCTCCCAGCTCTTCCATCCGCACGCGCGCCGCATAGCCCAACGTCCCATCGATCCAGGCGTCGATCTCGGTGTAGACCATGCGCGCCTCGGCGTAGACCTCCGCGATCGAGGTCCCGGGGAGGATGTCGTGGAACTGGTGCAGGAGCACCGCCTTCCAGAGGCGGTCCAGGTCGGGGGCCAGCCGCTCCGCCAGGGACTCGTCGGCGAGGCTCGCGAGCAGGATCTCCAAGGCCCGCAGGCGTCGCTCCGCGCGCGCGTTCTTGCGCTTCAGCCAGGCGTGGGTGGTCAGCGTGCCGCGGTGCAGCTCGAGGTAGAGCTCGCCATCCCAGACCGGCAGGTCGCGCTCGCCGGCGGCGAGTCGCTCGGCGCGCTCGGCGTGCAGCGCTCCGCAGAAGTCGTCGACCCGGCCCTGCTCGACCCGCGGCAGGCCGGCGACGGTGCCCTGCTCCGCGCACAGGGCCTGCGCCGCGGTCGGACCCCCTCCACCGTCTCCGAAACCGAAGGGTTGCAGCCAGCGACGCAGGCCGCCGCGCGCGCCACCCACCGCCCCGTGGTCCCTCTCCAGGAGCTTCTGCTCGCCGTGGTGCAGGACCTCCGGCCCGAGGGGCGCGTTGATGTCGTCCCCGGGGGTCATGTGGCTGAGCACCTCGCTGCCGTCGATGCCGCGCCAGAGGAAGGTGACGTGGGGGAAGGCGTTGCGCTCGCACCAGCTCAGCTTGTTGGTGATGAAGGTGTCGAGCCCCGCCAGCCGCATGATCTGGGGCAGGGAGGCGGGGAAGCCAAAGGTGTCGGGGAGGAAGAGGAAGCGCTGGGCGCCGCGCTCCCCGAAGCGCTCGCGCCAGTAGCCGACCCCGTGCAGGATCTGGCGCACCAGCGACTCCCCCGACGGGCAGTTGCAGTCGGGCTCGACCCACATCGCGCCCCCCGCCTCCCAGCGCCCCTCCTCGACGCGGGCGCGGATGCGTTCGAAGAGCGCCGGCGAGTCCTCCTCGACGAAGGCGTAGTGCTGGGCGTGGCTGGCGACGAAGTGCAGCTGGGGGAAGCGCTCCATCAGCTCCAGGGTGCTGGCCCAGCTGCGCAGGAGCTTGCGCCGCGTCTCGCGCACCCGCCACAGCCAGGCGGTGTCGACGTGGCTGTGACCGACCGCCACGCAGGTCGTCGCGGCCGGCGCCTGGGCGCCGCGCAGCAGGGCGTCGAGCTCCTCCTCCGCGGCGAGGGCAGCCTCGCGCGGATCCGCGGGCGGGATGCGGTCGGTGATCGCGCGCAGGCCGGCGAGCAGCTCCACCGCGCGCGCCGAGTCGGCGGGCAGGGCGAGCAGGGCGCGGCGCGCCAGCTCGTACTTCTCCAGCACCCGCTCGAGCTTCAGGTCGACGGCGACCAGCGCGGCGGCCTCGAGCCGCCCCGGACGCTCCTCCTGCCAGCGGGCGTGGATCTCAGGGTGGTCCCAGAAGAAGGTCGTCGCGCCGAGGGGCAGGTTGCAGGCGGCCTCGATCAGCTCTTCGACCGGCTCGCCCGCCGCGGCCGGCGTCCAGAGCAGGCAGGTGTCGCGGTTGGCGTCGAAGCCCTGGCGCGGTGCCCCGTCGCGCCAGAGCAGCGCTTCGGTCCCGCTGGAGAAGCGCAGGGCGACCGGCTGTCCCGCCAGCGCCTCCGGCATCGTGCCCCGCAGCCGGAACCAGGCGGTCGACCACACCGGGCCCCAGCGCAGGCCGAGCTCCACGGGTCGGTAGTCGGCGCTGCGAGCCTGCTCGAGCGACACCGGCTCCTCGCTCTGGTAGACCCCGATCTCGAGCGGTGCGCTGAGCGGCCAAATTGCCGGTCGCAGCACCTCGGCGGCGAACGCCTCGAAGCGGATGGCCACGTACTCGCGGTCGCCGATGCCGATCATCGCGGTGAGTCTACCGTGGCGGGTCACTCCGGGCTGCTCTTCCGCTACCCTGAGTCGCCACCGGCCGCGCCTCGAGGCGCAGGGCGTGGCCGTCGCGCCCGAACTCTGACTGGAGAGACCCGTGTTGCGTTCCCCCCTCACCCTCCTGTCGTTGCTCGGTCTGGCGGCCTGCCAGGCGAGTCCCTCCTCCACCCCCGCTGGCGGCGAGTCCTTCCGGCTCCCGGAGCAGTACGTCTGCTACCGCGCCGGCGCGGCGCTGGCGATCGACGGCCGCCTCGACGAGGCGGACTGGAAGGCCGCGCCCTGGACCGCGGAATTCGTCGACATCCAGGGGGAGCAGCTGCCGCGCCCGCGCTTCCGCACGCGGGCCAAGATGCTCTGGGACGACGAGTACTTCTACGTCGGCGCCGAGCTGGAGGAGCCCCACCTGTGGGCCACCCTGACCGAGCGCGACTCGGTGATCTACTACGACCACGACTTCGAGGTGTTCATCGACCCCGACGGCGACACCCACGAGTACTACGAGCTCGAGATCAACGCGCTGGGGACGGAGTGGGACCTGTTCCTGGTCAAGCCCTACCGGGACGGCGGTCCGGCGCTGCACTGCTGGGACATCGCCGGGCTGAAGAGCGCGGTGGCGCTCGACGGTACGCTCAACGATCCCAGCGACGTCGACCGCGGCTGGAGCGTCGAGATCGCGATCCCCTGGGCGGTGTTGGCGGAAGCCGCCCACCGCCCCGCACCCCCCGAGCCGGGGGACCAGTGGTGGGCCGACTACTCGCGGGTCGAGTGGCGCATGGAGGTGGTCGACGGGGGCTACGAGAAGGCCCTCGACCCGAGCACCGGCAAGCCCTATCCGGAGGACAACTGGGTCTGGTCCCCCCAGGGGGTGATCAACATGCACCGCCCCGAGACCTGGGGGCTGGTGGAGTTCGTCGGGGTCGAGGCGGGGGTGGGGACGGTGAGCTTCACGCCGCCGACCGATCTCGCCGCGCGCCGTCTGTTGCGCCAGATCTACCACGTCCAGCGGGGGCGCCTCGAGCAGGGGCTCGACTGCAACGCCGATCTGGAGGTATTGGGGATCGCGCCGGTGGAGCTCGGGGCGTACGCCTGGCCGCCGCAGCTCGAAGCCACCTCCAGGAGCTTCCGCGCCAGCCTGACCCACCGCGACGGACACCAGTTGACGATCGTCGAGGACGGTCGCATCACCCGCGGCGCGGTGCCCGGGGGCTCCTGATGGAGCGCAGCCCCCACAACCCGATCCTGACCCGCGACGACATCCCCGATGTCCCGCCGCACTTCACGGATGCCACCTCGGTCTACAACCCCGGCGCGATCGACGACGGGGGGCTCTACCGCTTGATGCTCCGGGTGCAGGCGCGCTCGCGCGAGACCTTCATGGTGATGGCCGCCAGCCGCGACGGCGTGCACTTCGAGGTCGAGCCGCGCGTCGTCACCTTCGACGGACTGGCGGACTGTGGTGTGAAGATCCACCACGTCTACGACCCGCGCCTGACGCGCATCGACGACGACGTCTACGTGGTCTTCGCCGCGGACACCGACGACGGCTGCCGCTTGGGCACCGCCGTGACCCGCGACTTCGAGCGCTTCGAGCTGGTCGCCATCGGCGAGAACGAGGACACCCGCAACGGAGTGCTCTTCCCCGAGCGCTTCGACGGCAAGTTCCTGCGCCTCGAACGCCCCAACCGCATCTCCCTCGAGGATGGGCCGACCTCGGGGGACTCGATCGTCCTGTCCGAGTCGGAGGACCTGGTGCACTGGCGGCCGCGCGCCGAGGTGATGGGCGGCCGTTTCCACTACTGGGACGAGCGCATCGGCTCCGGACCGCCGCCGGTGAAGACGCGCGAGGGTTGGCTGCACCTCTACCACGGAGTGGCGACCCACTTCCAGAGCAGCAACATCTACCAGGCGGGTGCGGTGCTCTTGGACCTGGAGGATCCCGCGAGGGTGCTGGCGCGCACCCGTCACAACCTCCTGGAGCCGCGCGCCGACTACGAGCTGGTCGGTCAGGTGCCCAACGTGGTCTTCCCCAGCGGCTGGATCGTCGAGGGTCTCGACGAGAAGGGATTCTCCGCGCAGGAGAGCCGCGTGCACGTCTACTACGGCGCCGCCGACACCTGCGTCGCCCTGGCGAGTACCACGGTGGGGGAGTTGATCGCCGCCTGCCGCGAACCGGGCGGGGATCTGGGCGCCTGAGCGGCTATCCGCGGGCGGCCTCCGCCATCGCCACCACGTTCTCGTAGGGCACGTTCAGCAGGAGCGCCTCGTGGCTGGGGCTGATGACGACGTTGGGCCCGAGCAGGTCCCGCACCCGCTCCACGTCGGCGCGCACCTCGGCCGGCGAGGCGTGCACCAGAAGCTCTTGGGTGTCGATGCCCCCGACGAAGGCGAGCTTGCCGCCGAACTCCGCGCCGAGCGACTCCGCGTCCATCCCGCGCGCCTTGGCCTGCAAGGGGTGCAGTCCATCGATCCCCAGCTCGATCAGCTCGGAGATCACCGGGCGGATCGCGCCGCAGGAGTGCAGGATGATCTGGTAGCCGTGCTTCCGCGCTCCGTCGATCAGCTCGCGGGTGTAGGAGCCCACGAACTCGTCGAAGTGGCGCGGGCTGATCAGCAGCGCCTGCTGGGACCCGAAGTCGTTGCCGAAGAAGAAGCCGTCCACCAGCTCGCCGGCCTGGTCGAAGAAGCGCCGGTTCGCCTCCAGATAGAACTCGACCACGTGCCGGGTGATGGCGTGCACCACCTCGGGGTGGGTGTGCATCTTGACGAAGTACTCCTCCATCCCCATGAAGTCCGCCAGGTCATGGAAGAAGGGGCACCACATGCCACTGGCCCGGTAGACGTTCCCGGCACCGCGCAGCGTCTCCAGCGTCGCGCTGAAGTCCAGGTGATCGGGATCGGGCCACTCGAAGTCCTCCACCTCCCCGACGTCGGTCGTGTCGGTGAAGACTGCGGCGCAGCCCAGCGTCTCCCCCCGACTCTGCACGTCCCAGAGCGGCTTGCACTGGGGATGGCGGTACGTGTCCCACTGGGCGCAGATCCAGCGGAAGTCGTCGTGCAGGGACCGGCGCAGCTCCTCCTCGCTCGCGAGACCTGTCGCCTGCAGGTAGAGAGGCCAGGTCCCGGGATCCGGATTCCCCAACCAGAACCCGGGGCGGTCGGGGCGCTCACCGGAGAGGATGGCGCGGATTCGCTGGCGGCTGTTCACGGTCCCACTCTACCCCCTGAGGAGAATCTGCTCAGCCCGCCATCACTCCCTGCCAAACGAACACCACACCCATGACCAAGAGGAAGACGATGCTGAGGCGATTGATGAACGCGCGGTGCCGCGCCAGCAGCTCGTCGACGAGCGACAGGCCGAGCATCGCTGGAAGAGTTCCCAGGCCGAAGAGCAGGAGACCGAGTCCACCGCCGTACCAGCTCCCCTGGGCCGTCGCGGCGATCACCATCGTGTAGACCGGACCACAGGGGAGGAAGCCCAGCAGGATCCCGGTGAAGAAGGCGTTGTTCGGGGAGCGCTCGCGCAGGACGCGTCCCACCCGGGCGAAGAGGCTGCCTCCGGTGCTGGACAAGGCCGGCACCAGGTCGACCAGTGAGTAGAGCGCGTACAGGATCAGGAGGGACCCCGCGATCACCGCCGCCGCGCGCTGGAAGCCGAGCATCGAGCCGGCCAGGTCGAGGGCCTGACCCAGGGCGCCCGCCGCGATCCCCATGGCGGTGTAGGTCACGATGCGACCCAGGCCGTAGAGGCCCTGATGGCCGAGGATCGCGACTCGACTCGCATCCGACCGCCCGAAGCGGCGCGAGATGTAGAGCACGAAGGGCCCGCACATGCCGAGGCAGTGGCCGAAGCCGATCGACAGCCCCACCACGAAGAAGCCGAAGAGGGTCAGGTTCTCGAGCATCAGTCCCCGCGCGGTGGGTGCAGGTCCAGCCGCAGGCGTGCCGCCAACGGCTTGCCCTCCACCTCGAAGGCGAGATCGGCGAACCAGAGGCGGCTACCGCTGCCGCACTGGGGCAGGACCACCCCCTCGGCCACCCAGGCGTCGGACGCCTCGTGCACCAACTGGTAGCCGTGGGGCCCCATGTCCATCTCCATCCCGAAGTCGACGCGCGGGGCGGTGACGGTGAGCGCCTCGCCCTCACGCGTGAAGCGCAGCGCGAAGCGCAAACGGTCGAGCACCCGGAGCGGGCGCGGCTCCGCGGTCACCGCCACGGTGACGTCGCCGACGCGGAACTCGCCGTCGGCCTCCGAGATGTCGACCGCGATGGCCAGAGCGTCATCGCCCCCGCCGCCGCGGGTCAGCACGACGCCGAGGGCGAGTATCACGGCCAGGCCAATCCCGAGCAGGATCTCCCAGCGCTTCATCGCAAACCCCTACTCGTGGAAGCCGAGGCACTCTCGCATGCGCGGGTCCTTCAGCGGCACGGCGTTGTGCCGACCCAGCGACCACGAGAAGACCAGGAAGAAGAGCCCCAGGAAGCCGGCGCTGACGATCAGCTCCGCCCACGGCACGTGGCCGTGCGCCTTGTGGTCGCCGTGCCCGATCGCGGGGGAGACCAGCAGGTAGAGATGCCAGAACTGGGCCACCAGGATCAGCACCGCCATCGCCGCCACCCGCCCCGGCCGGCGCTTGTTCTCGCGCGGCAGCATGTAGGCGAAGGGGATCACGAACTTGAGCAGCGGCAGGATCAGGAGGTAGGGCAGCCAGCCGTTCTGCTGGCGCGTGATGAAGTAGGAGGTCTCCTCGGGGATGTTGGCGTACCAGATCAGGAGGTACTGGCAGAAGTAGATGTAGGCCCAGAAGCCGGTGAAGGCGAAGAGCATCTTGGCCAGGCTGTGCAGGTGGTTCTCGTTGATGAACCCCTGGAGCTGGCCCTTGGCGATCAAGAGCGCCACCACCAGCGCCACGAAGGCCAGGCCGGTCTGGATCATGTCCGTGAAGGTCAGCACCGCGTACATGGTGGAGAACCAGTGCGCCTCCAGGGACATCAAGAGGTAGTAGCTGACCACGCTGAAGCTGACCGAGAAGAGCAGCACGAAGAGCGCCGACAGGACCACGTTGGCGCGGCTGTGGCGCACCTTGCCGCTCACGTCCTGCACGCGTGAGTTGCGCAGGATGAGCAGACCGAAGACCAACCAGATGAAGATGCTGGCACTCATCAGGAGGTAGAACATCTCCTCGTTGAGGAAGGGCTCCTTGTGCAGCAACAGCTCGTCGCCCTGGATCGCCGCGGGATCGCTCCAGTGGAAGAGGTGGCCCGCGCCGAGGAACACGCCGATGGCCAACAGGCCACCCGGTAGCAACCAGCTCGTCATCGCCTCCGGGATGCGGCGCATCGACACCGACCAGTGCCCCTTGGAGAGGTAGTTGATCGCCACCCAGACCAGGCCGAACACCCCCAGGCTGAGGGTGTAGAAGGCGCCGATCAGGTAGGCGCTCCAGGCGATGTCGGCGTGGCCTCCGAGGAGTTGCCAGGTGAAGACGGCGGCGCCCGCCAGGACGGCGACCAGCGCCGCGATCTGGAGCTGGGACGAGACCCGGATGCGCGCCGGCGGTTGGGGGATTTCGTTGGCGTGGCTCATTGGCCGTCACCTCCCTCGGTGGGGGACGCGGCGTCCTCTGGAGGTGCCACCGGCAGCCGCGCTTGCAGGGTTCGTATGTGGTGGATCACGCTCCAGATGTCGCGCTGGGCGACGACGCTGGCTTGGCTCGGCATCGAGCCCTGACCGCGCATCGGCAGGTGGAAGATGCGGCCGTCGCTCCAGTCGCGCACCTTCTGGGTCATCAGGCTGGGCGGCTTGGGGAAGAGCTTGGCCACGTGGCCGTCGCCCGCGCCCTCCGGCCCGTGGCAGGCGATGCAGACGTTCTCGAAGGTGAATTGGCCGTGCGCCAGCACCTCCGGATTCGCCTCCAGCGGATTCTCCAGCGACGTGCCGGCCAGCTCCGCCTGCTCCTGGGTGAAGGGGTAGGGCTGCTCGTCGACCGCGATGGCGCCCACCGGGGGTGCCAGCATGCCGAGCGGCCACTCTCCCGAGAGATCGCCGCGTTGCGGCTTGAGCTTGGGCTGATTGCCCATGTCGAGGAAGTTGCCCTCGGCGTGGGGCTCGTCCCCCGCCGGCAGGCCGAACTCGCAGGCCTGCAGAAGCAGGCAGGACGCGAGGAGCGCCAGGACTCTACTGGGCATCGGGACCCTCCTTGACTCCAACCAGTCGGACGCCCGAGGCGCCGAGGGATTCGACGAAGCTGACCACCTCACCCGAGACGAACTTGGGGTCGCTGGCCGGTATCCACACCACGAACCGGTCCACGCTGGCGCCGGTCTCGATCTCCATCGCGGGCGGCTGTGGGATGGTGTCCCGCTTGCCGGCCCAGATGGCCACGATCGCCGTGCCGATCGCCCCGAAGAGCACCATCAACTCGAAGGTGATCGGGATGAAGGAGGGCCAGGCGAAGAAGGGCTTGCCGCCAAAATTCATCGGCCAGTCGATGACCATGACGTAGTTCATCAGGGCCTGGGCCGAGACGATGCCGAGGAACACCAGCACCAGGGTGGCCCATGGGACCCAGCTACGCCGCAGTCCCATCGCCGCGTCCATCCCGTGCACCGGGAAGGGCGTCAGGACGTCGAATTGGCTGTATTGCGAGTCCCGGATCTGGCGCGCTGCCTGCAGGGCCTCGTCCGGGGTCATGAAGTGCCCCAGTACTCCAGTCTTGGCTGTCGGAAACTTCATGGCTCAACCCTCCCCTCGCGCGACGTTGGGGTCCATCACCCCCTTGACCTCGGAGATGGCTATCACCGGGAGCAAGCGCACGAACAGCAGGAACAGTGTGAAGAACAGGCCGAAGGAGCCGAGCAGGATCGACCAGTCGAAGAAGGTCATTTCGAACATGCCCCAGCTCGAGGGCAGGAAGTCGCGGTGCATCGAGGTGATCACGATGACGTAGCGCTCGAACCACATGCCGACGTTCACCAGCGCGGCCACGATGAACAGCACCCAGGGGCTGCGGCGTAGCTTCTTGAACCAGAAGAACTGCGGCACGATGACGTTGCAGATGAACATCGTGAAGTAGGCCCAGCTGTAGGGTCCGAAGGCGCGGTTGCGGAAGACGAAGCCTTCCCACTCGCTCCCGGAGTACCAGGCCATGAAGAACTCGGTGATGTAGGCCAGGCCGACCAGCATGCCCGTCAAGAGCAGGATCTTGGCCATCGACTCCATGTGGTTGATGGTGATGTAGTTCTTGAGCTTGAAGACGCCGCGCATGACGGACATCAACGTGATCACCATCGCGAAGCCGGAGAAGATGGCTCCGATCACGAAGTAGGGTGGGAAGATCGTGGTGTGCCATCCCGGCATCACCGAGGTGCAGAAGTCGAAGGAGACGACCGTGTGCACCGAGAAGACCAGCGGCGTGGCGAAGCCGGCCAGGATCAGGTAGGCCAGCTCGTAGTGGCGCCAGGCCCGGTTCGAGCCGTTCCAGCCGAAGGACATGACGTGGTAGAGGCGCCTGCGCCACGGGTGCGTGGCGCGGTCCCTGAGCGTCGCCAGGTCCGGCAGCAGGCCGACGTACCAGAAGGTCAGTGAGACCAGGCCGTAGGTCGAGATGGCGAAGATGTCCCAGGAGAGCGCGCTGTTGAAGTTGATCCACAGCGGCCCGCGGTCGTTGGGGTAGGGGAAGAGCCAGTAGGCGAACCAGATCCGCCCCAGGTGCAGGAGCGGAAAGATGCCGGCACACGCCACGGCGAAGAGCGTCATCGCCTCCGCCGCGCGGTTGATTCCCGTGCGCCACCTCTGTCGGAAGAGGAACAACACCGCCGAGATCAGCGTCCCGGCGTGGCCGATGCCGATCCAGAAGACGAAGTTGACGATGAAGGTCCCCCAGCCGACCGGGCTGTTGGTGCCGACCACCCCCACGCCGCTGTAGACGAGGTTGAGCACCCCGAAGCCCAAGAGGCTCAGGAAGGCCATGGCGATCGCGAAGGCGATCCACCAGCGCCCGGTGGGGAACTGCTCGGTGTGGGCGCAGATGTCCTGGTCGACCTGGGCGTACTTCTTGCCTCCGGTCACCAGCGGCTCATCGATCTCCTGGTCGCCGCCGAAGGGACCGGCGCCGGGCAGCACGATAGGACGGCCCGTGAGCTGGCCGTCGTCCATGACGGTCGCGTAGGGACTAGACGATGTCATTGCGCACCTTGGTCAAGTAGGAGATGACGGGCTTCACACCGGTGGAGTCCAGGAGCCGCATGGCCCGCGGGTCCGCCGCCAACTTGCTGACCCGGCTGTGCGGGTCGTTGATGTCGCCGAAGACGATCGCATCGGCGGGACAGGACTCGACGCAGGCCGGTACCACCGTGCCCTCGGCGAGCACGCCGGGAGAACCGGTGCGAATCGCCTCGGCGCGCGCCTCGCGGATGCGCTGCACGCAGAAGGAGCACTTCTCCATCACTCCGCGGCTGCGCACCGTGACCTCCGGGTTGTTCTTCATCTGCATCCGACCACGGGTGTTGAGCTCGGCGTGACGCTCGAGCACCGGTTGGAAGAGGGTGAAGAACGCGGCGTTCTGTGGCTTGGAGTACTCGTACCAGTTGTAGCGCCGCACCTTGAAGGGACAGTTGTTGGCGCAGTAGCGCGTCCCGACGCAGCGGTTGTAGATCTGCTGGTTCAGGCCATCCTCGCTGTGCATGGTGGCGTTGAAGGGGCAGACCGTTTCGCAGGGCGCATTCTCGCAGTGCTGGCAGAGCATCGGCTCGAACACGGTGACCGGCTCCTCGACCACTTCCAGGGGCGCGTCGTAGACGTCGTCACCCCAGCCGCCCTCCTTGGCCGGCGCGTCGTAGTAGCGGTCGATGCGCATCCAGGACATCTCCCGGCCGTCGATGATCCCCTGCCGACCGACGACGGGGATGTTGTTCTCCGCCTGACAGGCCAGCGTGCACTTGCCGCAGCCGCTGCACTTGGAGAGATCGATCGCCATGCCCCAGCGCTGTGTCTCGTAGGGGTGCTCCTTCCAGATCGAAGGACCCCCGTGAAACTGCTCGGTGCCGGCCTTGGGATCGGTCCGGTACGCGCTGAGCGTGGTCAGGGGGACGATCGGCCGTCGGACCCGGTCGATCACGTCGGCGCCCTGCGCCGAGGCGAGCTCCCGGTGGCCGCTGGCCTGCTTCAACTCGACCGAGAGCCCAGAGCGCAGGACGCGCGTGCCCTCGACCGCTTGCAGGCCGAAGGCGTTCACCCCCACGTCGGCGCCCACCTCCCCACAGTGCGTGCGGCCGAAGCCGAGGGGCACCGCGATCTGGTCGGCGTGCATGCCCGCGTGGCGGTAGGCGGGCAGCTCGACGCTCGCCTCGCCCACGCCGAGGGTCACCAGGTCGCCGTTCTGAAGCCCCAGGGCGTCGAAACGGCTGGGCGCGATCGAGACCGCGCAGCCCCAGGTCAACCGCGTCACCGGATCGGGCAGCTCCTGCAGCCAACCGTTGTTGCCGGCGCGCCCGTCGTGCAGCGCGAAGTGCGGGTAGAGCTGCAGCTCCAGCTCGGAGGCCGGCGGAGCCGGTGCTCCGATCGAGGCGACCAGCCCCGCCAGGCCCTCCGTCGTGGGCGGGTTCTGTCCGCGCCCGGTGGTCAAGACGGTGTGGTGACCGAGCCTCAGGCTCTCCTCGAACTGCGCCGGGGTGGACACCACCGAGGAGAGCCAGTGGGCGCGCAGGTAGTGGTAAGCGCCGCTCTGCTGCTCCGGCGCCTCGCCACCCTCCTCCGTCGGCTTGGTGAGCGCGTCCGCCGCCGCGACCGCCCCTCCGGCCCCCGCCGCCGCACCCCAGGCCACCAGGATGTCCAGGAGACCGTGGGTGGAGTAGAGGGGTCGGATCACCGGCTGCCGGAGCGCCACCAGCCCGGGGCCGATGCGTTCGTCGCCCCAGGACTCGAGTTCGTGGCTGGCCGGCGCCAGGTAGTCCGCCAGGGCCGCGGTCTCGTCGATGCGGTCGTTCAGCGAGACGACCAGGTCGACCGAGGCCAGCGCCTCCGCGAAGTCGAGGGGCGCGTCGTAGACGGGGTTCGTCCCGGCGATGATCAGGGTCGAGACCTTGCCGTCCCTCATCTCACCGGCCAGGGCATGCAGGGCCGCCAGGCCCCCGTTGCCTTCGTCGTCACCCGCTCCCGGCTCGAAGCCCGAACCGTCGTAGTTGCCGAGGCTGGCGTTGAGCAGCACCGTCGCCGCCTCCAGAGTCGGACCGTTGGCGCCGTGGGACGCGGAGCCACCCGCCAGGACCGCGGCTCGGCCCCGCGCCGCCAGCAGTTCCTCGGCCAGCTCGGCCAGCAGTGATCGGCTCACGCCCGCCTGCTCCGCGGCCGCGGGGAAGGGGGCCAGGATCTCGGCCAGCGCGGTGTCTCCCGCCAGCGGCCCGACATTGCGTTCCACGATCACCTCGTGGGCCAGGGCGGCGGCCACCGTGGCGAGCTCCGAGTCGCGCACCCGCACCCGCCGGTCGGCGTTGGCGCCGGTCAGGGTGAGCCGACCTTCGAGCTGGATGAAGCGGCTCATGCCGCCTTCGGCGTTCGGGGCGCGGTGCTTGGCGAACTCGCGCTCGGTTCCATCCGCCGGCAGGTCGAGGAACTCGGCCCCGAAACCGACGATCAGCGCGGCGCGATCCAAGCGTGGCCGCGGCGGCGCGCCTCCCGCTCCGGCGGCCCGCCAAGCCTCGCCGGCCACGCCTTGGGCGAGCGGCTGGTAGACGACGTGCCGCAGGTTCAGGGAGCCGATCAGCTCGCTCAGCAGCGCGCTCGTCCCCGGACCGCTCAGCGGCCCGGTGAGCAAGACCACGTCGCCCTGCTTCTCGCGCAGGCGCCGGACCACCTCAGCGCCGATCGTGCCCCAGCGGCTCTCCGCCACCGCCGCCGCGCCGCGTTGCACGAAGAGCGGCCCCGTGGCGCGGTCCGGGTCGTAGAGGTCGAGGAGCGCGGCGTGACTGCGCACCGTCAGTCCGCGCGCGCTCGGATTGTCCGGGCTCGGCACGATCCCGATCGGGCGCCCCTCGCGGCAGCGCACCAGGACCGGAGCGCCGTCGAGCACGGTGGCGTAGACCTTCAGCTTCCCGTGCTGGTTGAGGTTCTCCGGCCGCTGGGTGAAGGCCAGGGAGTTCTCCGCCGGCGGCGAACACCCTCCGGCGGTGATCGCGGCGGCGGCCGCCAGGGCGCTGCTCACGCGCATGAACTCCCGACGGTCGATGCCCGCCGCGGCCAGGGTCGCGTCGTCGGGTATCGAGTGACTCTCCGACGCGGAGGTGCTCTCGTTGTGCTTGTCGATCATCGGGATTCTCAGCGATGGCAGGTGATGCAGTCGGTGGGCGCAGCCATCTCCGGCTTGCGGTGGCAGTCGAGGCACCAGCCCATGTTGAATCTGGTGCGCACCTCGACCACGGAGTGGTTCTCCACGTCCTCGTGGCAGTCGACGCAGTCGAGCTTCGGCTGCCCGTCGGCGTCGAGCGAATTCAAGTGCGCCGAGTGGTCGTAGTAGACGAAGTCCGGCAGGTCGTGGACCTTGATCCAGGGGATCGGCTCACCCCGCTCCCAGTACTCCTTGAGCACCAATACCCACTCCTTGTCCTGCCCCACCACGCTGTGGCAGTTCATGCAGATGTCGGTGGAGGGCAGGGTCGAGTGCCGGCCCTCGTAGGGCATGGTGTGGCAGTAGCGGCAGGGGATGCCGTAGCCGCCCTGATTGACCAGGTTGCCGTTGGCGTCGGTGCGCCAATCCGGCTCCGCGGCCATCTTGCTGTGCTGGAAGAAGATCGGCTGCTGGGGCTTGTATCCCTTGCGGGGATTCGCCATCAAGCCGCCGATCAGGCCTACCACGACCAGCAGGCCGAGAGGGACGAGCCTCCGTGTCCTTTTGCTTGCCTGACTCATGGTCTCTCAGTTCCTCTCACTGGAGGGGTTCGGGTACCTGACGGGGGGAGGGGGATCGTGCGCTGTCATGGTCACTCTTCTCGTTCCTCGTCTGCATCGTCGGGGCGCGCCCGCTCTCCCTCCGATGCCGGGTGGTCGTCGTCGAACAAGATCCGATGGGCAGGGGTCTCGAGGTCGTCGTACTGACCGCTGCGCACCGCCCAGATGAAGAGCGCCAACATCACGCCGGCGATCAGGATGGCGAGGGGCAGCAGCACGAAGATCACTTCCACGGCTAGGCTCCCCCCGTTGCTTTCAGGCGCCCCGCTGCCGCCCGGTGAGTTGCACCGAAGCTGCGGCCGAGCACCGAGGAGAAGATGACGGTCAGCGAGCTGACCGGCATCAAGAGTGCCGCCAAGAGCGGTCCCACCAGACCCACCAGGGCCAGGGTGGCGCCCGCGGCGTTGTAGCAGAGGGAGAAGGCCAGGTTGCGGCGCACCACCCAGAGCACGCTCCGGCTCCCGCGCCACAGCTCCACGACCGGCGCCAGACCGGGGCGCGTGAGCACCACGTCCGCCGCCAGGATCGACGCCCCGCTGCCGCCCTCGACCGCCACGCCGACGTCGGCCAGGGCCAGGGCGGCGGCGTCGTTGAGGCCGTCTCCGACCATCAGCAGGCGACCGCGACCTCCGGCCGCGTCGCGCTCGCGGATGGCGTGTTCGACGAAGTCGCGCTTCTCCTCGGGGGTCAGGCCGCCCAGGGCGTCCTCCTCGGCGATGCCCAGCTCGCGGGCGATGCGCTCGACCACGGCGGGATGGTCCCCCGACAGGATGCGCGGTCGCACGCCGCGCGCCGCCAGGGCCTGCACGGTGGCCAGGGCGTCGGGGCGCAGGGCGTCGCCGATCCCGCCGACCGCGGCCACTTCGCCCTCGAGGGCGACGTAGATGGGACTCAGGCCCGCCTCGAGGAGCTCTGCGGCGTGGGCGGCCAGCGGCGCGGGTACCGGCGCACCCAGATCCCGCATGAGGGCTTCGTTGCCCACCGCCACGCCGTGCCCTTCCACCGACCCGGTGATCCCACGCCCCGGGATCTCGTGCGCCTCGTCGACGGCGCGCACGACGCGCACCGGATGGGCGTGGGAGCGGAGGAAGGCCTGGGCCACGGGGTGGGCCGACTCCGCCTCAAGGGCGAAGGCCAGGTCGATCGCCTGCGGGTCTCCCTCCCAGCGATCTACCTTGGGCGTGCCGACGGTCAAGGTGCCGGTCTTGTCGAGCAGGGCGGTCTCGACCCGTTCCAGGAGCTCCACCGCGTCTGGGTTCTTGATGAAGATGCCCCTGCGGGCGGCGCGCGAGAGGCCGACGGTCAAGGCCACCGGGGTCGCCAGACCCAGGGCGCAGGGACAGGTGACGACCAGCATGGCGATCACCTGCTCCAGCGCGCTGCCCAGGTCGCCGCCGCGCCACCAGATCGCAGCGGCTCCGGCGGCCACGCCGAGCAGGAGCACCACACCCACGAACCAGCGGCTGATGCGGTCGGCCATCTGCACGATCGGCGCGCGCTTCGAGAGCGCCTCCTCGACCAACGCCAGCAGGCCGCCCACGCGCGTCTCCGCGCCCCGAGCGCGGGTCTCGAGGATCAGGCGCGCCCCCAGGTTGGTGGCTCCCGCGAAGACCGCATCCCCCGCGCCCACCGGCACCGGGGTCGGCTCGCCGGTCAGGACGGCGTTGTCGACGCTGGACGTGCCGCTCAGGACCAGGCCGTCGACCGGTATCAGCTCACCGGAGCGCACCTCCACGCGCTCGCCGATCGCCACGGCGCCAATCGGCACCTCGAGGGCGACGTTGCCGTCGTCGAGGCGCCGGGCGAACTCCACGAAGGCCACGCTGCGCAGGCCCTCCGCGCGCTCCATGGCGCGGCGTTGGGCGCGCTGCTGGATGAAGCGCGCGCCGAGCAGGAGCGCCACCAGCGCCGCCAGGGAGTCGAAGTAGATCGGACCCTCGCCGCCGATGGTGGCGACGCCGCTGAAGAGGAAGGCGCCTCCCAGGGCCACCGCGATCGGCAGGTCCATGTGCGGGACGCGCTGGCGCAGACCCGCCCAAGCGGACCGGAAGAAGGGCCGCGCCGCGAAGAAGACCACCGGCACCGCCAGGGCCAGGCTCATCCAGCGGAAGAACCGCTCGAAGTCCGGATCCATGCCGTGGTGCTCGCCGGCGTAGAGGGCGCCGTGCAGGAACATGATGTTCATGGCGCAGGCGGCGGCCACCCCGATCTTGATCAAGAGCGCGCGATCCTCGAGGCGTCGCACATGCTCGAGCGTCCCGCGTCGCCGCAGGTGGGGGGTGTAGCCCAGGGAGTCGAGCGCCCGGGCGATGCGCGCCAGGCTGACCTGCTCCGGATCCCACACCACCTCCGCCACGGCGTTGGCCATGTTGAGCCGCACCGAGATCACTCCCTCCAGGGCGCGCGGCAGCTCCTCCACCAGCCAGACGCAGGCGGCGCAGTGCACGCCCTCCAGGAAGAGCCGCGTACTGTGCGCACCGCGCTCTGTCTCCAGGACCTCCGCACCCAGGAGTTCGGGGGCGTCGAAGTCCTCGAAGCGGCGACCGCTGACGCTGGCCGGCGCCATCCGGCCTCCGCTGCGCTCGACGCGCTGGTAGAAGCCGTCGAGACCCCAGTCGTGCAGGATCCCGTAGACCTGGCGGCAGCCCTCGCAGCAGAACTGCAGCTGCTCCTCCTCGCGCAGGAGACTCGGCGGCACCTCGAGACCGCAGTGGGCGCAGAGAGTGCGGGGCGCCCGTGAACGCTGGCGGCGTGTCGCGCTCACTGCGTGCTCCCTCCGTCGACCGTCACGCGTTCGGTGTGCACGAAGTGGGTCTCACCACGGCGGACGTCGAGGCTCAATTCCCACACGCCGCCGACGGGGAGGCTGGCGAGGGAGCGGTAATTGCCCGGTGCGTGGGGCAGCTCCAGCAGCTGGCTCTCGCTGTTGAGGCGCGTGTCGGCGGGGCGCACGGCCACCAGCCGGCCGCTCAGACCGCTCACCGGTTGACCGTCCCGGTCGTGGACCGTGATGTCCACCGGGCGGCGCGCGGTCAAGGTGTACTGCTCGCCCGCGGGGACCTCGACGGTCGTGCTCCACCCCAGCCGCTGGCTGGCGGCGAGTTGCGCTGCGTCCGCCTCCCAAGCCAGGCCGCGCTCGTAGTAGTCGGCGATCGGGCGCGGTGCGTCGGGCCGGGTGGCGACGTAGACCAGGATCCCCTGGGCGAGGATCGACATACCGAGGAGACCGCTGATGATCAGCGGCCAGCGGTAGGCCGAGATGAAGTGCTTGAGCCTCATTCCTCTTGGTCGTCTGGGCGGCCCTACTGGTAGGGTCCGAGCAACAGGAACTCCTTTTCGATCCTCACGTCCTTGTCCGACTGGATGACGAACAGGCCCTGGGCCTGCCCGCGTTCGAATCTCGACGACGACAGCTTGGCCACCACGTCGAGGGTGGCGATCTTGTCGGGACCCACGACGAAGGGGGACTGGCTGACGATCAGCTCGGCCCCCTCCGGCTCCACCAGCTCCACGGTGAAGGCCTGCGGTTCCTGCAGGTGGTTGGTGAACCTCACGCGCAGGATATTGGCGGCCATCTCGCCCGGCAGCAGGCGGTAGGGCTCACGGGCGCCGCGCAGGATCTGGACCTCCGCCACGCCGCGGCCGAAGGTCAGCACCAGGAGCATCGTCAGCGCCACCGCCGCCAGCAGGCCGTAGAAGAAGACCCGCGGGCGCATGAAGCGCTTCTCGCCCGTGGCCAGCTCGCGCTCGGTGGTGTAGCGCACGAGGCCGACCGGCTTACCGATCTTCAGCATCACCTCGTCGCAGGCCTCGATGCACTGGGCGCAGCCGATGCACTCCATCTGCAGCCCGCGCCGGATGTCCACGCCGGTGGGACAGGTGGTGACGCAGCGCCCGCAGTCGATGCAGTCGCCGAGGGTCTCGGTGCGCGACTTGCGCGGAACGCCCCGCGGTTCCCCGCGGCGCGGGTCGTAGCCCACGATCAGGGTGTCCTGGTCGAAGAGCACGCTCTGCAGCCGGCCGTAGGGGCAGGCCACCGTGCACATCTGGTCCCTAAAGTAGGCGAAGTCGAAGACCATCAGAGCGGTGACCGCGACCAGGGTGAAGAGCATCCCCCTGTACTGCAGCGGGTCCGTCAGCAGCCGCTCCCAGACGTTCTCCCAGCCGACGAAGTAGGCGACGAAGGTCGCCGAGAGGAAGAAGGAGATCGCGGTGTACAGCAGGTACTTGACCGCTTTGCGCCAGATGCGGTCCGCGCTCCACCCGCGGGCTTCACGCCTGCGACGCGTCGCGGGCTTGCCCTCCAGCAAGCGTTCGATCGGTCGGTAGAGGAACTCCAGGTAGATCGGCTGCGGGCACGCGTAGCCGCACCACAGGCGTCCGAAGACCGCCGTCAGCCCAAAGACCAGGATCGCCACCGTCAGCCCGAACGCCAGCAGGATCAGGTTGTCGGTGGGGTGCATGGTGACCCCGAAGACCGTGAACTGACGCTGGGCGATGTCGAGGAAGATCCCCGGCTTGCCCGCAATGCGCACGTGGGGCAGGGCGACGAAGAGCAGGATCAACGCCCAGCCGAGCACCAGCCGCACGCGCCAGAAGCGGCCGATCGTGACGATGGGATCGATCCACTTGCGGCTGCCGTCCGCCGCCATGCTGTAGAGGAGGTCCTCCTCAGGGGCGACGGAGAAGGGACCGTGGTGCGTCTCCTCCGCCTGGTGCTTGCGCTCTTGCGTCGACGTCACGATGTCTCCGGACGGTGTCTCCTGACCTCCAGATTGGGGCCTCTAGCCCTGGGGCAACGGCTCGGGCTTCACCAGATCACCTTCCTGAGCCTTCGCGTCGGCCGGATTGGAGCCCTGCAGACTGCGGATGTAGGAGACCAGCGCGGACAGGTCCTCCGGCGAGAGCGCCCGACCCCAGGGGGGCATGCCCTTGGTCGGCACCCCTTTGACGAGGGTGTTGAAGATCTGAGTCACCTGGCCGCCGTGCAGCCAGTACTCGTCAGTCAGGTTGGGACCGATCAGCCCCTGGCCGACGTCTCCGTGGCAGGAGGCGCAGTTCCTGACGAAGCGGTCCTCGGCCTTGAGCAGGATCGCATCGTCCGTGACCCCCGCCAGCAGCTCCTCGGCGGTGGGGGGGACCATCGGATTGGCGTCGTAGTAGCTCTGCGTGCGAGCCCTGTCGATCACCTCCTGCCCCCGGTACTCCGCCTGCATGGTGGAGGGTCCGAAGGCCAGGGCGTAGAAGCAGATGTAGAGGGCCGAGAAGAGCAGCGCGCCCCACCAGATGGCCATCAACCAGCCCGGCAGGGGGTTGTCGTACTCGCGAATGCCGTCGATTTCGTGGTCGAGGACCTTGTCATCGTATGCGGCCATGGCTCAGCGTCCTCCCGTGCGTGACTCGTCGGTACCTGCGGGCTTCCCGGCGCCACCCGCGTGCGGCGCATCATCGAGGGGCAGCCGTGCGACCTCGTCGTAGCTGCCGGATCTCCTGGTCAGGACTCGCAGGGTCACCCCGGCGAAGATGACGAAGAAGAAGAGGGTGGAACCGATGCCGATCAGCGCCGGACCCTTGTCTGAGATGAACTCTCGCAGCATGGCTACTGGTCCTCCTCAAAACTCGACACCCTGAGTGAATCAGGAGTCGCTTCGGGCTCCTTCCACTTGATGTCCGTGCCGAGGCGCTGGAGATAGGCGGTCAGGGCCGTGATCTCCTTGGTCTGGAGCTCCGTGGGTCCTTCTTGGGAGGCGACGTCGACCGCGATCGCCTCGGCTTGGGCGGCGATTGACTCCCGAGCGTTCTCGATCTGGCCCTGGGTGTAGGGGACCCCGAGCAGCTTGAGTGCCCGCAGCTTGGCCTCGATGCTCTCGATGTCGAAGTCGTGCTCCAGAAGGAATGGATAGGGCGGCATCAAGGAGTTCGGCGTGGTGGAGGTGGGCTGCTCCATGTGGAGCACGTGCCACAGGTTCGAGTACTTCCCACCGACGCGCAGCAGATCCGGTCCCGTGCGCTTCGACCCCCACTGGAAGGGACGGTCGTAGACGTATTCACCCGCCTTGGAGTACTCGCCGTAGCGCTCCGTCTCGTAGCGGAAGGGGCGCACCAATTGCGAGTGGCAGTTGTAGCAGCCCTCGCGGATGTAGATGTCGCGCCCGATCACCTCCAGGGGGGTGTAGGGCTTCACCGCGGCGATCGTCTTGACCTGTGACTTGTCGAAGAAGAGCGGAAGCGCCTCCACCAGGGATCCGACCGCCAGGGCCAGGGCCACCAGTATGGTGAAGGGGACGATGCGCCGCTCGAGCACGCGGTGCACGCCGTGGGAGATGG
>CAZDQL010000106.1:0-22487 GCA_964507325.1 uncultured Planctomycetaceae bacterium | reverse complement strand
CGATGTCGATGTTGAGGATGATCGTGTCCTCGCCGATCACGCGCGGGATGACGTACATCTGCACGCCGACCTCGACCCAGTCCATCTTGGTCGTGAAGTTGCCGGCGGAGTTGATCCCCTCGATCTTGAAGAAGGGGGAGCGCGTGATGTTGACGATCTCGGCGCGGCCACCCTCGCGCACGGCGACCTTGGGGCGCGAGATGATCGACACGTTCTCGTGGTCCGCCACCAACTCGAGGATGGCGTTGAACTCGACCCCGTCGAAGACCGAGCTCAGGCGGAAGAGCGCCTCCGCCTGGTCGACCGAGTTGCCGAAGGAGTAGTCGACGGAGTTGATCAGTGAGCCGGGGTTGGGCAGGGCGAAGATCGGCGTCTCCCCGTCCACCGGCCGGATGCCGTAGTCGAACGAGTCGGAGGTGGTGACCTCGACCACCTTGGCCTCGATCTCGATCTGGCGCGTGTGGGCGCTGAAGAGGTCGAAGAAGCGCTCCACCTCCAGCAGGACTTCGGGGCGCGCGCGCACGAAGATCCAGTCGGAGAGCTGCACCATCGCCGGCGAGGTGATGGCAGCCCCGCGTGGCGGGTTGAAGGGCGCGGCGTCGAATCCCGCTCTCAGTTCGAAGACGGCGGAGTCGGGGGCCTGGTCCGCCACGGGGGGCAGGGAGCCTCCCGTCGCGTCGGTGACGGGGAAGTCGCCGTAGATCCGGGCCAGGTTCTTGACGTCTTCCGCCATGCCCAAGGGGAAGGAGTAGGGCTTGACGAAGTAGCCATCCCCCGCCGGCCAGATGCGAGAGCCAAAAGTGAGGTAGGGGTTCAGAGGCGGCAGGTCCGCGGGTTCGACGGCGGCCTCTGGCTCAACCGCAGCGGCGGGAGCGTCCGCGTAGAGCCCCTCCAACTCATCGAAGTACGCGTCCTCGTCGAAGTCCTCGACCCGCGAGAGAGCCCGCGTCTCCAGGGTCGACAGCAGCTGGCGGTTGACCGCCGCGTTGCGCTCGGCGGGAGTGGTCCCGGGCAGGGTGCAGGCCCCCGCCAGGAACGGCAGGCACAAGGCCAAACGCCGCGCTCGGGCGACCCCCCCCATCAGAATCCCTCCGGGTCGAGGTCGATCCCCTGCAGGATGCGGGGCCGGATGAAGAAGAGCACGTTGACCTCCTGGGTCTGGCGCAAGGTGCTCTTGAAGAGGTTGCCGAGCAGAGGGATGTCCCCCAGCAGGGGGATCTTCTTCTCCCGCTCCAGGGTGCGCTCGGTGATCAGTCCGCCCAGGATCACCGCCTGCCCCGGCCTGAGGCGCACGGTGGTCGTGGCCTTGCGTCGTGAGATCTCCGGCAGGGTCACGACCGACAAGTTGTCTCCGTCACCCTGGGTCAGGGCCACGGCCGTGCCGGTCCGCTGGGAGGCTTCCACATCGATGTTGAGGATGATCGTGTCGCGCCCGATGATGCGCGGGATCACGTACATCTGCACCCCCACGTCCTGGAAGCTGAGGGTGCTGGTGAAGTTACCGTTGGCGTTGATCGCCGAGAGGTTGAAGAAGGGGATCCTGGTCGTGTTGCGGATCTCCGCCCGCGCCCCCTCCCGGACGGCGACCTTGGGGCGCGAGATGATCGAGACCCGCTCGGATGTGGCGACCAGGTCCAGGAGGGCGTTGAACTCGACCCCGTCGAAGACGGAGGCCACCTTGAAGACCGCCTCGGGGCTGTCGACGGTGTTGCCGAAGGAGAAATCGATCGAGTTGACCAGGGTCCCGGGATTGGGCAGCCCGAAGATCGGCGTCGTGCGATCGATCGGCCGGATTCCGTAGTCGAGGGTCCGACGGGTGCCCACCTCGACGATCTTGGCCTCGATCTCGATCTGCCGCACGTCCGCCACGAAGGTCTCGATGAAGTGCTCGACGCGCCGCAGTTCTGCGGGCATGGCGGTGACCACCAGCATGTCGGACAGGGGGATCGACTGGGGTCGATCGACCGCCTGACTGCGGGGGGAGGAGAAGGCCTCCTTGTCGAATCCAGGCACCAGGTGCAGGACGACCGAGTCCAGGGGCTGGGGTCCCTCCGGACGCTGGATCTGCGCCAGCTCGAGCCCGTCGAAATGGGCGTGCACTGGAATCCCGGAGTACGTCCGGAGCAGCTCCTTGACCTTCGCCCCCACCCCCACCGGAAAGTAGTAGGGCTTCATGACGAAGCCCGAGTCCCGGTAGACCTGGATGCGCGTGCCGAACTCCTGCCAGGGGGAGAGCTCGTCCTCCTGCTCCGCCGCCTCCAGCCAGGGCAGCCCCTCTTCCCCGACGGCGTACTCCGCGGTCAGCTCCTCCAGGTAGGCGTCGGCGTCGAAGTCCTCCGCCGGCTCGATCGAGTCCCCTTGGGAGAGGAGCTCGATCAGCTCGGTGTCGGCGGTCAGCTCCTCCTCGGGAGCGCTCCTGCAGCCACCCAGGAGACACGCGACGAGCGCCGCGCCGAGAGGGAGACGGGGACTGGCGGGGATTCGAATCACCGGGGATCCACGGGCGGTTGGCGGGGAGGAGGCCGGCCCCGGTGGCTCCCCCCTGTGTTCAGCTCCGGCGGGCGTCGCGCCCACCGGCCTCTCTTGTACCGGAATGCCCGTCCCGAATCAGGTCTCTTCGCTCGACTTGATCTCGGCCTTGACCTTGCGGGTGAGGTCGGAGATGGAGCGCTTGTCCCGGCGCTTGATCTTCTTCCAGACCGAGCAGTGCCCCTCCGCGGCGCGCACGGTCTCACAGGCGGCCAGGACACGGCTGCGTGCCCCGGTCAGAAGGCGGATCCCCTCCGCCGATTCGGGGTCGATCCCGCGGCGCTTCAGCTCCCGCACCTCGGGAGTGGCCGAGAGCAGGGCCTCGTAGTCGACCTTGGCGGGGTTGGTGATCGCGCGGGGCTCGTCGATGCCGCAGATGTTGTCGGAGCGATCGACGACGTAGGGGGTCCCTCGGCCATCGTCCGCCGGGGCTCGCGCCTCCGCGGGCCAGGTGGCCAGACCGGTCGCGGCCAGGAGGAGAACCGCTACGGTGAATATCAGGTGCCGCATGGGGCCGTGATCCCTTGCTTTCAGTCGCGCGCCCGAATCGACGCCCCCCACGCACCCCGCCAAGGGGTGCAGCCCCGTGGGCGCTATCCGTTCGGCGATTCCAACGGCGGTCGCTGGGGTCTCAGTATACCCCTTAGACGTAGCCGAAGGACCCCTCGGGGCGTCTTTTTCCGAGATGTGTCACGGAGGAGGACGCGCCGGGGAGCCCTGAACTGAGGTGTTACAAAATGACAGGAGGGAGCAGGAGCTCGCATCTAGTTCATCGGCTGCTCGCGGCTCCGACTGGACGGGCAGACCTGCGCGCGGGTCGATTTGCATCTTTTTGAGGTTCTCCGGGCTCGGTACTGCCCCGCACCAGGAGCTCAGCTCTCGGTGGGGGCGCTGCGCTCCTCGCTCCGGGGGCGCCGGTCGCGCGAGCGGTCACCCCGCTCGCGGCGTCCGCCCCGCTCCCCTCGGCCTCCGCGGTCGCCGCGATCGCGGCGGTCGCCGGGGCCGCCGCGATCGCCGCGCCCGCCGCGCTCACCGCGGCCGCCACGGCCGCCACGGCCCTCCCGTCCACCGCGGCCGCCGCGGCCTCCACGGCCGCCGCGCTCTCCGCGGTCGTCCCGGTCTCCGTAGTCGTCCCGGTCCCGGCGGCCGCCGCGCTCCTCGCTGCGGGCACCTGGGGCGACGATCGCCTTGTGGCTGACCTTGACCTTGCCGCGGTCGTCGACGTTGATCACCTCGACCTCGATCTCGTCCCCGACGTTGACCACGTCGGTCACCTGGCCGACGAAGCCCTCGGCCAGCTCGGAGATGTGGCACAGCCCCTCGACGCCGGGGAGGATCTCGATGAAGGCCCCGAAGTCGCGCACGCTGCGCACGACCCCCGTGTAGCGGGAGCCGATCTCGGGGGTCTCCGTGGAGGCCTGGATGGCGTCCTTGCAGGCCTGCACCTTGGCGGAATCCACGCCGAAGACCTGCACGTTGCCCTCGTCGTCGAGGATCGAGATGCGCACCTCGTACTGCTGCTGCAGACCCTTGATGTTCTTGCCGCCGGGTCCGATCAGGAAGCCGATCTTCTCCGCCGGGATCTGCATGCGCTCCATGCGCGGAGCGAACTCCGAGATGCTCGGCCGCGGCTTCGGCACGGCCTCGAGCATGCAGCGCAGGATGTGGATGCGTCCCTGGCGCGCCTGTTCGAGCGCCTGGGACAGGAGCTCGCGGGAGACTCCCTTGATCTTGATGTCCATCTGCAGGGCGGTGATCCCCACCCCTGAGCCGGCGACCTTGAAGTCCATGTCGCCGCTGTGGTCCTCGGAGCCGAGGATGTCGGAGAGGATCACGCGCTGCTCACCGTCCTCGATCAGCCCCATGGCGATCCCCGCCACCGGCTGACTGATCGGAATGCCCGCGCACATCATCGCCAGGCACCCGCCGCAGACGCTGGCCATCGAGGAGGAGCCATTCGACTCGAAGATGTCGGAGACGACGCGCACCGTGTAGGGGAAGCGCTCGCGCGGCGGCATGACCCCCTGCAGGGCGCGCTCGGCCAGCATGCCGTGCCCGATCTCGCGACGCCCCGGGCCCATGATGCGCCGCGTCTCGCCCACCGAGTAGGGAGGGAAGTTGTAGTGCAGGAAGAAGTTCTTCCTGTACTCCGGCTCGATCCCGTCGATGATCTGCTCGTCGTCCGGGGTGCCCAGGGTCACGCTGACGCAGGCCTGGGTCTCGCCGCGGGTGAAGACCACCGAGCCGTGCTGGCGCGGAACGAAGTCCGGCATGACGGTGATGGGCCGGATCTCGTCCGCGGCGCGGCCGTCGACGCGACGGCCTTCCAGGATGCAGGCGCGCTCGATCTTCTTGCGCAGCTCGCCGAAGAACTCCTTGATCTCCTTGGTGAGCTCCTTGAGCGCCTGCTCGGGGCAGTCGCGGGTCAGCTCCTCGATGCAGGTGGCGCGCACCCCATCGCAGGCCGCGTCCCGCTCGTGCTTGCCCTCGGTGCGGATGGCCTCCATCAGCGCGCCTTCGTGGCGGAAGACCTTGTCGCGCAGCGCGTCGTTCACCTCGGGGGCGACGAACTCCTGGTCCGGCGTGCCGGCTTGGGCCTTGAACTCGTCCACCATGGCGACGATCTCCTTGACCGTCTCGTGAGCCAGCTCGAGGGCGTCGATCATCTCCTCTTCTTTGAGCTCCTGGGCGGAGGACTCCACCATGGCGATCGCCTTCGCATTGCCGGAGACCACCAGGTCGAGGCGCGAATCGGTGCGCCGTTGCTCGTCGGTGGGGAAGACGACCAGCTCGCCGTCCACGTGCCCGATGCGCACAGCCCCCATGCTGGCCTCGAAGGGCAGGCCGGCGACGCGGATCGCCGCGAAGGCGCCGATCATGGCGCAGATGTCGGTGTTGTACTGGCCGTCGTACTGCAGGCAGTAGGTCAGGACCTGCAGGTCCTGCCGGTAGCCCTTGGGGAACATGGGCCTGATCGAGCGATCGATCAGGCGCATGGTCAGGATCTCCTTGGCGGTGGGACGCCCCTCGCGCTTGAAGAAGCCGCCCGGGATCTTGCCGCCGGCCTCGGTCTTCTCGCGGTAGTCACAGAAGAGCGGGAAGAAGTCGATCTCCTCCCGCGGCGCGCCGGCGGTCACGGCGGCAAAGGTCATGGAATCGCCCAGGGTCGTGATGACTGATCCGTGGGCTTGACGGGCGACGTGGCCCGTCTCGAGCGCGATGCGCACACCGGCGATCTCGCGCTCCACGCGAACGTGGTTCGTCATGGAATTGTTCTCGTCTTTCATCTCTACGTCGTTACGGAGGGGCCGAGGGCCGCTCGAGGCGCGCGAAGTGGGAGCGACGGTAGACCGTCACCGACACCCCTGCGCCCGACTTCCACCTCTCGGGGAGCGGAGCGGAAGTGTCGTGGCTGGAAGCAGCCGCCGCGCGGTGAGCGGATCACGGTCGTCAGCGCCGCAGCCCGAGCCGCCCCAGGATCGCCCGGTAGCGCTCGGGGTTCTTGCCGCGCAGATAGCGCAAGAGCTTGCTACGGCGCCCGACCATCACCAGCAGTCCAGTCCTCGAGGCGTAGTCCTTGCGGTGGACCTTGAGGTGCTCGGTCAGGTTCCTGATGTCCTCGGTCAGGAGTGCGATCTGGACCTCGGGGGAACCGGTGTCTCCCTCGCACATTGCGAATTCGCTCAGAATCTCGGCCTTACGGGCCTTCGTGATGGCCATGGTTCGCTGTCGTTGCTACTTGCCGCTCGCTCCAGAGGCGCCCCACACGGGCGCGGGTCCCCAGGGCGAGGGTGTGCCGGCTCGGCTGCCGGCTAGCGGGCGGGAGGAGTGTCCTCCGGCCGTGGAAGGTCGGAGTCTAGCGGTCCCGAGGGGGCGGGACACCCCTTTCGCGGGAATCCGGGCCCCGGTCCTTCCAGAGCGCCAACCTCCCAGAACGCCAGCCTCCCGGAACGCTGCCCCCAGAGCGCCGGCCCTACTCCGCCCCCGCCTCCGTGCGCCGGGCGGGCATCGCCGCCAGGAGCTCGGAGGCGAGCTCCTCCAGGACCTCGTCGCGCAGGGCCATCTCCCCCATCACGTTCGCGTGCCGGTTGACGTCGATGCGCGCGGCCAGCCGGCCCGCCCACAGGGAGGGCCCATCGGGTCGCGCCGGGTCAACCATCCTGAGGGCCACGTCCAGGTCGATGACCCGGTGGGTCTCCCACAGGGTGTCGTCCCATCCGTGGACCACGATCTGGCACACAGCTTCCTCGCCGAGGGTGCCGTAGACGTAGCTCGCGTTCACCGTCCGGCTGTCGATGAAGTCGATCGCCAGGGGGCTGTAGCGGCGCTTGACCAGGCCGCGCTGGAAGGCCCGGCGCATGCGGACTCCGTCGACGCCCACGCCCCGTGCGGCGATCTCGATCGGCAGCACCGCCACGTCGGCGGGGTTGCGCTCGGCCAGGGCACCCACCTCGAGGACCTGGACCTCCTTGCCCACCTGCCGGGGGAGCTGTTGGCAGGCCATCCCCGCCAGGGCCAGGGTCAGGGCGAGGGCGCGGGCGACGGTGGGGACGAGGCGAATACGAGGGGTGCAGTCCATGGCGACCTCCGGGGAACGTGCGCGGAGCCCCTCCGCGCCAAGAGGATTATGACGGATCGAATCGGCCCGATCGACCGCGAAATGGGGCTCGCTGGGGAATCGACCCTCAATCCCGGGTGAACACCACCGGGAAGGTGTGGGCGAAGACCTCGTGCTCCCGCTCCACGTCGGTCCACATGAAGGTGTCGAGGGACGCCGTGGGGCTCTCCCAGGCGAAGGCGGACACCCGGCAGGTGGTCGGGCCCGCCGCCAGGGTCGTCCCGCTGAAGAAGCCGATGTCGGCGACCCGCGCCGAGACGCTGTCCACCCCGTTGCCGCCGCTGGTGGGGGGGTCGGGGCGCCAGATGGTCCACTGGCGACCGGTGGAGTCGCGCAGGGTGAAGCGCACCATGCCCGCCAGGCCGGTGCTGGCCCAGGGGGGCAGGGGGTCGACCGCCTGGAGGTTGTAGGCGCTGCCACCGCTGTTGCCCCCCGGTCCCGGGACCTGGAAGAGGGGCACGTCCACCGGCGCCAGGGCCCCCACCTGGTTCGATATGCGCGGTCTGGCCCCCACCCGGTTGTCCGAGGTGTCGGTGAGCTCGGCGCGGATGAAGAGATCCGGCTGGATCGTCCCCTGCGTCACCAGCTCACCCAGGAGGTCCCCCCCGCCGTCGTCGATGCCGTCCGCCACCCCCGGGTAGGCCCCGTCGACCACCCACACCCCTCCCCCCTGGTCGAAGGGGATCCCCAGGCCCACCGGCAGGTGGCCGGGGAGGCCGGGGGAGAGGGCCTCGACGGTGATCACGGGGTCGCCGCTCAGGGTGCCCAGGCTGGGCGCCGTGGCGCTGGAGAGGACCTGCTGGGGGATGGCGATCGCCTGCTCCTCCGCATCCATGCTGGCGAGCAGGCTCGAGACGTAGATGTCGACGTTGCTCTCGGTAGCCCCCCCCGACAGGGGCGCGATCGGCAGGCGCGACGCGAAGCCGCGCAGGAAGCCGGAGGCGCTGAAGGAGCCCAGGCTCGTGGCGAAGTCTCCGGACAGGAAGCACTGCCCCGCCAGCCGGTGGGCGCGCACCTCCTCGGGCCCGAAGGAGCAGGAGTAGATGAACTCGCTGGTGATGATCGAGCAGGTGTCGACGTCGAAGAGCCGCCCCTGGTCGTCCCGGCGACGCGAGTCGGCGATGAAGTTGGAGAAGGTCGAGAAGTTGGCCGTGGGGAAGGGGCTGGTCACGGTGCCCTCGGTGTTGGCGGCCGCGGCCTGCGACACCACGAGCGGCACCTGCAGCACGTCCGCGCCGACGCCGTGCAAGCTCCACAGGTCGTACCCCTCCTGGTCGACGCTGACGATCGTCTCGGTCCCCACCGCGCCCGCGAGCAGCCGGGTGTAGCCCTGCGCGTCGGTCATTCCCGCCTGCAAGGGAGTGAAGACCCCGGCGGCGTCCTGGTGGGTCGTGACCAGGGCCCCCTGCACCGGCGTCAGGGTCGCGGCGTCGAAGACGTAGACCGCCACCTGGCCCCCCTCGGGAGCGACCCCCGGGCCGACGGTCCCCCGCTGGTAGAAGGTGCCCGTGACCGAACCCGCCTGCGGGTTCAGGGCCCGGTCGAAGATGCGCACCGTGTAGGTCGCGGGGGGATCTTCACGGTCCAGGATCCCCACCGGCACCGGCTTGGCCACGAAGAGGCCGCCGGAAGTGGCCATGATCACCTCGGGATCGACCCCGTTGTCGTCGCCCGTGCTGGCGGAGGCCTCGACGCGACGGATCTGTTCGTTGGCGCGCCCGACGATCACCATGTCCACCAGGTCGGAGGAGAAGGTCGAGCTCTGCTGTCCGGAGGTGCCCAGGCCGACCAGCTGGGGGGCGGTGACGTCGAAGAGCAGGGGTTGGGCGCCGTTCTGGTCCTCGTCCACGTCGACCAGGCGCACGGTGGTGCGCAGGTCGCCGCGCTTGATGCGCGCCGCGACGTACAGGTTGCCGTCCTTGACCACGCCGCTGCCCCCGGAGAGCAGCTGGAGGTCGGAGGGCATCACGTCGACCAGCATCGTCGCGGCGTCCACGTCCACCTTGCGCGAGAGCGCGACCAGGTCCTGGGAGCTCCCCTTCCCGGTGCCGAAGAGGTACAGCTCGACGTCGTCGCCGCTCTGGGCGTTGGCGGAGAGCTCGACCTGCAGGACCGGAACCACGTCGTTGAGGTTCGGCCGGCCGATGGCGTCGTCGGGGTCGGAGAGGACCGCCTTGTCGACCCTGAAGGGAACGGCGATCGGCGCGATGTCGAAGGCCAGCACGGTCGCGGGGACCTGCTGACCGTCGTCGTCCTCGATCTTGCTGCCGGGCTGGCTGAACTCCACCAGCGCGTCCCCGGCCGCCCCGAGGGAGACCCGCAGCCCCTCCCCATCCACGCTGGCCCAGCGCCACACCGATTCGATCGCCACGGGGATCGGCCCCCCCAGGATCGTCAGCGGGACCGGCGCGGGGTTGTGGGTGGGTGTCACGCCGTTGACCGTCACCGCGAAGGAGTCGGTGTCGACGCTGGTGGGGTCCATCGGGCGGTCGAAGACGGCCACGATCTCGCCGATGTCGCTCTGGTCGACCGCCGAGTCGTCGGGGAAGGTGGCGATCACCTCGGGAGTCTCCGGCGTCGTCGCGGCCACCGAGAAGTTGCCGATGTCACCGGTGACCCCGGTTGAGACCAGGACCCCCGTCAGGTCGGTCACGGACGCCCCCTCGCGGTAGCTCACCGAGTAGGTGGTCCCGAGCTGCAGCGGGGCCAGGGGACTCAGCACCACCACGCGCCCGTCCCCCACCAGGGGGGGAGGCTCCACCAGGGGGACCGGCGTACCGAAGGTGGCGTCCACCACCTGGTAGGCGTTCTGCACGCTCTCCGGATGCAGGCTCTCCGAGTAGACCAGGACGATCGGCGTCGAGGGGTGGGCGGCGCTGCCGACGGGGGCCATGCGCTGGAAGCTGGGCGGGCCGGGGGTGATCCAGACCCCGTCCGACGGCTCGGAGGCGGGCAGGGATCCGATCGAGTCGCTCCCGTCCCCCTCTTGGCACCCGTTGGGGCCGAAGACGCAGGCGGGGTTGTCGCAGCCGGCGAGGGCGATCGCGAGCGGCAGGGACAGGAGGGGGAGAAGGCTGTTTCGGCGCATGGAACGGACTCCTGGCGGATCCCGAGTCTGGACGCTCAGGGACGCCCGGCTGACGCGGACATTCCCGCCACCCCTGTTATACGGTTCCACACAAGGGGGAGGGAAAGGTGTGACCGGCGGGTCGGCAGGCCCTAAGCGCGCCGACGGACCTCGGGTAGAATGCTCCGCCGATCTCCGAGGCGGGCCCCCGCCCGACCCCGGATCGGCGCCCCGCGAGGCCCTGTCGACCCCAGGAAGACCGCTTATGCTCCCCCTCTCCCTCCTCCTACCTCCGTTGATCGCCCTGACCGCCAGCCAGGGCGCCCAAGCCGCCGCGCCCCAGGATCAGGAGCGGGCCGCAGTGCAGAGGGCCGCCGACGCCGCCATCGAGGCGGTGCGCCAGGGGGACTACCAGGGGGCGCGCCGCATCCTGGCCGACCTGATCGTGGTGGACAACCTGGCCCGGGCCAAGGAGCTCCTGGCGCGCGCCGGCGAGGTGGCGGATGCCGGGGAGAGCGCGATGATCCTCTTGGACGAGGCCCTCGAGCTCGATCCCAACAACCCGCAGCTGCTCCACCACCGCGGTCGCGCGGCCTACGTCGCGGCCGAGGCCTCCACCTCCAACCCCCGCTTCTTCTACGAGGACTCCCTCGAGTACTTCCTGGAGGCCAACAGGCGCGGGGTCGGCTTCGAAGTCGCCTTCGAGGCCAGCCGGGCGGCGCGTCGCATTCCCGACCCCGACCTGGCGCTGGAGCTGGCCCGCTGGGCGTCCAAGCGCCTGGCCAGCGCCGACCCCCGCCCGACGATCGATCCGCCCGCCGAGCGCACCCACGCGCAGGCGGCCTTCGACGTCTTCATCGCCAAGCGCAACGCCGGCGAGGAGGGCGCGGAGTTCTTCCTGGAGGCGGAGGCGATGCTCGGTCGACTCCTGGGGCGCACCCCCGAGGA
The DNA here is from genome assembly GCA_964507325.1 of uncultured Planctomycetaceae bacterium. Classification (GTDB taxonomy): domain Bacteria; phylum Planctomycetota; class UBA1135; order UBA1135; genus CAZDQL01. Next base: position 11,325 of record CAZDQL010000106.1, on the reverse strand, counting down.
CCCCTGGCCGCGCATGCAGCTCGCCAACCTGTACCAGTGGAACGACGAGGTGCCGCGCTCGATCGAGCAACTGCAATTGGCTCTGGCGGTGGCTCCTGAGGAGCAGGCCCTCCACGACCGCCTGATGCAGCTCGCGGGCGTGACCCAGGGCTGGCAGGAGCTGGTCGACTGGTACGAGGACTTCCAGGCGGATCACCCCGACTCCGCCAACGTGGTGCGCAACACCGGTGTGGTGAGCTTCTACGAAGCCCTGGCGCGCTTCGACGCCGGCGAGTTCGACCACGAGGCCTTCCTCGCCTGCGAGGACTGGTTCGAGGAGGCGGCCTCCCTCGATCCCGCCTGGCAGCAGGACTGCCTCGGCTACCGCGTCATCGCGCGCTGCGCGGCGGGGTGGTGCCACTTCAACCAGGGGGAGATGACCGCCGCCAAGGAGGCCTTCCTGTCGATGGACACCCTGCTCGAGGGCGGCCTGGCGTGGGGACTGCCGGGGCGCCTGCCCGACGGCATCGCGGGGTTGGGGTTCGTCATCCAACGCCTGGTGGCGGACCCCACGAGCCTCTCCGCCATGGAGGACATGGTCGAGGCGGCGGCGATCGCCAGCTACCTGCACAGCTACCTCCCCGAGGACGGCACCCACGCCAACAACGCCGGCTTCATCCTGCGCGACACGGCGGTGCTCTTCCAGCGCCAGAGCCTGGTGGTGGCCAACCGCGCCCGGCAGGCAGAGGATGCGGAGCGACGGACCGAGCTCGAGAGGGAAGCGCAGCGCCTCCTGGCCCGCGCCCGGGAAGTGATGGAGGGCAGCGACGCCGCCTACCGCGTGGCGGCCCGCATCCTCTCCGACGACGTACGGGTGGTGAACGACACCGGCCTGGTGATCGTCTACTACACGCGCCGTGAGCCCGACGTCGGCGAGACCTACCTCCTCTCCGCGGTCGAGATGGGGGCCGAGCAGCTCCGGGACCAGAGTCTGAGCCCCGAGGATCGCTACGCCTTGAACGAAGCCTGGGGGGACGCACACCAGAACATGGCCGTCCTGGAACTGACCATTCGCCGCCGGCCCCAGCTCGCCAGGCAGTGGCTCGAGAAGGCGCTCGAGATCGGGCCCGCGTCGCGTGAGCCGATGCGCGCCCTGCTCCCGATCTGCGACGCCATGGCCGAGGATCCGCGTTTGGACCTCGGTCAGACCTACGTCCGCAACCTAGTTTGGCTCTCCGACGCACCCCGATGAAGCTCCTCCTCCCGCTCTGCCTCTCCATCATCCCCGTCGCGCCTGGGCTGCAGGCGGACACCGTCGACGACCTCATCCGTCGCGGGCGAGCGGAGCTCGACGCCGGACGGGTCGAGCGCGCCCTCGAGCTCTTCCAACAGGCGGACGCCGAAACCGGCGGTGGGCTCGCCAGCCGCGTGTGGGTCCTGCGCACCATGTTCGAGCAGGGGGAGCGTCTGAACGACGCCTTCGACGCCGTCGACGCCCTGTCGCGCGACCACGCGGGGCCCGCTCTGGACTACCTCTACGGGATCGGCTCGTACTTCAAGGCGCGCAAGCTCGAGTCCCAGGGGGTGCGGGACAACTCGGTGCCCTACGCCTACATGGACACCGTGTCCTTCCTCTCCAAGACCGTCGAGGCGGACGCCCAGCGCTTCTACGACGCCTGGTATCCCCTGGCGGACGCCGCCTATCGCGGCGCCAAGTACGAGCTGGCCTCGGATGCGGTTCTGCAAGCGATAGAGCGCCGGCCCAAGGACCCCACCCGCCACCACCTGGCGGGGCTGGCGGCCTTCCGGCTCTACCAGAAGCTGGGGCCGACCGACGAGCAGGCGGCCCAGGCGCAGCTCGAGAAGTCGATCGCGTCCCTGCGCACCGCGCGCGATCTGGCGGGGACCCCGGACAAGCAGGATGCCGGGGCGGTGGTCCTGGTCGGGGACATCCAGTTGGACCTGGGCTTGGCCCTGCACTTCCAGGGGAACATGGAGCAGGCGCTCGAGTGCTACTCCGACTCGATCGGCTGGAACCCCGGGGGCTTCGACTACCAGAAGTACTGGAGCAGCCTGGGCCTGGAGGGGTTCACCACCTGCCTCGAGGCGGGCGCGCGCAAGTACGGGGAGCGCTTCGGCACGGAGCCGGTGGCGGACGCCACCCTGCTCTGGTGGCTGGGCTCGGCCTACTGCGCGGCCAAGCGCTACCAGGAGTGCGAACAGACCTACCTGAAGGTGATCCAGAAGTGGCCGGCCTTCGCCAACTCCTGGTACTACGTGGGGCTGAGCCGCTACCACCGCGGGGAGTACGAGGGTGCGATCCAAGCCTGGCACGAGAACTGGAAGGCCTCTCCCGAGGACCTGGTGGCCAGCCTCTCGGGGAATGCCGAGTTCAACACGCAGATCCTCACCTGGCTGATCGGCGAGTGCGAGCGGCGCACCCGCGGCGACGAGGAGCGCGAGGGCGAGCCGGGGTACCTCCTGCGGGCCACCTTCCTGTGCGAGGTGCGCTGCGCCGTGCAGAAGGGCAATTGGGAGTTCTGGGACAACTGGGGGCTCTTCGCCCGCGAGGGCGGGGCCTTCCTGGAGTCGCGCGGCAAGCAGCAGGATCGCGAGTGGTCCGGCAAGCTCTACGCCCAATCGCTGGCGGCCTACGAGGAGGCGCTGCGCCTCGCGCCCGACAAGCCGCACCTCTACAACGACGCCGCGGTGATCCTGCACTACTACCTGGAGCGCGACTACGAGCGCGCCATGGAGCTCTACCGCCAGGCACTCGCCATGGCGACCGAGCAGCTCGCCGGTGAAGGCCTGAGCGAAGAGGAGCGCGACCTGGTCCAGACCGCCAAGCGGGATTCGAAGACGAACATCGCCCGACTCGAGCGCAAGCTCGAGGGCGGGAAGGGTGGCGACGAGGAAGGCGAGGGCGAAGGCGGAGAAGGGGCCGGGGAGGGCGGGAAGGGAGATTGAGCACCCCCTCGGTGGGAGGCCCCCAAGACCCGCTGGTCCTGGTCCGCAGCCGCTTCTGGGAGTTCAACGGGATCGCCCTCTTCGACGGCGACGAGGCGCTGCTCGTCGACCCGGGCATCACGCCCGGGGAGATCGAGGAGCTGGCGCACCTCGCCTGCACCACCCGGCGCGCGGGCCCGGCGCGACGGGTGACCCAGGTGGTCTTGACCCACTCCCACCACGACCACATCCGCGGCTGGCGGAGCTTCCCCGGCGCCGAGGTGATCCTGCCGCGGGTGGCCGCCGAGAAGTCCCCCCAGGCGCGCCAGCGGATCCTGGCGGCCAAGCGCAAGATCGACGAGCTCCTGGAGATCGAGGACTCCGACTTCGACTACCCCGTACCCACCCGGGTCTTCGACGACCGCTTGCCGCTGCGCTGCGGCACCCTGGAGGTCGAGCTGCGTCTTCTCCCCGGCCACTCCGACTGCACCAGCGTGGTCTGGATCCCCTCCCTGGCGACCCTCTGCAGCGCCGACTACCTGGTGCGCCCCGGCCTGCCCTACTGCCGCTTCGCCGCGCGCCCCTTCGAGCGCGCCCTCGAGACGCTGAGGGCCTGGGCGGTGGAGCAGCGCATCGAGCGGGTGCTGCCCGCCCACCGCGCACCGATCGTGGGCCGAGCAGCGGTCCTGGAAGCGATCGACCGCGACCGCGAGGCGATGCAGCGACTGCGGGCGGAGCTGCGGGCGGCCTTGGACGAGGGCCTGGAGAAGAACGACGCCGTGCGCCGCGCCTCGCGGGCCATCGGACGCTGGCGCGGCGAGGACCTGGGCGACTTCGCGCGCCAGGACGTCGACAACGCGCGCCGCATCGCCGAGGAGGAGTGCCCGGCGCGGAGCGCCAGGGCCTGAGCCGGGTCCGCTCGTTCCGTCGCTGCCGGCAGGAGCGCGATCGCGCCGAAGACGATGCCCCGGTCACCTCTCCGATGGGGTCGTCTGAGGGGTGCGCGGTGTGCGTTCGCCGGCTGACGGGGTGCGAGGAATGGGCTCTGGGGATTCAGGTCCTTCCTCCTCCGCCGCCGCCGGCTCCGAGGGTGAGGTCTGGAAGAACCACAGGGCCCCCACCACCACCAAGCCGGAGAAGACCATCACGCCGCGCACGCCGATCACCGACGACATGAAGCCCCCCAGACCCGCGCCGAGCGCCACGGCCAAGGTGCGCGCGCTGAACACCACTCCGAAGGCCCCTCCGCGCTGGCTCGCTCCGGTCTCCACGGCCGCCAGACCGTAGGCCAGGGGTCCGGTGCCCGCGATCGCCGCTCCCATCGCCAAACGCCCGAGCAGGAGCAGTGCGAAGGTCCACGCGGCCGCCTGCAGACCCAGGGAGAGGGCGCAGAGCAAGGCGCACAGGGCCAGGGCGCCGCGATGGCCGACGCGGTCGCCGTACCGCCCCCAGAGGGGCAGGGCGAGCAGGCTGACCACCGCCATGCCGGAGAAGAGCAGGCTGGTCGCCAGGGTCTCCACCTCCATGCGGTCGGTGACGTCGAGGCCCGGCACCCAGGCTCCCAGCCAGACCCAGGCGTCGAGCCGGGGGGCGACCAGCTCCCGGGTGTGGAGCTCGAGCAGCGGGTTGGTCGCGCCCAGCCCGAGCTGCAGCGCGAAGACCACCAGGGTGGTGGCGCGCAGCAGGGGGTTGGCGAAGATCGATCGCACGTCGTTCCAGGTCCCCCGCAGGGCACCGCTCAACCGGAAGCGCCCCGACCGCTCCTGGCGCAAGCGCGGATCCTCGTCCGCCATGAGAGCCACCAGCAGGGCCGAGACGAGCCCCGCCGCCCCCACGAAGAGGAAGACCGCCTGGCGGGAGCCGGTCTCGATCGCCAGCCACCCCCCCAGCCCCGGGCCGATCAGTCCCCCCAGGGCCAGGGCCGTGGTCAGGTCCCCCGCCACCCGACCCTGCCGTTCGGGAGGCGCCCCCACGCTCACCAAGGTGATGCTGGGGGGGATGAACCCCGAGAAGAGCCCCTGGCCGATGCGCAGGAGGAGGAGCGTCGCCGGCGTCTCTGCCCAGTACATCCCCCCCACGAAGATCGAGATGGCGAGCAGCGAACGGCAGACCATCAGCTTGCGACCGATGCGATCCCCGAGGGCGCCCCAGATGGGGCTCATGACCGTCGCCGAGAGAGGAGCCGCCCCGAAGATGATCCCCGCCCAGGCGCGCTTGGCCACCTCGTCGGTGACCCCCATCTCCTCGAGCAGGCTCGGGAAGAAGGGCAGGAAGCTCATCATCCCGATGGCGGTGACCAGATTCGCGATCCAGACCGCCCAGTAGGTGCGTCGCCAACTCGACATCGAAGGCGCGAGTCTGGCCTAGCGCGCGCGCCACCGCTAGGCGCCGGCGCGCAAGAACGCGGCTCAGGCGTGCCGCGCGATGGCGTTCGAGCTCGTGGGGTGGTCCGCCAGGTCGTGGCGGATGGCGTCGATCTCCGCCACGTTCTCCAGGAACGCGCCCACGATCGCGGGTTCGAAGAAGACCCCGTTGCGCTCGCGGATCCACTCCGCCGCCTGTTCGTGCGACCACGCCCCGCGGAAGGGGCGCTCGCTCGTCAAGGCGTCGTAGACGTCCGCCAGGGCGACGATGCGCGCCGAGAGCGGGGTCGCCTCACCCACCACGCCACTGGGGTAGCCGCTGCCGTCCCAGCGCTCGTGGTGCCCCAGCGCCACCTCCTGCGCCAGCTCGAGGAGGCGCGGCTCGAGCGACTCGGTGAGGGTGCTCTCGATCGTCTGCGCCCCCACCTCGGAGTGGGTCTTCACCAAGTCCCACTCCGACGCGTTCAGGCGCGCGGCCTTGAGCAACACCCCCGCCGGAATCGCCACCTTCCCCACGTCGTGCAGGAACGCGGCGCACTCCAGGTCGTGGATCCACCCCTCGTCGATGCACTCCTCGTACCAGCCGGAGTCGCGCAGCCCCCGCGCCAAGACGCGCGCGTAGGCGCCGACGCGCTCCAGGTGCCGGCCCACGACGGCGTCGTGGTGTTCGGCGACCCGCGCCATGGCCAGGATCGCCGCCCGTCGAGCGCGCTCCAGCCGGCGACACTCCAGGAGCCTCCGCGCGGCGTTGGCGGTCGATTCCACCAGGATCGCCAGCAGCGCACGCTCATCGGCCCCGACGGGGTGGGGGGCGTCCACCACGATCTCCCCCAGAGCCGCCTCGGGCCGATCGACGACCGGATCGGGAAGGGGCAGGCGCAGCATGCTGGCGGACATCTCCCCGCCGGCGTGGGCCTCGGTCAGCCCGCCGGTGGCCGCCTCGTCCCACAGCTGCACCAGGATCGCCCGCCCGGGGAGCGCCACGGTGCCGGCGACGGCGGTCGCCTCGGCGACCTCCGCCAGGCTGGCACACGCTTGGTGCCGGAGGGCCAGGTCGAGCAGGGCCCCGAGGGGGGCCGGATCGGTGGTGAGCGCTGGGGAAGCCACGGTGGACAGCCCCAGTTGTCGGCCGCGGCCGGGGTGAGTGGAGTGAACTGCCTCCCTTCAGTGTGCTTCTTGGACCTCGACCTCCCGGTCCCGGCGCCCGAGCCGGCATTCAGACCGCCTCAGGCCACGGGCTCGTACCCTGGCGATTCCTCCCCCCACACGGGGGCCTGCGCCAAGGGGTGGGCGCTGCAATCCCTTGCCAGCAAATGGGTTAGGACAGAGCCCCGGCCCGGAAGCACATCAAAAGGGGGCAGTTCAGTTCCTGTAGGACTGGATCGGGGCCGGAATCCGCCCCCCCCGCCCGTACAGCACGCGGCAGGAGAAGGCGCCCGGATCCTGCACGATCGCCGTGCCCAGGAGTCCCCCCCACTCCACCGTCTCCCCCGGCCCCTTGCCCGGCACGGGGATGATGCGCACCGCGGTCGTCTTGTGGTTCACCATCCCGATCGCCATCTCGTCCGCCACGATGCCGGCGATCGTCGCCGCGCTGGTGTCCCCCGGCACCGCGACCATGTCGAGACCCACCGAGCAGACGGTGGTCATCGCCTCCAGCTTGGCGAGCGAGAGGGCGCCGCGCGACACGGCGTCGATCATCCCCGAGTCCTCCGAGACGGGGATGAAGGCCCCCGAGAGGCCGCCGACGCTGGAGGAGGCCATCGCGCCCCCCTTCTTCACCGCGTCGGTGAGCAGCGCCACCGCCGCCGTCGTGCCGGGGGCTCCGGTGACGTCGACGCCGATCAGCTCGAGGATGTCGGAGACGGAGTCCCCCACCGCGGGGGTCGGCGCCAGGGACACGTCGACGATGCCGAAGGAGGTGCCCAGGCGGCGCGCCGCTTCGCGCCCCACCAGCTCCCCCATGCGGGTGATCTTGAAGGCGGTGCGTTTGATCAGCTCGGAGACCGCGAGCAGGTCCGCCTCGGGCCCCAGTCGCGAGAGGGCGGAGCGCACCACCCCGGGCCCCGAGACCCCCACGTTGAGCACCGTCTCCGCCTCCCCCGGGCCGATGTGGGCCCCGGCGACGAAGGGGTTGTCCTCGACCGGGTTGGCGAAGCACACCAGCTTGGCGCAACCGAGCGCCCCCTGGTCCGCGGTGCGCCGGGCGGTCTCCAGCACCACCTCGGCGAAGTGGCCCACCGCATCCATGTTGATCCCGGTGCGACTGGTCGCCAGGGAGAGGGAGGCGCAGACGTGCTCCGTCTCCTGGAGGGCGGCAGGGATCGAGTCGAAGAGCGCCCGGTCCGCGTTGGTGAACCCCTTGTGCACGTAGGCGGTGAAGCCGCCGATGAAATCGACTCCCACTTCCTTGGCGGCGGCGTCCATGGCGCGCGCGAAGGGCACCAGGTCCTGGGAGCCGGAGGCCGCCGCCACCGGTGCGATCGGCGTCACGGCGATGCGCTTGTTGACGATCGGCACGCCGTAGTCGCGCTCGATAGAGTTGGCCACTTCGACCAGGTCCCGGGCGTGGTGGACGATCTTGGCGTAGACCTTCTCGCAGGCGCTCTCCAGGTCGGGATCGGCGCAGTCGAAGAGGCTGATCCCGAGCGTCGTGGTGCGGATGTCGAGCGTCTCCAGCTCGACCATCCGGACCGTTTCGAGGATCTCCTGATCGGTGAAGGGCACCCTAGATCCTGTGCATGAAGCGGAAGACGCGCTCGTGCATGACGCGCACGACGTAGTCGTCGGTGCCGCCCAGGCACTCCATGGCGGTCTTGAAGTCGCCGAAGCTCCCCTGGGCGCCGTCGAGGGAGACGGTCAGGACCAGGTGGAAGTAGGTGTCGATGGTGCGCTGGCTGATGTTCACCACGTCCGCCCGCGCCGTGGCGAGGGCGGCGGTGATCTCGGCCAGGATCCCGGGTCGGTTCTTGCCCACCGCGGTGACGACCACCCCGGTCCCGCCCGCGGCCTCGACCTCGCTCGGCTCCCCCAGGTGGGGCAGGGCGGCCGTCGCGCGGGCGGCGTCGGGGCCGCGGTCGGGGGTGGGCTCGACGTAGGGGGTGCCGCTCGCGCCTTGGATCTCCACCCCGGCCACGCGCGCCGCCTCCAGGGCCTGGGGAGTGACGACCGTCTCGGGTTCGACGACGATCCGGCCGCCCTCTGCGCGGCGTACGTCCTCGGCAGTGATGAAGCGACGGGGCATCGGCTCACTCCTCTCCGAAGCGCTCGGGTCCAGCCTCGCCCAGGCGGGTGACGAGGGCGCGGCCGCCGCGCACGTCGACGACGTAGGTCCCGGGCCGGGCCTTGATGCGCGACCAAAGACAGGTCTTGTCGCAGCCGCAGTCGCTCTTGCCACCCGTGGGAGCGCTCGCGGTGCACTCCTCGTCCGCGTAGCGCACCACCACCCCGCGCGCGAAGGCCAGGTCGAGGGCGGCGGGGGTCGCGATCCGATCGCGGCCGAGCCGCAGCTCGGCCCCCGGCGCCATGCGGCGCACGCAGGCTTCGGTGATCAGATCCGGTTGGGGCACGGCGTCTGGTGGAAAGGGGGACTAGAGGAAGGCGACCAGCTCGGGGTGTGGACGGGGGATGACGATCTGGCGCACGAGGCGCCCCTGTTCGTCGGCGAAGGTGGCGCCCGCCATCACCGAGGAGCGCACGTCGCTCACCTCCCCGGTCAGGGAGAAGAAGCCCTTGCCGCCGAGCCCGTTGGCGATGCGCAGCTCCAAGAGGTCGACGGTGGCGCACTTGAGCGCCCGGTCGGCGGCCTCGATGGCGCAGGCGATGGTGGTGGTCTCGACCACCCCCACGGCGTCGATGGTGCCCTCGATGCGCCCTTCGCGCCGCTTCAGGGCCACCTCGACCTGGGGGTGCACCTGGGGGATCAGGAGCCGATCGACGAGCTCCGTGCCGGCGAGCTCCGCGCCGCGCCTGAGCGCCGAGCGCAGGTCCTCGACGCTGCCGGTGAAGAGCATCACGTACTTTCCCGGCTGCACGTGGGTCGAGAAGACGAGCTCGATCTCCGACTCCCAGAGGATCGCGTCGGCGACCTCGACGCCGCGGGCGATCGAACCGATCTCGAGCAGGCCGATCGCCGTCCCCAGGGCGGCGCCCTCGGTGAAGCGCGGGTTGTGGTCGTTGCGGTTCATGGGTCAGTCTCCGGGCGGAGGCTCGTCGTGCTCTTGGGTCGTGCCGATCAGGCGGCCGTCGGCGAGCTGCACGCGGTCGACGATCCCCGCCACGGCGGTCTGGAAGCCGATGTCGTGCCCGCGGCCGATCAGGAAGCGGGCGGCGCGGCCGTGAACGACCAGCACCCGCTCACCGATCCCCGCTCCGATCGTGTCGGCGGCCACGTAGGTCTCGGCGCTGGTGCCGCCGTCGGCGGTGAAGGGCTGGATGACGAGGAAGCGCAGTCCGGTCAGGGTCTCGTCCTTCTGGGTGGCCCAGACGGTGCCGACGACGGTTCCGACGTGCATCAGCGGGCCTCCCCTTCCAGGTCCCTCTCGTCGTCCCCCCAGGAGGCGGGCGCGCCCGGGACCTCCATGTCGTCCACGATCCCGACGATGGCCGCCTCGAAGGCCAGGTCCCCGTCCCCGCCGCAGGCCACGCGGGCGGCCTTGCCGAAGGCGACGATCACCCGCTCCCCCACGTCGGCGCCGATCGGATCGGCGGCGATCACGGGGGTGACCTTGGGGGCGCCGGGCTCGCGCCGCTCGTCGAGGGCCTCGACGACGAGCAGGCGCTTCCCCTCCAGGTCGGCGCTCTTGCGCGTCGCCCACACCTGGCCCTTCACCCGTCCGAGGAACACGTCTAGGCCTCCCTCCCCTGCTCGCGGCCGGGGACCGCCGCCAGGGTGCGCCGCACCGCTTCCGCCGCAGCGTCGATCTCGGCGTCGCTGCCCGCCAAGCGCAGACGCCCCACCGCCCCGTCGGAGCCGAGCCCCACCAGCCGCACCGGCGAGGCCTTCTCCGCCTCGTTGGCCGCCAGCAACACGTGCACCGCGGGGGTCACTTCCAGGGTGTAGAGGGTGTCGTCCCCGAGCACCAGCATCCCCGCCCGGGTGCGGTTGAGGATCATCGCCTGGTGGGGGTCGATCTTGCGGATGATCTCGTCGGTCAGGACCAGCGGCGCGAGCTGCTGGTCGGCGGAGGCGCGCGCCTCGGAGAGGATAGCCGCCAGGGCCGCGCGCACCTGCCCCTGGTCGGGGGCGTGCACCTCGAGCGTGCCGAAGTGGCGCTCGGTGACCAGCGCGCCGGGGGTCACGGCGCAGCGCTTGAGGGCCACGTCCAGCAGGCGGTTGACCACGATCCCCGGACGCACCTCCACCCAGGCCGAGGCCTCCCCCGCGACGGGGAAGAAGCCGTCGGAGTTGGCGGCGCAGGTGGCCGCGAACTGCGGCTGCATCTGGTCGATGTAGACCGCGCCGCGCAGCTCGATGGTAGGGAGCTGATCCATGGGCCCGTGACGACCGGCGTCAGGAGGCGTCCGGATCCTCGGGCAGGTACTCCTCGACGTCGACCGCGGGGCGCGGGATGACGTGGACGGTGACCAGCTCGCCGACGCGCTTGGCGGCCACCCGCCCCGCCTCGGTGGCGGCCTTCACCGCACCCACCTCGCCGCGCACCATCACGGTCACGAGGCCGGAGCCGGATTTCTCCTTGCCGAGCAGGGTGACCTTGGCGGCCTTGACCATGGCGTCGGCGGCCTCGACGGCGCCGACCAGGCCTCGCGTCTCGATCATCCCCAGGGCGATTTCGGTCTCGATCGTCATGTCGTTTCAGGGGTTGGGAGTTGGTGTTCTAGGCGGAGCATGCGCCGCTGCGCACGTCCTGATGGGGGCAGCCCTTGCAGGGGCCGAGTGGACAGGCGGAGCCGGCGTGCTCGAGGATCGAGGCGATCTCCGCGGGGGTGAGCGCGCCGCCCACCAAGGCGCCGGCGGGGCGCGGCGGCGCGGGGTTGGCGACGGCGGGGCCGGCGGGCGCGGGAGCGACCGTCGCGC
>CAZDQL010000105.1:0-22496 GCA_964507325.1 uncultured Planctomycetaceae bacterium | reverse complement strand
CCGCGCGTGATCGGCGAGGCCACGATCATCCTCAACATCGACATCGAGGTCTCCCAGGAGACCGGCACCGCCGTCTCCCTCACCCAGGGGGGCGGGGACGACGCCGCGACGGTGAGTGTGCCCGAGGTCTCCACCCGCATCGCCCGCACCATCGTGCGCCTGGAGCCGGGGCAGGCGGTGATCCTGGGGGGACTGATCTCCGAGCAGACCATAGAGCGCGAGACGGGGATCCCCCTGCTCGGGGACATCCCGCTCCTGGGCTACCTCTTCCGCAACGAGTTCGAGGAGACGCGGCAGACCAACGTGCTCTTCTTCATCCGGCCGCGGATCCTGCAGGGGATCGACTTCGAGGGCTTCTAGCCGGCGCCAGGCGGCGGCCGTAGACTTCAGCCGCATCCCGGGAAGACCTTCCGACCAGGGTCGTCCCGACCGCGAGTCCCATGAAGCTCCTGTGCACGCACCAGCCCCTCCAGGCTCGCCCCGAGCGGCGGGGCGCGGCCCTCTTGCTCTCCTTCCTGATGCTGATGGTGATCATCGCCATCGTGTACCAGCTCAACCGGGTGACCGGCACCGACCAGCAGGTGGCCAACAAGGACATGACCCTGACCGCCATGGACCTGGCGATCGGGTCGGCCCTGCTCGAGGTCCAGGAGCAGTTGCGCGAGGACGCCGAGATGAAGCTGGGCGCCGGCGAGGGCGAAGGGGAGGGGGAGGGGATGGGGGCCGGTATGGACGACCCCGCCGCGGCACCGGGTGAGGGCGGCGAGAGCAACCCCGACGCCGTCGACTGCCAGACGGACGAGTGGGCCCAGGTGGCGGCCACCAACATCAACGAGCTCGACCTGCGCATCCTGATCCAGGACGAGGACAGCAAGTACAACATCTTGAACATGCTGGTCCCCGACCCGGAGGAGGCGCAGGACGCCTACGAGCGCGTGGCGCGCATCTTGGACAGCTGCCGCGAGGGCACCGAGGTGGACATCGACGGCGCAACCGCCGACGAGATGGCGCGCGTCATGCGCGACCACATGCTCGAGCGGGACAACTCCCCCCTGCCCCGTCCCGCGCAGCTCCTGAACGACGACGAGGAGGAGGCGGGGCGCGGTCTACCCCTGACGCTGCGGGAGTTCGTCGTGCTCGAGCCCTTCGAAGAGCACCACTTCCGCGACTACTTCGACCCGGAAGGCACCCGCGTGCACTCGATCGGCTCCTTCCTGACCGTCTTCACCGCCCCCGCCACCGGGAGCGGCCAGGGGGGCTCCGCCATAGCCGCCTCCGGCGGCGACAGCGTCAACCTGAACACCGCGCCGCTGGCCGTACTGGCGGGGCTCTTCGATTCGCGCGACGTGGACACGCGCTTCTGGGACGAAGTGCTCCTGTACCGCAACGACGAGGAGGAGATCCCCACCGACGAGGAGCCCCCCGAGGAGATCTTCGACGAGTTCGGCAACATCGTGATCCAGAAGCAGTTCTTCGACAGCCTGGAGGAGCTCTCCGAGATCCCCGACTGGGACTCCTTCGAGCCGGAGCTGCGCGCTCAGCTCGAACGGCTGCTGCGCGTCGACAGCGACGTCTTCTCGGTCTTCATCACCGCCCGCAAGACGACCGCGGCGGAGCGCCGCCAGAGGCAGGACTTCGAGAGCCGCCTGGAGCAGGAGCGTTACGAGCGCTCCGGCGTCCACCTGACGCACACCGTGCGGGCGGTGTACTGGCGGCAGGAGCGCAACGACGAGGTGCACATCGTGCCGCTGGTGAACTGGGAGGTCCTGGACTACGCCCCCCTCCCCGTCCTCGACCTCCCCGAGGACTACTAGTGAGCGGGCCGGCCTCCGACCCGGTCCGCCTGGAGGTCTTCCACCACCTCTTCGCCGCCGCAGCGGAGGAGATGGGGGCCTCCCTGATGCGCTCCGCCTTCTCCCCCAACATCAAGGAGCGGCGCGACTTCTCCTGCGCGCTCTTCGACGGCCAGGGCCGGCTGATCGCCCAGGCCGCCCACCTGCCGGTGCACCTGGGCTCCGCCGCACCCTCCCTGGCGGCCGCTCGCGCGGCGCTGGAGATGGGACCCGGCGACGCGGTGGCCCTGAACGATCCCTTCCGGGGGGGGACCCACCTGCCCGACGTCACCCTGGTCTCGCCCCTCTTCCTCAGCGGGCGCGACGCCCCGGATTTCTACCTCCTGAACCGCGCCCACCACGCCGACGTGGGGGGGCCCTTCCCCGGGTCGATGGCTCCGGCGCGCGACGTGCACGGCGAAGGCCTGCGCATCCCCCCCGTGCGGCTGGTGCGCGGGGGAGAGCTGGACCGCCAGCTCCTCGAGCTCCTCTTGGCCAACATGCGCGTCCCCTCGGAGCGCGAGGGGGACCTCCTGGCGCAGTGGGCCGCCAACCGGGTCGGAGCGGCGCGCCTCGAGGAGATGGTCGCGGAGCACGGACGCACCGAGGTCATGCGCTACGGCCAGCTCCTGCGCGATTGGACCGCGGCCCTGACCCGCGAGCTGGTGCGCGAGCTGCCCCGCGGCAGCTACTCCTTCGAGGACGAGCTCGAGTGGCCCCCCGGCCGCAATCAGCCGCGGTCGATCCTGCGCCTCGAGCTCGTCGTCGGGGAGGAGGGGTTGGAGTTCGACTTCACCGCCAGCGACCCCCAGTCCGACGGCCCCGTCAACACCGTGCGCGCGGTCGCCGTGTCGGCCGTCTTCTACGTGTTGCGTCTGCTCCTGCCCCCCGGCACACCCACCAACGAGGGGGTGCTGCGCGAGGTGACGGTGCGCACGCGCCCCGGGACGCTGTGCGATGCGTGCTACCCCGCCCCCGTGGCGGCGGGGAATGTCGAGACCAGCCAGCGGCTGGTCGACCTGTGCCTGGGGGCCCTGGCCCAGGTCCTCCCCGGGCGCGTGCCGGCGGCCAGTGCGGGGACGATGAGCAACCTGACCTACGGGGCGCCCGACGGCTCCTTCGCCTACTACGAGACGATCGCGGGGGGCGCCGGCGGCGGGCCCGCCGGCCCCGGGTCCCACGCCTTGCAGACCCACATGACCAACACGCGCAACACTCCGATCGAGGCGCTGGAGACCTCGTTCCCCGTGCGCGTGCTCAAGAACACCGTGCGCCGTCGTTCCGGCGGGGCGGGGGCCTCAGCGGGGGGGGACGGAGTGGTCAAGCGCCTGCGGTTCCTCGAGCCGGTGCGCGTGGGCTGGGTCGCCGAGCGGCAGACCCGCGGCCCGTGGGGCCTGGAGGGGGGGAGCGCCGGGTCGCCGGGGAGCGCCGCCTGGCGACCGAGGGACGCGCGGCGGGACCGCCCCATGGCGGGCAAGGCGGCCGTGGAGATGGACGCAGGGGGCGAGATCGAAGTGCGCACCCCCGGCGGGGGCGGCTACGGCGCGTCTTGAAGGGCGACGCTCCAGCGCTCCCCCGGAGCGTGGAAATCCCTTGTGACCGTCGCCGGCCGGCGCCAGAATTCCCGGTCTCCGTGGCGCGGATCGAAGCAGATCGCGCACGGCCCTCTCCTCAGCCGAGTCCACACCTGCGACATGCCGTCTCTCTGCATCTTCGGTGCCCAGTGGGGGGACGAGGGCAAGGGGAAGCTGATCGACGTCCTGGCCTCCGAGCACGACCTGGTCGTGCGCTATCAGGGCGGAGCCAACGCCGGACACACCGTGGTGGTGGGGGACGAGAAGTACGTCCTGCACCTGATCCCATCCGGCATCTTGCATCCGGGCAAGCGCAACGTGATCGGTGGAGGGGTGGCCCTCGATCCGATCTCGCTTCTGGAGGAGATCGATGGCCTCGCCGAACGCGGCGTCACGGTCGATCCGACCAACCTGCGTATCGCCGCCAACGCCCACGTCATCTTCGAGCACCACCGCCGCATCGACGGCATGGCCGAGCGCTGGCGCGGATCCGGGCGCATCGGCACGACCGGTCGCGGCATCGGGCCCTGCTACGCGGACAAGGCGGCGCGCACCGGCTTGCGCGTCTGTGACCTCCTGCAGCCGGAGCGCTGCCGGGAACGGCTGGGTGCGACGCTCGCGGAGAAGAACGCGGTCATCGAGCGGGTCCACGGCGAGGAGCCCCTCGACCTCGATTCCCAGCTCGACCGCTACGCCGCGGTGGGCGAGCGCCTGGGGCCCTTCGTCGGCGACACCGGGGCGGAGCTGCGCGGCGCCTATCGGGAAGGGCGCCGCATCCTCTTCGAGGGGGCCCAGGGGGTGATGCTGGACATCGACCACGGCACCTACCCCTACGTCACCTCCTCCAACACGGGGGTCGGCGGAGTCGCCAACGGCGCCGGCTTCCCCCCCAACCGCATCGACCGCGCGATGGGGATCGCCAAGGCCTACTGCACCCGGGTGGGTGAGGGTCCCTTCCCCTCCGAGCTCAGTGGCCCCGAGGGAGACGCGCTGCGCGAGGCCGGCAAGGAGTATGGAGCCACCACGGGGCGCCCCCGCCGCGCCGGGTGGTTCGACGCCCTGGCCGTGCGCTACGCGCTCGATCTGGGGGGAGCGCACGGTTGGATCGTCACCAAGCTCGACGTCCTGTCGGGGCTGAAGGAGATCCGCTTCGTCCACGCCTACCGCCTGGGAGAGCAGCGCTTCGAGACCTATCCCGCCCACCTCGCCAGCCTCGAGGGGATCGAGGTGGAGTACGACTCGATGCCGGGGTGGAGCGAGGACCTGACCGCCGTGCGCCGCTGGGACGACCTGCCCGAGCAGGCTCGGGCCTACGTGGAACGCCTTGAGGAGGTGGTGGGGGTCGGCGTCCACACCATTTCGGTGGGACCCGCGCGTGACGCCGTGATCCGTCGCGGGGGTGAAGGGTGAGCGAGCAGCGGATCGTGCGCCCCGAACTCGACGGCCCCTTCCCCGAGCACATCGCCATCATCATGGACGGCAACGGGCGTTGGGCCACCGAGCGTGGCATGCTGCGCGTCCAGGGACACGTCGCCGGTGTGCAGTCCGTGCGCGAGGTGACGACCGAGTGCGCCCGCATGGGGGTCAAGAGCCTCACCCTCTACGCCTTCTCGGTGGAGAACTGGCGCCGCCCCGGGACGGAGGTGCGCTACTTGATGCGCCTCCTGCGCGTCTTCATGCGCGCCGAGCGGCGCACCTTGATGGAGAACGGCGTGCGCTTGAGGTGCATCGGGCGCTTGGACGACCTGCACGCGCCCGCCCTGCGCGCCCTGCGCCAGACCGAGGAGCTCACCGCCGGCAACGACGGCATGTTGCTGCGCTTGGCGCTCTCCTACGGCAGCCGCAGCGAGATCGCAGACGCCCTCAAGAGCGCCGTGACCGACGCCCGCGCCGGGCGGCTCGCTCCCGAGGACGTCGACGACGAGACCCTGCGCGCCTACCTCTACGATCCGGAAACCCCCGACCCGGATCTCGTGATCCGCACGGCGGGGGAGATGCGCATCTCGAACTTCCTCTTGTGGCAGATCTCCTACTCGGAGCTCTACGTCACCGACGTGCGTTGGCCCGAGTTCCGACGGCAGCAGCTGATGGAGGCGCTGCGTGCCTACGCCTGCCGCAACCGCAAGTACGGCGCGCTGGCCAACACCGAAGAGGCCGTCAGGGACACCGCCCGCGACACCGCATGAGCGCGGGGCGCGCAAGCCGGATCTGGCACCGGACGCGGGTGGGTGCGGCGCTGGCCCTGGGGCTGGGGCTCCTGCTCTGGCTCGCGTCGAGCCCCTGGGGGGTGGGCATCACGCTGGCGGCCGGCACTCTGATGGCCCTGGCGGGCGTGGGGGAGGCGCGCCGCATGGGGACCCTCGCCGAGAGGAGCGAGGCGGTCGCGGCGGGGATCGCCTGCGTCGCCGCCGCCCTGGTCGTCCTGCTCGCCGGGAGTGGGGGGGATTCCGGCCAGCAGGTACGGGGACTCTCGGAACGCTACTGGCTCGTCCCCCTGGGGATCCTGGGGGTGGGCGCGCTGGCGGCGGGGGCGGTGTCCTCGACCGGGCGCGCAGCCGGGCTCGGACGGCGCGTCGCCCTGATCCTGTGGCTCGCCGCCCCCCTGCCGCTCCTGGCCCACCTGCAGGGACACTACGGATTCCCCACCCTGGGAGTCTGCCTGCTCCTGGCCAAGATCGGTGACGTGGCGGGGTACTACGCCGGCAGTCTCCTGGGTGGGCGCTTTCCCCAGCATCCCTTTCCGCGCGTCAGTCCGGGCAAGACCAGCGTCGGCTGTCTGGCCTCGCTCCTCGCCGCGACCGCCGCCGGTCTCGCCGCAGCGGCCCTCGGTTGGCTGCCCGCGGGACGCTTGGGTCTCCTCTCCGGCGCCCTGGCGGGCGCCCTGGTCAACGTCGCCGCCCAGGGAGGGGATCTCCTGGAGAGCGCCGCCAAGCGCCGGGCCGGCGTCAAGGACTCCGGCACCCTCTTCGGACCCTCCGGGGGGGTCCTCGACCTGGTCGACAGCCTGCTCCTGGCCGTTCCCGTGGCGGTCCTCGTCTGGCCCCTGCTCTTCGCCTGACACCCGGTGGCGCCGCCCCGGCGGGCCCCCCGCGCCCACCGATGGACATGGCCTCTCGTCCCGGCCCATACTGATTGCGGCCCGACCGATCCCCGGCGCCCCCGCTCACCTTGGCCGAGACCACCATCCCGCTCCAGTCCCACGACGAGGCCATGCTCGTCCTCGGGCCCTACGACCGCTTCGCCAAGCTCCTGCGGCAGTCGCTGGAGATCGAGGTCTACGCGCGGGCCGGCAATCTGCGCCTGCGCGGCAGCCAGGAGGCGATCAGCACCGCCCAGCAGCGCATCGAGCACGTGCTGGGCAAGTTCCGCAAGGGACGCGCCCTCGACGTGCGCAGCATCGAGACGATCCTGCTCGGCCAGGAGGGGCCGCGCCACGCCTCCGAGGCGGCGGCCCTGCGGCAGGGGATGCCCGGGCCCGCGGGGAAGCTGCGCGTGCGACCGGTCGAGCCGCGCAACGAGAACCAGCGCCGCTACCTGGAGCTGATCGAGAAGCGCCCGCTGGTCTTCGCTCTGGGCCCGGCGGGGACCGGCAAGACCTACCTGGCGGTCTCCTCCGCGGTGCGCATGCTGCGGCAGGGTGAAGTGCGCCGCCTGGTCATCACCCGCCCGGTGGTGGAGGCGGGTGAGCGCCTGGGCTTCCTGCCCGGCGACCTGCAGCAGAAGCTGAACCCATACATGCGTCCGATCTACGACGCGCTCTTCGACCTGATCGATCCCGACGACCTGTCGCGCCTGGAGGACGCGGGGGTGATCGAGGTGGCGCCTCTGGCCTACATGCGCGGACGCACCCTCGCCAACGCCTTCGTGATCCTCGACGAGGGGCAGAACACCACCATCGGCCAGATGAAGATGTTCCTCACCCGCATGGGCGAGGGCTCCGCCGTCTGCGTCACCGGGGACCCCTCCCAGCACGATCTGGCGCCGAACGTGCGCAGCGGCCTCTTGGACGCGGTCGCGCGCTTGCGGGGCTTCGACCTGGTGGGGGTCTGTGAGTTCAGCCCCGAGGACGTCGTCCGCCATCCGCTCGTCGCGCGCATCGTGCGCGCCTACCAGGCGCCCTCCCGGACCTCCGAGGAGGACGAGCCGTGAGGAGCGTCAACCCCGCCAAGTCCTCGAAGTCCCGTGGGGCACCCCCGTCGCAGCGCGGCTGGAAGCTCCTCGCCGCGTGGCGTGGCAAGCGCGGCAGGCACCTCCACCGGGTCTCGCCGGAGAAGGCGCGCCCCAGGGTGGGGGCCGAGCCGCGGCAGGAGATCCCCGATCGCGGTGAGAAGCTCGCCCTGGCGGCGGCGGGGATGGCCCTGGCGGTCTTCCTGGTCGGCGCGGGGGCGGCCCACGGACTGCGTGCCTGGTGCGCCCTGATCGTGCTCGGCGCCCTGGCCGCCATCGGCCTGATGCGCTACCTGGTGGACTTCCGTCGCGAGGCGCTCGCCGATCTGCCGCGCGTGCTCGGGTTGGTGTTGGCCCTGATCGCGCCGCTCGCGATCACGGCCACCTGGGAGGCGTTCAGCGCCAGCGGGGACCTGGCTTGGCTGCCCCTGCCCTTCGTGGCCCTGATCGTGGCCCTCGTCGCGGGCCGCGCCCTGGCGATCGAGGTGACGATCGCGGCGGGAGCGCTGCTCCTCGGCTATCTGGCGCTGCGTGGACGTGCTCCCGGACCCGATCTGGTGGGGTTGTCGGTGGCGGTGGGAGGTGGGCTGGCCGCGTCCCTGGCCACCCAGTCGATCAAGCGTCGATCGGCCCTGGTGCGGGTGGGGATCGTGATCGGCTGTGTCCAGATGGCCTTGGCGGGGACCTTCCTGCTCCTGGCGGAGGACGCGCCGGGAGCCGCCGACCTGCCCGGATTGGCGCGCCTGGGCCTGGCGGGGGTGGTGACGGGGCTCCTGGTCAGCGGACTCCTGCCCGCGATCGAGTCCCTCTTCGGCGTCACGACCGACATCAGCCTCCTGGAGCTGGGCAACACCCACGAGAGCCCCCTCCTGCGCAAGCTCCTGCTCGAAGCCTCGGGCACCTTCCACCACTCCTACATCGTCGGGCTCCTGGCGGAGGCCGCCGCCGAGGCGATCGGAGCCAACGCCCTGCTGGCGCGGGTGGGGGCCCTGTACCACGACGTGGGCAAGCTGAACAAGGTCCACTACTTCGCCGAGAACAGCCCCGAGGCGCGCGAGCGGCACAAGGCACTCGCCCCGGAGATGAGCATGCTGATCATTTCGGCCCACCCGCGCGACGGAGTCGAGCTGGGCCGCTACTACGGGCTGCCCCCGGCGCTGCTCGACTTCATGGTCGAGCACCACGGGACCACGTGCCTCGAGTACTTTCACGAGCGCGCGGTCCAGTTGCGCGGGGAGGAGAACGTCAGCGAGGCGGGCTTCCGCTACCAGGGTCCGAAGCCGCGCACTCGCGAGGCCGCCGCGGTCATGATCGCCGACGCCGCGGAGGCGATCGCGCGACAGATGCCGGACCCCAGTCGCTCGCGACTGGAGGCGATGGTGCACAAGGTCGCCTTGAAGCGCCTCATGGACGGGCAGTTCGAGGACTGCGGGTTGACCCTCTCCGAGCTCGCTCGAGTGGAGGCGGCCTGCGTGAAGGTGCTGTGCGCCATCTACCACACGCGTTCCACCTGGCCCAAGGACAAGCCCCATCGCCTCGACCTCTCGCGAGCGGAGGCACACCCCGAGGTGCCTGCGCCGCAGCCGTCGGAAGTGGTGGGCGGCGGCGCGTGACGGCGCGCGTCAGTTGGGCCGTCGAGGGAGAGCGGCCGGTGGCTGACGCCGAGTTGCTCGCCGCCGCGCAGGCCGCGCTGGAGTACGGCGGCCGGGGGGGGATGGAGGTGGAGGTGATCCTGGTCAGCGATGCCGCCCTGGCCGAGTTGCACGGGCGCTTTCTGGGGGACTCCTCTCCGACCGACGTGATCAGCTTCGATCTGGGAGAGGATGGGATTGGACCCGCCGGCGAGGTGTACGTCAGCGTCGATCGGGCGCGTCGAGTGGCTGCCGAGCGAGGCGTTGCCGTGGCGCGCGAGCTGGCGCTCTACCTGGTGCACGGCATCCTGCACCTCTGCGGGCACGACGATCGAGACCCCGACCGACGCGAGGCGATGCGGGCGGCTGAACGGCACGTATTGGACTCTCTGGGCTACCCTGCGGACGACGCAGACCCAACGTAATTGCGCGCCGGGGTCTCGCAGGGGGACTCGGTGTGCACCTGGCAGCCAAAAAAGGGCGGGAAATTCCACACTTCCGCTGCACCGCCGGGCCCGACGGAAACTGCCGAATCCTGCGGCTATCTCCCGAATGACACGCATCTGCGTGGCGCAAGGCATGCGGCCCAGCGCCACTTTGCCGTAGCGCATCGGGACGAAGGTTGATCGACGCACGTTGCAGGGGTTATGCCAGCGTCGTTCATGGCGCTTCCCGGCGAGCGCGCATCACCGCTTGGAGCTTTTGGATATCACCGCAAGCAAGGCACGTCCCCGCGACTTCCCCGACAAACGGAAGTGCGTCGAGGATGCCGACACCGACGCCCTCTGGGCCCACTACCGGGCCGATCGGAGTGACGCGACGCGCAACGCGCTGGTGGAGGCGTACCAGGATCTGGTCGGCCGTATCGTGCGGCGCTTCGCCATGCGCCTGCCGCGCACCGTCGAGCGGGGTGACTTGCAGACCGCGGGCAACGTGGGTCTGATCCGAGCCGTGGAGGGCTTCGATGACACTCGAGGGGTGCGCTTCGAGTCCTACTGCGAGCTGCGCGTGAAGGGAGCGCTGCTCGACGAACTGCGCTCCCAGGACTGGCTGCCCCGGCCTTGGCGTCAGCGCATCGAGCAGCAGAAGCGCGCCACGCAGAATCTGACGGCGGAGCTCGGTCGGCCCCCGGCGGACGAGGAGGTCGCCGAGGTCCTGGAGATCTCCCTCGAGGAGTACCAGCAGATCTACGGCACGGGGCTGCCGATGGCTCCTCCCGGGTCGATGCCCGACAGTGAAGGCGACGATGACCCCATCCCCTCGGTGGATGCCGTCGAGGATCAATGCGTCGAGGCCCCCGGGGAGAAGCTGACGCGCGATGAGCTCCTGCACCTGGTGGCTCAGAAGCTGACCGAGCAGGAGTACCGCATCGTCTACCTGAAGTACTGGGAAGAGCTCCCGATGCGCGAGATCGGGCAACTGACCGGTCTCTCCGAGTCGCGCGTGTGCAAGATCCACACGCGACTGATCGAGCGCTTGCGCGACCGCTTCCGCGTCGACGTGGCGGTCGACTGAGAAACCTCGGCGAGACGACCGGAAGTAAGAAAGGGGCCCGGAGGCATCGCCTCCGGGCCCCTGTCCCGGTGGCCCGAATGGTCGGGCCTGGATCGCTGTGTTCAGCAGACGCTGAGACACTCCCCCTTGCGATCGGCCGGCTCGGCCGGCCTACCGGGGCGCGCGGCGCCAGGGTCGTCCCCACAAACCTGGCTCGCGCGGCTCCTCCCTCGGTGGACCTCGGCGCTCTGTCCCCACGGAGCGCTGGGCCCGACTCCTCCTTCGACGCGGGCTCGGGGTCCCCACACCGAGCACTCGCGTATCTGCCGACACCCGATGAGTGAGTCACGCGAGGTGCTCACCATCGGGAACCTCCGGTGCACCACCCGAGAGCCATCAGCTCTCGGTTGGAAGGGGCGAACGCCCAGCCGGGCCTCGACTCGGTCCCGGGGAGCGTCGACCATCCATTCCCTAGGTCGCTCCATCGCGGGTGTCTTCCGGGGTCGCTGGCTCACGGCGGTACTTGGCGTTCGCTCGGGACGACCCGCTCCGACCAGACCCCGCCCCGGGACCGGCGATGCGGTCCCGGAACGGCTCAGGTAGGAAGAGGAATCAGCTCTTCCGACCCAGAATCTCTGACCGAGGCGGGACGAGGTCCCGTCTGCCCCTCGGATGACACATCCTGGAATCGGACCGACGACGTTCGGTAGCCCGGCTGCCCGCGAGGGGCCCGCGGCTTTGCGCCCCGACCTCGCGGTCGGTTTGCCCTTGTCGCGTCATCTCTGGAGCGCGGGAGAGTAGCTTCGAAATCGCATTGCGGCAAACGCCGGCCGGAGCTTCCCCCTGGAAAAATCTTCCGGGCTTCACAAGCCCTTGTGGAACATGGACTTGCGTGCACCGTCCCCTCTGCTTCGAGGAGCGGAAAAACGAGGACGTCGAAGGGAATTCCAGGTGGAAAGGGCCCTGTGGTCCCAGCGACGCAATCCACCCCGGAGGCCGGCCGTGCTCCTCCTCACCCTCGCCGCCGCCCCGCAGGCACCCGAGCGGCCCGAGCTGCCGCGCTCGGCCGTCCTGGCGTCGCTCGAGGGAGTCGACGGCCGCGACCTCCTGGCGTCCCCTGGGGAGCAGCGGAGCGCGGATCAGAGCAAGTAGTCGGGGTCCTTCTCAGGGTCCTCCTCGGCCTCCACCGCGTGTTTCTTCAGAGCGGCCTGGACCTCAGCCAGCTCGAGGGGGAGGTCCTGTGCCAGGTGCAGCACGATCTCCTTCCCGACGAAGGCGTCGACCAGATTCGGCACGTCCTCCAGCAAGGTCGCACGGACCTTGACCTGGGTCTTGGCTCAGGTCAGGCCCGGGGTCTTGATCACGTAGGCGGCCTGGGCCCGCTTCGACTCGCGGCGCTCCAGGGAGACCAGCTCGAGGCTCTTGCCCTTCAAGGCCTCTTTCAGGGCTGGCTGGTCGATCCGGGCATCCTCCTCGAGGGTGAAGGTGGCTCGCGTCCCGCTCATGAAGAGGCGGTCGATCGCGATCGAATCCTCCAAGACCGCACGGGTCTTGCGGCCCGCGCTTCACCCCGAGCCCTTGGCCTCGAGGATGTAGAGGACGGTGGCATCTCCCTCTGAGGCGGAGCCGCTCGCCGATCGATCGGGAGTGACGCTGCAGGCAGGGGCGAGGAGGCCCAGGGACAGGACTCCCAGGAGCGCAGTGGAGCGGAGCATGGTTCGCATGGTTTTGGGGGGGGGAAGGAAGTAGGCCGACGATAGTGCGCCTCTCGGATTCCGTCCAGGGCCCGCGGCGTGCCATGCTGGGGGCATGGAACGACTCCTGTGCTGGGGCGCGCCGCTCCTGCTCAGCGCCTGCATCCAGACGACCCCGGCCATCCCGGCGAGCGAGATCCCCACGCCGGAGCCTCCCCCCGACCAGCCACCCGCGACGGAGGTCCGCACCAGCCGTGATCCGGTCAGTGGTGATCTGATGGCGCGCTGGTCGGTGCTCGTCCACCCCGACGGCCGCGTGGAGCGCCACGGTCCCGAGACCCTCTGGCACGCGGACGGCACCCTCGAGGCGGAGCGCGAGTACCGCCACGGCCGTCCCAGTGGCACTTGGCGCAGTTGGTACCCGGACGGGACGCTGCGCTCCGAGTACACGCACCTCGGGCCCGCGCTGGCGGGAACGATGCGCTTCTTCCACCTGGACGGTTCCCCCTCGGCCCTGGGGGAGGCGGTCGACGGCCGGCGGGAGGGGCCCTGGACCTTCTGGTACCCGAACGGCCTCGTGCGCCAGGAGGGTTCCTACCGGGCGGGTCGCAAGCGCGGCCCCTGGACCCTGTGGCACGAGAACGGCGGGCTGCGCTCCCGGGGCTGGTTCCTGGTCGACGACCGGGTGGGGGAGTGGCGCCACTGGTCGGAGGAGGAAGCGCTGCTCGAATCGCCCTGGCAGCCGCCGGTCCCCGAGGAGGCCCTACCGACGGAGCGCCGCTAGTCAGTAGGGGGTACGGTCCTGCTTGGCCAACCAGGCGCGGAAGGCGGGCTCGGAAGCGTCGGGCAGGAAGGGACGCAGCGGGAGCTTGCGCTCCGCGGGGGGGAGTTCCAGCTCCCGGTAGAAGAGCGCGTCGTCGAATCCCGCGGCTGCGGCGCGCTCGCGGTCGCCCGAGAACCACACCCGCTCCAGCCGCGCCCAGTGGCAGGCCGCCAGACACATCGGGCACGGTTCCGAGCTGGCGTAGAGCTCGCACCCGGTCAGATCGAAGCTCTCGAAACGCGCGGCGGCGGCGCGGATCGCCAGCACCTCGGCGTGGGCGGTGGGATCGCGGTCGGCCAAGACGCGGTTGAACCCCTCCCCGACGACCTCGCCCTCGAACACGACCACGGCTCCGAAGGGCCCCCCCGACCCCGACCGCACGCCCTCGAGGGCCAACTCGACGGCGCGTTCCATGAAGCGGGGCTCGGGGTGCATCGCCGCGCTCTCCTCAATGCCGCAGAGCCAGGCGCGATCGCCCACGCGCCGAGACCCGGGCCAGAAGCGCCAGTTCCGCCCGGCGCGCCTCGACCGCGGTCCAGCCGCGCTGCTTGAGGCGGCCCAGGAGGCGGCTGGTGCGGCGCGCGTGCTCGGCCCTGCGGCGCAGGGCACGGGTGCGGGAGCGGGGGAAGGTGCGGGTCCCGATCAGGGCCAGGGCCCGACGCTGGGGCACACCCGCCTGCACGAGTGTGCGGCATTTGTCTCGGCGCTCACCGGTCACCTCGGCCAGCTGGGTGATGCGCAAGGTACGGGGGGAGGGGGTGATGCTGGGCAGGCCGGCGCGCTCCACCTCGACACCCCACGGAACCAGGCGCCGCGCGAGGTTGGTCGCCAGTGCCCGATCCAGGGAATCGGAGCTCTTGATCTCCTCGTGGTGCGCGCCGCGCAGCACCTCCTGGACCCCGAGCCCCAGCATCTGCAGCATCCCCTTCTCGAGACGGTCGATCTCGATCATCGCCTTGCGCACGTCGATCACGCGGTACACCAGGTTCGCGTCGACGTGGTAGACCAATCCCTCGAAGGTCGTCACCCGTTGCGAGGGCAGGTCCAGGGTCCGCGAGCGCGTCGGCATGCGCCGCGCCCGCTGCAGGAAGGGGATCAAGAGGTGGAATCCCGGCTGCAGCTCGCGCCGCGCACGGCCGAAGCTGAACAGGAGTCCTGTCTGTCCCGACTCGATCGTCACGCCCATGGCGCGCACCACTGCGGCCGCCAGGGTGAAGAGGATCAGGAGGAGTTGATCCCGGAAGGGCTCCACGATCAACCGCCACCAGGCGGGTCCGTCGGAGTCTCCGGATCCGCGCTCGGGGCGCGTCCACCGGCGGTGGGTCCTCACGGACGCTCTTCCTCCTCCTCGTCGGGGGAGGGGGGACCTTCCGCCCCCCGCTGCTGCTCGCCGAGCATTCCGCGCTGCTCGTCGATCAACTCACCTTCGAGCGCCCGCAGGGCGGCTTCGTCCTGGGCCTTGCGGCGCCTGGCGGAAGGCTCGAATTCGTCGGGGTGCACCGAGATCACCGCACCGGACACGAGAGCCACGGCTGCCTCCTCCGAGAGCCCCTCACTACACAGTCGCTCGTACAGCGCCTGCTTCTCCTTGGCCAAGAGCTCGAGCTGCGTGATCTCGAGCGTGGTCGGCGAGGGGGAGATGTTCGAGAAGCCGAACTGCAGGATGCGCACCCCCCACTGGTCCTCGACCGAGCGCAGCTCCTGGCGGATCGCCTCGCACATCGAGTCCACCTCGGTGACCGAGTTGCGATCCTGGCGGGAGACGATGCGCTGCACCGCGATGACGACCCGGTTCTGCAGACCCGTGACCAGGTCGTCGACCTCGATCATGGCCTTGCGCAGGTTGACGATCTGGTAGACGACCTTGCAGTCGACCTCGTACACCAGGTTGTCGCTGAGCTGGATGACCTGGGGCTCGAGGTCGAGGGTGGTGTGCTTGGTCTCCTCCACCTTGAAGGTCTGCAGCAACGGGATCTTGAAGTGGATCCCGGGCCCGACCACGGCCCGGGCCCGACCAAGGGTGAAGCGCAGCGCGTGCTGGCCGTCGTAGACGATGACGAAGAGGCCGGTGAGGGCCCCGAAGATGTCGAGGGACATGGGAAGTGCTCCAGAGAGGCTGCCCAGGACACCACAAGCGCGGGGCCAGGAAAAGGCGTGCCCTTCCGCCCCGGGGTGCCGGTACCCCGCCGGGGGCGCTTGACTCGCTCCACTGGCGGGGTACGCTGTCCGGCTTCGAGTGGTCGTCGCAGGTCTCCGCGGTGACCCCTCGGGCCGCCCACCCCCCCCTCGCGACCCTCTTCTGGACCCCATCTGGGGGTCCACCGCCACCAGCGCCCCCCCTCGGGGGCAGGCCCGACCGTGAGTCCGATGAACGCCCTTCTGCGCAGCGAGTCCCCCCGTCCGCCCGCGGCCAAGCCGAATCAGCCGCGTTTCCAGCGCAACATCGGCATCATGGCCCATATCGACGCCGGCAAGACGACGGTGTCGGAGCGGGTGCTCTTCCTGACCCAGAAGGTCCATCGCATGGGAGAGGTGCACGACGGCGCCGCGACCATGGACTTCCTGGAGGAGGAGCAGAAGCGCGGCATCACCATCCAGTCCGCCGCGACGACGGCCAACTGGAACGGCCACGTCATCAACATCATCGACACCCCGGGCCACGTCGACTTCACCGCCGAGGTCGAGCGCTCCCTGCGCGTACTGGACGGCGCCGTCGCCGTCTTCGACGCCAAGAACGGGGTGGAGGCGCAGTCGGAGACGGTCTGGCGGCAGGCGGATCGCTACCGCGTGCCGCGCATCTGCTTCATCAACAAGATGGACAAGGTGGGCGCCGACTTCGATCGCGCGCTGGCCAGCATTCGCGACCGCCTGGGTGCGCGACCGGTGGCGATTCAGATGCCGGTGGGGGCCGAGAAGGGCTTCGAGGGGTTCGTCGACCTGGTGCGCTGGAAGATGATCACCTACGTGGAGGGGGGCGACGGCCGCAGCTACTACGAGCGGGAGGTCCCCGAAGAGCTGCGCGAGATGGCGGAGGCCTATCGCCACGAGATGCTCGAGGCGGCCGCGGAGAACGACGAGGAGTTGCTCGACCTGTTCGTGGAGGACGAGCCGATCGGAGAGGCGATGATCCTGCGCGCCCTGCGCGCCGGCACGTTGAGCCTCGACTTCACCCCGGTGCTGGCGGGTGCGGCGCTGAAGAACAAAGGCGTGCGCTTCGTGCTCGACGCCGTGGTGGACTTCCTGCCCAACCCGACCGAGATCGAGGAGATCGTGGGCAGCCACCCACATTCCGGTGAGGAGGTCCGTCTGGCGCCGAATCGCGACGAGTCGGTCTCCGTCATGGCCTTCAAGACGGTGGCGGAGCCCACGGGGGACTTGACCTTCGTGCGCGTCTACTCCGGGGTGCTGTCCAAGGGCGCCAAGCTGCTCAATCCCCGCACGCGCAAGACGGAGCGCATCGGCCGTTTGGTGCGCATCCACGCCAACAAGCGCGAGGCCCTGGAGCAAGTGCCGGCGGGTGACATCGCGGCCGTCATCGGACTCAAGCAGACGGTCACGGGGGACACCCTCTGCGATCCAGCCCAGCCGATCTCGTTGATCGAGATGAGCTTCCCCGACTCGGTCATCTCCATGTCGATCGAGCCCAGGTTGAGCGCCGATCGCGACAAGCTCTCGAGCGTCATCGGCCGCCTGATGCGCGAGGACCCGACCTTCAGGGCCAGCACCAACGAGGCCACGGGCCAGCTCATCATCTCGGGCATGGGGGAGCTGCACCTCGACGTCATCGTCAACCGCATCCAACGCGACTACGGATGCGGCGTGCAGACCGGCCGACCCAAGGTGGCCTTCAAGCAGCGCCTGGCGCGTTCCATGGAGACCGAGGCTCGCTACATCCGTCAGTCCGGAGGCTCGGGGCAGTACGCAGTCGTCCACGTGCGCTTCGAGACCCAGGCCGGTGTGGATGGGGAGGGCTTCGAGTTCGTGGACGCCATCAAGGGCGGGGCGGTGCCGCGCGAGTACATCTCGGCCGTGGGTCGCGGTCTACGGGAGTTCTTCAAGGGCGGCGGATCCCGGGGCATCCCCTTCGTCGACTGCCGGGCGACCCTCTTCGACGGCAAGTCCCACGAGGTCGACTCGAGCGAGCTGGCCTTCCGGGCCGCGGGCGTGCTCGCCTTCCGGCAGGTCGCCGAGGAGAACACCATCCTCCTCGAGCCCTTCATGAAGGTCGAGGTGTCCGTGCCCGAGGCGTACCTGGGATCCGTGGTCGGCGACCTGAACTCGCGCCGCGGGGAGGTGACCGAGGTCGAAGCCCAGGGAGATCTGCGGATCGTGCACGCCCGGGCACCCATCGCCGAGATGTTCAAGTACGCCTCGGCGCTGCGCGGCGCCACCCAGGGCCGGGGGCAGTACTCGATGGAGCTGCACTCCTACCGGGACGTCCCGGCGGGGCTGGCCGCCAAGATGCTGGAGGAGCACGGGATCTGAGGCTCCGACCCGGCCCGGCGCCGATCCAGCACACAGGGCCCGAGCGTGGCACCCGGGGCATTGCCCCGCTAGGATGCCCGCCGATGACGAGCACAGCCAGACGCCGGTGGAGCCGCGAGCTGGGAGCCCGAGTCGATGGCATCGCCCTGGGACCGGAGGGGCCGGTGCTCGTGCACGGCTACGACCCGCCCCCGGGGGGGAAGTGGATCGACGACGTCATCCCCGGCAAGCTCAGCGCCATCGAGCGCCACGAGGGCGAGCTGCTCTGGCAAGCCCCCTGCGAAGTCGGCTACGGCCGGGGCTTCGCGGCCGGCTTCGGCGCCCTGGGACAGGCGGTGGTGTTGGGCCCGTCGACCCACGGGCACCGCATGGTCCGCATGTCTCTCGGCGACGGAGAGCTGCTCGAGGCGGCGGACATCTCCCCCTTCGACGAAGCCAGCGTGGCCAGCGACCTGTGCCTGTGCGTCAGCGCTCAACGGGTCTTCGCGCTCGATTCGCTGACTCTCGGGGAGACCTGGGAGTACAGCCAGGACGGCGAGCGCTACCACCACGTCGCGCGCTCGGGCGACCGGGTGCTCGCCATCTACACGCACCTCGCCAGCGGCCTGCAGGGAGTGCTCGTGTTGAGCGCGCACACCGGGGAGTACCAAGGCGTCCTCCTGGCGCCCACCCTGTCGGTCATCCACGACGTCTCGGCCACCGGCGGTGTCGTGGTGCTCCTGACCTGCGAGCTGGATCGTGCGCTGGGGCCGCGGCAGGACGCGGCTCTGGCCACCGCCATCGCGCTCCACGAGGGGGGCGGCGTGCGCGACACCCTCTCGCTGCTCGGGCTGGGCGCCGGTGGGCGTCCCGGGGATCCGCCCCTGTGGTTCCAGGTCCTGGAGACCCGGGCGGTGGACGAGCTCCCGGATGTCGCCATCGCCGCCGATGGGGGGAAGCTGTACGTCGAACGTGGCGCCATGCTGGACGCCATGGACGCCCTGTCTGGCCGCACCCTTGGGGGCTGGACCGTTCCCGGCCTCGATCAGCAAGTGGATTGGTGCGTGGTCGAGGGCGCCGGTCTGCTGGCCGAGGAGACGCGCGTCTCGGTCTTCGAGTTGCCCGCCTAGCGTGCACGCGGACCATTGATCCGGCACGTCGGCCTCCGGAACGGGAGGTGGGCTTGACCCCTGGGTCAGCGCAGTGACAATGCCAGCGCCATGGCAGACGCGGTGCCCGAGAAGGAACTCGATCAGGATGGCATCGCCATCCAGACCTACGACACCAAGGTGCTCATCACCGTCCCCAGCGAGGGCTTCGGGGAGCAGATCCTGCGCTACGCTCGCTCGCTCCTGCACAACGTGGGCG
Organism: uncultured Planctomycetaceae bacterium; assembly: GCA_964507325.1. GTDB lineage: Bacteria > Planctomycetota > UBA1135 > UBA1135 > CAZDQL01. Next base: position 3,449 of record CAZDQL010000105.1, on the reverse strand, counting down.
TGGGCACCTTCTGCGCAGCTCCGGACCCGGGGGAGACGGTTCGAGGGCGCCTCCAGGACGAGTTCCAGGTCGAGATCGGGCTGGCGGACCCGAGCATGGACGCCTACCAGGGCATCGTGGTCGCCGGCTGCGAGGGGAGCCACCCCTTCGCCCAGGAGAGCCACGTGCTGGAGCTGCTGCGCGACGCGGACGGGGCGGGCAAGCTGATCGCCGGGTGGGGCAACGCCCTGGAGGTCCTGGCGCGCGCCGAGGTGCTCGAGGGCCGCCGAGTCACCGGATCCCCCGAGCTGGCGGGGCTCGCCATGCAGGCCGGCGCCAAGTACACCGGGCGCGACGTGGAGTCGTCGCAGAATCTGGTGACGGCGCGCGACGAGGCCGGCGGCGTGCGCTTCGGCCAAGCTCTGGTCGAGCAGATCCGAATCCGCTAGCGCCTGCCCAGCACCACGCCGGGACCATTCAGGGGCGAGGTGAGCGACCCCTAACGCGCTCGGATGTGGTATCTATTCTCCCCTCATGACTCGGCGGAGCCAGCGTGCCCGCCGTCCACCGCAGGGATTCTCTCGTGACAGCTACCCTCATACTCGAGACCCTGGCCAAGGAGTTCTCCGTCGAAGTCCAGCACATCCAAGCCACCTTCGAGATGATCGACGCTGGCTTGAGCGTGCCGTTCATCGGCCGATTCCGTCGCGCCGCCACCGGAGGTCTTTTCGAAAACCACATCCGCCGCCTGCAACGCCGACGCCTCGAGTTCGAGGAGCTCGATCGTCGACGCGGAACGATCCTGCGTTCGATCGAACGCGGGGAGAACGTGGACGACGGAGTCGTGGACGCGATCCAGCGCTGCATGGACCGCTTCGAGCTGGAGGACCTCTTCGTCCCGCACCGCCGGCCGGAGCCCGAGGTGCAACTCGCCCTGGACCGGGGTCTGGGGGTCCTGGCCGACCTCCTGGTGAAGCCGGTGCCGCGCTCGGAGCGTCAGCCGCGCAAGCCGGCGGAGGCCGCCGAGAAGCCCGACTCCGCTGACCCGGACGCAGCGCCCGCGCCGTCGGAAGGCGCAGCGCCGGCCGCTGCGCCGCAGGAGGCAGAGGAGCCCGTCGTGGCCGAAGGGAGTCCAGAGGCCGCCGGCGCAGAGGCTCCCGCCCCCGAGGCGGAGGCGGAGCCCGCTCCGGAGTCGGAGGCTCCCGGCGCTCCCGAGCCCGCGCCTCCCGCGGCTGAGACTCCGGCGGCAGAGGACTCCTCTGTAGAGGCACCCTCAGCGGAAACCCCTTCACCCGAGCCCCCGGCACCGGTCCACGTCGCAGAGGTGGTCATCGCCGGACTGCACGTCGGCATCACCTCGGAGTTGGTGCGGCTGTGCCAGCCCTTCGTCGATCCCGACAAGGGCGTGCACTCCGAGTCGGAGGCACTGGCGGGCGCGGTGCGCATCCTCTCCGACCGACTCGGTCGCAACGCACGGCTGCGCACCCTGGTGCGCCGGCTCCTGCGCAAGCGCGGTCAGCTCTCGGCGCGCGCCTTGGTCGACGACTCCAAGGCCGGCCGTCACAAGCCCCTCCTGAAGATGGCTCAACCCCTGCGTCAGGTGCAGGGGCACCGGCTGCTGGCGATCCGCCAGGCCCAGAAGGAGCGGGTGCTGAACACGGTCATCACCATCGACCCCAAGATCGCCCTGCCGAAGGTGCGAGCCGCGCTGGGGCGCAATACGAGCCCGGCCCTCGGCCCCCTGCTCGATCAGATCGCCCAGCAGGCCCTGGAGGTCCGTCTCCTGCCCGTGGTCGAAGCCGACGTGCGCCTGGAGCTGAAGGAACGCGCGGACCAGGAAGCCTTGCGCTTCCTGTCTCAGCACCTGAGGCAGGTGCTCATGACGCCGCCCCACGGCCGGCACCCGGTGTGCGGCGTGGACGTCAGCGCCAAGGGCGACTGGACCCTGGCGTGCTTGGGGAGGGAGGGAGAGATCCTCGCCCTGCACAAGGTCGAGGTGGGGGAGAAGGACGACGCCACCCTGGGGGCCGAGCTCAGTCCCCTGCTCGACGAGCACGGCGTCCTGCTGCTCGGCGTCGGCTTCGGCAAGGGCGCCCGCAAGGGCGGCGTCAAGATGCGGGCGGCGTTGCGTGCCGGCGGCCACACGGCCGCGGTCACCGTGGTCAATGAATCGGGGCTTTCGAGCTACGCCAACTCCGAGCTGGCGCGCAAGGAGCTGGCCGATGCCAGCGTGCCGGAACGCATGGCGATCAGCCTGGGCCGCCGGATGCAGGACCCGATGGCAGAGATCCTGAAGGTGGATCCGCGCCATCTCGGGCTCGGGGCCGAGCAGGGCCTGGTCAGCAAGGCCAACGCCCGGCGCGTATTCGACGAGACGATCGAGTCCTGCGTGGCTCACGTCGGCTGCAATCTGAACGACGCACCCCCCTCGATCCTGCAGCACGTGCCCGGCCTGAAGCGGGGCTTGGCTGACAAGATCATCGCCAGACGGGCCGAGCGCCCCTTCGAGAGCCGCGAGGAGCTGCGCGCCGAGGCGATCCTCGACGAGGCCCAGTGGACGAGCGCGATCGCTTTCCTGCGGCTGCCGCGCGCTCCCGAGCCCCTCGACGCGACGAGCCTGCACCCGGAGCTCTATCCCCTGGCCGCCCAGCTCCTGGAGAGCACCGGAGCCAGCATCGAGGAGAGCCTGGGGCGCCCGGGCGCGACCAAGGGGCTGCGGCGCGCGAACTTCGACGTCGACGAAGCCACCTGGCGCGATCTGATGCGCGAGCTCTCGCAGCCCGGACGGGACCCGCGTCCACGCCTGCGGCGACCCGAGCTGATGCACCCCGACACCGACGAGGCGCGCCTGAACCCCGGCCGGGTGGTCGAGGGGGTCGTCACCAACGTCGCCAGCTTCGGAGCCTTCCTAGACATCGGAGTGGGCAACGATGCGATGATCCACGTCTCCGAGATCTCCAGTCGCTACGTGCGGGACGCGCGCGAGCTCCTGAGCATCGGGCAGGTCGTGCGCGCTCGTCTCTTGGAGGGGCGTGGAAGCCGCCTGGCCCTCTCCCTGAAGAACGTCCCACCCCCCGAGCGTCGCCCCCGCAACACCGGAGGCGATCGCGAGCGGAGGCGTGGGCCCAAGCAGGAAGGTCCGCGGGACATCGGACGCGGTCAGCTCCTCGGCGGAGGACGCGGTCGGCGCTCCGGACCGGGCGGGCGTGGAGGACCGCGCCGTGACCGCGGCGAGCGCATGACGCGCGAGGAGCGCGCCGACATGGACCGCCTCAATGCGGCCAGCAAGGGCGCGGCCTACAACCCCTTCGCATCCTTCTTCAAGGAGCGCAAGCCGTCAGAGGAGGGCGAGCCCCGGCCCGAGGCCAGCGAGGCCGAGACCTCTCCCGAGACCCCTGCCGAGACTCCAGCCGAGACACCAGCCGAGACACCAGCCGAGACTCCTGCCGAGACAACTCCCCAGAACACCC
>CAZDQL010000104.1:0-22625 GCA_964507325.1 uncultured Planctomycetaceae bacterium | reverse complement strand
GCCGCCACCGGGGCCCGCGCGGCCACCTTCCCCGCCCTCGCCCCCGCCCTCGCCCCCGCAATCGTCCCCGGGCAACTGCCCCGCGCCGTGCCGGCCATCCTGCCCACCGCTCACATCCAGATCACCGCTGAGGGTGAGGCTCCCTCCAGTGGTCGCGATCAAGAGGGCTCCTCCGCCCCCGCCTCCGCCGCCTCCGCCACCACCGACGCGACCGTAGCCGTCCCGTCCGTCCTCGCCGGGTTGGCCCGCGAAGTCGAGGTCCGCCTCGATCACGATGTCTCCGGTGGCGAGCAGGCCCACGGCGTAGGGGCCCTCGGCGAGGATCGCGACCTCCGGACCGAGCTCGATCTCGCGGAAGTCGTAGACGCAGACGGGTGCAGCGACCCGTTGGTCGTGGCTGCTCAGTCGGCCCACGGAGAGCCAGGGGCCGCCGTCGACGCGGTACTCCCCCTCCGCGGTGGAGAACTCCACCGACGAGATGGCGCGCAGGTCTCCGAGCTCACCGCTGCTCACGACGGGTCCGGGTGAGGGGGGCGCGACCTGGGGAGCGTCGGCGGCTTCCCTCAGCGCGTAGCCACCGAGATCGGGGTCCTGACAAGCCCCCAAGGCCAGTGAACAGAAGGCAGCGATGCGGACGTGTTTGGACATGTCGAGGCTCCGTGGAGTTGTCTGGCCGGCAGGACCGACGACGAATGGCGCAGGGAGGGGTGTTGGCGATGCTCCGCCCGACAGCGAGGTCGGCCCGCAAGCTCGGGCCCCTCGGTCACGGCGACCTTCCCGTCCACCCTCGCTTGCGAAGATGCCGGGGGAGCTCAGCGCATCAATGATGCATTCGCATCATTGCGGGGGAGGTCCCTGCTCGATAACGACCTCGTCGGCGAGGACCCGCACCCTCCCACCCCGTCCTCGTGCCAGTCGGGGCAAGGGGTGACGTCGCGCGGAGCCCAGGACCCGGTCGAGCGCATCCGAGTTCCCCGAGCCGGATGAGGGCGGCGGGGCTATCATCCCGCCCCGCTCGTGACCGACCCCGCACCCCAGAGCCCTCCTGCGCGGCGCCCCTTCTGGCGCCGCTGGCTGCGCCGGCTGACGATCGCCGGAGGGGTCTTCGTGCTCCTTCTGGTCGGCTTGTACCTGACTCGCGCGCACACCCTGAACCCCCTCGCCCTGGCCGCGCTGCGCTGGGCGGCTGCGCGCTTCGCGGGGCTGGAGGTCGAGGCGCGCGCCCTGCGCGGGGACTGGCTGCACGACCTCACCCTCGAGGGGCTGGTCGTGACGAACCCGGCCGCCCACGGGCCGTTGCGTCGGCTCGAGAGCGATCGCGTCGGGGTCGAGTTCCAGCTCTTCGACCTGGTGCGCGGCGACCTCTCCGGACTGCACGCGCTCGATCTGGGGCGCGTTCGCGCGGAGGTCGATCTGGGCGCCCCACCCGCGCCCGACTCGGAGAAGGAGCGGGAGGCGCCCCCCGCCTTTCCCGAGTGGCTGCCGCTCGTCCAGGTCGAGCGCCTCGACCTCGACCTGCGCCTGGCGGACGGCGGTCGAATCGTCCTCGACGGCGCCGAGGTCGCGTCGCGACGTACGGCCATGGGACCGCTCTTCGCAGTGTACCTGCCCAGCGCGGAGCTCCAGGGCCAACAGCCCTTCACCACCTCCGCCGCGCTGCACGTCGCCTGCCGCGGGGCCACCGTCGTCGTCGAGGAGGTGACGCTCCAGAACACCTCCATCGGTGGGTTCCTCGAGCTCGATCTGGGGGCGCTCCCCGACGTCGGCTGGCGCGTCGACGTCACCGCCCTCGACGGACGCGCGGCGGGCCAGGGAGCCCTGTCGGAGGGGACTCTCGAGGCGACCCTGCTCGTCGAGCAGCTGCACCTCTCCCACGTCCAGGAGCTCTTCGACGCGCCCTGGGCGGCCACCCTGAGCGGCGAGGTCGACCTCGAGCTGGACCTGACCGCGGATCTCTCCGACCCGACCGCGGCGCTGGCCGAGGTGGCGGTCGCGGGTCGCGAGCTCACCTACCAGGGGCGCCGCATCGAATCCCTGACCGCCGCCGGCGACGTGGAGCGGGGAGTCGCGCGCTTCCCCGGGCTCGAGGTGCGCGCCGGAGCGGACCACGTGGCCGTGCGCGACCTGGTCGTGCCCTTCGGCGACGGCGCGGCGCGCCTGCTCGAGGGGATCGCCGGCGTGCTCTCGGTCGAGGTGAACGACCTCTCGCCCTGGCTCTACGGCGACGCGCCCCCCGAGCGGGCCCTGCCCGCCCATCGCGTGCAGCTCGACGCCTCCGTGGCGGGCGGCCTGGCGTCCTTCACCGGAGGCCGGGTGGCGGTCGCGGACGGGACCCTCGTCGTGCACGCAGGGGAGCTCTGCTTCCCCAGCGCGGAGGACCCGGGCTCCCTCGAGCTCGCGTTGAGCGCCGACTTCGCCGACCTCGCCCCGGTGGGTGCGCTCCTGGACAGCGAGGGGTGGGCCGGGAGCCTCGCCGGGCGCGTCGACCTCAGCGGGCCGCTCGACGCCCTCGTCGGGCGCGCGCAGCTCGCGGGGGCGGGCGTCGCGGTGGCCGGCTTCGACCTGGGCGAGGTCGAGCTGGACGCGCACACCGACGGAGCGCACGTCGCGGTCGACGCGGCGCGCGCGACGACCGACGACCTGACCTTCACCCTCGCCGGCGGCTACCTCTTCGCCGAAGAGGCCCTCGAGCCGACGACCCTCGCGCTCGAGGTGACGCGTCCCCACCGCTTCGCGGAGTTGCTCGCACCGGGCGGCCGGCTCGAGGTGCGCGCGACCGCGAGCGGTCCGTGGCGTGCGCCGTCGGGGGAGGTGGCGGTCACCGGTCTCGACCTGGTCGCCGCGGAGGTGCCCGTCTCGGACCTGACCGTAGAAGGGGTGCTGGACGCGGGGCGACTCGACGTCGGAGCCTTGCGCTGCGGGACGCCCTACGGGGCCGTCGACGCGGCGCTGGACGTCCAGCTGCCCCTCGGGGACGCGGCGCTCGCGATCGATCTGCGCGCGCTCTCCCTGAGCGTGGAGGGGCACGCCCTGGCCCTCACCGCGCCCGCCCCCGTCGAGCTGGGTGAGGAGCTCGCCGTCGGCCCGCTGGCCTTCGCGGGGACGGCGGGGACGCTCGACCTCGAGCTGACCCTCGCCGACGACCAGCTGCGCGTCGCCGCCGCCGCCGAGGCCCTGGACCTGACCCCCTTCGCGCGGCCGCTCCTGCCGCCCGAGATCCCGGCCGTGCTGCTCGACCTGCAGGGGGACTACGCCGCCGGGCGCTTCGAGCTGGCGCGCCTCGCGGCGCGCGTCGACGACGCCACGCTGCTCGACGTGCAGGCGTCCCTGCCCCTCGACCCCCTCGGCGAGACCCCCTTCGTCCCCGGCGAGCTCTCGGTCCAGGGACGCGTCGCCCTGCCGCCGGGCCGCGCCCTCGAGCTGGGAGAGGGCGTCGCCCTGCACGGAGACGTGGAGGGGGTGATCGACCTGCGCGGGACCTGGAGCGCGCTGGAGGGGGCCGTGACCCTGGACGCCGCCGGGCTGCACGTCACGCCCGAAGAGCGCGCTCGCCCCTTCCTCGCCGACGCCGCCGAAGCCCACGTGAGCCTGGTCCTCGATCCCGAGCGGGTCGCGCTGGAGACCTGCGAGGTGACCCTGCCCGAACGCGTCACCCTGACCGCCTCGGGGGACCTCGGCGCCGGTGTCGACGTCGGCGCGCTGGGTACCGGGGACACGTCGAGTCTCGAGGCGGCCCGGCTCACCCTCGACGGCGAGCTCGGCTTTCTCGACCTGGCGTGGGTGGCAGAGCTCGACGACACCCTGCGGCGACTCGCCGGCCACACCCGCGGCGCGCTGCGCGTGCGCGGCACCGCCGGCGACCCGCAGATCGCGGGGGAGCTCAGCCTGACCGAGGGTCAGCTCAAGCTCGCCGGCGTGCCGGAGCTGCGGGCGCTCGAAGCTCGAGTCGCGTTCGCGGAGGAGGTGCTCACCGTGCGCGACACGCGCTGGGAGATGGGCGCCGCGCCGGTGTCCGTCGCGGGCACGCTGGACCTCTCCGGATCGTCGCCGGCGCTCGACCTGCGCTTGACTGGGGAGGGTGCGCTCCTCGCGCGCAGCGCGGCCCAGCGCCTGCGGGGCGACCTCGACGTGAGCGTGACCGGCCCGCTGGATCAGCTCGAGGTGTCCGGCGCCATCGGCCTGCGTCACTCGCGCCTCTTGCAGGAGATCGACTTCCTGTCCGCGCTGCAGGGCGGGGGCTCGGTGAAGAGCCGGCGGCGCGGGCTGGCGCTGCCCTCCTTCAAGGACGGCCCCCTCTCCAGCGCCCGCTTCGATCTGGAGGTGAAGACCGTCGAGCCCGTGCGCCTGATCTCGAACGTGATGCGCGGGGACGTGCGCGTGGACATGCGCATCGGGGGCACGGGCGAGGTGCTGGTGCCGGCCGGCCGGGTCTTCCTCGACGACCTGAAGGCGCGTCTGCCGGGCGGCACGGTGACCTTCCCCCACGGTCTGGTGACCTTCGAGGAGGACGACCCCTACGACCCGCGCCTCGAGATCAGCGGGGAGGCGCGGCTGGCGGGCTACGACGTGACGCTGGCGGTCTCGGAGCGGCTGTCCGACCCGCTCATCGACGCCAAGGCCGACCCGGCGCTCCCCGGGGACGACCTGATGCTGCTCATCCTGACGGGGCAGGTGCCGCCGGAGGGCGCCGGCGGCGAGGCGGCGGCGCGTTCGCTCGGCCTGTACGTCGCCAAGGACCTCTTCTCGAAGTGGACGGGGGGGGCCGGGCTCGACGAGGACGAGGACTCCTTCTGGAGCCGACTGGAGATCAGCAGTGGTCGGGACGTCTCCAAGGCGGGGGCGGTCACCTACGAGGTCACCTACCGCTGGCGCGACGGCTACCCCGGCGCGGACGACGCGGTGTACCTGGTCGCCGAGCGCGACGTGTACGAGGACTACAACATGGGCGTGCGCTTCGTCCTGAGGCGGCGATGAGACGGCTGCTCCCGTTCCTGGTGCTCGCCGCGGGCTGTGGCAGCGTGCCGGTGATCGACGAGCTGCGCGCGCCGAGCCTCGACTTCACCCTCGAGCTCGAGGGCAACCAGGCGTTCGACGACGCCCAGCTGACCCGGGCGATCGCCTTCGACCTGGGCGAGTTCCAGGACCAGGGATACGCGCGCGCCGCCGGGGACGATGCGGCGTTCGCGCTCGAGATCCACTACCGCGGGCGCGGCTACCGGCTGGCGGCGGTCGAGTACGAGGTCGGGCCCGGGGCACGGCTCCTCCTGCGCGTCGAAGAGGGGCCGCAGACCACCGTCGACGAGGAGGGTATCGCCGCCCAGGGCGTGACCGTCTTCGACCGGGACGACCTGCTCGCCTTCTTCAACGGGCCGCGCCTGGGCACCCTCGGGCGCGGCGACCTCCTGTACATCGCCGAGCGGGTGCGCGGGGTGCCCGCCGCGATGGTCGACGAGTACGCCTTCCGGGGCCACCTGGACGCCGAGGTGGACGCGGTCGAGGTGACCTTCTCCGAGGAGGGGACGCGTGCCCACCTCTCGCTCACGGCGCGCGAGGGGCAGCAGTACCGCGTCGGGCGGGTGCACCTGGCCCCGGATACGCCGGCCGTGGGCGACGCAGCGCACCTGGCCCAGCTCCTCGAGCGCTTCGAGGTCGAGGAGGACGCGCCGCGCGTGTACGACCCGCGCCTGCCCTTCGAGCTGCGCGGGGCGTTGCGCGAGTACCTGGCCTCCCTGGGGCGACCGGACGCGGTGGTGGACGTGGAGCCGGTCGTGAACCTGGAGGCCGCGGGGGGCCCGCGGGTCGACCTGAAGGTCACGCTCGCCCCCGGCCCGGAGGTCACCATCGGCGCCCTGGCGTTCGAGGGCAACGAGATCACGCGGGATCGGTTCATCGCCTCCCGGCTGCTCCTCGGACTCGGCGATCGCTTCGACAGCCAGAAGCTGCGCGCCAGCCTGAGTCGCCTGCATCGCACGGGGCTCTTCAGGAGCGTCGACCTGCAGCTCAGGCCCTCGGGGCAGGAGACCCCCGAGGCGGCCACCCGGGACCTGGTGGTCGTCGTGGAGGAGGCGCCCACCCGCGAGTACTTCGCCGAGCCCGGGTACGGGTCCTACGAGCTGCTCCGGCTGCGCGTCGGCGCGCGCGAGAAGAACCTCTGGGGCACCGGACGGAAGCTGCGTGCCGAGGCCACGGCCGCCATGCGCGCCCTGCGCGGAGAGGTGGTGCTGACCGATCCTTGGCTCTTCGGGACGGACCTGATCGGTGACCTGCCCTTCGACTACGACGAGCGAGAGAACCCCAGCTTCACCGGGCGGTCGACCGGCTGGGGCGCCTTCGTGACCAAGGAGTGGGGCAGCTCGCGGACCGCGACCACCTTCGGTCCCAAGTTCCGGCGCTCGGAGGTCTTCGACGTGGACGTGGTCGACGCGGAAGTGCTCGACGCCCTCGAGACCGTGGATCTGTCGTCCCTGAGCGTCACGCACAAGATCGACCGCCTCGACAACGTGCTGATGCCCGGGGCCGGGACCTTCGTCCAGGCGAGCTTCGAGTGGGGCGACGAGACCCTCGGCTCCGAGCTCGACTTCACCCGCAGCGAGCTGACGTTGCGCCGCTACCAGCCGTTGGTCGAGGGCCAGCTCTACCTGGCGGCAGCCGCGCGGGCCGAAGTGGTCGCGCCGCACGGCCGCGACGACTCCATCCCGCTGCAGGAGCGCGTGTTCAACGGCGGAGAGAACACGGTGCGGGCCTTCGGCCAGGACGACCTGGGCCCGAAGGATCGCGAGGGCAACCCGCTGGGGGGCGAGGCGCGCACGGTCTTCAACCTGGAGCTCCAACGTCGCCTGGGCGCGTCCGGGAACCTGGAGCTGGCGCTCTTCGCCGACGCGGGCACCGTCGCCGCCGACGCCTCGGACTGGCTGGACCTGGACGACCTGCGGGTCGGGTACGGACTCGGGCTGCGCTACCGCCTGCCCGTGGGGCCGATCCGATTGGATTTGGGCTGGAATCCCGACCGGCGCGAAGGGGAGGACGAGCTCGTTCTGCATCTGGCGCTCGGGATCGCGTTCTGAACGAGGCGAGGGGACACTCTCGATCTCCGAAGCAGGGCGACAAGGGGAGGCTTGAGCTTGCACCCGGAGAACGGACCACTACCATGGCCGCCCCCATTCACCGGACCCACCCCGATGGTGCGGTCCATGTGTCCTCTTGATCGGGCGCAGAGCCCGCCTTTCCCCCTGAGACTCACCCCGTGAAGCACTTCTCACTCGTCATCGCCGTCGTCGTTTCCATCGCCTTGTTCCTCGCCGGTTGCGGCGGCGGTGGTGGTATCGCGGGCACCTACACTCTCGATCATCACGAAGCCTTTCTGAAGTCCGCAGAGGAGAGCATGGGTTCGGCGGGTGTGGAGCTGCCCAAGGAAGCGAAGGAGCAGCTCGGGAAGGCCCAATTCACAATGACCATCAAGAGCGACAAGACGTTCACCATCTCGGCCACCGGAATGGGTCCGGGCCAGGACGAGAAGAAGACCGGGACGTGGAGTGAGGACGGCGATCGGTACAAGTTCACCGTAGAGGGAGATGACGATGCCTACGGCACTCTCGAGGACGGCAAGCTGAGCCTGACCTTCCCCGAGCAACCCGCAGGCATGAAGATCGTCCTCAAGAAGAAGTAGGGACTCGGCGTTCGAGTCCAGCCCCCGGGTCCAACGGGGGCGCAGCGGACGGGGCGGCGTCCACGGGAATCACCACAGGGGACCTCCCCGGCTTCGGCAGCGCTTCCTCCGGGTTCTGCGTGCTGACGTGGGCGGTCACGCCCGCGCCGGGGAGACTTGCGCGACCGCCGCCACGCGGGCAGTCAGCGCAACGGGATCGAATCGGGCTAGGATGGTGGCTCGCGATCGACCCGTAGAGCCTGGAGATTGTGGAGGCCGCCATGGACAAGCGCCGGCGTAACAGGGTTCTCGTATGCGTTCCTCTGTTCGCCCTCTTGCTCCTGTTGTGGTTCCCGGGCCCTTGCGCCGGGAAGGCCGATGAGCCCTTCGACTACATCGCGGCGCAGGCGCGGGAGCTGGAGCACGACCAGCAGCGCATCATCGAGTTCGTCCGTGACCGGATCGCCCATCGGTCGTACTCCGGGCAGCTGCGCGGAGCGGTCGGCACCCTCTGGAGCGGCGCCGGCAACGACGTCGATCAGGCCGTGCTGCTCACGGCTCTCTTGCGGGAGAGCGACCTCGAGTGCCGACTCGCCCGGGGGGACTCCACCTGGGTGCAGGTCCGCGACGGCGACGGGTGGAGAGACGTCCAGCCGGTGCCTTCGCTCACCACCGGGACCGCCGGCTTCACCGATCCCGATCCCCCCGACGACACGCGACACGACCTGTCGGTGAGCCTGGAGTGCGCCGGAGCCGAGCTCTCGAGCAGCGCTGCGCTGGCTCTGACCACGGCGGAGTGCGCCGGGCATCCGCTGATCCTCTCCTTCATCGACGGCGAGGCCGTGCTGCGGCTGCACGGCACCGACCGGGCCGTCCGTTTGAAGGTCGGCGGGGCGGAGGACGAGACGTTGACGCTCGCGTTCCGGCACACGGCGCCCGGCCAGGAGCCCCGTCGCTTCACGCGCGAGATCTACACCCGAGCGCACGAGGAGTATCGGGCACTGGACGATCCGCGCGACGTCCACGTGATCGCGATCACGACCGGCCGCGTGCCGCGCTGGGTCCTGGAGCGGGAGACCGAGCTCGTCGAGGAGGGCCCCGCTCCCCTGTTGGACCCGAACGTGCGCGACGGCTACATCCTCGCCCTGCGCTACATGTTCCAGTCCGATCGAGCGCTGGATGCCCTGGGGGAGCACTTCGGGACCGCCGCCTGGCTCGATCGACCGCGCGTCATCATCGTCTCGACCTTCCACGGAGACGCGCAGTCGGAGCCCACCTACCGGGCCATCGACCTGCGGGCCAACGCCGTGCACGTGGAGGGCGACGAGACGACCCGGGCCCGCCTCGCCGTGGCGCGGTCGGCGTTCGAGGGAGCGCTCGAGAGCGAGCTCCTGAGCGTGACCTCCGGTCACGTGGCGTGGAGCGCCATGTCCGCCCTGTCGCAGCTGGTCGATCCCGTGGCCCCGACGACGCCGGAGCGACTGCTCTTCTACGACAGCTCCCTGGCGTTCCTGTTCGAGGAGGCCGACCCGGGCACGCGCCTGGTGTTCTCGCTCGACGACCGACGGGAGGTCGCCTTCCGACGCGCAGCGGGGCCCGCCCTGGTGCTGGAACCGATCGCCCCTCCGCTGGCGGACGCGATGGCCCGCTCCGGCGTGGAGTGGCTCGCCCTGGGCGGATCGGAGCTGACCCCCGAGAACCGCAATCGCGCGGCCTGGGAGCTGGAGACGCTCTTCGGCCCCGTGGCGCGGGCTCCGCTCGACTACCGACCGCGGTTGACGCTCGAGGAGACCCCCGCCCAGCTCGTCGAGGCCGGCAGGGCGCGCATTCACCTCTACCGACCGCTGTATCCCGATCAGCCGCTGACGCTGACCTACGAGCTCCAGCTGCGCTACGGGGAGCGCAACCACGAGTTGAGCGTGGTCGACTACTGGAACGAGAAGACGGAGCAGCCCGACTTCCTCGACAACCGCTTCGAGCTCCCCGTCGGGCCGTGGCAGGACAGCCACCTCTTCGCGAGGTTCTACGACCAGACCCGCTTCTGGTCCGGGGCGCGCAACTTCTTCTGCAGCCAGGCGGTGTACCGTGAGCTCCAGGAGGAGGGGCAGAGCGTGATCGAGCACTGGGGGCCGTGGGGCAACAGCGATCCGATCCGGCTCTTCCTGTGCGAGACCCGCGAGCACACCATTCACGTCAATGGTCGGCCGAGGACGGTGCAGGCGTTGTACGCGGCCGGCGACTACGCAGCGGACGAGTCCCCGCAGAAGCCGTATGACGAAGTGGAGCCCTTCGGCGGCCACTCGGGCGGCTCCGCGAACCGCTGGATCATCCTCGACGATCCGCAAGTGCCGCTCTTCCTGACCGCGGATGGAGAGGTGTCCTTCCGCAGCGTGATCCCCGGCAACGTGGTCTCGCAGGAGACCGGATACGGAATCCCCGGGGTCGAGATCACCATCGAGGGCGCTGGCTCCTCGGGCCGGAGCTGGGGTGACGGCCGCTTCCGACTGCCCCTGTTCGAAGGGCGCTTCACGACCTACGCGGTGCACGCCGCGTGCCCCGGCTACGAGCCGCTGCGGGTCGAGGTGGATTTCTCGCAGCGCGACGCGCTGCCGCTGCGGTTGGAGCTGACCCCGAAGGTCGATCCCGACCTCTTCGCCTGGGTGTCGCAGGAGAACGCGGACGAGGTCTTCGCGGATGCGACCTGGCCACCCCGCGTGCAGCACCTGGTGCGCACCGCGTTGCAGGAGAACCCCGACGTCGTCGTGCTGCTCCCCCGCCGCCGGGTCGCGATCGGCGCCTCGGCCTCCTACGTCTGGCTGCTCTTCGACCAGGCGGACTTCCACGTCGTGGGCGTCACCGAGGACGGCCTGCACGGATCCGCAGTCTGGGGCGCGATGCTCGAGGACTGGGTGAAGAACGGCATGGCGGACGAACCGTGCCCCTTCGACATGCAGTCGGGCGCCATCCAGTACTTCGCCGCGTACTTCATGTCCTGGTACGCGTACTCCGCGGGGCGCATCGACGCTTTGGGTACGGAGCACGACAAGGATGGGCACGCGTACGCCATCGCCGTCGCCAAGGCCTTCCTCGATCGCCTGGATTCGATCACCGACACCACGGCGGGCGGCTATGTAAGCGACAAGCTCGGTTTCAAGAAGAAGCAGTTCATGGCCGGCTTCATGGACGGCCTGGCCTACTTCGAGAGCGAGCCCACCTTCTGGCAGTAGTCCGGATCGGCGCCACGGAGGGTCCGGATCCCCCGGTTTCCCGTTCGGCGTCGTGCACCCGTTGGACTAGCCCGGGTTGTTCATGAGCGTCCACCCCAGCACACGCCAAGTCCGCCCTGGCGCACGGTTTGGCGCCGCTCGGTGCTCGACGGGGCGCAGAGGCCCCGCCTGCGCGCCGATCGGCGCCAACTCGCGCACCACGGCGAACTTGGCGTGCACCGGGGCGGACGCTCGTGAATAATCCGGACTAGGATCGGCCCCTTCGACCCTGATCCGCGTGTGCCTTCGGTACCCATTCCATGAGTGTCAACTCCGACTTCCTCATCCTCCTGACTTCCGCCGAGATCGGCGATGGCGTCGCCGATCTGGGTGCCCGACTCACGGAGCTGTTCCTGAGGAGTCTCGCCGCCGCCGACGAACGACCCGCCAAGATCCTCTTCCTCAACACGGCGGTCTTCCTGACCACCGAGGGCTCCCTCGTGCTCGAGCCCCTGGAGGAGCTCGCCCGCGGCGGAACCGAGCTCGTCTCCTGCATCACCTGTCTCGAGTACTTCAACCGACGCAAGCGACTCGCCGTCGGGGTCGAGGGGAACATGCAGGACTCCGTGCACGCGGTGACCACCTACGGCAAGGTGGTCTCGCTGTAGCCGACCCGGACTGCAGGCCCGAGACTCCCGTGCTCCCCGATCGAATCGACGCCTTCCTGCTCGACCTCGACGGCACCCTGGTCGACACCGAACCCCTGCACTGGCTGACCGCCAAGCGGGTGCTCGAGGAGCTGGGAGTACCCTGCGACGACCCCGCCCTGGAGCCCGCACCCGGATGGGGCGAGCTGGAGCTCTGGTGCGCGATGCGCGAGCGCTTCCGTCTGGCCCCGAGTGGAGCAGAGCTCGCCCAGCGCCGGACCGACGCCCTGGTGGCCGCCCTCGCAGGAGCGACGCTGGAGCCCCTGCCCGGTGCGATTCCCCTGCTCGAAGCCCTCGATCGGCAGCGGATCCCGCGCCTGATCGTGTCCGCCTCGCCCCGGGACCAGGTGGCGGCGATCCTGGGTGCGTCCGGACTCGCGCCCCGCTTCGCGGAGCAGGGCTGGGTTTCGGGGCACGAGGACGCCGCGGCCAGCAAGCCGGCCCCGGATCCCTATCGGGTGGCGGCTCGGCGTCTGGGGGTGGCGATCGGGCACTGCGTGGCCGTGGAGGACTCCTTGACGGGGATGACCTCCGCTCTGGCCGCGGGGGCCCACACGGTGGTGGTCCCCTCGCGGGATCGGGAGCACCCCGGGTTCAGCCGCGCGCAGGCGCGCTTCGATTCCCTGGTCGGGCTCGCGCGCTGCCTCTCCGATCGGGGATGATGGAGTCGCGATGGGCTCCGGAACCCGAACGCTGATGTTGGTCGAAGAGGGGACGGGCCGTCTCGTCGGCCTGCCCTTCGCCGCCGGCGAGGTGGTCGCCTACTCCGCTCCCTGCCCGGGGAAGACGCGACCGAACGAGGACGCCGCCGCGGTGATTCCCACCGGTGACGACCGTGGGTTCCTGGCCGTCGCGGACGGGCTCGGCGGGCAGCCGATGGCGGAGCAGGCCTCCGGTCAGGCACTGCGGACCCTCGAGGTCTGGGCGGGGCGGGTGGCGCAGGGGGAAAGGAGTCCGCGCGACGCCGTACTCTCGGCCCTGGAGGAGGCCAACACCCGCATTCTGGAGCAGGCTCCGGGGGCGGGGACGACGATCGCCGCGGTGGAGGTCCACGACCAGGTGGTGCGCCCCTTCCACGTCGGGGACTCCATCGTCCTGGTCTGCTCCGCGCGCGGTCGGGTGCGGCTGGAGACGGTGCCCCACTCGCCAATCGGCTACGCCCTGGCAGCGGGCTTGATCGACGAAGAGGACGCCCTGCATCACCCCGACCGACACATCATCTCGAACGTGGTCGGGTCGCGTCAGATGCGCGTCGAAGTGGGGGCGCCGCTGACCCTCGAGCCGGGGGACACGCTCCTGATCGCGAGCGACGGGGTGACCGACAACCTGCGCGCGGCGGAGCTGATCGAGCTGGTGCGGGGCGGTTCCCTGAGGCGCGCGGGAGAGGCGCTCGCGGAGACCTGCCGCGGGCGCATGCAGGCGGCGGATGGCGAGGAGCCGTCGAAGCCCGACGATTTGACCTTCCTCCTCTACCGCGGCCTCTAGTCTGTCTCCGGACCCTTGGCTGGTCGGCGCGAGAACTCCTTGCGCAGCTCGTTGCCCACCACGACCACCGTGTTGCCGAGCTGCATCAGGATCACGCCGATCAAACCCAAGCCGACCACCCAGGCGATCTCCGGCAGCAGCAGGGCCAGGGCCAGGGCGGCCGCCAAGCCGATCCAGAACCCGAGCGCCATCTGGGACCACTCGGACATCAGCGCCCCGAGGGGGTCGTCCTTGTCGAAGTCGATTGCCATGGGGACAGGGTAGCCCCCGACCCCGCAGCGAGTCGCCACTGCCTCGACCGTGTTAGAGTCGCAGCGTGCTCCCCTTGCCCTTCCAGCGCCGCCCCTTCCTGATCGGTGTCGTGCACCTGCTACCCACCCCCGGGTCTCCGCGCTGGGGGGGGGATCTCGAGGCGCTGCTCGCCCGCGCGCGCCGCGACGCGGGCGCTCTGGCCCAGGGGGGGTGCGACGGGATCCTGGTCGAGAACTTCGGCGACGCCCCCTTCCACCCCGGGTGCGTGCCCCCGCAGACGGTCGCCGCCCTCGTGCGAGCACTCGACGAGGTGCGCCGGGAGGTCCCCGATCTGCCCTTGGGGGTCAACGTGCTGCGCAACGACGCACGCGCGGCGCTGGCGGTGAGCACGGCCACCGGAGCGGAGTACCTGCGGGTCAACGTGCACGTGGGGGCGATGCTCACCGATCAAGGGCTGATCGAGGGGCGCGCCCACGAGACCCTGCGCGAGCGGACCCGCCTCGGCCTGGAGACCGCGATCCTGGCCGATGTCCTCGTCAAGCACGCCCAGCCCCTGGCGCCGCTGGAGATCGGCGACGCGGCGCGCGAGACCCTGGAGCGCGGGCTCGCCGACGGAGTGATCGTGACCGGCCGCGCCACCGGCAGCGCGCCCCTGCCCGCAGAGGTGGCCGAGGTGCGCGCGGCGGTGGGGGACGCACCCCTGCTGGTCGGTTCGGGGGTGACCGAGGAGAACGCCCATCTGCTGACGCGCGAGGTGGACGGGGTGATCGTCGGCACCGCCCTGAAGCGCGGCGGGCGGGTCGAGGGGGAAGTCGACGCCGATCGCGTGCGCGCGCTGCGCGCCGCGCTCGACGGCTGAGGCCTCCTCAGGCCAGCTTGCGCATGAGGGAGATCGAGACCGAGAAGAAACGGTCGTGTCGCAGGGTGACCGGGAGCTCCTCGAGCTCGAACTGGACCGACACGCTGGTGATGCCGCGGGTGTAGAAGACGTCGTAGGACGCACCCAGGACCAGCGAGGGAACCGAGATGCTGGTGATCTGGTACTCGCTGTCGGCCAGAGCCTCCTTGGTGGAGCCCGCGATCATGTTCCCCATTTCGCAGATGGCGTCGAAGGCGTCCTCGCTGATCTCCTCCTGCTCCTCCATCAGGAACTTGCCGGCCAGGTGCAGCATGGCCCGTTCGGAGAGGTTCACCGTCAGGGTGCCGTTGTCCTCGCCCACCAGTCCGACAAGCACCGAGATCTCCTGCGGGGTTTGGTAGAAGCAGGAAGCTCCGATCGGGGGCGGGCTGATGCCGGCCATCTGCAGACCCGTCTGCGTGCCTTCGATGACACTGCTCAAGAGGGTCTGATCCACGATGAGGAGACTCTCAGGCGACTTGCTCTTCGTTTCGGGGGTCATGACGGGAGGATCGCGGGACTGGGGAGGGCTCAGGCTCCAATTCGGACACCGGAGCGGGCCAGCTTGACTCGAATCTGGACCGCCGCGGCGTAGGATGGCGGCGCGATGAGTGCAGAGATCCGAGTCCCCTCCGCCCCCGCGCTGCTGCGCGGTATCCCCGTGGCCCCCGGTCTCGCAATGGGACCCGCCTATCGGCAGCGCGACGAGCTGTCCCACGTGCCCGTGCGCCGCGTCCCCCGCGACCAGGTCGAGGGGGAGCTGAACCGCTTCCAAGAGGCCCTGGGCGAGGCGCGCAGGCAGCTCGAGGAGCTGAGAGAGCGTCTGAGCGGCCGAGTCCCCGAGGATCATTCACGCATCCTCGACACGCATCAGGCCTACCTGAAGGACTCGGTGTTCCTCTCCGACGTCGAGAACCTGATCCTCAGCGAGCAATTGGCCCTCGAGTCGGCCATCGCCAAGGTGATCCTCGACTTCGACCGCATCTTCCGGCTGGTGGAGAACGAGCACCTGCGAGAGCGCGCGGTGGATCTGCGCGACGTCGGCGTGCGGGTCCTGCGCAGCCTCGCTCAAGGGGAGGACCCCGAGCGAGAGAGTCAGTCCCAGCCCCA
This sequence comes from uncultured Planctomycetaceae bacterium, assembly GCA_964507325.1. Lineage (GTDB taxonomy): Bacteria > Planctomycetota > UBA1135 > UBA1135 > CAZDQL01. The sequence continues at coordinate 7,322 of CAZDQL010000104.1, read as the reverse complement.
GCACGATCACATCATCGTCGCGCGCGAGCTCTCGATCGTCGACATCATCCACCCCGGCGACTCCCGGGTGCTGGGGGTCGTCACCGAGGCGGGCAGCCTGACCAGTCACGCCGCGATCCTGGCCCGCTCGCTGGCGATCCCGACCCTGGCCGCCATCGACGGGCTCTTGGACGAGGTGGCCGACGGGGACTTCCTGATCCTCGACGCGGCGGAGGGGGTGCTCAGGGTGCGCCCCGAGGAGGTCGTCCGGGAGCAGTTCGCCCGGGCTGCCAGCGCGGCGGCCAGCGCAGTCGAGACGATCGAAGCGGCGCGCACCGCCGATGGGCACGATCTGGCGATCAGCGCCTGCTGCGGCAACCTGCCCGAGGTGGAGGCCGCTCGCGCCGCCCACCTGGACGAGATTGGTCTCTACCGGACCGAGCTGCTCTACCTGATGGACAGTGAGCCCCCCTCCCAGGCGGCGCTGGTGGCCCACTACTCGGCAGTGCTGGAGGCCGCCGGTGGTCGGGTGGTCTTCCGACTGCTCGACCTCGACAGCGGAATGGGCGCCTCCTACGTACACCCCACGCGCGAGCCGAATCCCCAGCTGGGCCGCATGGGGACGCGCGCCCTGCTCGAGAAGGAACCCCTGCTGCGCACCCAGATCTGTGCCCTCCTGCGCGCCGCCGAGGCGCAGGGGGCCGACCGGGAAGCGCTGGCGATCGCCGTCCCCAAGGTCGTCGATTGCGGCGAGCTGCGACGTGTGAAGGAGGTCCTCTTCGAGGAGCACCTGGCCCTCAAGCGGGAAGGTGCAGCGGTCCCCGAGCCGCCGATCGGCGTGGTCCTGGAGACGCCCGCCTCGATCCTGGGCGCCGAGGCCCTGGCCAGGGAGGCGGACTTCCTGGTGCTGGGGCTCGATTCGGCGCAGCAGTACCTCCTGGCGGCGGATCGCGAGGTCGCCGAGCTGGCGCCGGTCTTCGAGTGCCTGCACCCCACGGTGGTGAACGCCGTCGCCGGGGTGGTCGCAGCGGCCGAGCGCGCCCAGAAGCCCCTGTCGGTCTTCGGCGTGACCGCCGGCCATCCGCCGAATGTCACCCTGCTCGTGGGCCTGGGGCTCTCGACCTTCGCCTTGGCGCCGGGGGCAGCGGGACACTTCCGGCAGGAGGTGTCCCGAATCGATCTCGAGGCCGCCCGGCGCCAAGCCGAAATCGCCCGCCGTGCGCACTGCTCGGCGGAGATGGCCGAGACGCTCGCCGACTACGGCCCCGAGTGAGGACGACCGGCGGGATACAATGATGCCCGATGTGGCGTCTGGTTCCATTCGTCCTGATGCTCTGGGGTCCCGTGGCCCGCGCCCAGGACAACGTCCTGCTCGTGGTCCTCGACGACGTCGGCGTCGATCGCGTGGGCGTCTACGGAGCGCACCCCAGGCCGGCGCCCACTCCGGTGCTGGACTGCCTGGCGACCAGGGGCGTGCGCTTCACCCGTTGCTGGTCGAATCCCTTCTGCTCGCCGACGCGAGCGACGATCGCCACGGGGCGCTACGGCTTCCGCACCGGGATCGGAACCGTGTTGGGCACCAAGCTCGGGACGACCGGGCTCTCGCTCGATGAGTGGACCTTGCCCGAGGTGATCCGACGCGGCAGCTCCAGCCGTTACGTCACCGCCTGCCTCGGCAAGTGGCATCTGAGCGGCGTCGATCAGGAGGAGCTCCACCCCGAGAGCTCCGGCTTCCACGTCTACGCGGGCGGCTTGCGCAACCTGGGCCCGCCTGGGGACGAGGACGCCTACTACCACTGGTTGAAGATCATCGCGGGCCAGGCCACCACCGTGCACCGCTACGCGACGACCGACACCGCGGACGACGTCTTGCGGGCGGTGCAATCCTCCGGCGACGAGCCCTGGTTCATCTGGGCGGCCTTCCACGCCGCGCACCGCCCCTATCACGCCCCACCGCCGCAGTTGACCGACCTGCCGCTCAACGGTGACCCGTTGGACTCGCCGGCGCTGCACCACAAGGCGATGGTCCAGGCGCTCGATGCCGAGCTCGGGCGCGTGCTGGCGGGGATCCCGCCAGCCGTACTGGCGCGCACGACGGTAGTGGTGGTGGCCGACAACGGCACCCAGGGTTCCGCCAGCGATCCGCCCACCGATCCGACCCACGGCAAGGGGACGCTGTGGGAAGGGGGAGTCCGCGTGCCCCTGATCGTGTGGGGCGCAGCCGTCTCGCGCCCCGGGGTCTGCGACGCCTTGGTCAACACGACCGACCTCTTCGCCACCTTGGCGGAGCTGTGTGGCGTGGATGCGCGCTCGGTGGTGCCCCCCGCGGTGCCCCTGGACTCGATCAGCCTGGTGCCCTACCTGAGGGATCCCACCCTGGACTCCCTGCGCGACTTCGCCTACGCCGAGATCTTCAAGCCCAACCACGCCGATTCGAACCACACCCAGCGTTTCCGCGCCGTGCGCGGGACGCGCTTCAAGCTGGTGCGCGACGAGATCGGCGGGGCGGAGCGCATGCACGACCTCGAGTCGGATCCCTGCGAGGAGCGCGACCTGCTCCGGGGCGGTCCCCTCACGCCGGAGCAGCGCAGCGCCTACCGTGACCTGAAGCGCCTGCTCGCGGCCTTGGACGGGGGCTAGCAGGGTCGCGGCACGGGCGGGTCCAGGACGGGATCCACCGCGAGGGCCGTGGCCGGGCCGTCGACCCGCTCGAGGGCCGCTCCCATGGCACCCGCCACCCCCTCCATCGCCTCCTTCGGGCCGAGCGCCACCAGGGCCGACCCCGCGCCGCTGACCGTCGCCAGCCAGGCGCCCGCCCCGCGCGCCGCCTCCAGGGCGAGCGCGCCGCCGGGGATCAGGGGCAGCCGGTGGCGCACGTGCAGGCGTTCCTCGCCACCGAGGGCCAGCAGTCGTGGATCCCCCGTGCGCAGGCCTTCGAGGAGCAGCGCCAGCCGGCGCGGGTTCTCGATGGCGTCGACCCACGGGACCTCAGCCGGCAACACCTCTCGCGCTTGGGCGGTCGTCAGACCGGTACGACCCCAGGCCAGAGCCAGACCGATCGAAGAGTGCACGGGATGGCGCACGACGGTGAGCTCGTCGTCGTGGGGGAGGGCCAGGGTCAACCCGCCCAGGAGCGCGGCGGTGGAGTTGTCGGGATGTCCTTCGATCCGGCAGCCGAGGGCGAGCAGTCCTGCGCACTGCGCGGCTTCCAGACCCAGGGAGGCGGCTCCCAAGAGGATGCCCGCCGCGGTCGCCGCGCCGCTGGAACCGAGGCCACGTCCGATCGGAATCTCGGAGTGTGCCTTCCAGGCGAGGGTCATCGGCTCACCGCCGAGGTGAATTACACAGGCGTCGAAAGCGCGCAAGAGGACGTTGTCTCCTCCCCGCGGCCACTCACGCGCCGTTCCACCGAGGGTTTCCAATCTGTGACCACCCTCGACGCGACCCAGTACCTCGACCTCGAGGTACATTCCGACGGCCAAGCCCAAGAGGTCGAAACCGGGTCCGAGATTCGACGTCGACGCCGGCACGCGCACGCGCATTCGAAGCTCGTTCGTCATCGCCGGCCATCATCGCCGCGCCGTGTCGCAGCGTCGAGTCCCGAGAGCGGGAGGTCCTCTCCAGGTCGGGGTTGCACGATCGAAGCACACCAGATATGGTGTGCTTCGTGCTTGAAAGCGAGGGGTCGACAGCACGGTTGCGACGGGGGCCTGGCGAAGGAAAAGCCGACCGCCGGGTGCGTCGCGACGGCTGGCACGACCCTGTGGACCTCCGAGGGGGGGGCTGTGACGTCGAGCACAACGGAGTCGGTCTTTGCGGGGGAGTCGTTCCCTGCGGGGCATCGAGTCCGGCACGGAGGTTCTCCGCGCCCCCGCGCGGCCGCCGGCTTCCAGCTGGCGGAGGGTTCTCAAGTCAGCGCGTCAGCGCAATCTGATCCGAGAGGACGTCCCCATGTTCGATCTCGACTCGGAGAAGGACCGCTTCTTCTCCCGCCTGGCCACCATCCCGGGCGTGCACCCCTTGCCGTCGATCGGGGATTGGATACTCCTCAACGTGGACCGTCCGGTGGAGCTGGCCCGCAAGGTCAACCGCCGCCTCGCTCCCGGGGTGATGAGCGTGCCGAGGGGCATCGATGGCACGGTCCGCGTACACATCGGCGAACCGAAGCAGAACGAGGTCCTGCTGCGCACGTTGCGCGACCTTTGCGCCTGATCTCTCGTCGCAGTCGCTAGGCAACTGAACTGCCGCCCTTCGGTGGGCATTCTGCGGGGCTGCTCGCCGTAGCGCCTTTGCCCGCAAGGACTTGGAGCACCCGGCCGCTGGAGCAGGCCCCAGCGGCGAGGTGCCGGACCGGTGGCGGACGGACGGCTGCCGCAGGGCGGCCGAGAGGGGGGACCCGACTGCGTTGGCCGACAGGCCGATCTCCGAGATGCACACTGAAGGGGGGCAGTTCAATAGGCGTCCCCGGGGGACTGGTATCCTCGGGGCACCATGTGGGTGGCGATCACCGCCCTGCTCTGCGTCTCGGTGGCAGCGGGGGGCTCGAGAAGGGCCGAGGATCCCCTGCCCGCGCTGGATCCGGCGGTCCAGCGGGCGGCTCTGGAGCACCACGTGCGCTTCCTGGCCTCCGACGAGCTGCGCGGCCGGGGGGTCGGCACCCCGGAGAGCCGGCGGGTGAGCGCATACCTGGCGGCGGCCCTGGAGCGCGCCGGGGTCGCGCCGGCGGGTGAGAAGACGGAAGGAGTTGCGGGCTGGTATCAGCTCGTGCCGCTCTTGATGACCCGCCAGCGCACCTTCCCGGTGTTGCGACTGGTGGGGGGCGCTGGCGAGACCCTGCTCGAGTTCGGGCCCGAGTTCAGCGTGGACGTCAACGGTGACCCGCGCGACACGGGGGAGCTGCGCCTGCTGGTCGTGCGCGAGCTCGACGAGCTCCCCGCGCAGCCCGATCCCGGCGTGGCGCTGGTGATGCACCGCTCGCGCGCCAGGAGCTTCCGCTGGCTGGAGGAGCGCGGCCACGAGGACGGCGCCGGCTGGGGGCTGGTGCTGCGCGTGCGACCCACTTCGAAGGGGCGGGCCGGCGAGCTCCCCCGGCCACGCATCGAGTGGGCCTGGAAGGCGCAGCCGGATGGCGTGGAAGTGGTCACCGTCAACGGGGAGGCGGGGGCGCGGCTCTGGGAAGGGGACTTCGAGCGCGTCCAGCTCAGCTTCGACGGGTCCCGCGAGAAGCTCCACGAGCGCAACGTCGTGGGGATGGTCGAGGGGGTCGGAACCCCCGAACGCCCCGAGCTGGCCCGGGAGGTGTTGGTGCTCAGCGCCCACTTCGACCACATGGGGGAGGCGTGGGGGGCCGACTCGGAGGAGGGCAAGGACACCATCTACAACGGGGCGGACGACGATGCCAGCGGGACCGCCGCCCTGCTCGAGCTGGCCGAGGCCTTCGCCCACGGCTCGCCGCCCGCGCGCAGCGTGGTCTTCCTCTTCTGCGCCGCCGAGGAGATGGGGATGGTCGGCACCAAGTACTGGGTGGACGCTCCCACGGTGCCCCTGGAGGCGATTCTCTGCAATCTGAACCTGGAGATGCTCGGCATGCCCGACCCGGCCTCGGGCGGGGTGGGTCGACCGTGGCTGACCGGCTACGAGCGCTCGAACCTGGGGGAGCTCCTGGGGGAGCACGGAGTGCAGGTGGAGCCCGACCCGCATCCCAAGCAGAGCTACTTCACGCGCTCCGACAACATCGTCTTCGTCCGCAAGGGGATCGTCGGTCAGACCCTCTCCAGCGGCGGCTCCAACCCCCACTACCACCGGCTCAGCGACGAGGCGGACACCCTCGACTTCGAGCACCTGACGATCTGCGCCCGCACCGCGCTGGCGGCGGCGCGCTTGATCGCCGACGGTACGATCACTCCTGAGTGGAAGGCGGGGGAACCGGACCTCTCCCGCCGTTGACCGCCAGCGGCATTTCGCTAGGATCCCTCGCTTCCTCAACATCGGGTGGGACCATGGCTTCCGGCGCAAAGAGCAAGAACAAGGGCAAGCAGAAGAAGAAGCACCGCAAGGGGCGCAAAAAGGACCGCAAGCTGACCGCCAAGACGGCGGATCGCTACGACCTCTACCAGCGCTCCGTCAACTCCCCCGAGACCGACGTCGACTTCCTGACCAAGGTCTTCGAGGATCTGTGCGGGCGTCCCTTGCGCCGGCTGCGCGAGGACTTCTGCGGCACTGGAGCCCTGGCCGCCGAGTTCATCTCGCGTCACGAGGAGAATCGGGTCGAGGGCTTCGACCTCGACCCCGAGCCGGTGGAGTGGGGCAAGAAGCACAACTTCGAGCGCCTGGGGGAGGCCGCGGCCCGCATGAACTGGCATCTGGCCGACGTGCGCACTCCGGCGGACAGTCCCCCCGAGCTGACGATCGCCGCCAACTTCTCCTACTGGTGCTTCAAGACGCGCGAGGAGCTCCTGAGCTACTTCCGCTCGGTGCGCAGCGACTTGACCGAGGATGGGCTCTTCGTGGTCGACCTCTACGGCGGGCCCGAGGCCTTGACCGAGATGGAAGAGGTGCGCGACATCGACGGCGCCTTCGAGTACGTCTGGGACCAGCAGAGCTGGGAGCCCGGGACCGGCAACTACCACACCTGCATCCACTTCCGCTTCCGCGACGGCTCGGAGCTGACGGACGCCTTCGTCTACGACTGGCGCTTCTGGAACCTGACCGAGCTGCGCGACGTGTTGATCGACGCGGGCTTCGCGCGGGCCACGAGCTACTTCGAAGGGACCGATCCCGACGACGAGACCTCCGGCGACGGGAACTTCGAGCCGGACCCGGTGGGGGAGAACTGCGAGGCCTGGATCGGGTACCTCGTGGCGGAGAAGTAGCCTCCGGGACCGGCCTGCCCTAGGTCCATAGGTCACGCTTTTTTCACGTCGGCGCGACGCGGCGACGACGCGCTCCTCTTCACCCTCCTCGCACGACCTCGTTCTTGAAACAGGACCGTGCGCGGAGATCAGTGTGAAGTTGAAGGCCAGGGTCATTCTGGAGGCCTCGCTCGGGATGGCACCCCGGGCCGTGGCGCAAGACGGACAAGACATATCCCCAGCAGCTCGCGAGACGATCGAGCTCCGGTTTCCGGAGACGGGACGTAGGCCCGGAAGACTCCTCCCCCTCGCCTGCGCGACGCTCCTAGCGAGCTGCACGAACCTCGGGCACGATCGCGCGTGGGGCGCGGGGGCGGGCATCTGGCCGGGGACCGAGCGCCTCGGCGACGCGGCGGTGCGCGCCTTGGGTGACCCGTGGACGTGGGCGCCGCTCGCCGGGGCGGCGGTGGTGTCGCTCACGGACTCCGACGA
>CAZDQL010000103.1:0-23186 GCA_964507325.1 uncultured Planctomycetaceae bacterium | reverse complement strand
CCCCCCCCCCCCCCCCCCCCCCCCCCCCCCCCCCCCCCCCCCCCCGCGCCCCCCCTCGTGCTGCGCATCGAGGATACGGACCGAGATCGGTCCACCGAGGCCTCCGAGCGTGCCATCCTGGAGGGTCTCGCTTGGCTCGGGATCGACTGGGACGAGGGACCGGACGTGGGGGGGGAGCGGGGACCCTACCGGCAGAGCGAGCGTCTCGAGGGGCACCTGACCCTCGCCCGGCGCCTCTGCGAGCAGGGCAACGCCTACCGCTGCTTCTGCTCCACCGAGCGCCTCGACGCCCTGCGCGCAGCTCAGCAGGCGCGCAAGGCCACGCCCCGCTACGACGGGCACTGCCGCGACCTCGATCCCGAGGAGAGCGCCGCCCGCGTGGCCGCCGGCGAACCCCACACCCTGCGCTTTCGGGTCCCCGAGGGGCGCACCGAGTTCACCGACCTGGTGCGGGGCGCGGTGGGCTTCGACAACGCCGAGGTGGACGACTGGGTGATGGTGCGCACCGACGGCAGCCCCACCTACAACTTCGTGGTGGTCGGCGACGACGCCGACATGGGGATCACCCACGTCCTGCGCGGCGAGGAGCACTTGGTGAACACCCCCAAGCAGCTCCTGCTCTACCGCGCCATGGAGCTCGAGCCACCGCTCTTCGGCCACCTGCCCCTGCTGCTCGGCAAGAACCGCAAGAAGCTCTCCAAGCGCGACGGCAGCGTCTCCCTGGAGGACTACCGCCGGGAGGGCTACCCGCAGGAGGCGATCGTCAACTTCCTCTGCCTGCAGGGCTGGGCCCTGGACGGCCTGACCGAGGTCTTTTCGGTGGAGCAGTTCGTCGAGCACTTCGACGTGCGCGACGTCTCCAAGGGGGGAGCGGTCTTCGACTTCGACAAGTTCCTCTGGCTGGCGGGGGAGTACGTTCACCAGGAACCCGTCGAGCGCCTCGTGGAGCGCACCCTCCCCTTCGTGGTGGCCGCGGGGTTGGTCGGCGAGGAGGAGCTCCGCGGGCGAGGCGACTGGTTCACGCGGGTGGTCGCGCTCGAGCAGGAGCGCATCCGCCTCTACTCGGAGCTCCCCGGGCGCATCGCCTTCTACTTCGCCCCCGACGACGCCGTCGAGTACGAGCCCAAGGCGGAGCGCAAGGCGCGCAAGCGCCCCGACCCTCCCGGGACCCTGGCCGACTTCCGCGACTGGCTCGCCGGGCGCGACCTGGGTGACTCCGCTGCCCTGGGGGCCGCCGCCCGCACCTGGCTCGAGGAGCGCGGCCTGGCCCTCCCCGACCTCTTCATGCCCCTCAGGTTGGCCCTGACCGGGAAGGGGGGGGGACCGGACCTCTTCGAGATGGCCCAGCTCCTGGGACGGGAGCGCATCCTAGCCCGGATCGAAGCAGGGATTCGCCGGCTGGGGTGAGCCTCGGCGTTCAAGGGATCTCCCCCAAGCGCCGATCCACACCGCGTGCAGGACCCTGACGAGCCGACCCCTTGCGAGCGGAGCGCGCGCCTCGTGCGACGCTTCGTCGCCGAAGGGCTCTCACCGGAGGAGAATCGGGATCTCCGCGCCCACCTGGCGCAGTGCGTCTCCTGCCAGGACTCCTATCGGGAGGCGGTGCGCACGACCGCCCGCATCGGCGCCGAGCGACGCGAGGAGCGCATCGCCCTGGAGCGGGAGCTGCGCCGCCGCTCCCTCCGGGAGGACGTCTTCCGAGCCGCCTCGCCCCGGGGGCGCCGGGCGCGCATCAGGACCCTGCTCTACCCGGCACTCCTCGGCTACCTGATGATCCAGCTCGGCGCCTTGAACCTCCGGGAACGCGGTCTCGAGCTCACCGACAGTGCGGGGACCGTCCACGCCGCCGAACTCGTGCACCAGGGGGAGCCGGTCGTCACCGGCCCCGACGGTCGGGCGCGCCTCGACGCCAAGGGGGGCTCGGTGGAGCTCGCGCGAGAGACCCGCCTCTGGGTCGAGCGCGTGCACCCAGGACGACTGCGCCTGGTATGGGGGAGCGTCGAGCTCGAGGGGGCCTGGCGCCTGGTCTCCACCCTCGGGGCCGCGGAGCTCTCCGCCGACGCCCGGGCTCGGATCTCCCTGGGACCGAGCGGTTTGGAGTGCGAGTGCCTCGGAGGGGAGCTGACCCTCTCCACGTCCACCTCCGAACGACGCCTCTCCGCGGGAGAGCGGATGCTGGTCGAGCCTCAGCGGGCTACCCTCGGGGAGTGAAGGTCACCCCCCGCCGTTTCAGCTCCGCGCGCCTGGCCCTCTTCCGCGTCATCGAGCACACCTGCGTCCTGCTGGGGGGTCGTGCGTTCTACCGCCGCTGCCACCTGGCCCCCGGTCGCTTCCGGGTGCGCGAGGAGCGGGTGGAGGTGGCGGGCCTCGACGCGGCGTTGGATGGCTTCGCCATCGCCCACCTCAGCGATCTGCACGCCGGCCCCTTCCTGGGGCGAGGGGACCTGGCTCACGTGGTCGAGACGGTGAACCGGGAGGGGGTGGACCTGGTCGCCCTGACCGGAGACTACTGCGTCCACCATCACGAGGAAGCCCTGAGGATCCTCCCCGACCTCGCCCGCCTCGAAGCGCGCCACGGGGTCTTCGCCGTCTTCGGCAACCACGACTACAAGGGGCGCCAGGAGGGGAAGATCGCCGCGGAGTACGGCGCCCATGGGATCCGCTTCCTGCGCAACGCCTCGGCCCGCATCGAGGTGGAGGGGGGTGCGCTGGCGGTGGTGGGGGTGGAGGACCTGGAGGAGGGGCGGCTCGTGGACCTCCAGCGCGCCCGGGCCGACCTCGAGGGTGGGGACTGGGAGGTGGCCCTCTGCCACAACCCCCGCGGCGGCCCCTGGTTGGCGCGAGGGCGCTGCGCCGTCGTCCTGGCGGGGCACAGCCATGGGGGGCAGGTCGACCTGCCGCTCCTGCGCGGGCTGGGCCCCCCGCACCCGGGTCTCAGGGTGGAGCTCGGTCCCACGACCCTGGTGGTGAACCGCGGTCTCGGGGCCCTGGGGGTCCCCCTGCGGGTGGGGGCCCCCGCCGAGGTGGTCGTGGTGCGATTGGCGGTGTCCAACGAGCGTGCGGCAGGAGAGACTGGTACGTCGTGCACGGCAGCCTCGCCCTGAAGAACGGCGTCCTCTACGTCGGGAACCACGCCAAGACCGCCCGGGTCGACGTCTTCGACCTGGATGGCCATTCGTTGGAGGGGGGCTTCCTCTTCCGCGACGAGCGCTCTGGGCAGTCCGCGGCGACCTCACTCGCCGTGGACGACGACCACCGCGTCTGGGTGGCCGACGACCTCGCGGGCCGGGTACGCGCCTTCACCCTCTTCGGCCGGCCCGTCGCGGACGTGGGGGACGACGATCTGGAGGAACCGCGCGCCGGTGGCGATCGCCGAGGGACGCTCGGGCGGCCGCGAGGCTTGGCGGTGCGCGGCTCCGACGACGACCTCCTGGTGGCGATCGCCTCCGGAGGACGCCGGCGTCACGCCCTGCAGTGGTTGCACCCCTCCTCCGCCCGCGTGCGCTCCCTGCGACCCGAGGGGAATCCCCGCGGGCGCTTCCACGACCTGGCGGGGATCGCCTGGCGTGGAGAGGACCTGCTCGCCTGCGAGGCGGGCGCGGAGCGCGTGCAGGTCTTCCGCGGCGGCCACTTCCACTTCCACTTCCAGATCCCCACCGCTGGCGGGGTCCCCTTTCTCCCCGCGGGGGCCGCCCTCCTGGACGACGGCCGCGCGATCCTCGCCTGCGCGGCGGAGCGCGCCAGCGCCCTCCTGCTCGTCGATCGCGCGGGGCGCCTCCTGCGCGTCGTGGCCGAGGGGGGCAGCGCCCCCGGCCAGGTCGACGAGCCCGCGGACGTGGTGGTCCACGAGGAGGGAGAGGAACGCCGCACGCGAGTGGTGGCGATCGACCGGGAGGGGGAGCGCGTGCAGGTCTTCACCCTGGACGGACGCTGCTACGGGGCTTTTGGCCCCTCCCCGGGGAGTTCCGAGGTGGCTTACCGATGAGCCCCCGCGGCGCCACCCTGGTCCTGGTCGCAGGCCTCGCGGTCGTGCTGGCCTTCGCGGCCACCTATCCCTTCGACGAGCAGGCCCCCGCCGCGGCGCGACCCGCCGGATCGGAGGGCTCGAGCGCTCCTCTGGCCAGAGCTCTGGGTGCGATCGACGCTCCCCGTACGAACTCACCCTCCGATGCCCTCGGAACGGCGCGATCGGCGGCAGGAGTGCCCCCGGGACCGCGGCGCACCTTGCGCGGTCGCATGATCGACGCGGAGGCCTCGGCCCCCGTGCCCGGTGGGACGGTGCGACTCCTGCAGGGCGAGTTGGAGGCGAGTGGGGAGAGCGACGCGGACGGCGCCTTCGCCGTCGAGTGGGCGTCGGAGCTCGCCCCGCTGATCGAGGTCTCCCATCCCGAGTACGTCGACCTGCGCGCGCCGAGGGTGCGGCTCGATGAGGAGCTCCTGATCCACCTCCAACCCAGCGGTTCGATCGCCGGGACGGTGTGGGTCGAGGGCGTTCAACCCTCCTCCATGGAGGAGGTCACCCTCGAGTTGTGGGTGGGCGGGAGCGAGCGCTCCGGCGAGGAGCCCGAGCGAACCCGAGCGGCCGACGACAGGGGGCGCTTCCGGATCGGGGACCTCACCCCCGGGACCTACGCCCTGTGTGCCTCGACCGATGGGGCGCCTCCGGTCTTGGAGTCCGGGATCGTCGTCCAGACGGGCCGGGAGACCGCGATCGAGCTGACCCTGCGGTCGGAGGGGGAGCTCCGCGGTCGAGCGGTCCTCCAGGGCACCGACCAGGGGATCCCGGGGGTCGCCGTGCGCGCCCTCATCGGGCTGTCGGGACGGGGCTTGAGGGTCGACGCGCTCGCCCGACGGGAGACGGTCACCGGGGACGATGGCTCCTTCCACCTCGACGGCCTGGGAAGTGGCCCCGTGACGTTGGAGCTGCGTACCCCCTGGGGCGCCCTCACCCGCGTGGGACGAACGCCCGGCCCGGAGAGCGGGAAGGCGCCCGCGATCTACCGCTTCCCTCCCCCCGCCAACCTGAGCGGCCGGGTGTCGAACGCGCGGGGGGCGCCCCTCCCCGGAGCGCTGGTGGTGCTGATCCCGCGCGGCGAAGTGGGGGACCTGCCCCTCGGCGAACCGGAGGAGCTCGTCGCCTCGCTCGCGGAGGACGCAGGGCCCGCCCTGCGCTCGGCGACCGCGGACTTCGAGGGGAGATTCGATCTGGGGTCGGTCGCGGCCTTCCAGCCGCTGCAGCTCGTGGCCTATCCCCCGGGGTCCCTCGGGGAGGCGGGCTACGCCGCGCTCTCTCCCAAGCTGACCCTGCGGTCCGGCGAGGCGCGCGTCGTCGATCTGACCCTGGTGGCTGCGCGCCCACTCGGTGGCCGGGTGATCGACGCGCAGGGCGAGGGAATCGGGGGGGCTCGGGTGGAGGCCTCGGTTCGCCTGGGCAGGAGCTGGACTCCCCTGGCCGAGGCTACGAGCGATCCCGAAGGGCACTTCCACCTCGCTTCCGTGCCCGAGGTGAACCTGCTGCTCGTCGCCGAGAAGCCGGGCTACCGGACGGAACGCCAGCGCTTCGACGCCGCGATCACGATCGGAGAGCTCGAACTGTCCCTGGTCGACTCCTTCGTCCTCCACGGGGCGGTGGTCGATCGGGAGGGGTGGTCGATCGCCGCGGCCCGAGTGCGCGCCAGGAACGCGGAGTCCGGCCGCTCCGCGATCGCCGACGAGTTCGGCCGCTTCGAGATCGAAGGTCTCTTCGAGGGCTCCTACGTGGTGACCGCCAGGGCCAACGGCTTCCGTCTGCCCCCGGGGGGGGAGGTCACCGTCTCCCTTCCCGAGGCGCCCTTTGCGCTCCTCGAACTGGAGCCGGTGCCCGTGCCGGTGCCCGGCACGGTGGTGGGGGAACTCGCCCTCCGGGGCACGGGCGATGCGATCGCGGGGTTGGAGATCCTCGGCATCAGCGGCGCCTCGGTCACCCTGGACGGGGCGCGCTTTCGCATCACCAACCTGCCCCCCGGCCCCAAGCGGCTTCAAGCCCGCGCGCCCGAGGTCGAACGCGTGGTATTCCCCCCCATCGACCTGGCGCCTGGTGGGCTGATCGACCTGGGCCGCTACGAGACGCGCCCCACCGCTCGCGTGCGTGTCCTCGTTCGCGATCCAGAGGGGCGCACGGTGCGCGGGGCCCGGGTGACCCTCCACCGCACCGACGTCTCACCCGCGCCTGGGGTCTTCGTCCCGGGGAAGCTCCAGTTGAGCGAGCAGAAGGGCCGCTACGAGCACCCGAGCGTCGGTCGCTACCCGTGGCGGCTGATCGTGCGCCACGATCGCTGGGATAGGCACGTCTCGACCGTCTCGATCAGCGGGCGCCGGGAGGAGATCGAAGTGACCCTCCAGCCGCAGAGGAAGGGCAAGGCGAAGGGCGCGAAGAAGCGCGGCCGGAAAGGCGATTGAGGGACTATCCTCGTCCGCCGTGAGCACCCCTCCCGCGGCCTCCCTCGACATCGGCACCAACTCGATCCTGCTCCTCGTGGGTCGTCGCAGCGAGGGGGGCGAGCTCGAGGTGCTCGACGACCGCTGCGCTACGGCGCGGCTGGGGCGCGGGCTGGCGAAGGACGGCTGTCTCGACGACCGGGCGATCGAGCGCGCCCTAGCGATCCTCGCCGAGCACCTGGAGCGCACCCGCGAGCTGGGTGTCCCCGCCGACCGGGTGCGCGCCGCCGGCACCGCGGTGCTGCGTCGCGCGACCGATGCCCAACGCTTTCTCGCTGCCTGCGAGCAACAGCTGGGGCTGGCGGTGGAGGTCCTGAGCGAGGCGGACGAGGCGCGCCTCGGCCACAGCGCGGTGGCCGAGCTGGCGGGTCCGGACTGCGTCGCGATCGACGTGGGGGGAGGATCGACCGAGGTGGTCACCGACGCCGGCTCCCAACTGGAGTCGGCGCCGGTGGGGGCGGTCGTGCTGACCGAGCGCTACCTGGGGCTGGAGGGCGGCCCCGCTGCACTTCCGGGTGGGTGGGGCGCCCTGACGGCGGAGATCGCCGGCGCCTTCTCGGTCTTCGAGGCGGGAGCGGCGCGCGGGCGGGAAGTCGTGCTGCTCGGGGGGACCGCCTCCAACCTGGCCTCTCTCCACCTAGAGCTCGCGTGCTTCGATCCCCGTCGGGCCGAGGGGTGCCGGGTCCCTGTGCGGCCGGCTGCGGAGTGGGCCGATCGCCTGGCTCGGAGCTCCACCGACGAGCGGCTGGCCTTCCCGATCGAAGCCGACCGGGTGGAGATCCTCCCCGCGGGCCTGGCCTGCATCGCCGCCTGCCTCACGCGCCTGGGGGCCGAGGAGGGGCGGGTGACGGGGCGGGGGCTGCGACATGCCCTGCTTCCGGCCTGACCGGGAAGCCCAGCCAATCGACCCCGAGCAGACCGAACTGCCTCCCTTCGGTGTGCTTCTCGAAGGTCGACCCATCGTCTGGCGCTGTCGGACCCCCGTTCTGGGTGCCCCACGGCAGCCCTTCGCCCGCCTCCGGTCCGTCACCGCCTCGCCAGGGCCTGCTCCAGCGGCCGGGTGCTCCAAGTCCTTGCGGGCAAAGGTGCTACGGCGAGCCGTCCCGAGCAATGCCCACCGAAGGGCGGCAGTTCACAAGGAACACGCCCCCTCGGCCCGATAGGGGGACCATGCGCCCCGCCCCCGCCCTCCTCCTCCCCCTGCTCCTCGCCCTACCCCTCTCCGCCCAGGGCTTTCGCTGGTCCCTCGACGCCGATCGGCCCGGGCCGGTGGAGCTCCTCGACACCTCCGGGTGGAGCGAGCACGCCGCCGGTGGCTTCCACTACCGCAGCGTCCCCAGCTGGACCGACGCCCCGACCTACGAGCTCTACTTCGCCCCTCCCGCCTCCGGTCACGCCACCCTCGCCGAGCGGGCCCTGGTCCAGGTTCCCCTCGGCTTCGGCGACCGGCCGCGTCCCCAGCGAGCGGCGGTGGTCGCCTTCCACGGCGCGGGGCGCAGCGAGAAGGAGGTCTTCGTCGAGACCGAGCTGCCCCGGGAGTGCGCCCGCCGCGGCTGGCTCCTGGTGGCGCCCTACGGGTTGACCGACTCCCACTTCGCCAACCAGGCGAGTCAGGAGGCCCTCGCAGCGGTCATGGCCGGAGTCGAAGCCCTGGCCCCCTTCGAGCGCCGCCGCGTCTACGCCGTGGGATGCGCGATGGGGGGGCTCTCGGCGCTCAACTTCGCCATGCGCCACCAGGACCCGCGCGGGTTGCGGGTCGCCGGGGTGGTCTGCCATTCGCCGACCCTCGACCTGGCCGCGGAGTGGCGACGCGCCAGCGGCCGCGAGCGCGTGCGGATCGCCACCAGCATCGGCGGCACCCCCCGTGAGGTGCCCCGCGCCTACGAGCGGATCAGTCCGGCGCGCTTCTCGTCCCAGGGCCTGGTGGACCCGCGGCGATCACCGGTGGTGCAGCTCGAGGGGATGCTCATCTACCTGTGCGCCAACCTCGCCGATCCCGAGGTCACGCGTCCCACGGAGGTCCAGGAGCTGCGCGCCTTCCTGAACGCGCGCGGAGCGCGGGTGGTCGAAGGTCTCGTCTTCCAGCCGGGGGTGGGAGGGGGGTGGTCCAGCCTGCCCCTCGGGCACGCTTTGGATCTCCTCTCCGAGCAACTCGTCCACGGGGTCCCACGGGTCCTCGAGGTGTTCGCCGATCGGCCCGGGACCTACGGCGCGGCGGTGCTGCGGCGGCTGGGAGAGGGAACCCACGGGCGCTTCCGCCTGAGTCTGGCCGACCCCGACGAGCGCGAGAACAGCGTGGCTCTCGAAGGGACGGTGAACGTCGAAGAGGTCGCGATCGACCCCGGTCTGGCGGAGCTCGACCCGACCCGCCCCGTCACCCTGCGCTGGTCGAGCGCCGACGGCACGGCCGACCGGGTGGTGCTCCGCGGCTACCCGCGCATGCCCGCGCAGGTGACGATCGACGGCGGTCGACCCTCCCCGCGAGTGTGGGCCTGGATCTCCGACGCGGGGGAGGTGCGCCTCGATCTCCCGAGCAGTGATCGAACGTCCGTGGTCGTCGTCACGCCCTGATTAAAGTGAGGGGGCCGGTGGTGGGGAATCACCACCGGCCCAAGGGAGAGAGGAGTTCCCGGTAAGCTTCCCGGGCATCGCACCGCTCGCATAGTGCAACGCCTCTTACCAGGACTCACATGCGCAAACGACCCGAAGGTCGTTCGATAAGGAGGATAGACGATCAGGGGTTCTTCGCCAGGTCTTTCCAGGGATTTTTTGGCGCCCTGAGGCGCTCGCTCCCAGGCTCAGGCCGCATCACCCCGGCGGTCTTCGGTGGCTGTTGCGGGGAACCAAAGAACCAGGTTTCGTCCGTTCCTCTCTTCGCTCCAGAGCAGCCGAGCGCCACTCTCCCGAACCCGGGACTCCAAGGCCGCGTACGTCTCGTGCGACGCCTCCCGCCTCCCCTGCGTTGCGGACTCGAGAGGTCCGATACGCAGGGCCACCCCCGGTCCGTTGCGGCGTTCGAGACTGGCCCGAATGGTGGGCGCCGGGCGACCGTCGAGGTGTGTGCTGTACTCGGGTAGGGCGACCGCGAGCAGACCGATCACCGCCCGACCGAGGTTCGTGGCGTCCAGCCCCAGGGGAAGGTCGAGAGCGGCCTGATCGAGGTCGAGCTCGAGGTCGACCTGCGAGAGGCGCGCCGCGGCCTCCTCCGTAGCCAGAACGGAGCGCAAGACCGGACCCAGGCGTCCGGGGCGCGCGGTGGAACTCGCCTCGGCACCCAGGGCGGAGATGAGCAGGTCGCCGGCCCACTCGCAGCCCTCGTCCAACGCGTGGGCGAAGCGGGCACGCTCGTCGGGATCCAGGTCGAGGTCGTCGCGGGCGAGCAGCTCCTCGGTGGAGCGGATGCGCGAGAGGAGGTGACGCAACTCGCCCGCGCCACTCCCAGGTCCGCGGGTGCCCTCCGCTTCGGGAGCGGAGGTGGGGAAGGGGGGCAGGATCAGGTCCGTCAGGCTGGGCTGCTCTCCGTCGAGGAGGCAGGCGGTCACGAGCAGCGCCTCGATCAGATCGACCACGTCCTCCTCCAGCCCGTCGGGCGCGATCCCCCCGAGCGCCAGTGCACGCCCGCCGGAGAGGATCACCCGACGCCCCCCCGGCAAGAGCGGATCGAGCTCGCCGCCGGCGACCGCCGCGACCTGACCCGCGTTGGGGAGCAGCTCCAGGGGGCCCACGGCGACCACCCGTTCCCAGCTCTGTCCCCCGAGACGGCGCCAGAGGGCGGTTGCGGGCACCTCCGCCGCGGACTGGGCTGCGGCGAGGAGCAGGCGCTCGCGGCGGTGGGCGTCGAGCTCACCCGCGATCCGCTCGACTAGGGGGAGGACGTCGTGATGAAGTTCGCTGGACATGGTCATCCCCCTTATCGGCGCGAAGGACCCCTGGCCTTTGGGGCGGCTCGGGGAGGGTGTTCGGGGGCGCCTCCCGCGGGCTGGCTCGGCACTCGACGGGCCCCCGCCTTGATCCCGGCGCGGGCCAGGGCTAGATTCCCTGCCCCTCGGGGGCGGTGTAGCTCAGTTGGTTAGAGCACAGGCTTCATAAGCCTGGAGTCACTGGTTCGAGTCCAGTCACCGCTACCACCGCGGGAGACCGCGCCTCGGGGAGCCCCGCTCGCGCCCTCAGTCCCCGACGCGCACCCCCGCCTCGTACGTCCCCGACCGCTCGGGATCGAGGACGACCTCGTCCTGCTCCTCCCCCGCCATCCAGAAGCTCCAGCGTCCCACGCGCAGGCCCCGGTCGAAGCTGCCCTCCGCGCGCTGGCTTCCGTCGTCGCTCCAGAAGGTCCACGGGCCGTGGCGCTCCGAGGCCCGGCGCTCGGGGACCCAGATGCGCTCCCCGTCGGACGCGCGTTGCCCGTGGGGATACCACTGGGTCCACACCCCCACCCGGTGTCCATCCTCGAAGCGACCGCGCTCCCGGATCTGGCCGTCCTCGTACCACCAGGTCCACTCTCCCTCCTCCTGCCCCCGCTCACCTCTCCCCTGACTGCGGCGCTCGCCTCGGGGCCACGGAATCATCGGGCCCGGGCCGCGCAGGGATTGGATCAGAATGCCGCCGGCCAGGGCCAGGATGCCCAGGAGGAGGAGCCAGCGACGGGGGTTCATCGATCGCCTCGGTGGACTCAGTGGATGAAGAGCATCTCGCGGTACTTCGGCAGCGGCCACAGGTCGTCGTCGACCAACCGTTCCAGCAGGTCCGCGCGCTCGCGCACCGCTTCCATGGCGGGGATCACGCGTTCGCCGTAGGCCCGCGCCAGCTGCGAGCGCGGTTCCTCGGAGGCCTCCAGCTCCTCTTGGATGGCGAGCAGGTCGTCGACCGCGCGCTTCATGTCGTTGATGGCGGTGGTGGTCAGTGCCAGGAGCTCCCGCTGGGACTGCAGCTCCTCCGCGCCGAGGACCTCGCGCACCGCGCGGATCGACTCCGCCAGCCGCGCCTGGTGGGCCATCGCGGCGGGCAGGATCATCGTCATCGCCAGGTCGCGGGTGGCGATCGCCTCGACGTTCACCTTGCCCGCGTACAGCTCGAGCTGGACGCTGAGGCGCGAGTGCGCCTCCCCGCCGCGGAAGATGCCGTAGTGGTCGTAGAGGGCCAGGTTGTCCTCGCTGGTCCAGTCCGCCAGGGCGTCGGGAGTGTTGGGACGGTTCAGGAGCCCCCGTCGCTGCGCCTCCTCGCGCCAGACCGAGGAGTAGTTGTCGCCCGAGAAGAGGATGCGCTGGTGGGCCTCCAGCACTTCGCGCACCACCTCCTGGATGTTCTCGGTGCTCGGCCCGCCCTTGGCCTCGATGCGGTCCGCCAGATGGTCCATCGACTCCGCGGTGATCAGGTTCAGGAAAGCCGCCGGATAGGCGATCGACTGGCTGGCGGCCACCGCGCGGAACTCGAACTTGTTGCCGGTGAAGGCGAAGGGGGAGGTGCGGTTGCGGTCGGAGATATCGCGCGGCAGCTCGGGCATGCCGGTGATCCCCAAGCGGATCCTCTCGGCGGCCCCCTGGAGCTCGGGGGGGCGTCGCTCGACGATCGAGTTCACGATCTCCTCGAGCTGGCTGCCGACGAAGATCGAGATGATCGCGGGCGGCGCTTCGTTGGCCCCCAGGCGGTGGTCGTTGCCCGCCGACGCGATCGATGCCCGCAGGAGGTCCTGGTGCAGGTCGACACCGCGGATGATGGCGGTCAGGGTCAGGATGAAGCGCAGGTTCTCGTGGGGCGTGTTGCCCGGATCGAGCAGGTTGTTGCCCCCGTTGTCGATCAGCGACCAGTTGAGGTGCTTGCCGCTGCCGTTCAGGAGCGCGAAGGGCTTCTCGTGCAGGAGTGCCGCCATGCCGTGGCGCTCCGCCACCTCCTTCAGGATCTCCATGGTGAGCATGTTCTGATCACAGGAGAGGGTCACGCCGCTGTAGTGCGGCGCCAGCTCGAACTGGGAGGGCGCCACCTCGTTGTGACGCGTCTGGATCGGGATGCCCAGCATCCACAGCTCGCGCTCCAGCTCGCGCATCAGGCGTAGCACGCGCTGGCTGATGTTGCCGAAGTAGTGGTCGTCGAACTCCTGACCCTTGAAGGGACGTGCCCCGAAGAGGGTGCGGCCGCAGGCCACCAAATCGGGACGCAGCTTGTAGAACTGGCGATCGATCAGGAAGTACTCCTGCTCGGCGCCCGCGCTGGGCAGCACCCGAACGACCCCCGACTCGCCGATCATGTTCAGGAGTCGCGTGGCGGCGTGCGACACCGCTTCGCAGGAGCGCAAGAGCGGCGTCTTCTTGTCCAGCGCCTCCCCGGTCCAGGAGCAGAAGGCGGTCGGGATCGTCAGGGTGCCCCCGTCGGGGGTCATGCGCAGGAAGGCGGGCGACGTGGGATCCCAGGCGGTGTAGCCGCGCGCCTCGAAGGTGGCGCGCAGGCCGCCGGTGGGGAAGGAGCTGGCGTCCGGCTCCCCCTGGCTCAACTGCCGCCCGGAGAACTCCATGATCGCCATCCCGCCGTTGGCGGGCTGCAGGAAGGAGTCGTGCTTCTCGGCGGTGTAGCCCGTCATGGGCTGGAACCAGTGGGTGTAGTGGGTGGCCCCGTGCTCCAAGGCCCAGTCCTTCATGGCAGACGCCACCGAGTCGGCCACCTCCACGGTGAGGGGGGCTCCCGTCTCGATCGTGCGCCGCAGCGCCTCGAAGACGGCCCGCGGCAGCCGTTGGCGCTGCACCGCGTCGTTGAAGACGTACTTGCCGAAGTCCTCGGGGAGCTTGAACTCGCGGCGGCTGTTGGCGTCCTCCAACTCCCACAGGAAGTCGGTCGAGGAGATCGAGCGCACCACTTCTTGACGAGTACTGGCCATCATCGGTCTCTGGGAGTCCCTTGTCGGGGGATCGAGTTTGGGAAATGACTCGGGGGGGGGTGGGCAGGGCCGCAGCTGCTCAGGGGCCGGGGCGGCACCGTTTGCGCTCAAGCTAGCTCTCCTTCCGTGGCGAACCAAGCGCCAGCGCCCCAATCCTAGCGCCATCCGACCGATCCCGAGCGCGACGGCGGGCGCTCCTCCCACTACCATGACTGGGTCATGGAGGAATCCCCGATGCAGATGCAGCGCAGTCACCTGGTCCACCGCTTCACCGGACTCGTCCTGACCTTGTTCCTCTCTGGCCCCGCCCTCCCGCTCGCGCAGGAGGCCGACGACAGCGAGGTGGATTCCGCCGCGATCAACCAGGCGATCGACCACGGCGTCAGGTACCTGCTCTCGATCCAGCACGCGGACGGCTCCTGGGGGGGGGCGAACTTCACCGAGTACCCCGAGGGGGCGACGGCGCTGTGCGTGGCCGCACTGCTGCACTCCGGCCTGGACCCCGGCCACCAGGCGGTCCAGCGCGGCGCTGCCTTCGTCCGCAGCCGCCCTCAGCGACGGATCTACGGCTCGACCACCCGCATCCTGATGGAGGACATGATGGGTGAGCACCAGGACGAGGACTCCCTGGAGAAGAGCGCCGAATTCATCGTCTCCCAGTCCTCCTCCGACGGCTACTTCAACTACCCCACCGACGATCCGAGCCGGCCGGTGGATCTCTCCATCACGCAGTACGCCATCCTGGCCGCCTGGTTCGCGCGTCAGAACGAGCTCAGGATCTCCGACAAGCTCTTCGAGACCACGCTCAAGGCGATCGTGGCCGAGCAGCTCCAGGACGGCGGGTGGTCCTACTTCAGGGCCAGCGCCGGCACGATCACCGGACGCCCTTCGGCCCAATCCTCCTTCGAGCGCGACTCGACCGCGTCGATGACCACGGCCGGCATGTCGACCCTGCTCTTCTGCATGGATGCGCTGAAGGACAACAAGCGGCTGGCGCGCAAGTACGCCGAAGACGTCGAGGAGTCACTCGACCGCGGCTACGCCTGGCTCGACGCGGAGATGCGCTACGACCGCAACGTCACCAAGGCCACCGACGAGGCCGGAATCAACAACGCCGACCAGTGGCTGCACTACTACCTGTACACCGTCGAGCGCCTGGGCACGATCGCCGACCGGGAGTCGCTCGGCAACAAGAACTGGTACAACGCGGGCGCCAACCACCTGCTACGCACCCAGTTCCCCGATGGCGGCTGGGCGCGGAGTGAGAACCAGATCTCCCCCTCCGCCTCCGCCTTCGCGCTGCTCTTCCTCAACCGCGCGACCAAGTCGCGCACCGGGGAGAAGGCCTACCGCGAGAAGAAGGTGCTCTCCGCGGCAGAACCCGCTCTGGAGGAGGTCGACCTGCGCATCAGGGTCGGTCAGCCCTCGGTGGCGTGGGTGGCGGCCTTCGGCCGCGATCAGCGCGACAAGTACGGCAAGCGTGGCTCCTTCGGCCTCAGGGTCGAGCGCGTGCGCTATTACGTCGACGGGGACGAAGTGGCCTCCCAGAAGGGTGACATCAAGTCCTACTCCGACACCGAGCGCTTCGAACAGGACCTGGAGCTGGCCCCCGGCCGCCACACCATCCAGGCGGTGGTCACCATCGCTCCCGAGCCCGGGGAGGGGGACGCGCGGGTCAACCTGGAGAGCGCCGAGATCTACGTCGACGTGGACTGGGAGTTGACCGAGGACCAGGAGCTCACCATCACCGAGCTCGCCTCGAACCTGATCGGACGCGCGCCGCCCAACGTCTCCGTCTCCTCCGAAGGGCGGGGCGGGAGCTGCCCTGGCGCCTACGCGGTGGACGGCAGCCTGGCCTCCTCCTGGGTACCCGAGGAAGAGGACGCCGAGCCCTGGATCCGCCTCGACTGGCAGAAGGGGCTCAAGGCCGAGACCCTGGTGCTCTCCCCGGCGACCGCCTTCGTGCCCGCCAACGTGCGGCACCCCGATGGGACGGTGGTGCGCTCCTTGACGATCAAGCGCACCTCCTGGCCCCAGCGGGTCTTGATCAAGGTCAACGGCAAGCCGACCGAGTTCGAGCTGACCGGCAAGCACCGCGAGCACATCCCCCTGGGCAAGAAGTCGATCTCGGTCAAGAGCCTCGAGGTGCGCATCCTCGGGACGGGGACGCCGGACCACGAGCAACTGACCTCCACCGGGTTCGCGGAGATCGAGCTCCTGGGCAAGGTGCGCAAGAAACGCCGGCGCTGATGCGGCGGCACTCCTCCGTCGTCGCGCTGCTCGCCCTGGCGTGCGGGTGCGCGTCCGCGCCGCGCGGCGCGCTCCCGCCCCAGTGGCCGCTCAGGGCCGACACCCTGCAGGCGAACGGCTGGGAGCGGGACTGCGATCTCCTGCACCTCAGCCTGGACGTCGCCCTCGACTACGACGCGGGGCGCGTCTACGGCTCCGCCACGAGCTGGGTGCGCGCCCTCGCCGGCGGCTGTCGCTCGGTGACCCTGCACGCCGTCGAGCTCGACGTGCACGAGGTGGAGGACTCTCGCGGCCGCAAGCTCGACTTCGAGCTCGCGGATCCCCACCTCACCATCCACCTGGCCGAAGCGCTGGTCTCGGGCGAGGAGGAGCGCCTGCGCGTCACCTACGCCGCCCGCCCCGCCGCCGGCCTCTTCTTCACGGGGGGACGCGGCCAGGCGGGCTTCGCTCCCGAGCTCTGGACCCTGGGCCGCTTCGAGGAGAACCGCCACTGGTTCCCCGCCTGGGACTACCCCAGCGACCGCACCACCTTCGACGGTCGCTTCCGGGTGGGTCACGACATGTGGGTCGTCTCCAACGGCGAGCTGGTGGGAGTCCGCGAGGAGGGCGCGGGGGAGCGCACCTTCCACTGGCGCATGGGCTCGTCGATCCCCACCCACCTGGTGGGGGCCGCGGCGGGTCGCTTCGAGACCTACGAGGATCGGGCGGGAGACCTGCCGCTGCACTACCACGTCCCCCCCGGGACCGGGGAGGAGCGCGCCCGCGCGCTCTGCGGCGAGACCCCCGCCATGCTGGCCTTCTTCTCCGAGCTCCTGGGCCGACCCTACCCCTACGCCAAGTACGACCAGGCTGTGGTGCAGGACCCTTCCTGGCCTGGGGGGGGGAGCGTCACCCTCACGCTGCTCCCCAACGAGCTCCTGGCGGGCGATCCGGGGAATCTCGCCCTCGACGGCGGTCCGCGCCACCGCCTGGCCCACGGGCTGGCCCACAACTGGTTCGGGGGCTTGGTCGCGGGGTTGGGATGGAGCCACTTCTGGCTGAATGAGGCCTGGGCCAGCTACCTTGCGATCCGCTGGGAGCGCGAGTGCCAGGGCGAGGGGCACTTCCGCCTGCGCCTCGAGCACCTGCGCGAGGAGTACTTGCGCCGCGACGCCGGCACTCGCGCCCCGCTGGCCCTCGACTGGCGCAGCCAAGGGGCCAGCCCCGTGCGCGCCAACCACGTCCACGACAAGGGTCCCTGGGTCCTCCACATGCTCGAGCGGGAGCTGGGGGAGGAGGCCTTCTGGGCCGCGGTCCGCGCCTACCTGACGCGTCACGCCGACGACTTGGTGACCACCGAGGACTTCGCCCGGGTGGTCTTCGACACCACCGGGCGCAACGTGGAGGGCTTCCTCGAGCAGTGGGTCTACGGAGGAGGTCACCCCGTCCTCGAGGTGGGTTTCGACCGCGTCGACGGCTTCTCCAGCGGCCCCTTCCTCGGGTTGATCGTGGAACAGGTCCAGGAGTTCGACGCCCTGGTGCCCCTCTTCGATCTCCGCCTGGCGGTCGATCTGCACTACGCCGACGGAGAGGTCCAGCGCGAGTGGGTGCGTATCGACGCCCGCTTGCAGATCCTCCCCTTGCCCCTCGCCGGTGAGCTGGTCGACGTGGTCTTCGACGCCGAGGCCCAGGTCCTGGGGGAGCTCGTCATCGACAAGCCGCTGGAGATGTGGCTGCACCAGGTGGCGCTGGTGGAGCGACCCGCCTGCCAGTGGCGCGCGCTGGAGGCGGTGTGGGAGGCGGCCGGAGAGTCCGACGCCGCGCTCCTGGCCCTCTTGCGGTTGGACGCCGAGAGCCCCGAGCCGCTCCTGCGCCAGCGCGCGGCGGGGTTCCTCGACTGCGATGAGCGCCGCGCGCGCAAGCTCCTCCAGCGACGCCTCGAGGTGGAGCCCTCCCCGAGCACGCGCGCCCAGATCCGGCGTCTGCTCGGCTTGCCTCGCGAGGGGCAGGAGTGAATCCCACCTCCGCCGAGCTGCGCGCCCTGGCGCGTCGGGAACCCGTTCTCGGCCGCGCGATGCGTCGCGTGCCCCCCTTCCCCGGCTTCCCCGCGGGGGCCGCCCACGACTCCCACTTCCACGCCTTGGCGCGGGCGATCGTCTACCAGCAGTTGGCGGGCAAGGCGGCGGCCACGATCCACGGACGGGTGAAGCGCCTGAGTGCGGGGTCGCGCTTCCCCCGCCCCGACGAGCTGCTCGCGCTCCCCGAGGGCGACCTGCGCGGCGCGGGGGTCAGCCAGGCCAAGACCCTCGCCCTGCGCGACCTCGCCACCAAGGCCCTCGACGGCACCCTGCGCCTGCGCTCGATCGGTCGCTTGACCGACGACGACGTCGTCGAGCGCCTGATCCAGGTGCGCGGGATCGGCGTGTGGAGCGCCCAGATGTTCCTGCTCTTCCGCCTCGGTCGGCTGGACGTCCTGCCCGCCACCGATCTCGGCGTGCAGGAGGGGCTGCGCGTGCTCGACGGTCTCGACGAGCGCCCGGGTCCCGCCGAGGTGGAGGCGCGCGCCGCACCGTGGCACCCCCTGTGCAGCGTGGCGAGCTGGGTCCTCTGGCGGCTCGCCTGACCGCGATCAGGACCAGGCCGCGAGCGTACGCTCCAGCGCCTCCGGCATGCCGACCCGCTCGCGGTAGCCCAGGTCGCGCTCGATCGGACCCAGGTCGTAGGAGTGGGAGCGCGCGAGTTGCAGGGCGAGGAAGCGCGTCATCGGCGGCTCCCCTCGCAGGCGCGCTACGCGCCACAGGAGCTCGCAGACCGCCCCCGCCGCCCGCGCGACCGTCGAGGGCACGCGCCGGCGCACCGCGGGCTTGTCGAGGCGCTGCAGGAGGTCGGCGATCCAGTCCCAGAGCCGCACCGGCTCCGCCCCCGCCACGAAGTAGGCGCGCCCCGCGCAGGCCGCCCCCGGTGCCAGCGCCTGCGCCGCGTCGAGGTGGGCCCAGGCGGCGTTGTCGACGTAGGTCACGCTGACCTCGTTCTCCCCCGAACCCACCACCGCCAAACGGCCCCGCTCCGCCCGGGCGACCAGCCGCGGCAAGAGGTGCGGATCCCGCGGCCCGAAGATCAGGTGCGGGCGCAGGGCCACCGTCGCCAGCTCGCCTCCGTTGGCCGCGAGCACCGCCCGCTCCGCCTCCGCCTTTGTGCGCGGGTAGTGGGCCAGGTAGTGCTCGGCGTAGGGGAGGTCGTTCCCCGCACGCAGGTGGTCGCGACCGTCGAAGCACACGCTGGGGGAGGAGGTGAAGACGAGCCGCCCCACTCCCGCCGCGCGACAGGCCTCGATCACGTGGCGGGTGGCGAGCACGTTGGTGCGCTCGTACTCCCGCCGCGGTCCCCACACCCCCGCCTTGGCGGCCACGTGGAAGACGACTTCGGCACCCTGGATCGCGTCCAGCGTCGCGCGGCGGTCGGCGAGGTCCGCCTGCAGGCAGCCTGCGCCGAGCGCTTCGAGCTGCGGGTAGCGCCCGCGGGAGACCGAGGTCACCTCGTCGCCGCGCTCGAGCAGGAGCTCGACGATGCGCCGCCCCAGGAACCCGCCCCCCCCCGTGACGAGCGCCCTCACGGGAGCTTGCTCCTGGCCCAGACCTTGAGCTCCTCGCGGTGGATCTTGGCGTTGTGGCGCACGTCCACGGGAAAGCCGGGGTGGAAGAGGAAGAGCTCCACGTCGGCGCTCGCCTCGCACTTGCCGCCGATGGCGCGCAGCTGCATGGCGAACCCCTCCGTCATCGTCTCGCCGCGGGGGAGCTCGCCGGGCAGCGGCTCGACGACGAGCACCGGCACCTCGCGCCCCGGCACGCCGGCGCCCACCAGGGCGGTGCGGTGTACCCGATCGTGCTGGTTGAAGACGTTCTCCACCGGGACCGGCATGCGCGGGCCCGCCAGGGTCGTGAGGCGGTGGCTCTTGCGCCCCAGGAACCAGAGACGGCCCTCTTCGTCGAGGCGCCCCACGTCCCCCATGCGGTGCCAGAAGGTGCCGTCCGCGTCGCGGATCTTCGCCAGGCGCGTCTGGTCCGGTTCCTCGGCGTACTCGGGGCTGACCACCGCTCCGCGCACGCAGACCTCTCCCGCCTCTCCGGGGGCGACCTGGAGGTCGTCGGACCACTGCGCGATCGGTCCGTCGTCGATGCGGATCAGGCGCAGCTCGATCCCCGGAGCGGGCTCTCCGACGCAGGTGCCCTCGCCGCCGACCGTGCGCTCCTCCAGCGCCGGGACCACGTCACGTCCGGCGATCGAAGCCACCGGCAGGGACTCGGTGGCGCCGTAGGGGGTATGGACGTCCGCTTCGAGGGGCAGCAGGCGGTGCACCTCCCGGATCAGGTCCACCGGTACCGGGGCGCCCGCGGTCAGGACGCGACGCAGGCGCGGCAGGCGCTGGCCGTTCTCGATGCACCAGGGGGCGACGCGTCGCCAGATGGTGGGGGAGCCGAAGGCGGTCGTGGCGCCGTGGTCGCTGGCCGCCTGGAAGACGCGCGCCGGATCGCAGGCGGCGGGGCGGGAGGGGTCGAGGTCGGGGAAGACGCTCGTCATCCCGAAGGCGGCGTCGAAGAGGGCGAAGGGGGGGAAGCCGCAGAGGTCCACCTCCCCCGGCTCGAAGTGGTAGAGCTCCCCCAGGGCCGCCACCTGGGCCACGAAGGCGCCGTGGGTGTGGACCACGCCCTTGGGGGGCCCGGTGCTGCCGGAGGTGAAGAGGATCGCCGCCGTCTCGTCGGCGGCGGTGCGGGCGGGCTCGAAGGTCGTGGGCTGGCCCTCCTCGATCCGTCGCAGGGTCGGCCCCCCCCAGAAGAGGCGGCGTCCGACCGTCACCGCCACCTCGACGCTGGCGAAGGCGCGCGGGAAGAGCTTGCGCGCCGCGTGGGCGCGGGGGACGCCGATGAAGCCGCGCGGAGCCGTGCGCTCGAGGCAGGCGAGCAGTCGCTTGCGCCCCATCCCCGGGTCCGCCAGCACCAGGACCGCTCCCAGCTTCAAGAGGGCGTAGGCCACGGCGACCAGCTCGACGCTCGGGGGGACGAAGAGGCAGACCCGGTCCCCGCGCTGGAGGCCGGCGGAGACCAAGCCGTGGGCGATGGCGTTGGAGCGCGCCTCGAGGGTGGCGTAGTCGACCCTCTGGCCCGTGGCGGCCACGATCACCGCGTCCTGCCCCGGCCGCTCGGCGGCGTGTCGGGCGAGGAGTCGGGCGATGTTGGAGTACTCGGGATCGCTCACGGGAGGGGGTTGCGCTGGAGGAAGTCGCTGACGGCGGAGAGGCACTTCTGGGGGGCGTCCTCGAAGAGGTAGTGGGAGGCCTCCTCCAGGACGTGCACCTCGGCCTGGGGCAGACGCCGGGCGAGCTCCTCGCGGAACGCCGGCGTGAAGCACCAGTCCCGCTCGCCCCACAGGATCAGGGCCGGCCGGTCCCCGAAGCGCGGCAGGGCGGCGGCCACCGCCTCCAGGTCGGCGCGACTGGGGTGGGCGGGGTCCATGGGGATGTCCTGCACGAAGCGCAGGGTGGCGCGGGGGGAGCGGGGGCGGGCGTAGGGGGCCACGTAGGCGCGTCGCAGCTGCGCGCCCATCGGACGCGCCACCGCCATGCGCGTCGCCGCCCGGGCGAAGCCGTTGCAGGCGCCCACCAGCAAGGGGCCGAGGAGCGGCACCCGGCAGAGGGCGATGCGCGCGGGGATGCGCTGGGCGGGGAAGAGGCTGGTGTTGGTGACGACCAGGCGCGCGATCCGTCCGGGGTGGCGCGCGGCGAAGCTCCAGCCGATCGGCCCTCCCCAGTCGTGCACCACCAACGTGATGCGCTCGAGGTCCAGCTCGAGCACCAGTCGCTCCAGGTTGCGGGCGTGGTCGGCGAGCCGGTAGCCGAAGCGCTCCCCGTCCGGTTGGTCGGAGAGCCCACAGCCGAGGTGGTCGATCGCCACGCAGCGCAGCGAGTCGGAGAGGCCGGTGATCAGGTGGCGGAAGAGGATCGACCAGCTCGGGTTGCCGTGCACGCAGAGCAGGGGCGGGGCGTCGCGCTGCCCCTCGTCGACGTAGTGCAGCCTCCCCGCCCCGGTCTCGAGGAAGTGGTGCTCGAAGGGGTAGAGGTCGCGGAAGGGCGCGACGAGGGCGGCGGCTTGGGCGCGGGGATCCAGGGGCGGCAAGGCATCAGGATAGCTGCGCGCACCCCCCGAGGTCAGGGGCGATGCCAGAGGACGTCCCAGTCGGTTCCGGGAGCGTGGACGCTCGCCACGTGATCGGCGATGCGGGTGGTGACGACGCGCTGGCGCGGGTCGCGGTGGGCGAGCCAGAGCTCCTCCCCCGGACCGACTGCGACGAGACGGCATTGGGAGAGCTCCGTCAGCCCGACCCCGGCCGCCTTCAGCACCGCTTCCTTGGCGGTCCAGAGGCGCGCGAAGGCCAGCGCGTCGAAGGGCGCGAGGAGCGCGCGCTCCGCCTCGTTCGCGACCCTCTCGGTGAGCGCCGCGCGGCGCTCCTCCACCCGCTGCAGGTCGACCCCGACCGGGGCGCGGTGCACCACGCTGGCGACGTAGGTGGCGTCGTGGCTGATCGACCAGTGCCAGCCGTCGCGGGGGAGCGGCACTCCGGAGTCGTCCTGGGGGAAGGTCTCCAGGGGACAGCCGGCCAGACGCGCCGCATCCGCCAGGGCCAGGCGGGCCGCGGCCGACTGGGACGCGACGCGTTCGCGGCCGGGGTGGTCCGGGGTCTGGTCGGGGGTGGCGCGCAGGACGACCTGCAGGAGGGGCCGCATCGACGGGCTAACCCTCCTTGACCAGCATGCGCCCGGTGTAGTCGAGCCGCCCGAGCAGCACGGGGATCCCGGCCCCCTCGAAGTACTCGTCGACCGCCTTGCGGGCCCCCTGGAAGTGGCCGTAGTCGTCGACGATCAGGACGCCGCGGGGGGCGAGCCTGGGGTAGAGGGTCTCCAGCTCGTGGCGGGTGGAGGCGTACCAGTCGGTGTCGAGACGCAGGAGGGCGATCTGCTCGGGGGCTTGGTCGGGGAGCGTCTCCTGCACCACGCCCTTGACCAGGTGGATGCGCTCGGCGGGGTAGCCGGTGGAGAGCACCGCCTCGCGCACGCGCTCGATGGAGCACGCCAGCCAGTCGGAGCTCCTGTCGCTGGTGCGGGTGCGTTCGAAGTGCTCGCGGGCGTCGATCCCGCGGTGGTCGACGTCCTCCTCGGTGGGGGCGGGCATCCCCTCGTAGGTGTCGTAGAGGTAGAGGTCGCGGTCGCGCACTCCCACCTCGAGCAGGGTGAGGGCCACGGCCATCATCGAGCCCCCCTTGTAGACGCCGCACTCCGCGAAGGCGCCGGGGACGTCGTGGCGCGCGACGTAGCGCACCCCCTCGATCAACCCGAAGAGGCGCTCGGGGGAGGTGAGGGTGTAGGGGCGCACCGCCTTGACGATCTCGCGGTGCAGCGGCTCGAAGTCGGGGGGGAGCCCGTCGCCGCGGTAGCGGACCAGCTCCCAGCCGATGCGGCGCGTGAGCCAGCGGATGCCGCCCTTGATGCCCGAGGACCAGGTGATCATCGCGGGTGGTTGTAGCGGATGGGGGGGGAGGCGGGAAGGGTGAGGGGGCTCGCTCG
>CAZDQL010000102.1:0-23472 GCA_964507325.1 uncultured Planctomycetaceae bacterium | reverse complement strand
CTCGGGGCCGCAGCCACTGCAGCATAGGCACTCGAGAATGCAACATCAGGGTGTACGCCCGATGCCCCCGGCCTCGGCGCGCAGGACATGTTCGCGATTGACGAGCTCAACGGCTGCTACTGGTTCGGCAGCATCCCGAATCCGCCGTGCGGCCCGTTGATTTCTCCCCCAGGTCACTTCTGGATGGTGCTCTACACCGACTGCAGCTCGGACTGCGGCGCTTTCGCGTGTGACGCCCCCTACTGCGACGCCAACAACGTCGGCACCACCCGCCTGTACGACTGCGTCGTGGGGAACGGTCTGGTGCTGACCTCCGCCGGGATGACCGGCGGCATCGTCGGCTACGCCAACGTCAGCGACGGCAGCGGCGTCATCAGCAACCCCCCTGGGGCGGTGGGCGACCTGTGTCTCGCTGGCGGCACTGGCATCGGCCGCTACGTGGGCGACCTGGTCTTCGGAACCGAGGACACCACCGATCTGATCGCCTACGGCCCGATTCCCGGTTTCGGCGGGGTCTACGCGCCGGGCCAGACTTGGAACTTCCAAACCTGGTACCGGGTGGGTGGAGGCAGCCGCTTCACCGATGCGACTGCGGTGACCCTCAAATGAGCATCGGTGGGAACCGGCGGGCTTTCGCGGATCGGGTGTAGCCGGCAGCCGCCCCTCGGGGTATCTCTGGAGACAGGCGAAGGTCGGAGTCTCCAGCGAATCTCCCATCTCGATCCGCGGCCGCCCTGGGCGGCTGAGAGCCTACCGGCGACGGCAGGCAAGCCTTCATGTCCGTCCTGCGAATCCTCCTCCCGACCCTACTCGCCTGCTGGCTGTGCGCCCCGGGGAGCGCCACCGCTCTGGACTCCGAGAGAAGGCCCGTCTCCTTTCCAGATTCGGGAAGGGGCGAGAGGGTTGCTCTCCCCGAGGATCGATCGCCAGAGGACGCGGCCCTGGCCGCCGAGTTCGCCCGGCTCGAGACGCAGTGGCGCGCAGCGCTCGCGGAGCGTGCCGCGTCCGACGGTCCGTCCGCTGCGACTGCGCGTGACATCCGACCCCTGGAGGCGCGCTTCGCGCCCCGCTTCGAGGAGCTCGCCGCGCGCGGATCGGGACCGGCCCGCCTGTGGCTCGCGCGCCACTTCCGCGCCGCGCGCGCCCTGCCGCCGGGCCCCCTGCCGCCGGAACAGGTCGCCGCGCGCTCGCGCATCCTCACCACCCTGATCGAGGAGCACGCCTCCGACGCGTCCCTCCTGGACCCGGCCCTCTTCACCCTCCTGGAGGAGGACCCGGACCTCCCCCTGGACGAGGTGCGCGGCCTGGCACGGCTCCTGGAACGCTGCAGTCGCTCCCGCGAGCTCCAGGCCCGCGGGCTGCTCAGCCTGGCGCGGCGCAGCGCCCCCTTCGCGCGCGCCGATTCCGATCAACGCACCGCCGCGCTCGCTCTCCTCGACGAGCTCGCGGGACGCTTTCCCGAGACGCGCGCCTCCCTGCTGGGCGAGGTGGAGCGTTGGCGTCTGGAGAACCTCTCCCCTGGTCGTCTGGCCCCCGACTTCACCACCTACGACCTGGCGGGCAACGAGGTGCGCCTCTCCGACTACCAGGGGCGCGTGCTCGTGGTGTCCTTCTGGGGGATGGAGCGCCCCGGGGCCGAGCGCGACCTGGCCCTCGCCCGGCGTCTGTGTCGGCGGCTCTGGGACGAGCGCTTCACCTGGATCGCGATCAGCGGCGACCGCGATCGGAATGCCGTCGAACGCGTCGACAGCGCCGATCCGATCGGGTGGACCCTGGCGTGGGAGGGGGGTGAGGCGGCCCCCGCCGCCGAGGCGTGGCGCGTGGCCCGGCCCCCGGTCCTCTTCCTGCTCGACGGGAAGGGCGTGGTGCGCGGGATCGACCTGACGGGAGTCGAGCTGGAGATCGAGATTCGCGCCCTCCTGCGCGAGCTGCGCGAGGAGATCGCCGCGCGCGAGGCGTCGTCTGGCGGAGCCGGAGATGATGGAGGGGGGGAGTAGAGCCGTGAGCAGACTCCCGCTCTTCACCGTGGCCGTTCTGGCCCTGGGGATCCTGATGTGGACCCTCAACTTCCCCGGGGAGTTCTACGCCCCAGAGAGGGCAGGCCCCGTCTCCGTCTACGCGGACGGTCGGGCGCGGCCCGCGCCGGCGCTCGAGCCGCAGGTCCTCGCCGATCCCGGCTCGTCGACTTCCCGCGGAGGAGCGGCCCCGCGCACGCCGATGGAGGGCGGGGAGGGGGTCGCCGCCCTGGAGGGCTCCGGGGGTGCACTTCCGCATGGGACGAGCGCAGACACCGATCCCGAGAGCTCCCAGGAGCCGTCGGAGGGTCCCGACGCGACGGGTACGACGCAGCCCCTGGCTCCCATCGTCGAGGACGTGGAGTTGCTCTACGCCAACGGGGACCTGCGGGCCAAGGGGCAGCGGGTGGATGGCCTGCGCAGCGGCCCTTGGATCGAGTTCTACGAAGGTGGGGAGGACAAGCTGGCCGAAGGCTCCTACGAGCGCGACATGCGGCACGGGCACTGGCGCTTCTGGTTCTCCAATACCAAACTCCAGGCGGAGGGGGACTACCTCGCCGGCCGGCGCGACGGCCTCTGGAAGCGCTGGCACGACACCGGCCGGCCGATGCGCGAGGGGAGCTACCGCGAGAACGAGCGCCACGGGGAGTGGATCCAGTACTACACCAACGGCCAGGTGATGGAGCGCGGCCACTACGTGAACGGCCTGCGCGAGGGGTACTGGGAGTTCTTCGACTTCGAGGGTCGGGTCGAGAAGCGCACCGGGCACTACCACGGCGGGGCGCGCCAGGACTGAGCAGCGGGGCTCACCCCCCGCGCGTGTGCATCTCCAGGTGCGGGTTCCCGCGCAGGTCCTCGGCCTGGGCCAGGGCGGCGCGGCTGCCCTCCGCCAGCCGCAGGCGTTCCTCCGCCCCCCGATCCTCGCGCTCGATCCAGCGCCTGCGCAGGATGCGGGCGAGCTCGTCGCCGCTGGCTCCCCCGCGCAGGGGTCGGGCCAGGTCGAGCCCCTCCCGGGCGTAGAGGCAGGTGAAGAACTTGCCGTCGGCGGTCAGGCGCGAGCGGTCGCAGCTCGAGCAGAAGGGGGCGCTGGTGGAGGCGACGATCCCGAAGACGGTCCCGTCCGGCAGCCGGTAGCGCTCCGCGGGGGCGGGGTCGGCCGGGGAGAAGGGGGTGGGGGGGCCGCAGCGCTGCGCCACCGCGCGCAGGATCTCGTCGCGGGTGACCACCCGGGCCGCGGCCCAGCGGGTCGCGCCCCCCACGTCCATGTACTCGATGAAGCGCAGCTCGTGGCCGCCGGCGCGGGCGAATTCGACCAGCGGCGCCAGCTCGTCGTCGTTGACCCCCTGCATCAGCACCGTGTTGAGCTTGACGGGGTGCAAGCCCGCCGCCGCGGCCGCCTCGATCCCCTCCAACACCGCGCCGTGCTCGTCACGCCGCGTCATCTCGCGGTAGCGCTCGGGGCGCAGCGTGTCCAGGCTGATCGTGACCCGCTGCAGCCCCGCCCGACGCAGCCCCTCAGCCTGGTCGGCGAGCTTCAGGCCGTTGGTCGTCAGGGCCAGATCGACGAGGCCGGGCTTGGCCGCCAGCTCCGCGACGAACTCCTCCAGGCCGCGGCGCAGGAGCGGCTCCCCTCCCGTCAGCCGGATCTTGGTCACCCCCAGGGTCAGGAAGGCGTCCACCAGGCGCGAGAGCTCCTCGAAGGAGAGGATCTGCTCGCGGGGCAGCCAGATGTAGTCGTCCTCCGGCATGCAGTAGTTGCAGCGCAGGTTGCAGCGGTCGGTGACCGAGATGCGCAGGTTGCGCAGGGCGCGGCCGTGCCGGTCGAGGGGGACGGTGGGGGAGGGGTCGGTCACTGGCGCTTGGCCTCCCGCTGTCGGCGGTCCAGCTCGATGATGCGCTCCAGCGTGGCGGTGGTCAGCCGGTCCTCGTCGGAGAGGGGGAAACCCTGCCAGCGCACGATGCCCTGGCTGTCCACCACCACCACGTGGGGCAGTCCCTCGACGCCGATCGCCTGCGACATGCGCTTCTCGGGGTCGAGGGCCAGGGCGTAGTCGACCTGGGTGCGCTCGAGGAAGTCCTGCACCGTGGCGCTCTCCTCGGCGCTGATCCCGATCACGACCAGGTCGTCGGCGAAGCGCTCCTGCCAGTCGTTCAGCTCGGGAATCAGGCGGCGGCAGGGAGGGCACCAGGTGGCCCAGAAGTCGAAGAGCAGCACCTTGCCCTCGCGGGAGGGCTCCTCCGTCAGCCAACTGGCCACCTCGCAGGCGGGTGCGGGTCGACCGCGCAGGTCCTTCTCGGCCCAGAGGCGCTTCTGGACGTGGGGCGGCCATTCCAGCTCGGAGGAGTCCGCGGCGGGTGCGGGGTCCTGCTCAGCGCGCTGGGCGCGGTCGGTGGCGATCACCGCGGCCACGACCTCGTCGGTCAGGGGATCGACCTTGCCCTCGGGCACCCCCTGCCAGCGCACGATGCCGCGCGAGTCGAGCAGCAGGACGTGCGGGATGCCGCGCACCTCGAGGGCGCGCTTGGTGCGCCCCTGGCCGTCCAGGGCCTGGTAGTAGGTGAACCCCTGGGCGGCGACGTACTCGGCCACCACCGGGCCCCAGGGCTCTCCCTTGCGGTTCGGGGCGTCGGGGTGCTGGTCGGAGAGGCCGATCACCACCAGGTCGTCGCCGTACTTCTCGTGCAGCGCCTCGAGCTTCGGCATGGCCCGCTTGCAGGGGCCGCACCAGGTGGCCCAGAGGTCGATCAGGACGCACTTGCCCTCCAGGTCCGGCTCTTCGGTGAGCCAGGTCTCGACCTCGAGGGGTGGCGCCGCTTGGCCCCGCACGTCCTTGCCGTAGAGCTTCTTCTCGACCACCGCGGGCCAACCCGACTCCCACGGCTCCGCCAGGATCGTCTCCAGTGCGCGATCCAGCCAGGGCTCTCCTCGCTCGTCCTTCCCCATGTTCACCCCGGCGACGCGCATGCGGCCATCGCGGCCGACGATGAAGTAGGTCGGCCAGAACTTCAGGTGCAAGCGGCCCTCGAGGGCTCGCATGGAGTCCACCGCCAAGGGGTGGGGTAGGTTGCGGCCGGCGGCGAAGGACGGCAAGCGGTCGCTGCCCCGCTTGGAGTGCACCCCGAGCACCACCAGCCCGCGGTCGGCGAAGCGCTCGTGCAGCTCGACCAGGTGGGGCAGGGATTTGAGGCAGGGGTTACACCAGGTGCCCCACATGTCGATCAGCACCACTTTCCCGTGCAGGCTCGCCCAGTCCAACGGCTCGCTGTTCAGCCAGCCGCTCAGCTCGGCCAGGCTGGGCGCGGGCTCGCCCTCCAGGGCGTCCCACTCGGCGCTGGGGCACCTGGGCCGGCGATCGCGCCACTCCACGGGGTCGTCGGCGGCGGCCGCGGAGGTCAGGGCCAGGAGCAGCGGCAGGGCGCAGAGGGCGGGGTGTCGGGAGGGGTGCATGGGCGGGGTTCGGCTGGGAGCACGCGGGGTCGGGCGAACGCTCCTACCAACTTATCCTGCGCGGGGGGAGGAGGGGGGAAGCAGGTCACAGCTCCGGCAAGCGCCGGTAGAGCTCCACGTAGCGCTCCACCTGGTGCTCCCAGGAGAAGTCCCGCGACATACCCCGGCGTACGATCTCCCGCCAGCGCTCCCGGTCGCCGTAGAGCCTCAGGGCGTACTCGAGGGCCCCCAGGACCCCCCGGCTCGAGAACTCGTCGAAGCAGACCCCCGTGCCTCGCTCGGGGTCCGCCTCGATCTGCTCCACCGTGTCCGCCAGGCCGCCGGTGCGCCGCACCACCGGGACCGTCCCGTAACGCAGGCTGTACATCTGGTTCAGCCCGCAGGGCTCGAAGAGCGACGGCATCAGGAAGATGTCGCTGCCCGCCTCGATCAGGTGCGAGAGCTCCTCGTCGTAGCCCGCGTAGAAGCGCACCTTGTCGGGGAAGGCCTGCCCGAGCCAGTGGAAGTAGCCCTCGTAGTGCTGGTCGCCGGCGCCCAGGAGGATGAAGCGCACGTCTTCGCGGTGCAGGATCACCGGCAGGGCGTCGGGCAGCAGATCGAAGCCCTTCTGGTAGGTGAGGCGCGAGATCGCTCCGATCACCGGGGTGTCGTCGCCGCCCGGCAGGTCGAAGCGTTCCAGGAGGGCCCGCTTGCAGAGGCGCTTGCCCGAGGTGTCGGAGGGGGAGTAGTTCGCCGGCAGGTGGGGGTCGGTGGCCGGGTCCCAGACCGCCCCGTCGACGCCGTTGGTGATCCCGAAGAGGCGGTCGGAGCGCGACCGCAAGAGGTGATCGAGCCCCTCACCCTGCTCGAGGGTCTGGATCTCACGCGCGTAGGTCTCGCTGACGGTCGTGATGGCGGTGGCGTGCAGGAGCCCCGTCTCGAGGAACCCCATCCAGCCCTCGGCCAGGTGCTCCTGGTGCAGGGCGGAGCGCTCGAGCCCAAAGCCCAGGTCGCCCACGATCTCCGACGAGAAGCGCCCCTGGTAGGCCAGGTTGTGGATCGTGAGCAGGGTGCGCGTGTCGGCGAAGAGGTCGTCCCAGCCGTAGTAGGTCTTGAGGTAGAGGGGCGCCAGGGCGGTGTGCCAGTCGTGCACGTGGACCACGTGGGGGGCCCAGCCCTCCCGCTGGCAGCCCGCGAGGGCGGCGCGGGTGAGGGCCGCGAAGCGGAACGCCTCCCAGGAGCCGTCGCCGTAGAGCCAGTCCCCTCCGAAGAGCTCGGGGACGTCCACGCAGCGCACCCAGACCTCGCTGTCGGGGAGCTGGGTGGTGCGGATCGTCGCCCACCAGCGGTGCGGGCCGAAGTCCAGCTCGATCCCCTGGGCGCTTTCCACCGTCTCGAAATGCATCCACCCCATGCGCCCGTAGAGGGGCATGAAGAGCCGCACGTCGTGCCCGGCCCGGGTCAGGTAGCGCGCCAGGGCGGCGCTGACGTCGGCCAGACCGCCCGCCTTGGCGAAGGGGGCGACCTCGGAGGCGATCAGGCAGATGCGAAGGGGGGGCATGGTGGGTGATTCTATGGCCCCGCCGCCCAGGTTCGAGGCCGGGAGCTTGCCACTCCGCTCCGGGCTGCCTGGCCCGGGCCATTCATGAGCCTCCACCCCGGCACGCCCCAAGTCCGCCATGGCGCACGTGTTGGCGTCGCTGGGTGCTCGACGGGGCGCGGAGGCCCCGCCTGCGCGTCGATCGGGCCCAACTCGCGCACCACGGCGAACTTGTCGCGCACTGGGGTGGACGCTCACGAATGGTCCGGGCTAACCTGTTGCGCTCCAAGATCCGGCGGTCGCGTGACCGTCGGGCCCCCGCGAGCGGTACGGCATGCCGGCGACCGGGGATTCAGAGGCGGAGCCCGGGCCGGTCTCGGCGCGGCTCCACGACGAGGAAGTCCCATGCCGAAGATGAAATCCAAAGGCGCGGTCAAGAAGCGCTTCCGGATCACCAAGACCGGCAAGCTCAAGTCCTCGCGCCCCGGCCGCGGGCACATGCACGCCCTGCGGGACGCCGCCCACAAGCGCGGCAAGCGCGCCCCCCTGATCATCGAGGGCACCTGGGCCAAGCTCCTCAAGCAAGCGATGGGAGGCGGTTGAGATGGTCCGTGTCACCTACGGGTCGCCGCGCGCCCGAAAGAAGACCCGCTACTTCAGCCACGCCAAGGGCTACCGCGGCGGTCGCTCCAAGCTGTGGCGCACGGTGCGCGAGACCCTGCTGCGCTCCTGGGCCTTCGCCTACCGCGACCGGCGACAGCGCAAGCGCCAGTTCCGGCGCCTGTGGATCATCCGCATCAACGCCGCGGCGCGCATGCGCGGCCTGAACTACTCCCAGCTCATCGACGGCCTGAAGAAGGCCGGGATCGAACTCAACCGCAAAGAGCTCTCCGAGCTCGCGATCCACGACCCCGCCGCCTTCGACGCCATCGTCGAGGAGGCGCGGACGGCACGCGTGTAGAGGAGGGTTAGCCCAGACGACGAGCCGCCGGCGGGACTCCAGAGGACTCCGCCTGGCGGCTCGCTTTGTCCCCGTCATCCAATGACCGATTACGAAGCACTGGCCACGGAAGCCAGGAGTCGGGTCGGCGCCGCCGCGGACGCCGCCGCGCTCAAGGCGATCGAGCGCGAGTACGTCGGACCCGGTGGCGTCGTCGCCGAGCTCCTGGCGTCGATCCCCACCCTGGACCCCGCCGAGCGACCGGCGGCCGGCAAGGCGGCCAACACCCTCAAGCAGTTGGTGCTGGACAGCGCGGCCGAGCGGGCGAGCGTCTTGGCGGCGGAGGCCCTGGCCGCCGAGCGTCGCGGTGCCGGATTCGACCCGAGCCTGCCCCCGGTGCCGCCGCGGCGCGGGTCCCTGCACCCCATCACCCAGGTCACCCGCGAGTTGGAGGACCTCTTCCAGTCGATGGGCTTCCAGGTCCTCGACGGTCCCGAGGTCGAGCTCGACTTCTACAACTTCGAGGCCCTCAACATCCCCGCCGATCACCCGGCGCGGGACGCCCAGGACACCTTCTTCTGCGACCGGGAGGGCAGCCTGGTCCTGCGCACCCACACCAGCCCCGTGCAGGTGAGGGCGATGGAGCGCCTCGAGCCCCCCTTCCGCGCCATCGTGCCCGGCAAGGTCTTCCGTCAGGAGGCGACCGACGCCAGCCACGACCACACCTTCCACCAGGTGGAGGGGCTGGTGGTGGGCGAGGAGATCTCCGTCGGCCACCTGATCGGCACCATGAAGACCCTCCTGCGCGGCATCTTCGGGCGCGAGCTCGAGGTGCGGCTGCGCCCGGGGTACTTCCCTTTCGTCGAGCCCGGCTTCGAGCTCGACGCGCGCTGCCCCTTCTGCAGCGAGGGTTGCAGCGTCTGCGGGCGCACGCGTTGGATCGAGCTCCTCCCCTGCGGGCTGGTGCACCCCAACGTGCTGCGCGCCGGTGGCATCGATCCCGAGCGCTGGAGCGGCTTCGCCTTCGGCCTGGGCCTCTCGCGGCTGGTGATGCTGCGCCACGGGATCGACGACGTCCGTCACCTGTTGGCCGGTGATCTGCGCTTCCTGGAGCAGTTCTGATGTTCGTCTCCTACCGCTGGCTGGAGCGCCACGTCGACCTGAAGGGCATCCGTCCCGAGACGTTGGCCGACGACCTGACCCTCTCCACCTGTGAGGTCGAGGGGTTGGAGCCCTTCGTGCCCTGCCTGGGGGACGTGGTGGTGGGGCACGTGGTGACCCGCGACGCCCACCCCGACGCGGACAAGCTCTCCGTCTGCACCGTCGATCTGGGTGGGGGCGAGGATGCGTTGCAGATCGTCTGCGGTGCGCCCAACGTCGCCGCCGGCCAGAAGGTCGCGGTGGCCACCGTCGGCACGACCCTGCCCGGCGACTTCAAGATCAAGCGCTCCAAGATCCGCGGGGTCGAGTCGCGCGGCATGATCTGCTCCGAGCGCGAGCTGGGGCTCGGGGAGGACCACCAGGGGATCTGGGTGCTCGACGCCGAGGCCGAGGTCGGTCGCCCGGTGGGACCGGCCCTGGGGATCGAGGACTGGATCATCGAGATCGACAACAAGTCCCTGACCCACCGCCCCGATCTCTGGGGGCACCGCGGGCTGGCGGGAGAGGTGGCCGCCATCTACGGCCGCGAGCTCGCGCCCCTGGACCTCACCCTGCCGCCCCTGGGGGACGAGCCGCCCTTCCCGCTCAGGGTGGAGTCCAGCGATTGCCCGCGCTACCTGGGGCTGGCGATCGATGGGGTGGCGCCGCGGCGCTCGCCGGAGTGGCTGCGCATGCTCCTGCTCGCGGCGGGGCAGCGTCCCCTGGACCTGCTCGTCGACCTGTCGAACTTCGTCATGCTCGACCTCGGGCAGCCGAACCACGCCTTCGATCGCACGCGGCTGGCCGCCGAGGGGATCGTGGTGCGCAACGCGCGTCCCGGGGAGACGATGGCCACCCTCGACGAGGTGCAGCGCAAGCTGGAGCCGTCAGACCTCCTGATCTGCTCGGGAGACGAGCCGGTGGCCCTGGCGGGGGTCATGGGCGGTGCGGGCTCCAAGGTGGAGGAGGGCACCGATCGACTGCTGCTCGAAGTGGCCAACTTCCGCCCCGCGGTGGTGCGACGCACCTCCGCCCGCCTGGGGCTGCGCACCGACGCCTCGGCGCGCTTCGAGAAGCACCTCGATCCCACCCTGCCGCTGAAGGCGGCGGCGCACTTCGCGCGCTTGCTCCTGGAGCTGGAGCCGGCGACCTGCTTCCCCTGCCGCCTGGCCGACGCCGGGGAGTGGTCCGATCCGGCCCACACCCTGCCCCTGCGACCCGAGCGCGTGCGCACGGCGCTGGGCGCCGAGGTCTCCGACGACGAGCAGGCCGAGATCCTGACCCGCCTGGGCTTCGGCGTCGAGCGCCGGGGCGGCGCCTTCGAGGTGGCCGTGCCGTCGGCGCGCGCCACCAAGGACGTGACGATCGAGCAGGATCTGATCGAGGAGGTGGGACGCCTCCACCGCTACGGCAACGTGCCCGAGCGCACCATGCTGGGGGAGCTCGTCCCCTCCGATCCCGATCCGCGGCGGCGCCTGGTGCGCCAGCTGCAGGACCGCCTGGCGGGCAGCGCGCGCTTCCACGAGGTGATCAGCTACTCCTTCCTCGCCGACGCGCTGCTCGAGACGCTGGAGCTGGCGGACGCGCCCCACGTCGAGGTCACCAATCCCGTCGCGGAGGGGGTGTGTCGGGTGCGGCGCGGCGTGCTGCCGAGCCTGCTCGGGATCGTGACCGGGAACCGCCGCCTGCGCGAGGAGGTGCGCCTCTTCGAGGTGGGCAAGGGCTACCTCCCCGAGCGCGCCAACCCCCGCGGCGAACCCGCCGAGGTCCACCAACTGGCGCTGGTCTGGGCGCGACCCGCCGCTGCGGAGGAGACCCCCTTCGACCGGGAGCTGCTGCCGCGGCTGCAGGGTGTCGTGGAGGATCTGATCGCCAGCGTCGGTCTGCCCGTCCCGCGCTGGGAGCGCGAGGGCGAGCCCGCGACCTGGGCGCACCCCGTCAAGGCCCTCGCGGGACGCACCCGCAAGGACGGCCCCGCCGCCGTCCACCTGGCCGGGCTCGAGCCCGGAATCGCCCGGGCCCTGGGGCTCGAGGGCGAGCTGGCGAGCGAGGTGGCCGTGGCCGAGATCTCCCTCGACGTCCTGCTCGACACCCCCGACGCGCCCGCGAGCTACCAGCCGATCCCGCGCTTCCCGGAGGTCAAGGTCGACGTGGCGATGCTCGCGGACGAGGAGCTCCCCGCCGGCGAGCTGGCGCAGGCGATCCGGCGCGCGGGCAAGGGTGTGGTGGCGGGCCTCGAGCTCTTCGACCTCTACCGCGGCGAGTCGCTCGGCGCGGGGCGCAAGTCCCTGGCCTGGCACGTGGTGCTGCGCTCCGACAACAGGACCCTCACCGACAAGGACGCGGCCAAGTTCCTGGGCCGCCTGGAGCGCGGCCTCGACGAGCTGGGGGCCACGTTGCGCAAAGGGTGAGTCCCCTCCGGAGAAGGACCGAATCACGCGGGTGATGCTGTGCAGAGTGGCCTGATCTTCGACGTCGAGCGCTACTCGACCCAGGACGGCCCCGGGATCCGCACCACCGTCTTCCTCTTCGGCTGCCCCCTCTCCTGCACCTGGTGCCACAACCCCGAGAGCCAAGGGGGGGCTCCCTTCGTGCACCACCGGGCGGAGCGCTGCATCGCCTGCGGGGAGTGCGTCGAGGCCTGCCCCCAGGAGGCGCTCTCCCTCGGCGAGAGCGGGGTGGTGGTGGACGGGGGCCTCTGCCGCGTCTGCGCCAACTGCGTCGCAGTCTGCCCCGCCGGCGCCCGCGAGCTCGTGGGGCGGCGCGTCACCGTCGAGGAGGTGCTCGAGCTCGTCGAGCGGGATCGACTCTTCTACGACCAGTCCGGGGGCGGGGTCACCTTCTCCGGGGGAGAGCCGCTGGCCCAGCCCGCGTTCCTCCTGGAGCTCCTCGAGGAGTGCGGCCGGCGGGGCCTGCACCGCGCGGTGGACACGACCGGCTTGGCGACGGCGGAGGACCTGGAGGCGGTCGCCGGGCAGACCGACCTCTTCCTCTACGACCTCAAGCTGGTCGACCCCGGGCGCCACCTGGCGGCCACGGGGGTCCCGAGTGAGCCGCTGCTGGCCAACCTGCGCGCCCTGTGCGCCGCCGGGGCGCAGGTGGAGGTGCGCATGCCGCTGGTCGGGGGAGTCAGCGACGGGACCGAGGAAGTGGAGGGGGCCGCATCTTTTCTGTGCTCCCTGGAGCCCCCCCCCCGCGTTACGCTACTACCCTTCCACCGAGCCGCCCGGGGCAAGCACCGCGAGTTCGCGCGTCCCTGGCGGCTGGATGGAGCGGGCGAGGTGTCCGAGGAACGCGTCCGGGAGGTCGCGGCCCACCTCGCTCGGCACGGACTGCGAGTACGGATCGGAGGCGCGCCGCGACCATGAACGAACGCATCACCCGGCTCTGGCAGGCGAGTTTCGGGGCAGAGCCCGCCGTCACCAGCGAGCGCGCCGAGCTGATGACGCGCTTCTACCGGGAGAACGAGGGCAAGCACTC
Organism: uncultured Planctomycetaceae bacterium; assembly: GCA_964507325.1. Taxonomy (GTDB): domain Bacteria; phylum Planctomycetota; class UBA1135; order UBA1135; genus CAZDQL01. Next base: position 10,930 of record CAZDQL010000102.1, on the reverse strand, counting down.
GATCCCGGTCCTGCGGGCCATGGCGTTCCGGCACCTGGCCGAGAACCAGCGCATCCACATCGGCGAGGGGGAGCTGATCGTGGGCGAGCGCGGCCCCGCTCCCAAGGTCGTGCCCACCTACCCCGAGCTGACCTGCCACAGCCTGGAGGACCTCCACACCCTGGATGCTCGCGAGAAGACGCGCTACCGGGTGGAGCAGGGGACCGTCGCAGCCTACCGGGACGAGGTGATCCCCTACTGGCGCGGCCGTTCGATGCGCGACCGCATCTTCCGCGACCTCCCCGAGCGTTGGCGGGACGCCTACGAGGCCGGGGTCTTCACCGAGTTCATGGAGCAGCGCTCGCCGGGGCACACCACCTTGGACGGCCAGATCTACCGCTCGGGGATGAACGACTTCAAGCGCGAGATCGCCGAGCGCCTCGCCGAGCTGGACCAGCTCCACGACCCCCGAGCCACCGCCAAGGCAGAGCAGTTGCAGGCGATGTCGATCGCCTGCGACGCCATCGTCATCTTCGCGCGCCGCCACGGCGACGCCGCCCAAGCCCTGGCGCGCGGCGAGGGGGATGGCGGGCGACGCGCCGAGCTGGAGCGCATCGCCGCGGTCTGCCGCCGAGTGCCCGCCGAGGCGCCGCGGGACCTGTGGGAGGCGCTGCAGATGTACTGGTTCGTGCACCTGGGCACGATCCTCGAGCTGAACGGCTGGGACTCGATGAACCCCGGCCACATCGACCAGCACCTGGAGCCCTTCTACCGCAGAGATCTCGAGCGCGGCGCCCTCGACCGGGAGGGGGCCAAGGAGCTCCTGCAGTGCCTGTGGATCAAGTTCAACAACCACCCGGCCCCCCCCAAGGTGGGGGTCACGGCCAAGGAGAGCGGCACCTACAACGACTTCACCAACATCAATCTGGGCGGCCTGACGCGCGAGGGAACGGACGCGGTCAGTGAGCTCTCGTACCTCCTGCTCGAGGTGGTGGACGAGATCCACCTGTTGCAGCCCCAGAGCAACGTCCAGATCAGCGCCAAGACCCCGGAGAGCTTCCTCAAGGCCGCCTGTCGCGTCGTGCGCCAGGGCTACGGGTACCCCGCCGTCTTCAACGCCGACACCGTGGTCGCCCAGCAGGTGCGCATGGGCAAGTGCGTCGAGGACGCGCGCGAGGGGGGGACCAGCGGCTGCATCGAGACGGGGGCCTTCGGCAAGGAGGCCTACTTCCTGACCGGCTACCTGAACCTGCCCAAGATCCTCGAGGTCGCGCTGAACGACGGCGTCGATCCCGCCAGCGGCAAGCGCATCGGACCGTCCACGGGCGCGGCGACCGACTTCGCCACCTTCGACGAGCTCTACCGGGCCTTCGATGAGCAGCTGCGCACCTTCGTGGACACCAAGGTGCGGGTCAACCAGCAGATCGAGTCCTACTTCGCGCGCCAGATGCCGGCGCCCTTCCTCTCGGTCTTGATCCAGGACTGCATCGAGAGGGGGCGCGACTACCACGACGGTGGGCCGCGCTACAACACGACCTACATCCAGTGCTGCGGGATCGGGACCATCACCGACAGCCTCTCGGCCTTGCGCCAGCACGTCTTCGGCGGCGCGCTGTCGATGGGGGAGTTGCTCGAGGCCCTGGGGAGCGACTTCGCCGGAAATGAGGCGCTGCGCCAGCGACTGCTCAACAAGACGCCCAAGTTCGGCAACGACCAGGACGAGGCGGACGAGCTGATGCAGCGCGTCTACGCCTCCCTCTTCGAGGTGATCGACGGTCGGCCGAACACCCGCGGCGGTCGCTATCACCTCAACATGCTCTCCACCACCTGCCACGTGTACTTCGGCACCCGGGTGGGAGCCTCTCCCGACGGCCGTCGGGCGAGGATGCCGATCTCCGACGGCACCTCCCCCGCCCACGGAGCGGATCGCTCGGGGCCCACGGCGGTGGTGCGCTCCCTGGGCAAGATGGACCAGGTCAAGTCGGGCGGGACCCTGCTCAACCAGCGCTTCCTGCCCCAGCTCCTCGAGGGGGAGACCAACATCGAGAAGCTGGCCTCCCTGATCCGCACCTACTTCCGACTGGGCGGGCACCACATCCAGTTCAACGTGGTGGACACCCAAACCCTGCGGGCCGCCCAGCAGCGCCCCGAGGAGTACGGCGACCTCCTGGTGCGGGTGGCGGGCTACAGCGACTACTTCGTCGACATGGGACGCGACCTGCAGGAGGAAGTGATCGCGCGCACGGCCCAGGGATCCAACGGGGCCGAAGATCCAACGGGGATGGCAGCGGGGTAGACTTCGCCCCAGGCTCTCCATCTCCGACTCGTGAAGATCGCCCTCGTCACCCCTCCCAGCCCCCCCGAGTTCCGCGTCAGCCGAGGGCTGATGGGGGGCTTCGGGATGGCGGTCCACCCCGAGCTCCTCTACCCGCCGATCGAGCTGGCCCACGTGGCGGCGGTCTTGGAGTCGGAGGAGCACGCGGTGACCCTGCACGACGCCGACGCGCGCGAGCTCGACGGGCCGGCGGTGGTGGAGGAGGTCGCCCGCGGCGAGCCGGCCCTGGTCTGCCTCGACTCCTCCAGCACCTCCCTGGACCGCGATCTGGAGCTGGCGGGTGCCCTGCGGATGCGCCTGAAGGTCCCCGTGGCGATCCTGGGCGCCCAGGTCACCTTCACGCCGGAGGAGATCTTCGCCGGCGATCAGGTGGACGTGGTGGTGCGCGGCGAGCCGGAGTACACGGTGCGCGATCTGGCGCGCTGCATCCGCGCCGGCAAGTGGCCCCAGGAGATCGCCGGGACGAGCTGGAGAGCCGCCGGGGGCGAGATCCACCACTCCCGCGACCGGCGGCCGATCGTCGACCTGGACCGCCTGCCGATCCCCAGCCGGCACCTCCTGGACAACGCCGTCTACCACTTCCCCGGGATCCGGGGGCCGATCACCACGGTCAAGGCCTCCCGCGGCTGTCCCTTCGGCTGCTCCTTCTGCGGCTACTCCCTGGCCCAGGGGGGGCGCTTCCGCTTCCGCAGCCCGGGGCACGTCCTGGAGGAGCTGCGCGACCTCTACCACGTCCACGGCCTGCGCCACGTCATCTTCCGCGACCCGATCTTCACCACCCGCAAGGACCGCGTGCGCCAGATCTGCGAGGGGATCCTGGACGAGGGGATGCTCGAGCTGGAGTGGCAGTGCGAAACGGCGGTCAAGACCCTCGACCGGCCCCTGCTCGAGGTGATGGCCGCCGCGGGCTGTCGCCACCTCTCACTGGGAGTGGAATCGGGCAACGCCACCATCCAACGCGTGCACTGCGGCAACAAGCTCGACGACCTGGAGCAGGCGCACGACGTCTTCCGAGCCTGCCGCGAGCTGGGGATCGAGTCGCGCGCCTTCTGCATGATCGGTTTTCCCGAGGAGACCCCCGAGATGGCGGACGAGACGATCGCTCTGGTGGACAGTCTCGACCCCGACCAGGTGCAGTTCTGCGCCGTCACCGCCTACCCCGGGACGAAGCTCTACGAGATCCTGTCGGGGACGCGCGAGCTCGACTACGCGGCGATGACCGGCGTGCACGCCCTCGAGGGCAACCAGCACATGAGCGCCGAAGAGATCCAGGCCAAGATCCGCGAGGGCTACCGTCGCTTCTACCGCCGGCCCAAACGCCTCTGGCGCGAGCTGCGCGATCCGCGCCGGTTGGCGGGTCGCGTGGTGCGCTACCTGACCCTCTTCCGCGGTCGCGGCAAAGAGGAAGCCCCCGCACTCTGAGGGGGAGAGCGCGGGGGCGTGGGACGCGTGCTCCGCTAGTGGTGGGGGGGTGGACCCGTGGCGCCCGTAGCGTCCGAGTCCGCCGAGTGAGCGGGAGCGACCGTCCTGAAGCTCGTCTCGTCGAGATTCACCCACGTAATCTCGCCGCGGTCAGGGATCCACACGCGGACCCATGAGTGCCACCGGGCCAGGACCAGCGCGGCGCCAGCGGGGGGCGCGCCCGTGTCGTGCTCGGCGATGGGGGGGAACGAGGCTTGCTTCACGCGTGGATTCCGCCCTGGCGCGGTGGGGTGGGGCAGGTTTGATCGAAAAAGCCGACCGACACTCCGGGCTCGACGCTGTGAGGAATGGGGCCGGGAGAAGAAGGCCCCACGCGGGCAGAGCGTGGGGCCTTCGGTGGCAAGAGGGGATACGGGTCCGGCCTGTGAAAGGCCGAACCTGTGCGGTTCTGCTCAGGATTCCATTCAGGGATCCTGGGTCGGAGTGCAGCGCAGGCGCGAGAGGTCGTACCACGCGATGCGATCCAACTCAGGGAGCCAGGCCAGGATCCAGCACCCGTCCCTGATCAACACCAGCGCGTGAGGAGGCGGTTGGGGTTGGGGAGCAGGGGACACGGCGGGGATCGATTCTCGGCTCACCCCCTCCATCGGCAGGGCCCTGCGGAGGTTGCCCATTTCCTGCGAGTTTCCTCAGCGCTGGGACGCCCCTACACTGGCCCCGGGGGTTCCCATGAGCGAAGAGATCGAAAGCGTCCTTCAAGAGACGCGCAGCTTCCCTCCGAGTTCCGAGTTTCGGTCCTGTGCCCGGATCTCCAGCGCCGTGGAATACGAGGCGCTGTACGAGGAGTCGATCCGGAGTCCCGAGACCTTCTGGGACCGGGTGGCCCGCGAGTTGCCGTGGATCGAGCCCTACCGCGAGGTGCTCGACTGGAGCGAGGCCCCGCGCGCCAAGTGGTTCACGGGCGGCAAGCTCAATGCGAGCGCGGTCTGCCTGGACGCTCACCTGGAGGCGCGCGGCGACAAGGTCGCCATCCTCTGGGAGGGTGAACCGGGGGATACCCAGAGCCTCACCTACCGCGAGCTGCACGAGGGGGTCTGCCGACTGGCGGGCGCGCTCCGGGCGCGCGGAATCGGCAAGGGGGATCGGGTCGCGATCTACATGCCTATGCTGCCCGAGTTGGCGATGGCGCTGCTCGCCTGCGCCCGCATCGGGGCGGTCCACTCCGTGGTGTTCGCCGGCTTCAGTGCCCACGCATTGTCGGAGCGCATCGTCGACGGCGGGTGCAGCGCGGTGATCACCGCCGACGGTGTCTGGCGGCGCGGCGAGGTGCTGCCCCTGAAGCCCGCCGTGGACGAGGCGCTGGCGGACCTCGAAAGCGTGCACACCGTCTTCGTCGTGCGGCGCACGGAGAACGAGTGCGCCTGGGTCGACGGTCGCGACGTGTGGTTGGAAGGGGCCATGGCCGAGGCCGACGCCTACTGCGCGCCCGAGCCGATGGACGCCGAGGATCTGCTCTTCCTGCTCTACACCTCCGGCTCCACCGGCAAGCCGAAGGGGATCATGCACACCACCGGTGGCTACCTGGTCGGCACCTACTTCACCACGCGCATGGTCTTCGACTTGCGCGACGAGGACGTCTACTGGTGCACCGCCGACGTGGGCTGGATCACCGGCCACAGCTACGTCGTCTACGGCCCGCTGGCCAACGGAGCCACGGTCCTGTTGTACGAAGGCGCTCCCGCCACGCCGCACGCGGGGCGCTTCTGGGAGATCTGCGAGAAGCACGGCGTGAGCGTCTTCTACACCGCTCCCACGGCGATCCGTGCCTTCATGAAGTGGGGCCGCGAGCACGTCACCAAGCACGACCTCTCCAAGCTGCGTCTCCTGGGCACCGTCGGGGAGCCGATCAACCCCGAGGCCTGGATCTGGTACCACGAGACGATCGGCGGCGGACGCTGTCCGATCGTCGACACCTGGTGGCAGACCGAGACGGGCGCGATCATGATCACCCCCCTGCCCGGCGTGACCACCACGACGCCGGGCTCGGCCACGCGTCCCTTCTTCGGCGTCGACGCCGCGATCCTCGACCAGGAGGGGCGCGAGCTGGCGCCGGGCCAGGGGGGGCTGCTCGCGATCCGCAAGCCCTGGCCCTCGATGCTGCGGGGCATCTGGGGGGACGAGGAGCGCTACCGGCAGACCTACTGGTCCCGCTGGCCGGGGATCTACTTCCCCGGGGACGGCGCCCGTCGCGACGAGCAGGGCTACTTCTGGATCATGGGGCGCGTCGACGACGTGATCAACGTCTCCGGCCACCGCCTGTCGACGATGGAGGTGGAGAGCGCCCTGGTCTCCCACTGCTCCGTGGTCGAGGCCGCGGTCGTGGGCCGGCCCGACGATCTGACCGGGCAGGCGATCGTCGCCTTCGTCACCCCCGCGGGCGGGACCGCGGAGGACGGGGGCCTCGACGCGCAACTCGGCCAGCACGTCGCGAAGGAAATCGGAAAGCTGGCTCGCCCTGCGGAGATCCGCTTCACCGATGCCCTCCCCAAGACGCGCAGCGGCAAGATCATGCGGCGGCTCCTGCGCGACGTGGCCGCCGGCGTCGAGACGGTGGGGGACACGAGCACCATCGAGGACCTGTCGGTCCTGGCCAGACTGCGCAACTACACCGACTGAGTTCTGGCGGGCGGACTCAGCTCGCCCTGCGTTGCTCGCCTCGGTCGCGCTCGTCGCTGCGGCAGGCGGACTCCAAGAGCAGGGAGGTCAGACTCCATTTCGCGCCTTCGTCGGAAGAGCTCGGCAGCACCGGGTCGAAGCGATAGGTCGCCTCCGGCCGGCTCCAGAGGCGGTGGAAGAGCTCCTGGATCTGGTAGCCCACCGCCGCATGCAACTGCTCTTCGCTGACGACCTCTCCAAGTCTGAGGATCTCCCCGATCTTGCGCGGCGAGGCCACGTGACAGAAGAGCACCGACTGCAGTCGTTCCTCGGTGAGGGCTCCCTGTGCAACCAGGATCTCGCCCAGGCGCACCCCCGCCGGGGAGCACTCGCTGTAGGCGTGGACCAGCTCGCCGCCATCGATGTGCAGGACGATCGTCTCGTCGGGGTGTTCGACGCGCAGGACTCCGGTCTTGCCGTGGGCCTGCAACGTGGCCAGCAGGTCGGGCACGCCCAGGGCGCGGCCGTCCCCGCACACGTGCACGACCTCCCCTTCGGGGGTCGTGCCGTCGGGGCCGTCCTGCGCGCTGGAATCGTCGGCGCCGGGATCGTGGCTCTCCTCCCTCTCTCCGTGGAGGGCCCCCGCAGTCAAGTGCGTCACCAGACCACCCAACCGGGTCCGGAGCCAGCCCTTCACCTCGTGGGTCTCCTCGTCCATCTGGCCTTCCACCGTGCGACCCTCCATGGCGTCGAGGGCCAGCTCGAGGTACTGCTCGGAGCGGCGCATCCGCTCGCAGAACTCCGTGGAGCGGTTCTCGCTGCGCATGAAGCGCGCGGTATCGGTGACCTCGCTCAGGCCGAGCTGGAAACGACGGAGGAGGTTCTCGAGGCGCCTGAGGGCTTCGCGATTGGCTTCAAGGGACACAGCGGACTCCGGCGGTGGAAGTGGAACGATAGCCCTACATCGGAAGCCGGCGGTCGCGAGTTGAGCCCTCCTGGCCGGCGGAGGGTCGGGGGGCGGTTCAGACCCCGCCGGTCCCCAGGCGGGCGGCCTGGCCGGCTTCGATCTCCTCTCCGCGCCACCAGTCCCCTGCGGTCACCTCCCGCACCCCCTCGGCGTACGGTCGCGGTTGCCAGCCCAGCTCCTCCTGGGCGGGCCGGATGTCGTGCTCGTGGTGCAAGGAGAAGTAGCCCGCCCCGCGCCGCTCCCGGGTCACGTCCCGGAAGAGGCCCTTCAGGAAGATGGCCCACTCCACCCAGCGCCGGCGGATGTTGCGGCGCTTCACACCGCCGCCGGTGGCGGCGATCGTGAGGTCGACGAAGTCGTTGAAGGCCAGCCCCTGGGGCCCCGCGATCTCGAAGACGCGGAAGTCCTCCCGCCCGCGGCGGTAGTCGAAGAAGCGCAGCAGGGCGTCGATCAGGTCCTCCACGTGGACCGGACTGATCTTGGAGAGACCCTCATGGGGGACCCAGTAGCTCCCCTTGGGGGCGGCGCACTTGCGCAGCAGCGGGGCGGTGTGGCGGAAGTCGCCCCTGCCGTAGACCAGCGTGGGGCGGAAGGAGCCCCAGCGCAGCTTGGAGGCGCGTACGATCTTCTCCTGCACGCGCTTGCTGTCCCGGTAGTAGCTGTAGACCGGCATGCCGATCACCGCCGAGGAGACGTTCACGAATTGCAGGTCGTCGGGGGCGTTGCGCTCGGCTTCCGCCACCAGGTGCTCGGTGCCCTTGACGTTGACCGCCTGCATGTGCTCCTGGGTGAAGTGGTCGTGGGCGGAGGCCAGGTGGACCAGGAAGCGGCAGTCGGCGCTGAAGCCCTCGACGCTCTGAGCGTCGGTCAGGTCTCCGACGTGGGGCTGAACGCGGCTCTCGGCGCCCGGGGGCACGAAGAGCGCCTCCTCGCGTCCCGGACGTACCAGGGCGCGCACCTCGTATCCGGCGTCGAGGATGCCCTTGACGAGGTAGCTGCCGATGAAACCGGTGGCGCCCGTGATCGCGACTCTCATGGCGGTAGGTGCTAGACGCGGGGAGGATAGACGATGTCCCCCCGGAGCGAGGACCTCCTTCTCCCCGCCCGCGAAGAACGGCCGGGCCCCTGGGCGTGGAGGCGCGCCGCGGGTCACAATGGCCGCCGATGAGCGCCGACCCCATTCCCGCCGACCCGCCGCCGATCGGCGTCCTGTGTGCCCTGCCCGGGGAGCTGGGCTCTCTGGCGGAGGCGGTGGTGGGCCGCCGTCGGATCCAAGGGGTGGAGGTGCTCGAGGTCGAGGTGAACGGCGGGGTGCTGCTCGCCTGCGTGGGGGGGGTGGGCAAGGTGGCCGCCGCCCACGCCGCCGCGGTGCTCGTCGCGGAGGGGGCCCGCGGGGGCCTGCTCTCGGTGGGAACCTGCGGCGGGCTGAAGCGGGATCTCGTCGCGGGGACTGCGGTGCACTGCCACACTGCCTTCCAGGCGGATCTGGCCGTGCGGGAGGGGCGTGCGATCGAGTCGGAGCCCTCCTGGCGCGAGGCCTGGCGCCGTCTCGTTCCGGGACCGGAGGGGTGGTTCCTGACCGCGGACCGGCCCGTGATCACACCTTGGAAACGCCTGCGCCTGGCACGGGCCTTTGCGGGGCCCTGCGTGGCGGAGATGGAGACCGCCGCCGTGGCGTCCGTGGCACGGCGAGCCGGCCTACCCTGGGCGGCTCTAAGGGTAGTTACTGATGGCGCGGGTCTGACCACGGCGCTGCGCTTCAAGCAGAACTACCCCACCCTGGGGGGTGTGGCTGCCGATAGCGTCGGGGAACTGCTCTCGTCCCTGTCCCGCTGAGGCGCGAGCCGTCGCGCCCCGCCTTGTGGCCCTCCCGACCCAGGATATCCTTGTTGTCTGAGGCCGTCCCACCCGTGTTCTTCACCCACGCGTCCCTCCGGCGCCTGGCCCCGGCTCCCGACCGGACCAGGCTCGAACCATGACCAGAGCCGGGACGTTCGTGCGGCGCAACTTCGAGCCGCTGGTGCTCTCGGCCCAGGTCGTGGTCGACCTGGTGGTCGTGATCCTGGCTTGTCTCACCGCTTGGGCGCTGCGTGAGAGCCTGTTTCCGGAGGCGGTCTCTCCCGACCTCTCGAACGACCTCTCGACCTACCGCGAGATCTTCTCGATCACCGCGGCGGTGTGCTTGATCTGCTTCCACAGCTTCGGGATGTACAGCCCGATCAAGAGCCTGCTGAACGTCGAGGAGTTCAAGGCGGTCACCAAGAGCAGCGTGACCGCCTTCCTGGTCGTCCTGGCCTTGATGGTCTTCCTGCGCGGAACGACCGTCAACGTCCACCAGGAGGAGGGCCTGTTCGCCCACGTCGTGCGCGTGCACCGCGCCATCGACCTCTCCATCCACCCCGACAACTTCTCGCGGGTGGTGCTGGTCTCGTCCTTCGTCCTGATCCTGGTCTTCACGACCGTCAGCCGTTTCATCTCCTTCAAGCTCATTCAGGGGCTGCACCGGCGTGGGATCGGCAACCGCAACGTGATCGTGATCGGCGCGGGGATCACGGGGCAGCGCCTGCAGCGCAAGTTCCTGTTGGTCCCTACCCTGGGGCTGAACTTCTCGGGGTTCGTAGACGACGACCCGGAGAAGGTGGGCACGATGGTCGAGCGCAGCCGCGTGCTGGGGACGATGCGCGACCTGCCACGCGTTTTGGGCGAACAGAAGGCGAGCGAGGTCTTCGTCGCCCTGCCCCATGAGGAGGAGCCCAAGGTGATGGAGATCGTGGCGCAGCTCGAGCGGCTGGGGGTGAACTACCACGTCGTTCCGCGCTTCTATCACCTGATGAGCTACAAGGTGCGCATCGAGAACCTGGACTCGATCCCCCTCATCTCGCGTCCGGACCGTCGAGAGAACTTGGGGTACCTGGCCTCGAAGCGCGCCCTGGACATCATGATCTCCGCCACCGTGCTGGCCCTGAGCTCGGTCTTCTTCCTGATCTCGGCCATCATGATCAAGCGCGAGTCCGAGGGGCCGATCTTCTTCAAGCAGACTCGCATCGGCAAGGACGGTCGCCCCTTCGAGATGATCAAGTTCCGCACCATGCACGTGCGGGACTGCGGCGACGCCCCTGCACCCAGCAGCGAGCGTGATCCCAGGGTGACGCGCGTCGGCCGGATGCTCAGGCGCTACAGCCTGGACGAGTTGCCCAACTTCCTGAACGTGCTGCGGGGAGACATGAGCGTCGTGGGACCGCGACCGGAGATGCCCTTCATCGTCGACTCCTACGGCCCCATGGACCGCGAGCGGCTGCGCACCAAGCCGGGGGTCACGGGGTTGTGGCAGATCTCCTACGCGCGGCAGAACGCCATCCACGACAACCTCGACTACGACCTGTACTACGTCGAGAACCAGTCGCTGCTCTTGGATTTGGTGATCATTGCGCTGACGGGGTTCGCGGTCGCCAAAGGCACTGGGGCCTACTGAACTGCCCCCCTTCGTTGGGCATTCCCCGGAATCCCTCGTCGCAAACCCGTTACCGCCAACGACTTCGATCGTCTTCCCCTCTGAGCAGGCCCACCGGCCC
>CAZDQL010000101.1:0-23642 GCA_964507325.1 uncultured Planctomycetaceae bacterium | reverse complement strand
CCCCGCCGGCGGGGGGGGGCCCCCCCGCGGGGGGGGGGGGGCGGGGGGGGGGGGGGGGGGGGGGGGGGGGGGCCCCTGGGGGGTGGAGCCCCCCGCGTCCTCGCTGTCCGGACCACGAGGGAGCCCCCGCGTATCCCCTCCGTATCCCCAACTCCGAGGCAACCTCCCAGCGCTACGCTCGTACTCCCCGGCACCCCAGCAGCACCCCGGTTCCCCCACCCGTCCCCCTCTCCGGGACCCTGACGCAGAACGACGACATGAGCGCATCGAAGAACCCTCGCCGCCGCACGCCCATCGGGCGCGCCGCGCTGGCCGCCCTGGCCCTCGCGGGGCTCGCAACCGCGACAGCGACGGCTCTCCCGGAACGCCCGCCCCAAGAGGCTGAGACGCCCCACAAGCACGAGAAGCACCTCGAGACCCACCTCGCACGCCTCCACGAAGCCGCGGCCGCCTTCCGGGTGGTCGGCGACCAGGAGGCGGCGAAGCTGCTCGAGATCGCCATCCACAAGACCGAGCTCGAGCTGAAGCTCGCCGCCCTCCACAAGCACGCCCCCAGCGCGGAGCAGACCTCCAAGCTCCTGCGCAAGGCCGCGGAGCTCTACCGCGAGTGGGGTCTCGGCGAACGCGCCCAAGCCCTGCTCGACGTCGAGCGGGGCTACCGCATCGACGCCCTGCGCCTCCTACCCGGTGACGGCAAAGACCTCCGCAGGCGGATCGACGCCTTGCGCCTCGCACCGCGCGACATCGAGGACCTCCGCACACGGATCGGGATCCTCGAGCACGCCCACAAGGCCTACGCCAAGGCGGGTGACGCGCAGGTCGCCCAGACCCTGGCGCGCATCGTGCACATGGGCGAGCTCTACTTGAAGGAGCCCGACAACCCGAAGATCGCCGAGGCCCTGCAGGACATCCCCGAGAAGGGCGTCTGGATCGAGTGGCTCCACGGCGCGGCCCACATGTACCGCAAGTGGGAGGCCCCCGAGCGCGCCCAGGCGTGCGACGCCCTGGCGGAGTACTACGCCCGGCAGAGGGAGGCGAACCGGGTCTACGAGGGGCCGCAGGCCCTGGACCTCACCCAGCTCCCCCAGCGCCTGGAGATCCTGAAGACCGCCTGGGGAGCTCTGCGCAAGGCGGAACGCGAGGACCTCGCTGACCTCCTCGGTCGCTTCATCCGCTTGGCCGAGATGCAGCTCGCCGGCGCCGACGCCCAGGCCCTGAGCGAAGTCGCCCAAGGCCTCTCCCAGGAGCAGCTGATCGAGCTCGTGGCTCACGCTGCGGCGCACTTCCGCGAGTGGGGTGACCTCGAGCGCGCCGAGACCACCCACGCCCTGTTCGAGTACTACCTCGAGCGCGATGCGGCGCGCGAAGAGCAGCACGAGGTGCTCCACGACGAAGTGATCGAGGTGCTCCACGACGAGAAGCTCGACCTCGAGCGCCTGGAGCACCGCCTCGAGATCCTGCGCCAGGCCCTGCACGCCTACGCCGAAGCGCGTCGTCCGCAGGAGACCGGGCTGCTCGAGCGCTGGGTCCACCTGGCGGAGCTGCAGCTCGAGGGCGGCCCCCCCGAGGCCCTCGCCGAAGCCGCCGACGGTCTCTCGATGATGGTCCTGATCAAGCTCCTCGACGGGGCCTCCCACCTCTTCGAGGAGTGGGACAACCCCGGCGCCGCGGGGACCGTGCGCGCCCTCGGCGACTTCTACCGCGCCCGCGACTTCGGGGACGCGCAGGGCGCCGAGGAGGACCACGAGCACGAGCAGGAAGCTCAGTTCGAGCTCGGCGACCTCAACCACCTCGAAACCCGCGTCTCGATCCTGCGCCACGCCCACACCGCCTACGCCAAGGCGGAGAAGAAGGACGCGGCCCACGTACTCGAGCGCTGGGTCCACGTCGGCGAGCTGCAGCTCGAGGGCGCCGAAGGCCGCGCCATGACCGCAGCCCTGGAAGGCCTCACGAAGGAGCCGCTGATCGAGCTCCTGCGCGGCGCGGGGCACCTCTACGCGGAGTGGGGCTGGGAGCAGCGCTCCAAGGCCTGCGACGCCCTGGCGCGCTACTACCACGAGCAGGAGCGCGAGCGCACGGGCGGTATCCGCTAGGCGCCGCCCCCCCTACAGCATCCATCCCCCCGACACGTCCAGGTTCTGCCCGGTCACGTGGCCGGCCTCGGCGGAGAGCAGCCAACTCACCGTGTGGGCCACGTCCTCCACCGTCCCGGGCCGCCCCGAGGGGACCTCGTCCACGCGGGCGTGGGTGTCCTCGGAGGCGTGCTCGTGGGGCACGAGCCCCGGAGAGACGATGTTGGCGCGCACTCCGTGGGGCGCCTCCTCCAACGCCAGGGAGCGCGCGAAGACGAGCAGCGCCGTCTTGGCCGCGGTGTACGCCGCGGCCTCGCTGCGAGCGCGCAGGCTCTCCAGTCCAGCGCAGCCGAAGAAGACGTAGGAGCCGCGCGATGAGCGGATCGCCTGGCGCGCGGCCTCCACCAGGAGGAAGGCGGAGGTCGCGTTGCTGGTCAGCATGCGTTCGAAGTCCTCCCTCCCCATCCCCTCCAGGGGCCCGGCCTCGAACTCCCCCACCGCGTGCACCACGGCGTCGAGGCGCTCGTCGTAGTCGAGCACCTCGCGCACCAGCCGGCGGCAGTCCTCGACCGCCAGGACGTCCGCGCGGTGCACGCGGGCTGGGAAGCGCTCCTCCAGGTCCTGGGGGTCGCCCCCCCGATACACGACGTGGGTGCGCCAGCCCCGGTAGGCGAGCTCGCGGGCGACGCCCAGCCCGATCCCCCGGGCGGCGCCCGTCACCAGGGCCACGGGCCTTGCGGAATCCTGCTTCACGGGGCCCCCTTCTATCACAGGCGGCCCGAGGTCTCACCCCCGCCCCGGTGGTCGGGCGGGATGAGCTCCTAGTCCACCAAGCCGATGCGCGTCGCCGGCCAGAGGCGCATGCGCACCTTGCCGCGCACGTACTCCGCGGGCACCTGACCGAACTCGCGGCTGTCGGAGGATCGACGGCGGTTGTCGCCCAGGACGAAGTAGTGCCCGGGGCGCACCCGGGTCTCCATCGCGGTCCACGGCTCGATCGTGGCCGCGTCCACGTACGGCTCGTCCAGCCGCTCGTCGTTGACGAAGACCTCCCCGCCGCGGATCACGATCCTGTCGCCGGGCAGGCCGACGACGCGCTTCACGTAGTCGAGCCTCGGATCCAGCGGGTAGCGCATCACCACCACGTCCCCGCGATCGATCTCGGTGAAGAGGTAGCTGACGTGGTCGACCAGGATCCGATCGCGGTCGTGGATGCCCGGCATCATCGAGCTGCCGCGCACCTCGGACAGATTGAAGAGCAGGCCCCAAGCGAGGAGCAGCACCACCAGGAGCTTGCCGGCGGCCGTGATCGCGGTCGCCGCCGTCAGCGCCCGGCGCTGGGGCCGTTCGGTGGGCTCGAGCCCGGGGCGCGGCGCGCTGGAGACCGGCGGCTGGCGGTAGCCGTGGTGGTCGCTGGTCAGCGGCGAGCGCGCCGATCCGGAAATCGTTTCCGACCTGGCGGAGGCGTCGGGGAGCAGGTCCAAGGGGTCCACACGCCGCCTATCGGTCTCGCCGTGGTGCCGTCTTGAACCTCCCGCCCTAGGAGTTTCCATTTTTTCGCGCGCCCCAGGAGCTACCCTGCTCGCCGACGATGGCCGCCGCGTCCCCCCCCCTCTCCCCCGACGATCGGGCCCGGCTGGAGGAGCTCTTCGCGCCTCTCGAGGATCGGAGCGCAGACGTCCCTCCGATCACCCCCCGGGAGTTCGCGCAGCGGCGCGACGCCCTGGCGCGACACCTCGCCGCGGACGGACTCGACGCGCTGGTCGTCGAGCCGGGCACGACCCTCTGGCACTTCTCCGGCGTGGAGTGGGGGCTCTCCGAACGCTACTTCGCGCTGGTGGTCACCGCCGGCGGCGAGGACCTCTGGCTGGTGCCCGCTTTCGAGGAGCAGCGGGCGCGACTCCTCACCGGCGCCGACGGGGAGCGCGTCGTCACCTGGCAAGAACACGAAGACCCCTGCGCCGTCCTCGTGGAGGCGCTGCGCGCCCGGGGCCTCTCGCGCCTGGCGGTCGATCCGTGGATGCGCCACGCCTTCGCCCAGCGCCTCGCCGAGCTCTGGGGCGCGGAGCGGGTCCTCCTCGGAAGAGAGCCGGTGCTCGAGCTGCGCGCCCGCAAGGGGGAGCGCGAGCTGGCGCTGCTCGGCCGCGCCCAGGAGCTGACCCAGCAGGCGCTGCTCGCCGTCGCCGACACCCTCGAGCCGGGGGTGACCTCGACCGAGATCGGCCACCGCCTGACGGTCGCCCAGGAGCGGCTGGGTCTCGGCGAGGTCTGGCACCTGGTCCTGATCGGTCCCGCCGGAGCCTTCCCCCACGGCGACGGGCTCGAGCGCGTCCTGGTCGACGGGGCTCCGATCCTGATCGACACCGGAGCGCGGCTGCACGGCTACTGCAGCGACTGCACCCGGAGCTGGGTCCAGGGGGGGCGCCCCGGCGAGCGCTACCGGGGACTCTGGCGAGCGGTGCGCGACGCCCAGTGCGCCGCTCGCGACGCAGTGCGTCCCGGGCGCCCCGCGGGTGAGCTCGACGCTCTCGCGCGGGAGGAGCTCGCGCGGGCGGGCCTCGGGAGCGGCTACGCCGCCTGCGGCCACCGCCTCGGACACGGCATCGGCCTCGACGGGCACGAGGCTCCCTACCTGGTCCCCCACTCCCCCTCCCCCGTCGCCGAGGGGATGACCTTCTCCCTCGAGCCGGGGGTCTACCTCCCCGGCGAGCTGGGCCTGCGCATCGAGGACATCGTCGCCGTCACGGCCGACGGCGCGCGCGTCTTCGGGCGCGAGCAGGCGGGCCCCGAATCCCCCCACCCCGCATGAAATCGTCCCTGGGTGCCGTCCTGGCGATCGCGCGCAAGGAGCTCGTCGCGAGCCTGCGCGACCGCCAGACGGCGATCTACACCTTCGTCCTGCCGATCTGCCTCTACCCGGTCGTCTTCTGGTTGATGGTCCAGGGCGCCCTGGTGGTGCGCGGCCAGCGCGAGCGCACGGCGGTGACGGTGGGCGTGGCGGCGGCGCGGGAAGCGGCACCGCCGGAGGGGCTGGTGGCGGCCCTCGAGGCGCGCGCCGAGGGAGAGGGTGGGCGCCCAGCCAGGACCCCCATCCCGAACGAGGTGGCGGTCGAGGAGCACGCCAGCGCCCTGGCGGAGCCCGCGGCGCGCGCCTGGGTCAGCGGTGAAGCGGGAGACCCGCTCGCGGCGGAGAGCGAGCCGACGCGCCCCGACGCGGTGCTCTTCCTGCCCTCGGCGCAGGAGATCGAGGAGGGCGCGCGGGCGCGCCTCTTCTACCAGAGCTCGAAGAGCCGCTCCGAGCTGGCGCGCGACCGCATCTCCCAGCGACTACCCCCCTTCGCCGCGCGCCTGCGCGGCGCGGCGGCGCGCGAGCGCGGCGTCGACCCGGGGCGGCTGGAGCCGGTCGAGGTGCAGCGCTGCAACGTGGCGCCACGCCGGGACGTGGGCGCCCTGATCCTCTCCTCCCTCTTGCCGATCCTCCTGGTGGTCATGGCGGTGATGGGGTCCTTCTTCCCGGCGGTCGACCTGACCACCGGCGAGAAGGAGCGCCGCACCGCGGAGACCACCCTGCTGCTGCCCGTGCCACGGGCGACGGTGCACCAGGGCAAGATCCTGGCGGTCTGCGCGACGGCGGTGGTGGCCACCTTCCTGAACCTGCTCGCCATCGCGCTCTCCGCCGAGCACCTGCTCTCCATGCTGAACATCGGAGGCGGGGGGCCCCAGGCGGTCTTCGAGCTGCCGGTCCTGGCGCTGCTCGCGACCGCGCCCCTGGCCCTGCTCTTCGCCTTCTTCGTGAGCGCCGTCCTGACCGGGGTCGCCGGTCTGGCGGCGACCTTCAAGGAGGGTCAGGCCCTGCTCGGACCGGTGCAGATGGTCTTCATCCTGCCGGCGTTGATCGGCGTGATGCCCGGGCTCGAGCTGACCCTCGGCTGGGCCTTCGTGCCGGTGGTCAACGTGGTGCTCGCCTTCCGCGCGATGTTGGTCGGCGAGCCCCTGTACCTGGCCTACACCGTCACGGCGCTGGCGCTCCTCGTCTACGCCTGGATCGCCATCCGCGTCGCAGTGCGGCTCCTCTCGCGCGAGGAGGTGCTGCTCGCGGGTGCCACGATACCCGTCAAACGCCTCCTGTCCGTCCTGCGCGGCGAAGGGGGATCCGACTGATGAACGACTCCACAAGCGAGCCCCCCGCCATCCTCGCCCGCGACCTGCGCAAGACCTTCCGCGACCCGGAGCGGGGCGCCGTCGAGGCGGTGCGCGGAATCGACCTCGAGTGTCACAAGGGGGAGATCTACGGTCTCCTGGGCCCCAACGGCGCGGGCAAGACCACCACCCTGCGCATGCTGGCGACGATCCTGGCGCCCACCTCCGGGAGCGCGGCCATCGACGGGGTGGACGTGAACGAGAATCCGCTGGAGGTGCGCCGGCGCATCGGATTCCTGTCCGGCACGACCGGCCTCTATCCGCGCCTGACCGCCCGGGAGATCCTCGAGTACTTCGGGAGCCTGCACGGCTTGCAGGAGGCGCAGCTGGCGCGCCGGGTCGAGGAGCTGCTGGACATCTTCGACATCCGCCCCTTCCAGAGCGGCCGCTGCGAGGGACTCTCCACCGGCCAGCGCCAGCGCGTTTCGATCGCCCGCGCGGTGTTGCACGACCCGCCGGTCCTGATCCTGGACGAGCCGACCACCGGACTCGACATCCTGGCCTCCAGCGACATGATCGACTTCATCCAGTCGCGGCGCGAGGCGGGGACCTGCGTGCTCTTCAGCACCCACATCCTCTCCGAGGCGGAGCGCCTCTGCGACCGCATCGGCATCATCCACCAGGGGCTGGTGCTGGCGGTCGGGACCCTCGAGGAGCTGCGCCAGCGCACGGGGGTCAGCTGGCTGGAGGACGTCTTCAAGACCCTGGTCGGTGAGGCGGGCGGGTGAGGAGCATCCTCTGGACCGTCCTGAAGGTCGAGCTGCGCCAGCTCCTGCGCGACCGGCGCGCCCTGGTGGCGGCGGTGGTGCTACCGGCGCTGCTCTACCCGCTCTTCTTCTGGAGTCAGACGGAGATCAAGGAGAGCTCGCGCGAGATCCTCGCCGCCCGCGAGGTGAACCTGGCCCTCGACCTCTCGCGCGCCGACGGCGAGGTCGCCGAGGACGCCCGCGCGCGGCTCGCCCAGCGCACGCCGATCACCTTGATCGACGTGGACGCCGACGAGCTGGTGGCCTTCGAGGAGGGGGAGGCCCTGGAGCTCGAGCTCGCGGTCGCCCAGGCGCGACGGCGCGCGATCCTGCGCGAGCTGGGGGGGGCGCACGCCGTGGTGACCGCCGTGCCCCACGCCGCGGAGGCGACGCGCACCCTCTTCCGGGTCTACTTCCAGGTCAAGGACGACGACGCGCGCGAGGCGGCGGATCGCGCCGCGGCGGCCCTCGGCGAGCTGCGTCACGCCCTGGCCGAGGCGCGCCGCGACGAGCTGCTGGGGAGCGACCCCGCCGGCGGTCTGGACCTGGAGGCGATCGACGTGGCCAGCGCGGCGGACGCGGGGGGCGCCAAGATCGGCCGCCTGCTGCCCCTGCTCTCCCTGCTGGTGCTCCTCTCCGGCGGCTCCTACGCGGCGTTGGCGGTCTTCGCCGGGGAGCGCGAGTCCCAGACCCTCGAGACCCTGCTCGTCCAACCCACCCCCAGCGCGGCGATCGTGCGCGGCAAGTTCCTGGCGGTGATGGTGGCGGGGATGGTGACCTTGGCCGCCAACCTGGCGAGCCTGCTGGGCACCGTCGCCGCGGGGCTCGGCGAGTTCCCCGGGATGGACGGGTCGAGCGTGGCGGGGATCGGGCTCGGTCGCTTGGCGGCGGGATTGGTGTACCTGCCGGGGTGCGTGCTGCTCTGCGCCCTCCTGTGCCTGGTGTGCGGTCGCGCGCGCACCTTCCGCGAAGGGCAGCAGACCCTCTTGCCGGTGATGATCGTCACCGCCCTGCCGACGGTGATCGCCATGCAGCCGGGGCTGGAGACCAGTCCCCTGCTCGCCGCCGTGCCCTTCACCGGGCCGGCCCTCTGCTTCCGAGACGCCCTGGCGGGGAACCTGACCGCGGTGGCGGCGGTGGTGATGACCCTCTCCCACGCGCTGTGGGCGGGTCTGCTCCTGTCGCGGCTGGGGGTGATCCTGGACGCCGAGCGGGTGCTGTCGGCCGCCTCCACCGAGGCGGAGCAGGGCCTGCGGCGAGCGTCCGCCGCCCACGCCCGGCGCTGGGGGTTCGTGAGCGTGCTCGCGATGTACGTCGTGGGGACGCGGCTCCAGGCGTGGGACCTGAAGTGGGGACTGCTCTTGACCCTCTGGGTCCTGGTACCCCTCCTGGCCTTGGGGGCCGCGGGCCGCGCCCGGCACCGGGGCGGGGGGGAGCTCCCCGGGGAGCTCGGCCTGCGCCGCCCGGCCATCCTGCACGTGATCGGGGCTCTCCTCTGCGTCCCCGCCGCGGTCTGGGCGGTGACACAGGGCCTCTTGCCCATGCAGATGGAGCTCCTGCCGATGCCGAGCGGAGCCGGGGGGGAGGCGCTCGCGGCCACGATCGAGAGCTGGAGCACGCTCCTGGTGGTCTTCCTGATGGCGATCTCCCCCGGGGTGTGCGAGGAGCTCCTCTTCCGGGGAGCGCTCCTCTCGAGCCTCAGGCGCGACCTGAAGCCCCTGCCGGCGATCGCCTGGCAGGCGCTCTTCTTCGCCGCGATGCACCTGTCGGTGTACCGCCTGCTGCCCACCTTCCTCCTGGGCCTGGTCCTGGGGGCGTTGACCCTGAGGGCGCGCAGCCTCTGGCCGGCGGTGGTGGCCCACGCCGCCTACAACGCCCTGACCGTCCTGGGGGCGATGGGGCGACTGGAGTTCGCGGAGGCGTCGTGGTGGGCCTACACGCCGTGGCTGGCCCCCATCGGATTGGCGCTCTTCTTCGCGGAGAGCCGGCGCAAGAGCTGACGCTCGGGAGCGCCGCGCTTCCCGATCCGAGGATGCGCCCACGACCCGACACACCCTCTCCGAAGTTCTTGCCCCCACGGGAAGCGGGAGCACGGATGCGAGGTGAACAGGGGCCTGGCCCTAGCCGGCCCGGGCCCCGGATCCCCACGAAGCGGCGCAGCGGCCCAGCCCATCGGGTTGGCGGGCGGACCGTCCCGCGACGGGGCCAGGGCGCACCCCGCTTCCGGCGGCGGGGACGCTCCGACCACGACTCCCCCGCGTCCCGGACGGAGACCGGGAGGAACCACGCGGTCCATGGAGGCCCGGCGCGCTCCGGCGCGCGCCGGGCCTCTCGCGTATCCCACTTGAATTCGTACAAAAAAGTACACATACTTACGGCAGTAGGCCGATGAACACCGGAGCGGCCCACGCAACGCCGCGAGAGGACTCACCGTGGAAGAATCCCTGTACCCCCGCGAGCTCGTCAAGCCGATGGCGGACGAGCTCAACGCCGTGAACGTGCGCTCCCTGACCGATGCGGGAGAGGTCGACGAGCTGCTCTCCCGCCGCGAGGGAACCGCGCTGGTGGTGATCAACTCGGTGTGCGGATGCGCGGCGGGTCAGGCGCGACCTGGAGTGGCGCTGGCGCTGCAGCACCACACCATCCCCGACGAGCTGGTGACCGTCTTCGCAGGGGTCGACCGCGGGGCCACCGAGCGCGCCCGCGCCTACATGGGCGACCTGCCCCCCTCCTCTCCCTGCGTGGCGCTCTTCCGGGACGGCGAGCTGGTCCACGCCCTGCCGCGGGAGCGCATCGAGCGTCTGGGCGCCAGCGAGGTGGCGGCGGACCTCAGCGCGGCCTTCGACCGCGCCTGCTCGCGCAAGGGTCCCTCGGTCCCCACCGAGGAGTTCGAGCAGCTGGACTTCGTGCGCCGGTGCGGCTCCCAGATCGAGTGGGTCGATCCCGCCTCATGAGCGGCGGGTGAAGGCGGCCACGGCCCCCTTCATCCGCTCGCGCGCGCGCCGCGTCAGGGCCCGTTCGGGGCGCAGGAGGTCCGCCAGCGTCCAGGTGGAGAGGTAGGCGTGGGTCAGGCGATCGACCCCCGCCCACAGGGCGCGCAGGGCACACTCGTCGTCGTGGACGCACTCGGGCCCCTGGCCGGTGAAGCGGTCGCAGGAGCAGCCGGTCATCAAGCGCTCCCCGAGGGCGTCGATCACGTCGCTCAGCGAGAGCGCGTCCGCTGCAAGAGCCAAGGCGTAGCCCCCGTGCTGCCCGCGGGTGCTGGTGACCAGTCCCGCCTGGCGCAGGTGCCGCATCAGCTTGCCGACGTAGGGCACGGAGAGGTTCTCCCACTCGGCGATCTGCGCGATGGTGGCGGGGGTCTCCTCCCCCGCCCTGGCCACCTGCACCAGGCAGCGCAAGCCGTACTCCTCCTGCGCGGTGAGCTTCATCGAGGGAGGGTGACTCATCTCTACAAGATCGTCAAGATTCCCTCGACCGGCGGCGGGGTGTAGCCTGCGAGGCAGTGTGGAACTAGGAAGGCGCCCTAGAAACCCGAACGGAGGATCCGACCGATGAAAGCACTTTGGATCTCGACCCTCGGAGCGCTCGCCCTGGGCCCGCTCACAGCGCAGTGCGAGATCGTGAAGCTGCCTGCTCCGCACCAGCAGCCCTACGCGTGGTTCGCCTCCTACGTCGATGTCGAGGGGAACTCGGCGGTGGTGGGAGGCAGGACCCCTCAGGGGGCCAATGCCGCCTTCCTCTACCAGCGGAGTGGATTGCAGTGGTCCCTGGCGCAGGAGCTCCCCTCGCCGCAGCCTAGCGGCCCGTTCGGGTCGCCGGTGGGTCTCAGCGGTGAGGCGGTCCTGCTCGGTCACTACGAACAGGGCGGGGAGGCTGGCGCGGTCTACGTGTTCGAACGCGCGGGAGGCGTGTGGTCCCAGACCCAGACGCTCAAGGCCAACCCTCCGATAGCCGACGCGCACTTCGGCCGGCGCCTCGCGGTCGATGGCCGACGGGCGGTCATCGCCGCGCCGATGGACGCGCATCAGGCGTACCGCGGCGGAGCGGTCTTCGTGTTCGAGCGCATCGGCGGCTCCTGGGTGCAGACCGCGCGCCGCGAGGCAACGCAGCCCCGGAACATGGGGTTCTACGGCCTGTCCGTGGCCCTCGAGGGGGACCTCCTGGTCGTCGGAGAGCCCGGCTACCAGCTGAGCGGAGGAGATGACAACAGGATCTTCATCTACCGCCACACACCGGGTGGCTGGGTCATGGAGAAGCGCATCGAGGGCGTGTACGGAACCGGGTTCGGCTACGCCGTCGACGTGGATCGGGGGCGCATCGCCGTGGGCGCCTTCCGAGACGTCACCCACGGGGGCCCCCACCGTGGCTCGGTGTTCCTGTACGAGGACCAAGGTGGGTGGGTCCAGACGGACTACCTCTTTTCCACCCACTCGCAGGGTGACGACAACTTCGGAGCGGCGATCGACTTGGATGGCAACCGCCTGGCTGTGGGATCGGGCGGTGTGGAGCTCCTGCTCGGAGAGCGCGTTCACGTCTACCGAGGCGACCCGGGGAGCTGGCAGCTCGAGTCCGTCCTCGCTCCCCACGATGACGCCGGAAGTTGGTACCTCGGGCAGCGCACGTTCGGCAATGCCGTGGCGATCGACGGGGAATACCTCTGGGTCGGCTCGAACGCGGACACTCCCTCCGGAGGCCCGGACACGGTCGGTGCCGCCTACCTGTACACCTTGAGGAGACTGACCCTTCCCTACTGCGGACCGGCGAACCTCAACTCGACCGGACAGCCCGCAGTGCTGGACGTCCAAGGCTGCGCTACCGTGGCCCAGAACGACCTCGTGCTGCGCGCCAGCCAGCTCCCCCCCCACCAGCCCGGCCTCTTCCTGGTGGCACGGCAGGTGGACTTCGTGCCCTCCTTCGGGGGTGGCCAGGGGACTCTGTGCCTCGGCGGTCCCCTCGGACGCTTCTCCAGTCAAGCCGGCAGCAGCGGCCCCCTGGGGGAGCTGGAGCTGACCGTCGACTTCGCGGCCCTCCCCTCCTCGAGCGGACTGCACGCCGCTTCTCCGGGGGAGACCTGGCGCTTCCAGTGCTGGTACCGCGACACCAACCCCACGCCGACCTTCAACTTCACGGATGCGGTCGCGGCTGTGGTGCGCTAGAAGCCCGCGCCCAGAACCACCCCCACCACGCCGGCCAGACCGACGATCGTCCCCACCACCGCCCGCTTCCCCGGCCGCGGCTCGCCGAAGGCCTTGGCCAGGGGGAGGGTGAAGAGGGGCGTGGTCGAGACGAGCAGAGCCAGCATGCCGCTCGTCAGCTCGCGCATGGCGAAGTGGAAGGGCACCAGGCTCAGGAGCGAGGCGCAGCACGCCACCGGCAGGAGCAGGAGCGTCAGTCGAGCGTGGGTCAGGGGCGCCAAGAGCCGGCCCAGCTCGCTCTGCGCCCCCGCTCTCCCCCCACTCGCCAAACCCAACCCCGCCGCCAGAAGCAGGGCGCTCAGGACCCCGCCGCTGAGTCGCGCCAATCCCCCGGCGAAGATCCCCTGCCCCTGCATGGCCGCGTTGCCGGCCACGACCGCCAGCGCCCAGGTCAGGGCGGCGCCGAAGGCGAGCAGCACCCCGCCGCGCCGCGTCGTTGCGGGGTGGCGGTGGCGCTGCGCCGACGGGTAGCGATCGGAGACGACCAGCATCACCCCGCCGAGCACGACCCCCATCGCCCCCACCATCCCCCACGAGAGCTGCTGTCCGAGCCACACCCACCCCAGGATCGCGGCCAGGGGAACGTTCAGGAGGCCAACCATCGCCGAGGTCTGCACCCCCGCCCGCGGCAGGGCCGCGAAGTACATGGTGTCCCCCAGGGTGAAGCCGAGGAGCCCCGAGAGGAGCAGCCACCCGAGCACCCGCTCGGAGAGCCACGCCTCACCCGATCCGCACCACAGGGCGAGGAAGACCGCCCAGGCCAGAGCGTTCTTGAAGAAGTTCACCGCGGCGGCGCTGGGGCGCAGCTCCGGCGGTGAGCGCCGGTCGAGGCGAGCGAGCAGGAGCGAGGCGAGGGCCCACGTCCCCGCCGAGAAGAGGGCGGCGCAGAGGGCGAGGGTCGTGCCCACGGGGGAGCGGCAGAGCCGCCCGGCCTCAGCCCTTCTTCTTGGCGCGGACCTTGGCGACGTGCTTGCCGGCACCCATGCCGACCTTGCGCACGCGCCGGCGGCCGCGGGTGGGGCCTCCGGCCTTGATCTGGGACTTCGCCATGGCGTCTTCCTTCGCTGGCCCGGCGCGGTGCCGGGGAATTCGAGCCGCAGGTTGTACCCGCCGGCGCCTCGGCTGTCGAGGGCTCCTAGCGCTTTCCCCCCCTCCGCGACTTGCGCCGTCCCCTCGGCGCCCGGAAGAATGCGCCGGTGACCGGCGGGCGACGGATCTTCATCGGGGACGTGCAGGGGTGCCTCAGGGAGCTGGAGGAGCTCCTCGATGCCCTGGACCTCGACCCCTCCCTCGACGAGCTGCACCCCGTCGGGGACCTGGTGAACCGCGGACCCGACTCGGCGGGCACCCTGCGCCTCCTGCGTGAGCTCGGCGCCGGGGGCGTGCTCGGCAACCACGACCTGCACCTCTTGCGGGTGGCGCAGGGGCTGCGGCGCCACGGCCCGCGGGACACCCTGACCGAGCTCCTCCAAGCGCCCGATCGCGAGGAGCTCCTCGCCTGGTTGGCCGCCCGCCCCTTCGCCCGCGGCTGGTCCGACCTGGTCCTGGTCCACGCCGCGATCCACCCCGCCTGGAGCGACCCCGTGGCGGAGCTCGAGCTCCTCGACCCCCTGCCCCGCGACCCGCGCACCGACTTCGCCACCCGCGTGCGCTACTGCGACCCCGCCGGAGCGCGCCCCGAGGAGGACTGGCCTCCCCCACCCGCCCCCTTCGCCCCCTGGTACGCCCACTGGCAGGAGCGCCGGGACGAGACCCGCAGCGCGGTCTTCGGCCACTGGGCGCGGGCGGGGCTCGTGCGCGAGGCGCGCGTCGTCGGTCTGGACACCGGCTGCGTCTGGGGGGGGCGGCTCACCGCTTGGATCGCCGAGGAGGACCGCCTCGTCTCGGTCCCCGCCGCGCGCGCCTACGCCCCCACCTCTCGAACCGACTGAGATGCCCGCCGCCTTCACAGAGCTGGACTGGTACGAGACCCCGCGCTTCTACGACCTGATCTTCGATCAGGACACGGAGACCGAGGTGGACTTCCTGGAGGGCGCCTACGCGCGCCACGCGAGCGGTGCCACGGGGAGGCGCCGGCCGCCGAGCGCCTACGAGCCCGCCTGCGGGAGCGGCCGGCTGGTGGCCGCCCTGGCGCGGCGCGGATGGCGCGTCAGCGGGGCCGACCTCTCGCAATCGATGCTCGCCTACGCCCGCGCGCGCCTGGAGCGCGCGGGGCTCGAGGCGACCCTCGTCGAGGGGGACATGGCGCAGCACCGCCCGCGGGGACGCTTCGACCTGGCGCACTGCCTGGTGAGCACCTTCAAGTACCTCGCCAGCGAGGCCGACGCCCGCTCCCACCTGGAGTGCGTCGCCGGCGCACTGCGCCCGGGGGGGATCTACGTCCTGGGGTTCCACCTCACCGACTACGCGCGGCGCACCAGGAGCCGCGAGCGCTGGGTCGCCGAGGAGGACGGCACGCGGGTGGTGTGCAACATCCAGGGTTGGCCCGCCGACGCCCGCGCGCGCAGCGAGCGCGTGCGCTCGCGCCTGGTCGTCACCGAGGCAGGAGCGCAGCGTCGCTCCGAGACCAGCTGGACCTTCCGCACCTACGATGCACGCCAGACGCGCGCGCTCCTGCGCTCGGTGCCCGCCCTGGAGCATGTCGCCACCTACGACTTCCACTACGATCTGGAAGAGCCGCGCGTCCTCGGCGACGAGCAGCTCGACACGATCCTGATCCTGCGCCGCGCGCGGTGACGACGATGGAGAACGACCCCTACCTGCCCCCCGACCCCCTGGAGCGCTTCCTCTCCCTGGCGCGAGAGGTGGCCGGCCACAAGCACTGGCACCAGGGTTGGACCTCCCTGCGCTACGCCACCGTCGGGCTCTTGACCGTTCCCGGACCCGAGCACGAGGTCGCCGAGCGGCTCTTCCAAGCGGCGGACGAGCTGAAGCGGCGCGCCGGTTGGTTCAGCTCCCTGGCGCACGACATCCGCTTCTGTCTCGCCGCGGCTCTCCTGCGCCGCGGCGGCGACGGCCGGCGCTTCAACGACGTCCTCGAGCACACCCGGGCCCTCTTCCGCAAGGCGCGGCTGCCGCGGGGCGAGACGCGGGAGGCCCTGGCCACCCTGATCTTGGCGGAGCACGCCTCCGGCGGGCGACCGACCCAGGCCCAGGTGGAGCGGGTGGCCGCGGTCCACGCCGAGATGCGACGCCACCACCGCTTCCTGACGGGGACCGACGACTACCCCGCCGCGGCGCTGCTCTCGACCACCGGCGAGGAGCCCGCGGCGATGGCGCGACGCATCGAGCGCTTCTACCGCGGGCTCGTCGACCTGCGCTTCCGCCGCGGCAATCAGCTGCAGACCGCCTCCCACCTGCTCTTCTTCTGCCCCGCGCCGGACGACGTGGCCCTGCGCCGCTTCCGGGAGCTCTACTCCGCCTTCCAGGCGGAGGGGCTCTGGATGAACGAGGGGGACTACGACGAGGTGGCGATCCTGGCCTTCCTCGACCACGATGCGCGCAGGGTGGCGCGACGGGTGATCGACGATCGGACGCGCATTCGCGGGCTTTCCCCCAAGCCGTCGAAGCAGGAGGGATTCACCCTCGCCAGCTCCACCGCCTTCCTCGGCCTGGCGCCCCTCACCCGGGAGCTCGAGAGCGTGATGGACGTGGCCCACCTGGTCCAGGTCCAGGCCCTCGTCCAGGCCCAGCAGGCGGCGGCGGCGATGGCGGCTTCGAGCGCGGCGACCGCCGCGGCGGCCAGCAGCTGAACGGCGTGGAATCCCCGCGCCGCGCCGCGTAGCTTGTCGGGTCGTGCTTCCGATGAGCCGATCCCGATGATCGACGTCGCCCTGGCAGCCTGCGACGCGTACCTGGACCTCTGCCCCGACGACCGCCTCCTGCGCGACGCCTTGGCGGATCGCGGCCTCTCCACCCAGGTCGTGACCTGGTCCCACGAGGCCTACGACTGGACCCAGGTGCGCTGCTGCCTGCCGCGCAACACCTGGGACTACGGCCAGGCCCTGCGCGACTTCGACCACTGGTT
Organism: uncultured Planctomycetaceae bacterium; assembly: GCA_964507325.1. Classification (GTDB taxonomy): domain Bacteria; phylum Planctomycetota; class UBA1135; order UBA1135; genus CAZDQL01. The sequence goes on along the minus strand of CAZDQL010000101.1, from coordinate 7,399 downwards.
GGGGAGGGCCCACGAGCTGACCCGGCTCTGGAATCCGGTGCGCACCCTGCGCCTGGCGGTCTCCCGCGACGCGCTCTTGACGACGCTGGCGCGATCGGGGGTGCCGACGATCGATGGGGCGACCTTCGCCGCGGGGCGAACGGTGGATCTGGGGCGGGAGCTGGCGTCGCGCGGTTGGGAGGAGGCCGTGGTCGAGCCCGCCTCGGTTCGCGCCGACCGGGAGGCGCAGCGGGTCTCCAGCGGGGCGATCCAGCGGGGCCAGAAGGCACTCGAGCACGTGCTCGCCACGGGGGACGCGCTGCTGAGCCCCCTCGCCCCCCAGGCCCGCGAGCGAGGGATCCTGTCGGTGGTCTACCTCGACGGCGGCTACAGCCACTCGGTCCGACGCCACCCCCACGAGGGGGAGTGGCAGATCGCCCACGACTTCGACGGCCGCATCGAGGCGGCCCTGCCGCGCGAGGAGGACCTGCGCGTCGCGCGCGCGGCGCTGACCGCGGTCGAGGAGGTGACGCGGGACGAGCTGCTCTACGCCCGCGTCGACCTGCTGCGCGACGCGCAGGAACGCCCGCGGGTGCACGAGCTGGCGCTGATCGAGCCGGCGCTCTACTTCGCCTGGGGCGAGGACAGCGCCGACCGACTGGCGGGGGCGGTCTTCGCGCGGCTCGCCCGGGGCTGAGTCGCCCCGTCAGCCGACCGTCGCCACGCAGTCGATCTCGACCGCCACCCCCTTGGGCAGCTCCGCCACCGCCACGCAGGCGCGGGCGGGGGGCGCGTCACCCGGGAAGAAGCGCTCGTAGACCGCGTTCATGGCGGCGAAGTCCCCCATGTCGACCAGGTAGACGTTGCACTTCAGGACCCGCTCGAGCCCCGAGCCCGCTGCGGCCAGCACCGCCTTCAGGTTCTCGAGCGCGCGCTCCGTCTGGCTCGCCACGTCCTCGCCCCGGACCTCGCCGCTCGCCGGATCGAGGGCGATCTGACCGGAGCAGTGCACCAGGCCGCCGCAGACGATCGCCTGGCTGTAGGGACCGATCGCCGCGGGAGCGGCTTGGGTGTGGACGGGGTGGCGGTCGGTCACGGGGATTCCTCCAGGAGCTCGCGCAGGTGGTCGGTGACGGGGGGCGGGACGAAGGGGGACACGTCCCCACCCATGCGCGCGATCTGACGCACCAGGGTGGACGAGATGTGGGCCACCCCCGCCTCGGGGAGCAGGAAGACCGTCTCGATCTCCTCCGCCAGGCTGCGGTTGGTGAGCACCATCGGACGCTCGTACTCCAGGTCCAGCCCGCCGCGCAGCCCGCGCAGGATGACGGTGGCGCCGAGCCGCCGGCACCCCTCCACCAGGAGCCCGTCGAGGACCACCACGTCGACCCGGCCCTCGAGGTCACTCGCCGCGAGGACGCGCTCGAAGAGCGCCCGGCGCTGGTCGGGATCGAGGATCTGGTCCTTGATGGGGTGGCGCGCGACCGCCACCGTCACCCGGTCGAAGAGGGCGCAGGCGCGCCGCACCAGGTCCAGGTGTCCGAGGGTCGGAGGGTCGAAGGTGCCAGGGAAGACGGCGTGGCTGGCGGACATGGTGGGGCGTGATTCTACGCGCCGCCCCCCCGATTCCCCACCGCCCCGCAACCGGGCCCCCCCTCGGGCAGTCCCCGCGGAGTGGAGCGTCCCCGCCGCCCCCCGCGCCCCCTCTTCGCCCTGGCCGCGGCCGTGACCCTGGGCTGCGCCTGGGGCACTTGGAGGGGCTTCGTTCCCCTCCAGCTCGCGCCCCTGGCGCTGCTGCCCCTCCTGCGCGGCCAGCGGCGCTGGAGCTTGGCCGCCCTGGCGCTCGCCTGCGCCTTCTCCGCCCTACGGGCGGGCTCCGAGCCCCGCTCCCGGGACTTCTGCCAGCTCCCCGCCGCGGGGCGTTGGCGGGAGCTGGGAACCCGCTGGGGGGAGTCCCTCGGCCGGCTGGAGGAGGGGGGGCCCCCGCTGGCCCTGCCGGAGGGGGCGCTGCGACCCGACGAGTGGGTCGAGGTCCTGGGAGCGGGCCGCGCCTTCCGGGAGAGCGCCGGCCCCGCGGGGGGCGGCCGCCTGGTGCGCCGCGCCCTCGAGCCGGACGAGGTGCGGCGGCGAGCCCCACCGCCGCGCCTGCACCTCGGTCCCGGCGACCTGGTGCGCCCCCTGCGCGAGGGGGGCCTGGCGCGGGTGGCGGAGCTGCGCGATCCGACGGTGCGCGGCCTGGGGGCAGCCCTGGTCTTCGGCGAGCGCAGCGGCCTCCCCCACGACCTGATCGACCGCTTCACGCGCACGGGGACGCGTCACCTGCTGGCCCTCTCGGGGCTGCACGTCGGCCTCGTCGCCTGGCTGGTGGCGGGCCCCGCCGCCATGGCCCTGGCCACCCTCGTCGGGAGGCTGAGCGGCGGCCGACTGCGCCCCGCCCCCGAGCTCTTCCGCGCCGCGGCGGCCCTGCTCCTGGTCCCCCTCGGAGGCGCGGGCGCGCCGGTGGCGCGCGCCGCCCTGGCGATCGCCCTGGCCTCCCTCGCCCCCAGGCTCCCCGGTCCGCCGGGGCGGGGCTCCCGGGCGGGGCGGCGGGTCGACGGGCTCTCCCTGTGGAGCCTGGCGCTGCTCCTCGAGCTCCTGGCGCAGCCCGCGGGCGTGCGCTCGCCGGGGGTGCAGCTCTCCTACGCGGCGACCCTGGGGCTGCTCTTGGCGACGGGCAGCACCCTGAGCTCCCTGCGCGCGCGCCTGCCGGGGGAGGGCAGGCTCGCGAGAACGAGCCCCTCCGGCCGGCGGCGACCGGAGGTGGCGCGGATCGGGGCCCAGCGTCTCCTCGACGGCCTCGGGGCGGCCCTGGTCGCCTCCTGGGTGGCGACGCTGGCCACCCTGCCGATCGTCTGGGGGCATTTTGGGGAGGTCTCGCCGTGGGGCGTGCTCCTGACCCCGCTGGCCCTGCCCTTCCTGGCGGCGTTCCTCTGCGCCGGCTGGGCGTGGGTGCTCCTGCCTCCCCTCTGCCCCGAGAGCCTGGTGGAGCTCCCCGCCCGCGGCCTCACCTCCCTCTTGGAGCTCGCCGATCACCTGCCGGGCACCCCGCTGGTCCTGCCGGAGCGCCCCCTGCTGCTGGTCGTGGCGGCGGCCCTCTGCGCCCTCTACGCCGGCGCGGGGCCGGGGCGCCGGCGTTCGGCGCGCTGGGCGGCGCTGGCGGGGGGCGCGGCGCTCCTCCCCTGGGCCTCCGCGCCCCGCGGCTTGGAGGTCTGGGCCCTCGACGTGGGGCACGGCACCGCGGTCCTCGCCCGCGCGCCGGGGGAGGGGGCCTGGCTCTTCGACGCCGGCTCCCGGGATCGGCTGGGCACCGCCCGGGCGGCGCTGATGCCCCTGATGCGCCGCTGGGAGGTGGGGCGACTGGCCGTGGTGCTCTCCCACGCCGAACGCGACCACGACGGGGCGTTGGACTGGCTCCTGGAGCGCTTCTCGGCCCAGATGGCGGCGGGTCCCGTGCGCTCGAGGGGTGCGCGGGCGGCGCTGCACCTGGACATCCCCCGCGGAGCCCTCGAGCTGCCGACCCGGGGCACCCTCTCCGCCAAGCTCCTGCGCGGGCGGGAGGGGAACGACAACGAGGGTTCGCGCCATCTTGAGCTGGCCCTCGGCGGGCGGCGGGTCCTCTTGTGCGGCGACGCGGAGGGACCCGGTCTGGCGCAGCTGATCGACGCCGGAGGGGTGCGGGGGCCCCTCGACCTGCTGCTCCTCCCCCATCACGGCTCCCCGTCCCCCTTCCTCGGTCCCCTCCTCGACGCCGCCCGGCCCGCGGAGGTCTGGATCAGCGCCACCGGCCCCCCCGCGGTCACTCCGGAGCTCGACCGGCGCGGCATCCTCTGGCGAGCGACGGGAATCCAGGGTCCCCTCGGGTGGTGCGGCGGGCTCTCTCGTGTATCGATTGAGTAGCCCTCGATCGGTCGGATCCGCAGTCCGAAGCCAGCGGATGCGTGCCGACTACCATGGATGCGCCCCTGGGACCCGCCTGATGGGACCCGCGGAGGGCGATGAACGACGACCGAGTCCGACACGGCGCCCACAGGGTTCCTTCCCCTCCACCACGTCTCCGCGAGGAAGCCTGGGCCTGAACCCCTGGAGTGCTGATGCAACCTCACGCGACCCTGGCCGCCCTCCTGATCCTCTGCGCCACCGCCGGCGCGCAGGCTCCCCACCAGGAAGGTGATCCCCTCCCCACCCGCGCCGCCCAGGCCGAGGACACGGACGCGCGCCCCCTGCGCCGCATCCTCCACCTGCGGGGCGGAACCACCCTGCGCGCCGTGACGCGCCGGACCGCCGACGCCTGGGAGTACCGGCGCTCCGGCGGCTGGCGGCCGATCCCCCTCGCCGGCGTCGAGCGTGCCGTCCTCGAGAAGGACGCTTTGAGAGACTTTCGGAAGCAGCGCCGGGCCGCCGGGGAAGACCCCGACGCCCAGGCGGCCCTCGCTCGCTGGGCCCTGGAGAGCGGACTGCTGGAGGAAGCCCTGGGCATCCTCGAGCGCGTGCTCGACGCCGACCCCGAGCACGAAGCCGCGCGCGAGGCGCTGATCGCCCACGCGTTGCGCTTCCAGACACCCTCAGTCGACCCCCGCTCCAAGGACGTCGCCGCGAGCACCGACGAGCTGCGGCGCTGGGCCGCCGGGCGCGGCACGACCGCCCGGGAGCTGGCGATCCTGGAACTGGCCCGCGTGCGCGAGCGCGACGGCCTGCGGGAGCTCTTCGGGCGCGAGCTCTTCGTCCACTCGGTGGGGCGGCGCGCCTTCGCCGCCCACGCCCTGCGCCGGCTCTTCCCCGGCGAGGAGGTCAAGCCCCTCCTGCACCGCGCCGTGCTGGACACCTCCGAGGAGGTGCGCCGCGGCGCGTGCCTCGCCCTGCGTCGAACGGGGAAGGAGGGGGTGATCGCCCCCGTCGTGCGGGCGATGGGTTCCTCGCACCCCCGGGTGCGCGCCCAGGCGGCGCAGGCCCTGGGCAACCTCGGCTTCCCCGCGGCGGTGGAACCCCTGATCGGTCGCCTGGCGAGCGCGCAGGGGGGATCGGGCCACCGCGTCCCGCACAGTCACATCTTCACGGGACGCCAGTTCGCCTTCGTCCAGGATTTCGACGTGGAGGTGGCCATGTTCCAGGCGGTCGCCGATCCCCAGGTGAACGTCCTGGTCGAGGGGAGCGTGCTCGACGCCGGCGTCCACGGCGTGAAGGAGGTCGGCTACGCGACCGAGAGCCGCGCCATCCGTCGCTCCCTGGAGCAGCTCACCGGCGTCGATCCCGGTTCGACCAACCGGGCTTGGCTCGGGTGGTGGAAGCGCGACGGCGAGCGCTGGCGCGCCGAGCAGCGGGCCGGTGAAGGGAGCGGTGTAGGTTCCCAGTAAAGCCGTTCGAACGTCGGGCTGAGAGAGCCGAGAGGGAGGGGGCGGGACCTCCCACCCAACCCCGGGATCGCCTATGCTCGGAGGGGATCCCCCCCCCCGGGCTCCGCCCTCTCTTCCTCCTACACGGATGCGAATCTCCGCCCTCGTTCTGGCGACAGCGTTCTGCACACCAGCGACCCTGTCCGGCGCCTTTGCCCAGGGCGAGGTGAAGGAGGGAGTGCTGCGCTACGAGGCGATCGAACGCTGGGACATCGTGCTGCCGGAGGAGGCGTGGCGCCCCCTCGGGGATGCGCTCGCCCTGGCGAGCCACCGCTTCGCGATCCGACAGAACGATCGGGGGCAGCTCCTGATCGACACCGACGGCGACGGAACCACGGAGCGCAGGGTGAGCCGCGCCGAGGAGTTCGTCGAGCTGCGCGTGCGCGAGGACGGATTCCGCTACGCCCTGCGCGTGCGCAAGGGTCGGGGGCATTGGGACTGGTCGCCGAGCTGCGCTCTCTCCGGTCGGCTGGGCGCGACGCGGATCCGCCTGATCGACGCCGATGGCGACGGCTACCACGACCGCTACGGGAGCGACGCGCTGGTCGTCGGTCGCCGTCCCTTCGCGACCTACCTGTCGCGGGTGATCCTCGTCGGTGGCGCGGTGAGGAGGTTCGAGGTGAGCGAGGGGGGCACGAAGGTGTCGAGCTCCCCCTACGAGGGTCCCCTGGGGAAGCTGGACGTGACCTCGCGTTTCCGCTGCGAGGGGGAGCTGGTGGCGGCCATCTTCCAGAGTGGATCGATCTGCCTCGACCTGGCTGCGCCGAGGGTCGGCTCGATCCCCGCGGGACGCTACTACCTCGTCTCCGGTCAGGTGGAGCGGGGCAACCACAGCGCCCACATCTCCGCGGGACGCCTCGAGCCGGTGGAGTTGACGGCCGGGGCCGAGCGGGTCCTGGAGTGGGGCGGCCCCCTCAGCGCGGAGTTCACCTTCGCCGTGCAGGGCGACCAGCTCACCGTCCACCCCCACGTCGGCTTCTACGGCACCGCGGGTGAGTCCTACGACGCCTTCGAGCCGCTGGTGAAGTCCCCCAAGCTCTGGGTGCTCGACGGGGAGTCAGGCCGGGTGGTGCAGTACGGACGCTTCGGAGGCTGCTGCGGTGGCGGGTTCTCCGCCTGGGTGACACGCGTGCCTCGGGGGACGTCGCTCAAGGTCGTGCTCGAGCACGAGCGCGCCCTCTTCGGAATGATCCGAGGAGAGGGAACCCAGCGTTTCGGCGGCGGGTGGGTTTCGGACCGCTAGCCCGTTGGTGAGGGAAGAGGGCTAGGGGACGAGGACCGCGGACCCCTCGAAGCGGCCGGCGCGTAGATCGTCGAGGGCTCGTCCAGCTTCTTCCAAGGGATAGGCGTGCACCCGCGTCTCGAGCGGGACTTGCGGCGCCAGGGCGAGGAACTCCTCCCCATCCTCGCGGGTGAGGTTCGCCACCGAGACGAGGCGTCGCTCCTCCCACAGGATCGAGTAGGGGAAGGAGGGGATGTCGCTCATGTGGATCCCCGCGCAGACGACCACGCCCCCCGGCTCCACCGCCCGCAGGGCGGCGGGCACCAGGGCCCCGATCGGCGCGAAGAGCAGGGCCGCCTCGAGCTCCACCGGCGGCGCCTGGTCCGAGCCCCCCGCCCAGACCGCGCCCAGCTCCCGGGCGAAGTCCTGTCCCGCGCGGTCCCCCGGTCGGGTGAAGGCGTACACCTCGCGCCCCTGGTGGCGACAGATCTGGGCGATCAGGTGCCCCGCCGCCCCGAAGCCGTAGAGCCCCACGCGAACCGCCTCGCCGGCCATGCGCAGCGCTCGGTAGCCGATCAACCCGGCGCAGAGCCAGGGCGCCGCCTGGGAATCGCCGGCGCTCCCCTCGATGGGGTAGGCGAAGCGTTCGTCGACCAGGCAGGCTTCGGCGAAGCCGCCGTCGAGCGTGTACCCGGTGAAGCGGGCGCGAGTGCAGAGGTTCTCGCGACCCTTGACGCACAGCGCGCAGGTGCCGCAGGTCCAAGCCAGC